>JAJYRQ010000002.1 GCA_021794015.1 Deltaproteobacteria bacterium | reverse complement strand
CCGTTGCATCGCGGCAGGGAGACGCGTCGCGCATCCCCTTTTCCTGATTCCTCTCCCCCAACGGGGGAGAGGATCAAGGAGAGGGGGGACGCATCCAGAGGCTCGAGGTGGCGCCAGCGGCCCCCCTCACCCTCCCCTCTCCCCCCAAGGGGAGAGGGAAAGAAGAAGGCGCACCGGGCATCCTGGCGCTGCGCTCCCGTTGGCCTGCCTGCGCCGCGGGTTACCGCTTTTCAGGCAGGCGGGCGCAAAAACGCAGCCGCACGTAGTCGGCCGTCCAGTTGCCGTCGCGGTCGCAAAGCGCCGGCCGCAAGAGCTCGACCACCTCGGCCCGCGCCGCCTTCTGCTCGCCGCCCGCCAGCGCCAGCATCGGACCGGCAAACGTCTCCAGCCAGCCCTCGATCCCGGTGGGAAGGACAACCGGCCTTGGGATGAGCTCGATGTATTCCACCGCGAAGCCGGCCCGCTCGAGACGGCCGCGATACTCCCGTGCGGTCGGAAAGTACCACGGACGGTGCGCGGCGGCGTTGATTGCGCGCCGGCTGAGCACCGCAAGCAGGGCCACCAGGATCGCCGCCACGTTGCCGTGGCCGCCGAACTCACCGACGAAACGGCCGCCGGGCTTAAGCGCCCGCCTGACCCCGGCGATCGCCGCCTCGGGCGGGCGCACCCAGTGCAGAACCGCGTTGGAGAAAACGGCGTCGAACTCGGCGTCAAAGGAAAGTTCTCGCGCATCCATAAGCTCGGCAGCAATTCCGCGCCGGCGCGCTGCCTCGACCATCGCCGCCGAGGCGTCCACGGCAACGACGTCGATCCCCGCGGCAGCCATTCTTGCTGCGAGCAGCCCCTCGCCGCATCCCAGGTCGAGCACGCGCTCCCCTCGCCGGGGCGCCAGCAATGCCAGTACCGGTTCGCCCAGCGCGGCTACAAAACCGGCGTTACGGAGGTAGCCCTCCGGGTCCCAGCGTTGTGCTGACTGTTCCCGAGCCACGGTAAACCTATGCGCCGAAAGGGAGAGCGGCCCTGTCGGCCGAAGCTTGCCCGGCCGATGCCGGCCAAGTCGCCAAGTCTGCTAAATTATCGGGGCGCGGGGCGCCCGCTGCAACCGGCGCTGTGCGCCCGGCGCCCGCTGAGGCAGGCTGCCAAAACTTCGCGTTTATCGACAGCGCGCCCGCCGCAGGGGGATAATCCCAGGCATGCCTAACCCCGGCAAGCGCCTTCGCCATAGCGGGCCGGCCGGGCAAAAGAACAGGAGACAACGGGATGCGTTTTCTCATCCTGGGGGCGGGCGCCACGGGAGGGTTCTTCGGCGCGCGCCTGGTTGAGGCGGGCGCGGACGTGACCTTCCTGGTTCGCGAGCGCAGGGCCGCCCAGCTCAAGGCGGGCGGGCTGGTCTTATCGGGTCCGCAGGGCACTTTGCGGATACCCGTAAACGTTATCGTACGCGCCGAGCCGGGTGATTCTTACGACGTGGTCATTCTATCGTGCAAGGCCTACGACCTGCTGCCGGCAATCGAGGCGGTTGCTGCTGCGGTCGGACCCGGCTCAACGGTACTGCCGCTGCTGAACGGCCTCGCCCACTATCGCGCTCTGGACGAGCGCTTCGGCGAGGGCCGGGTCCTGGGCGGTTTCTGCCATCTGGCCGCGACCCTGGCGCCGTCGGGCGAAATTCAGCAGCTTCTCCCGATCAACAGCATCACCTTCGGCGAGCGGCGCGGCGGACGGTCGGCGCGCTGCGACGCACTCCACTCGGTCCTGGGGCGTATCAGGTCCGACGTGCGCTACTCGGAGAACCTGATGCTCGACGCGTGGGAGAAATGGGTGATGCTGGCAGCCCTGGCCGGGATGACCTGCCTGATGCGCGGCAGCGTCGGTGATATCGTTGCCGCCCAGGGCCGGGAGCTGACCGAAACGCTGCTCGACGAGTGCGCCAGAATCGCCGCGCGCTCCGGCTACCCCATCCCTGAGGGCCGGCTGGCGCAAACTCGGGCCCTGCTGACGCAGCCCGGCGCGACTTTCACCGCCTCGATGCTGCGCGACATCGAGCGCACCGGGCCGACCGAAGGGGAGCATATCCTGGGCGACCTGCTCAAGCGCGCCCGCGAGCTGGGCGTCAGCACCACGCTTTTGCCGATCGCATGCACGCACCTGCGGGTCTATGAATTGCGCCGCAGCCGCGCGTCGGCCTAGCACCGGCGCGAGAGCTGCCATAAGCCGGCGCGCCGCAGCTCGGGCCTGCCCCTTGCGGGCGGCACGCGCTGCAGCTCGCATACGGGAGAGCAACCGGCCGTGAAGGGACGAACGCTAATGGTGCAGGGCACCGCCTCCTCGGTTGGTAAGAGCCTGCTCGTGACGGCGCTTTGCAGCCTTTTCCACCACCGGGGCCTGCGCGTCGCTCCCTTCAAGGCGCAAAACATGGCGCTCAACTCGGCCGTCACGCCCGAGGGCCGGGAAATCGGACGCGCTCAGGCCGTTCAGGCCGAGGCGGCCGGGCTTGAGCCGGCGGTCGAGATGAACCCGATCCTGCTCAAACCCGAGGGCAACCTGCGCTCGCAGGTGGTGATGCTGGGCAAGCCGATCGCAACCATGACCTTCACCGAGTACCGAGGTCTTAAGCCCGAACTCGAACGGGTAGTGAGCTCAAGCCTGGACAAGCTGCGGCGGGCCTACGATCTCGTGATTATCGAGGGTGCCGGCAGTCCCGCCGAGATCAACATCGATTTCGACGTGGTCAACATGTTCGTCGCACGGCTAAGCGGCGCGCCGGTCATCCTGGCAGCCGACATCGACCGCGGAGGCGTCTTTGCGCAAATCGTCGGGACCATGGAGCTTCTGGCCGCCGAGGATCGCGCCCGCGTGGCAGCTTTCCTAATCAACAAGTTCCGGGGCGACCAGGCGCTGCTCACTCCAGGACTGGAATTCCTGCAGACGCGCTTTGGCCGACCGGTGTTGGGGGTCGTGCCCTACCTGGCGGGGCTCAACATCGCGGACGAAGACTCGCTCGGTCTGGAGGACCGACGCGCCCAAGCGCCGAAACACGGCGCCGATGTCACCATCGCGGTGGTCCGGCTGCCGCATATTTCCAACTACGACGACTTTCTGCCGCTGGAGCATGAACCGGACGTGGCGCTGCGCTTCGCCGAAAGCGCCGCCGAACTGGACGGGGCAGACCTGGTTGTGCTGCCCGGGACCAAGAGCACGGTGGCTGACCTCGACTGGCTTAAGCAAACGGGGATGGCCGCAGCGATCGCGCGCCGGGCAAGCGAGGGCCGGCGCGTACTCGGCGTGTGCGGGGGATGCCAGATGCTCGGCCGTTCGATCGAGGACCCGGCCGGCGTGGAATCGGCCGTAGCGCGCGCTCCCGGTCTGGGACTGCTCCCGATAACGACCCGCTTTGCCCCGACCAAGGTCACGGCCCGGGTCCTGGCGCGCGTTGCAACGCCGTCGTTTCTGACCGGCGACCTCGGCGGCGAGACCCTGCTCGACGGCTATGAAATACACATGGGGAGCGTCTTGCCGGGCGGCGCCTTCGCCGCGCCCTTTTCCATCATAAGCCGCAACGGCGCAGCCGTAGAGCTCGCCGACGGCGCGATCGGGGCCGCGGGAACGATCGTGGGCACGATGCTCCACGGGCTGTTCGAGAACCGGCCGCTGCGCGCGGCTTTTCTCAACGCGCTTTGCGCCGGCAGGGCCACGGTCCGCCGGCCGGGTGCGCCGGCGTCCGCCTCGCGAGCCGACGAGTATCGCCGGTTGGCCGAGCTTGTCGGCACGCATCTGAATCTCGACGCGCTCGGGCGAATCGCCGGCTTTGAAGGTATCTTTGCCTGAGCAGGCGGCGATGGCTATAGTTTATCCGCGCGAAAAGCGCTCAAGGCGATCAGGTATGGCAGAGCAGCAAGACTTAAGCGGCACCCGCATCGAGCGGGAAGAGCCCGCCGAGCCGCAGGCCCCGTACACGCTGGAAGGCGCCTTCGTACTGCATCAGATGCACAGCCTCGAGCGCGAGCGACTGCGGGCGCTTGCGCCCGGCCAGCACGCGGCGCTGGCCGCCGAGGCGCGCCAGGCGCTGGCCGGCATGGAGACACGGCGCGGCGGTTGCAGCGCGGTTTTTTTCGAGCTGGGTCATAAAGGCGATCTCATATGGGTGCACTTGCGGCCGAGCGTTGAGGAGCTGGCCCAGGCCCAACTTGAACTGGCGGGCCTGCGACTTGCCGGTTTCCTCTCGCCACGCGGTTCCTACCTCTCGGTGGTCGAGATCGGCCTTTACGAACTGACGCCGGTCATCGACGCCAGGCTCCGCGAGCAGGGGATCAAGCCGGGTTCGGCGCCCTGGGCGCAGGCGCTCGAACAGGAGCTGTCCCGAGTCAAGGAGAAATTCGCCCGCCGCCTCTACCCGCTCATCCCCGAGCGGCGCTGCCTTTGCTTCTACCCGATGAACAAAAAACGCGCGCCCGGCGCCAATTGGTACCGCCTCGGGTTCGACGAGCGCCGCCGGTTGATGCACGACCACGGGCTTATCGGCCGTCGCTACGGCGATCGCGTCGTCCAGATTATCTCCGGGTCGACCGGCCTTGACGACTGGGAATGGGGCGTTGACCTTTTTGCCGACGACCCGCTGGTTTTCAAGCGGATGATTTACGAGATGCGGTTTGACGAATCGAGCGCGCTTTACGCCGAGTTCGGCCCGTTCCACGTGGGGCTGCGGCTTGGCCCGGAGCAACTGGAAAAGCTGCTGCTCGGCGGGGCGCCGTTTTGAACCCGGCGCGGGCCGAGCGGGCTTGCGCGCCGTTTCCCGGCGCAAGCCCCTGGGCGCCCATCGAGTGCGGCCCCGGCCCATATGCTCGAAGGCCAGCAGCTCGGCCGGTGCAGGTAGGCGCGGGCTCTTGCCACCGAGGCCCCGCCGCCGCATCGTAGGGTAGACCCGCGCGCCCGCGGCGCGCAAACAAGCGTTGCGCGCGAAGGAGGTTGCCCGATGGCTGCCGAAGATTTACTCACCGAGCGCCGCGACGGCGTGCTTTACCTCACGCTGAACCGCCCGGAAAAACTCAACGCGCTTAGCGAGCCGATGCTGGCCGGGCTGGTCGTGGAGTTGAGCGAGGCGGCGCGCGACCATGGCGTAGGCGCTGTGGTGATGCGCGGCGCCGGGCGCGCGTTTTGCGCCGGCGGCGACATCACCCACATGAACGAACGCGCCCGGCAGGAGGCTGCGCGCCCGGCCATCGAGCAGCAGGCCGCCCGGCTGCGCGGCCTCGAGGAATCCTCGCTGCTGCTTCATGAAATGCCTAAGGTCACCATCGCCGCGCTCAACGGACCCGCGGTGGGCGCGGGGCTCAGCCTTGCGCTTGCCTGCGACCTTAGGATTGCCGCCGATACGGCGCGGCTGGGTACCGGCTTTGCGCGGGTCGGCTACTCGGGCGACTTCGGCGGTAGCTGGACGCTCACCCGGCTGGTCGGCACCGGCAAGGCGCGCGAGCTTTACTTCCTGGCGGAGATGATCGACGCCGCGCAGGCGCTTGCCCTCGGGATCGTCAACCGCGTGGTGCCGGCGACCTCGCTCGAGGCCGAAGTCGAGGCGCTCGCCTGCCGCATAGCCGGCGGCCCGCGGGTCGCCTATGCCTACATGAAGGCCAACCTCAACGCGGCGCTGACCAGCGATCTTCGCGCGCTGCTCGAGCGCGAGGCGCTCGGCCAGACGCTCACCGGCCTTAGCGAGGACCACAGGGAGGCGGTGCGCGCTTTCCTGGAGAAGCGCGCACCGCGTTTTACCGGGCGCTGAGCGGCCGCGCCGGGAGGCAGAGATTCCGCCATGGCTTACAGCAGCATCGTTCACGACTGCGCCCAAGGCATCGCGCGCATCACGCTCAACCGCCCGCACCGGCTAAACGCCTACACGCCCGCGATGGTGCGCGAACTGGTCGACGCGGTCGATGTCATGCGGCGCGACGAGGCCGCGCGGGTCCTGGTTGTCACCGGCGCGGGCCGCGCCTTTTGCGCCGGCGGCGACGTGAGCGCCGAGGAGCTGGCGCGTTCTCCTTTTTCCGGCCATCCGATGGCCCACCTGCTCGAGATGCGTGAGCATTTTCACCAGCTTGTGCTCTCCCTGCGCCGACTCGACAAGCCGGTGATTGCCGCCGTCAACGGGCCGGCGGTGGCCGGCGGTCTCACCCTGGCGCTCTGCTGCGACTTCCGGGTCGCCGCCGAAAGCGCGCGCCTGGGCGATACCGCAGTCGGGCTGGGCTTGCTGCCCGACGAGGGCGGCGCCTACCTTTTCCCCCGCGCCATGGGAGTTGGCGCGGCGCTGCGCATGACGCTGCTTTCCGAGGTCTACGACGCGCGGCGCGCCCTGGAACTGGGCTTGGTGACCGAGGTCGTTCCGGACGCGGAGCTGATGCCTGCGGTTGAGCGGCTGGCCAGAAGGCTTGCCGAAGGCGCGCCGCTGGCAATTCGCCTGGCCAAGCGAATGATCTACAAGCAGCTCGAGATGACGCTGGAGAACGCGCTCGAGGACGCTGCCTTGGCCGTCCAAATAACCAATCCCTCAGAGGATGCCCGCGAAGGAATCGCCGCCTTCATGGAAAAGCGCAAGCCGCGCTTCACCGGCCGCTAAGCCCCACCCTGCGCCAGCTCGCCCGGCCTGCCTGCCGCGCCTGCCTGTGCGTGCCCACACGCAGACAGGCCGCGCGCGGCGCAGGCAGACCAGCGCGCGCGCAACGCCGCGACGCGGTCCCCCTCCGTCCCCGCTGCCATCCAAAAGTAGGCGCGCAACACCGGGTTGGCCCGGATGGCGCTGCGCGCGCCCATGTAGAGCAGGCGGCGCAGGACCTGCCCTGGGCATAGTCGAAGGGTCGGCCCGGCCGCCGCTAATCATGCGCCGGCCCGCGGCAGGCGCCCGGCACTCGCCAGCCGAGGCTTTGCGCGGCTCGGCCTATCCGGAACCGGCGTCTCAGCCATCGTAACTTCAGCTTGCTGTATAGCCCCGGCTCTTAGGCTTCGCAAGGCAGCGCCACGCCGCAGCCCTCGAGCCGGGCGCACGCAACCAGCCGACCCACGACCTGCTCGTAGAGGGGACGCGGCTCTCGATCAAGACCGAGACGGGCAAAGCCACGAGACTAAATCCGGATCAGCATTACCAAGCTGTGCACCACCGAAAAGGAGCCGTAGTCCGCCGATGCTCTCGTCCAGCGGGTGATGGAGCACCCAAGCAGGTACGACTTAATCCCGATGCTCCGCGCGGTCTGGAAGCCACGCCTTCTGCACTACCAGTTGCTGGAAATTCCGGTCGACACGCTGCGGCTCCTTGAGCGTGCCAGCTTTCAGCCGGTGGCACGACGGGCTGGTCGCCAGAGCCTCGGGGGCGATGTATACGAGGCTGGCGATTTGGTCTTCCACGCGCACTTCGACGGCTCAGACGGCAACTGCTCAATCCGCGCCTTCCCCGTTAATCGCTGCATGATGCTGCTGGAATGGGACCGCGAGCTGCGGCCCTGAGCCAGCTACTCACACCGCTCGGATTTGCGAAATATCAGCCAGAAACAATGCTGCCGCCGAGTATGGTGTGCGGCCTTCCACTTCGGATCGATGATCGGTCCCTTCCTGACTTTGACGATGGAGTCACAGGGCTGAAAGCCTACGCGCTGCGCAGCATCGATCAGCTCCACATGCGCCCACTGGTAGCGATGGTCATGGACGTAGTCCGCGATTTTGCAAAGCAATAGGCCTTCCGGGCCGAGCACGCGCCACGCTTCCTTGAGAAACGGCGGGAAGGTATAGGAGAAGTTGTATCCCTGCGCCTTGGGCGCACGCAGCCCCAGCCCAAATCGCACATTAAAGTCTTTCGACTTGTCCTTGCCCTGGTTCGGGATATGCGGCGCGTGGAGGAATTCGAACCCTCGAAAGCTTGAAAGCCCAGCAACTTGCAAGGCCGCCGTGTTTGCCTTTTCACCACGCCCCCACAGCATACCGCCAAGGAGTGTCGAAAGGCGGGGTCATCCTAAGCTGTCTGCTTTTCGTAATTCGCCCGCCTCAAGCGCCTTAATAACGACCTCGCCGAACAGCCCGCGGCCCTGCTCCGTGAGCTTGTAATGGCTGACCGGCTTTCCTCTCTCACTCCGTGGCTCCCGGGTTAGGAGGTCCTCCAATTTCAAACGCCGTTTGCGCGACCACGACCCGAGTCCCCGAAGAATGGGCGGAAATTGCCTCGTCGAGAGCCCGGCACGCGCAGCGAGGTCGGCCGAGAGCAAGCCCTCGGGCCTGTCGAGCAGCGCCTGGAGCAGCCGGCGCGTGTTGTCGGTCAGGCCGCTGCGTGGCTCTGCCCCCCGGGCTTGGCGTGGCCTTCGGCGATTTAGCGCCTCTCGCGCCCGAAGGGCCTCTTCGAGGGAATCCGTCTCGATTGTTCCGTCGGGCAGAACGCGAAACGCCATAGCATAAAGCTACCACACGCGCCGGCCAAGTCAATGCCACAAACAACCGCGCAGCCACAAATTTCTCATTTGTGGCTTACGTGACCTCTGAATCTGGTCAGCGCTATTGAACAGAGCGGCGCTGAGAGCTAGCCTTGGCCAGGCAGTCACGGTCGAGGCGCAAATTGCGACGTGCGCGGAGCAACGCGGCGGGCTAGGAACCGAGTTTGCCGAAGAGGCGGGAGAGCGGGCTGTTTTTTGCGGCACGCGGCGGCGGCGGCGGCTCCTTGCCGGCCTTGAGTGCGGTGACTGCCTGTTCGACTTCGCCCTCGAGCGGGAAGCGTCCCACGCTCGCCTTCGAAAAGACCAGCCGTCCGTCGACCAGAACGTCGAACTGCCCGCTGCGGCCCGGGGTCAGCTTAACTTGCGCGCTGAAGTGCGATTTGAGCGAGGCGGCCAAACTGGCAGCCCTCGGCTTGTAGCCTCAGGCAAGGCAGTAGAAAATTTCGGTCGTCATCCGATTCAATCCTTTCTGATCGCTGCCAAGACCGCGGCTTGTGGCCTGCGGCAGCGCATGCCGCGCTCTTTTTTCATCGGCCGTTGGGCAGGTCGACAAAGACCGCGGCGGCGACCACCGAGCTCCACAGTCCGTCGCGGTCGCCGATGGCCGATTGGGTGACGTTGCGGGTGGTGACGATTTTGTCCGACACCCGCCAAATATCCTTGCGCTCGTCGTAGCTGGCGTTGGGGTCGAAATCGACGCCCAGGATGGTGGCCAGCATCGTGGCTGCCAGGTCCTCGGCGTAGTCGCCCGCCTTCTGGTCGGTCTCGCCGAAGCTGTGATGCTCGGAGAGGTAGCCGTAATGAGCCGGGTTGGCAGGGATGGCCACGCCGACCGAAGCCACGATGAGCCGATGGGGTTCGTCGGTTGCGTTGTCGCTCATCACGGCAAAGACGATTTGTCCCGGGCTTAGGCGCTTGAGGCCTTCCTGGGGCGGGACCAACCGGCAGTTGGGGGGGAAGATGGACTTGACGCGCACCAGGTTGAATTCGGCAATCCCGGCGGCGCGCAGCGCCATCTCGAACGAGGTAAGTTTCTCGCGGTGCTTGCCGACGCCCTTGGTCAGAAACACCCCTTTTGGAACAGGCCCCATCTGCTATTTTTCCCCTCCGTCGGCGGCCGATCCGGCTTAAGCCCTTGATTTTACGTCGGGGGCCAGGCCAAGGCCAGTACCGCGCCGGCTTGCGGGGCGGGCGCCGAGCCGCGCGCGCCGACTCAGAGCGCCCGGCTCGGCCGATACTCGCCGAAGACTTGGCGCAGCGCGTCGGAAATTTCGCCCAACGTTGCCCAGGCGCGCACCGCCTCGATAAAGGCCGGCATCAGGTTGCTTCCGTCAGCGGCCGCACGGGCCACCCCGGTCAGCGCCCGTTCGGCCGCGGCCCGGTTGCGTTGGGCCTTGAGCTCGGCCAGTCTGGCGGTTTGGCTTTCCTCGATCCTGGGATCGACCCGCGCGATTTCGGGCACCGCCTCGGCCTGCTCGGTGAACTCATTGACGCCGACAATAATCCGCTTCTTGGCCTCAATTTCGCGCTGGTAGGCGTAGGCTGCCGCCTGGATTTCACCCTGCATGTAGCCGCGCTCGATCGCGGCGACCGCCCCGCCCAGGTCGTCGATCCGCGCCAAGTAGTCCAGCGCTTTGCGCTCGAGCTCGGTGGTCAGCGCTTCGACAAAGTAGGAACCGCCCAGAGGGTCGGCCGTATCGGTCACGCCCGACTCAAAGGCGATAATCTGCTGGGTCCGGAGCGCCAGGCGCACCGAGCTTTCGGTCGGCAGGGCCAGCGCCTCGTCGCGCGAGTTGGTGTGCAGCGACTGCGCGCCGCCCAACACCGCGGCCAGCGCCTGGAGTGCGACGCGGACGACGTTGTTATCGACCTGCTGCGCGGTGAGCGTCGAGCCGGCGGTCTGGGCGTGGAACCGCAGCATCATCGAGCGTTCCTCGCGCGCGCCAAAGCGAGTTTTGACGATCCTCGCCCACAACCTGCGCGCCGCGCGGAACTTTGCCAGCTCTTCAAAAAAATTGTTATGCACGTTGAAAAAAAACGAAAGACGGCCGGCAAACCCGTCAATCGCCAGCCCGCAGCGCAACCCCGCCTCGACGTAAGCGATCGCGTCGGCCAGGGTGAAAGCCAACTCCTGCGCCGCAGTCGAGCCGGCCTCCCGAATGTGGTAGCCGGAGATCGAAATCGGGTTCCACGACGGCACCTCTTTGGCCGTGAAAGCGAAAATGTCGGTGATGATGCGCAGCGAGGGCCCGGGCGGGTAAATATAAGTGCCGCGCGCCACGTACTCCTTGAGAACGTCGTTCTGGATCGTCCCGTTAAGCTTGCTCCATGCGACCCCGCGCCGCTCGGCCACCACCAGGTAGAGTGCCAACAAAATGCCGGCCGTGGCGTTGATCGTCATCGAGGTCGATATGCGGTCCAGCGGAAGCCCGTCAAGCAAGGTCTCCATGTCGGCCAGCGAGCAGATCGAGACGCCGACCCTGCCAACCTCGCCGCGCGAGCGAGGATGGTCGGCGTCGCGCCCCATCTGGGTGGGCAGGTCGAAAGCCACCGAGAGCCCGGTCTGGCCGCGCTCGAACAGGTAGTGGTAACGCCGATTGGACTCCTCGGCGGTGCCAAACCCGGCGTACTGGCGCATCGTCCAGAGCCGTCCCCGGTACATCGTTGGCTGCACGCCGCGGGTAAACGGGTAGTCGCCGGGAAAGCCGAGGTCTGCCAAGTAGTCGAGCTCGGCCACCGCGCCGGGATCGTAGCAGGGCTCGATTTCGATTCCCGAGCCGGTAGCCAGCGCGGCCCGCGCTTGGCGGTTTTTTTCCAGTGCCGGAGCGAGCTTTTTTTCTTTCCACCGGCGCCGGGCCGCCTCAAGCGTTGGATCGGCTGAAGCCATGATCGCCTCCCTGGTCAGAGCTACGCGATCACCGCGAGCAGGTCGCCCTTCTCGACCGTCTGGCCCTCGCTCACCTTAACCTCGACCACCCTGCCTGCCCTGGGCGCCCGGAGTTCATTTTCCATTTTCATCGCCTCGACGACGACCAGTCCTTGTTCGGCCGCCACTTCGGTGCCGGGCTCGACCAGCACGGCGACCACCCGGCCGGGCATCATGGCCCGCAGCTCGGCGCGCTCGGCGCCGCGGGCTCGGCGACCGCCCTGCGTGGCGGAAGCTCGGCCATGATTGACGAGGCTTACGCGGCTCGTGCCGGCGCGGGCGCCAACGATGAGTTCGCCCTCCTGCGCGCCGACTTCCAGGTCGAAGCAGCGTCCATCGACCAGCACCGAAAAGGAGCCGGGGCCGATCCGGCGCAGGTCGGCCTCGTACCATCGGCCGGCGAGCTTAACCCGGTAACGCCCGGCGTCGATCCGCTGCGCCTCGATTTCCCGCTCGACCCCGTCGAGCACGGCCACATAACGCATCGCTTAGCGCCGCAGAAGCCGCGTGCGAGCTGCCATCTTCCAGGGCGAAAGGCCGGCGCCGCCCGCGCGCGTCGCCGGCTGCCGGGCCGCGGCAGCCTCCTGCCAGGCAAGCGCCGCAGCCACCAGCGCGGCCGCGCGCGGCTCGTCGTCGCCGCCGCCCGCCGCGCGGGCCAGCGCCGCCGGCTTGAACTCCTGGGCGATGAAGCGGGTATCGAAATCGCCCGCGATAAAGCGCGGATGGTCCATCAGCCAGCGGTGAAAGTCAAGGTTGGTGGCAAGCCGGCCCGCGATCGTGAACTCGCCGAGCGCCCGGCGCATCCGGCCGATTGCCTCGGCGCGGCTGTTGCCCCAGGTGATCAGCTTGGAAATGATCGGGTCGTAGTAGACCGGCACCTCGGCTCCGGGATAGACGCCGCTGTCGTGGCGCACGCCGGGCCCTTCCGGAGGCCGGAAGACTTCGATTGCGCCGGGCGCGGGCGTGAAACCCTGGGCCGGGTCCTCCGCGTAGATGCGGCACTCGAGCGCCCAGCCGTTGAGCACGGGATGCTCGGCTTCAGCCGGCAGTTTGCCGCCGGCGGCGATCTCGATCTGCGCCTTGACCAGGTCGACCCCGGTCACCATCTCGGTCACCGGATGCTCGACCTGGATGCGGGTGTTCATTTCGAGGAAGTAGAAGTTGCGCCGGGCGTCAACCAGGAACTCGATCGTGCCGGCGCCGAGGTAGTTAACGGCGCGCGCCGCGCGGACGGCGATCTCGCCCATTTCCCGGCGCATCGCGGGCGTCACAAACGGCGACGGCGTTTCCTCGACGACCTTCTGATGGCGGCGCTGGATGGAGCACTCGCGCTCGAAGAGGTGCACGGTGCGACCGGCGGCGTCGGCCAGCACCTGGACCTCGATATGGCGCGGGCAATCGAGGTATTTCTCGAGGTAAAAGCGGCCGTCGCCGAAGGCCGAGCGCGCCTCGCTCGCCACCGCGCGCACGGCCGCTTCAAGTTCGGCCTCCTGCTCGATAAGGCGCATGCCCTTGCCCCCGCCTCCGGCCGCCGCCTTGAGCATCACCGGGAACCCGACTTCGCGCGCCAGCGCCAGCGCCTGGCGGCTGTCGTCGAGCGTGGCGGGCGAGCCGGGCACCACGGGCACGCCGGCTGCAGCCATCAGGCCACGAGCGCGGACCTTGTCGCCCATCTGTTCGATTGCTTCGGCCGACGGCCCGATGAAGACCAACCCGGCCTGCTTGACCGCGCGGGCAAAGGCGGGATTTTCGGCCAGAAAGCCGTAGCCGGGATGGATCGCCTCAGCCTTGGCGCCACGGCACGCCTCGATAATCGCCGCGCTGTTCAAGTAGCTCTGGGCCGCCGGGGCGGGGCCGATCGGCACGGCCAAGTCGGCCTCGCGCACGTGGCGCGCGGTGCGGTCGGCCTGGGAAAAGACCGCGACCGGCTGGACGCCCAGGTCGCGGCAGGCGCGGATTATTCTGACCGCTATTTCGCCCCGGTTGGCAATAAGAATTCGCTTGAACATCGAGCCCGGGCTCTCCCTCGTTGCGCGCGGGCGCGCTTGCCTGCGCTAGCGCCTGGCGGCGCGCTCGGCGCGCCACGGACCGGCGGCGCGGCCCCGGCCTAGAGCGGGATGTTGCCGTGCTTTCGCGGTGGATTGCTCTCCCGCTTGTTCTCGAGCATTTTGAGCGCGCTGATAAGCCGCGGCCGGGTCTGGCGCGGCATCAGGATTTCGTCCACATATCCCAGTTCGGCCGCCTTGAACGGATTGGCAAAGGTCCGGCGGTAGTCCTCGACCAGCCGAGCGCGCTCGGCGGCGGCGGCCTCGCCGGCGCGCTCGATTTCGTTGCGCATGATGATGTTGACCGCCCCCTCGGGCCCCATGACGGCGATCTCGGCCGTCGGGTAGGCGAAGTTAAAGTCGCCGCGCACGTGCTTGGAGGACATGACGTCGTAGGCGCCGCCATACGCTTTGCGGGTAATCACGGTAATCTTCGGCACCGTCGCCTCGCAGTAAGCGTAAAGCAGCTTGGCGCCGTGGCGGATGATTCCGCCGAACTCCTGCGCGGTGCCCGGCAAGAAGCCCGGCACGTCAACCAAGGTGATGAGCGGAAGGTTGAAGCAGTCGCAAAAGCGCACGAAACGCGCCGCCTTGACCGAGGCGTCGATGTCCAGACATCCGGCCAGGTAAGCCGGCTGGTTGGCCACCACGCCGACGGCATACCCGCCCAGGCGGGCGAAGCCGATCACGATGTTCTGCGCATAGTCTTTCTGGATTTCCAGCCAGCGGCCGTCGTCGACCACGCGGCCGATGATCGCCCGGATGTCGTAGGGTTTGTTCGGGTTTTCCGGCACGATCGCGTCCAGTTCCGGATCGCTGCGCTGCGGGTCGTCGCCGCCGGGCGCAAACGGCGGGTCTTCGGCGTTGTTCGACGGCATGTAGGAAAGCAGCTCGCGCACCAGAGCCAGCGCCGCCAAGTCGTCGGCCGCCTCGAGATGGCATACGCCCGAACGGGTGGCGTGCGTGTCCGCGCCGCCCAGTTCCTGCATCGTCACCTCTTCGTGGGTGGTCGCCCGGATGACATCGGGCCCGGTGATGAACATGTACGAATTGGTGCGGGTCATCACCACGAAATCGGTCATCGCCGGCGAGTAGACCGCGCCGCCGGCGCACGGACCCATGACCACCGAAATCTGCGGCACCACGCCCGAGGCCAGGACATTGCGCAAAAAGATATCGGCGTACCCGGCCAGCGAGACCACCCCTTCCTGGATGCGCGCGCCGCCCGAGTCGTTGAGCCCGATTACCGGGCAGCCCGCCTTGGTGGCAAGGTCCATCACCTTGCAGACCTTCTCGGCAAAAGCGCCCGAAAGGCTGCCGCCGAAAACGGTGAAGTCCTGGGAGAACACGCACACCTGACGGCCGTCAACCGTGCCGTAGCCCGCCACCACGCCGTCGCCCGGAACCCGGCGCCGCTCCATGCCGAAATCGGAGCAGCGATGGGTCTTCAACTTGTCCAGCTCAACGAAGGAACCCGGGTCCAACAGCGCGTCGATCCGTTCGCGCGCCGTCAGGCGCCCGGACTCGCGCTGGCGACGGATTCTCTCCTCTCCGCCGCCCAGCTCGGCCTGGCGGGAAAGTTCCCGCATCCGTTCGATATTCTCCTTGACTCCCATTGCCGCAAACCACTTCGCGCTGCTTTGCGCCGCGCCCGGCGCTCCCGGCCGGCAGGCCGGGCCAGGCCTCGGCGCGAAACCCTTGTTACAAGGCTACTATCCGAGCGCAATCCCGGCCATAGCCGCCTTCCCCTCTATAGCCGGCCCGGCCGCGCACGCGACGAGCAGGCGCGGGCCGGCGGCGGCGCGCCATAACCGTCCGGCCGCTTCGCCGGTCGGCCCGATGGCCGCGGCGGCAGCGAGGGCCGCGCGCTCGGCGTTCATCCCCGCGCCAGCGGCGTGAAGTCGACGAACTGCAGCCGGTCTCCGGCCTTGATGCCGTGGCGACGGCTGAAGCCGGCGTTCACCTCGAGCACGTACTTGGCCGGGACGTCAACGCCCAGCAGGCGGCGCGAAAAGGGCTCCGCGTCCGGCACCACGCCCACCACGCGGCCCTGGGCGTCGGCGAAAATCATATCCAACGGGATTCCCGTGTTGTACATCCAGAAGTAAAGCTTCTGCTCGGCCGGGAAGACGAACAGCATCCCGCCATCGCCGGCCAGGCTGCGACGGAACATCAGGCCCACCTGCCTTGCCGCCGGCGTGTCCGCGACCTCGACCTTGACCACCGCGCGCCGCCGGCCGTCGGGCCCGCGGATTGCCACCCGCGCCCCGTCGCTGCATCCGGCCGGCCAGACCATGCACAGCAGGAGCAGCCAGGCCGGCACCGCGGGCCATGGCGGCGCGAAAACGGGCCGCGCCCGCGCGGCGCACCGCCCGGGCGCGCCCGTCGCAGCCCGGGCTAAGCGGGCGGCGGTTCTCTTTGCCCGCATCACTTAGTCTTCGCTGCCGGCCACCCTGCCTGGAGAGATCGCCTCCAGCTCGACCCCGGCCGTCTCGGGAAAAAACAAGAAGATCACCAGCGCCGCAAAAAACCAGAAACCGACCAGCCACTGCACCGCTTCCCAGTGCGAACCCACCCTATGATACAACCAACTCTCCACAAAAAGCCCCAAAGCGCCGCCCAGCGTCCCGGCCGCCATCATGGCGCCTGCCGCGGCGGAACGGTAAGACGTAGGAAACAGCTCGGCGCTATAGACGCCGACGATGGTTCCCGCCGCCGTATCCAGGAAAAGCTCCAGCGTCCAGGCCGGAATCACCCCGGCCCCGCGGGCGCGGAATATCCAGAGCGCGCTCAGCGGCGCCAAGATCATCAAAAGCGACGCCAGGTAGCGCCGGCCCACCAGGTCGCTAAGCCGGCCGGCAACCAAATTGCCGCTAATCCCGATGAGACCGCCGAAAATGACCAGCGCCGTCACCTGCGGCGGCGACCAGTGATGCACTTCCAGCAGGTACTTGGGGTAGAAAAACGTCACCGCGTTGCCGCCCAGCGTGTAGAGAAACGAAACCGTAACGGTCATGCCTAGCCGCGTTGGGTAAACGGTGAGCATTTCGCCCAGCGGCCGGACAAGGCGCAACGGGCTGCTGTCCTCGCTGCGCACCCGTTGAAAACGCCACGTTTCAGGCAAAAGCCGCGCCAGCGGCCGCAAAAACATCAGCGGCAGCAGCGCCGGCAAGTAGAGCGTCCGCCAGCCAAACGGCAGGTACTGAATCAGGGCAAAAAATAGCGCCGCCAACCCCCAGCCGGTTAGAACCACCACCCCGAGCAGGCCTATCGCCCAGCCCCTGACCTCGGCATTCACCTCTTCAACCAGCACGACCAGCGCAACGATCCCCTGCGCTCCGGCAAAACACCGCGCTAAACACTGCCATCCGACGAAGACGGCGCTCTGTAACGTAACGGCGCTCAGGCAGGTAAACACCGTGTAGCCGGCGATCGCAATCAGCAGGAGCCGACGCCGCCCAAAAACGTCGGCCAACGGCGACAAAAGAAAGGCACCCAGGGAACCAAGCCGAATCACCGACAGCATCCGGCCAACCTGTGCCTCCGCAATCCCTAACCCAAGCTGGATGTCGCGCAGGCAAAGGCTCAGCAGCGAGCGGTCGTAGTTGTCGAAAAAGCCGCCGATCCCGCAGACGCTGAAGACCTGCCATTGCCGCCGCGTAAACGGCGGAAGCTGCGCCAAAAGACCGCGCGCCGCCCAGCGCATCGCGCCCACCCTGCCTTGGTCGCCTATCCCGCCCTGCTGGAGTCCCTCTGCCACTGCACAACGTCCTGAACGAGCTTTCCCGCAGATCCGCGCCTGCGGCCTAGCCTTGCGCCGCAAGCGCAAGCGACGAAAGCCCGCGCACGAAGTAAGAGCCGCGATACCTAAGCGGCGACGCAGGCTCGATCAGCTCAATGCGCGCAAAACGCCGGACAACCCCGGAAAACGCTGCCGTGGCCTCCAGCCGAGCCAACGCTGCTCCAAGGCAGTAATGGATACCGTCGCCAAAGGCAAGGTGATCGTTGGGCTTGCGCGCGATATCGAACATCTCGGGGCGGGCAAAACGCGCCGGGTCCCGGTTGGCCGCGGCAAGTACCACGAAGACCGGGGTTTCCCTCGGCATAAGCCGCCCGCCAAATTCCGTCTCCTCCCCCAGGTAGCGCACCGTGGCCTGCACCGGGCCGTCAAAGCGCAGCATCTCCTCGACCGCGCTCGCGATCAGCTCAGGATGCTGCCTAAGCCGCGCGTAGCTCTCCGGATGGCGCGCCAGTGCCAGCATCCCGTTGCCGATCAGGTTGGTCGTGGTTTCGTTGCCGGCAAGCAGGAGCAGAATTACGAAGGCGATCAGCTCTTCCGCGCTCAGCACCTCCTCGCCTTGTTCGCTGGCGCTGACGAGCACGCTTACCAGGTCGTCGGCGCCGGTTTGGCGGCGCCGCGCTATTTCGGCGGCAAAATAGGCGCGCAGCGCCTCGACCGCCTCGTAGACGGTTTGGGGAATCGGGTTGCCCGGCACAACCGTGTCCACCTGGACGACGGCGTCCGACCATTTTTTGAAAACCGGATATTCCTGGGGAGGAACGCCGAGCATTTCGGCGATAATCATTATCGGGAGGGGATTGGCCAGCGCAGCGACTGCGTCGAACCGGCCGTCCGCTGCGGCTCGGTCGAGCAGCTCACGGGTTATCTGCCGCACGCGCGGCTCAAGCGCGGCTACGCGCCGGGGGGTGAAAGCCCGGCTGACCAGGCGGCGCAGCCTGGTGTGCACCGGAGGATCGGAAAACAGCACCCGCGCGGCCTCGCCGAACAGCGCAAACCGCTCCTTGAGCAGCGGCCCCTTCGGCGCCACGCTGGAGTAGCGACGATGGTCGGCCAGGATGGCTGCCGCGTCGGCGTAGCGGGCGGCCACCACCATGGGGAAAAACCGTTCAATTACGAGCGGCGGACCGGCCAGCAGCGGGGCGTAAAACGGGTAGGGATTGGCCCGAAAATCTTCGTCCCAAGGGTTGAAGTAAACGGATGCCCGACAGCTCGGCGAGGCCGGCGGCAGCACCGCGCTCATCGGCAAACGCCGCCCTGCCGCGTGGCGGGGAAGCGGACACCGGCCGGCGCGCCGAAGAACCGGAGGGCTTCAGCGCCCGGTGAAGTTCGGCGGTCTTTTCTCAAGGAACGCCCTTACGCCTTCGTGGTAATCCTCGCTCTCGTAGCAGCGGGCCACCATCTCAGCAATGCGCTTCTCGTCGCGCTGCGCGCGGTCTTTGAGCGCTTCGAGCACCGCCGCCTTGGCCGCGGCGACGGTCAGCGGCGCATTGCGCGCCAGCCGCAGCGCGTAGTCGCGTACCGCGGCTTCCAACTCCCCCACCGCCACCACCCGGTTGACCAAGCCCAGCCTGAGCGCTTCGTCAGCCTCCACGGTGCGCCCCGAGATGAGAAGGTCGCGCGCGTTGGCAGGTCCGACGATTCCGGCCAGCAGCACGGTGGCCGACAGCGGGTAGGCCAGGCCCAGCCGCGCCGCCGGTATCCCCAGGCGGGCGCTGCGGTCGGCGATTCTTAAGTCGCAAGCCACCGCGATCTCGACGCCGCCGCCCAGGCAGAAGCCCGCGATCATGGCGATAATCGGGCGGGGCGAGTGCAGCAGCGCGTTCACCGTCTGCACAGTGGTTTCGTAGTAGGCACGGGCCTGCGCCGCGTCGTTGCGCACCTGGAAAAACTCGGAAATGTCAGCGCCGGAGATGAACGAAACCGGAGAGCTGCTGCGCAGGATTATCACCCGCACCTCGGGGTTGGCGCCAAGCTCGCTCACGCCTTCGGCGATTCGCCGCCAAGTCTCGAGATTTAACGCGTTGCGTACCTGCACCCGGTTGAGCACCAGCCACCCCAGGGGCGGCTCATGCCGGACGATGAACGGCTGCTCGGATGCCTGACGGTCCAGCGGTACGCTTTTGCTCTCCATCGCCTTAAAGCCTCTGGCCGTGCCAAACCTATTGCCGGGGAAAATCTACACCCCTCAACCGGCCGTTGCCTATTTACTCTAGCACAGGTGCGAGCGGTGCTTCAGCACTACGGCGCGCCGCCCGCCTTTTGCGCCGGCGCGTCCCCGCACCCCCGACCAAGCCCGGAGAGCAGCCTTGCACCGAACCGCGCGGCGGGCAGACGGCGTGAGCGCAGGCGCCACGGCGATCTCCTGGATCGGGCAACACCGGCCGCGTCAGGATGGCCCCGCGGTCACGCCTTGTGTGGAAGCGCCAAGTGGTGTACTGAAAGCACCATGCAACTAGGCAAACTCGGAGTGTGGTTTTCCCTGGACGCGCTCGGCGGAGCCGAGACGGTCGAGTTCGCCCGCAAGGTCGAGCGGCTCGGCTACGCGGCGCTCTGGATTCCCGAAGCGGTAGGGCGAGAGCCCTTTGCCCATGCCGGCTTTCTGCTGGCGCGCACCGAGCGGCTGGTAATCGCCACCGGAATTGCGAACATCTATGCGCGCGACGCGGTTACGATGTCGGCCGCCTCGAAAACGGTGGCCGAACTCTCCGGCGGGCGCTTTGTCCTGGGTATCGGGGTAAGCCACAAGCCGCTGGTGACCAATTTGCGCGGCCACAGCTATGACCGCCCCTACAGCTACATGCGCGACTACCTGCCCAAGCTCAAGGGCGCGCTTTACCGCGCGCCGGCGCCTGGCGAGCCGCTGCCCATCCTGCTGGCCGCGCTCCATCCCAGGATGCTTAAGCTGGCCGCCGCCGAAGCCCAGGGAACGCATACTTACTTCGTACCCCCCGAGCACACGGCGCGTGCCCGCGCTCTTATCGGAGCCAACCCTTGGCTCTGTCCCGCCCAGGCAGTGGTGCTCGAAACCGATGCAAACAAGGCGCGGGCCACGGCTCGGCGCTACATGAAGACCTACGTGCCGAGGCTGCCCAACTACACCAACAACCTCAAAGCCCTCGGCTATGAAGAAGCCGACTTCGCCGACGGCTGCAGCGACCGGCTGGTGGACGCTGTCGTCGCCTGGGGCAGCGAGCAACGCATCCGCGATCGGATCGACGCGCACTTCAGGGCCGGAGCCACCCACGTGACCATTTTGCCGCTAAGCCACGAAGGTGATCAGATCCCCAACCAGCGCGCGATCGAGGCGTTTGCCCCACGATGACCAGGACTGCCCAGCCGCGGCCAGCGGTTCCAGGCAAGCCTTCGCGGCCCAGCCGGATAGCGTACGCCACGGCGGTGACCCTGCTGGCGATCGCGGTTGCCGGATGCGGCGCCAGCGAAGAACAGGCGCGGCAAGCCGAGGCCGCAGCCGCCCATGCCGAGGCGGCAGCCCAAAGAGCGCAAACCGTGGCCGCCCAGGCACAGACCGCCGCGCTGGCGGCCAAGGCCGCCTCCGACCGCGCCGCCGACCAGGCCGAAGAGGCCGCACGCAGGCTCAACGAGGCCGCCGATCGGCTGGAAAAACTACAGCAGCGCCAAAACGCCGAATAGCGCGCCAAAATTATCCACGCTTAGCACCCCCTTCCCAAAGCCGGGAAACGTGGCCGTTTCGTTTGTCCGGTTGCAGGAAACTTCATTATTGAGATCAGTTGATTGAAGGTGTCGCTGAAACGGGAGTGCTTCCATGATGTTTGCGGCTGAAACCCGACGCAGGAGTGGCGTGCCGATTTCGGAACCCATGGCGGACCCAACGGCCGTACGTGATGCGCTCACAGGATTGGCGACCTTGTACCCGGACCAGCTTTTCTTCCTGGAAGATGGCCCGAACCCCAACAGCGTCGTAATTTCATGGATTCCTGGATGGTACGCGGGTACTTTCCTGGATCGTCTGATGTTCTTACGCAGCATGGGCCAGGGACTGCTGCCATGGCCAGACGAATAGGACGCGATGGCCGAAAGCGGGAGCAAAGCTGATAAGGCCGGGCACGAACCGGCCTCGACCCTTGGTAGCGTGCCCGGGGATCGTACAGATGCCGCTGGGTCTGCGGCCGCGCCCCCTCAAATCCCGTCTCAGCAAGCCGCCCAAGCTCTCCAGAGCTTGGTTGCCCTTGGAATTAACTTTCCGCCGGCCCAACAAAACCCCGAGACGGTCCGGCACATCACGGCCTTTCTCACACAGGACGCCAACAACCGGCTGCAAGCGGTGACCGAAGCCGGGAGACGAAATCACGTCTTCAGAATGACGGCGCTAGGGATCAGCACCTCCCTGGTCGTCCTGGTCGTGGTAATACTGCTCTTCGTTCAGCTGTATCGCGGCGACATAAGATTTGTAGACAAGGTCCCCGAGGCCTACTTACCCGTCATCGGGGCCGTGCTCCTTGCGCCGTCTACCAGACCCGAGCTGAGCGAGATTTTCAAGGGCTAGGCTCTTTGGTCCGAGCGCGTATCGGTCCGTTTTCCCGGGAGAGCCGTCCCGTCCCGGCAACACCCTCAAGCGCAAGTGGTTGTTCCCCCGGCCGCGCATAGTTAAAATTTGGCCTCCATCATGAAGCACTTCGACCAGTCTGGCGCGCCGGGTTTTTACCTGGAAACCTACGGCTGCCAAATGAACGTCGCCGACTCCCAGGTGGTCGCCGGCGTTCTTTCACGCGCCGGATGCCGGCGGGTGGAGCGGCCCCAGGACGCCGACTTTGTGCTGCTCAACACTTGCGCGATCCGCGAGCGCGCCGAGACACGGGTGTTGGCCCGCTTGTCCGAGTTGGCGGGCCTAAAGTCGCGCCGGCCCGGCCTGAAACTTGGGCTTCTGGGCTGCATGGCCCAACACAACCGGGCCCGCCTGGTACAGAAAGCGCCCTACCTCGATCTTGTCGTCGGCCCTGACGGCTACCGCCGGCTGCCAGAGCTGCTCGGCCATGACGGTTTTGACCCGGCGGTCGAGGTGCGGCTCAATCGGTTGGAGACCTACGAAGATATCGAGCCAGTGCCCGAAGACCGGGTGCGCGCTTACGTGACCGTGATGCGCGGATGCGATCGCTTCTGCGCCTTTTGCGTGGTGCCGTACGTGCGTGGCCGCGAGCGCAGCCTGGCGCCGCAAAGCGTTACCAACGAGGTGCGTCGCCTGGCTGCGCTTGGAGTCAAGGAAGTCATCCTGCTCGGCCAGACGGTCAACGCCTACCGCTACGGCACAACCGACTTCGCCGCGCTACTGCGCGCAGTGGCGGCCGTCGACGGCATCGCGCGTATCCGTTTCACCTCGCCCCATCCGCTGGAGATGACCGAGCGGCTAATCGAGGTCATGGCCACCGAGCCCAAGGTCCAACCCTACCTGCATTTGCCGGTCCAATCCGGGTCAAACCGGGTGCTCGAGATGATGGGCCGCGGCCACACGGCGGAGCAGTATCTCGATCTGGTAGGTCGGCTACGCCGGGCGGTTGCCGGCCTGGCCCTGTCGACCGACATCATCGTGGGCTTTCACGGTGAAGCGGAGCAGGACTTTGCCGCCACGCTGGCACTTTTGCGCGCGGTGCGCTTTGACGCCGCATTCACCTTCAAGTACTCGCGGCGTGAACACACCAGGGCTTTTGGCTGGGGCGACACGGTCCCGGAAGACGAGAAGAGCGCGCGCCTGGCCGAAGTTATCGCGCTCCAGGAAGTGATTGCGCTGGAGCGCAACCGCGAACTGGTTGGAAGCGCCGTGCCGGTGCTCGTCGAGGGCCAGGCGCGGCGCGGCGGCGCGCTGCTTACCGGTAAGACGCCCCAGTTCAAGACCGCGGTTTTCGCGCCGCTAATGCCGGTGGCTGCGGGCGACACGATAGCAGCCCGCGTCTGCTCGGCAACCTCGCACACGCTTATCTGCGACCAGCTCGTGGGTGAGCCCGGCAGGCAGGGCCTGGCCTCGGCGTCTTAACGGTGGCGCCGCACCGTCGTTACCCCGATCAAACCAGCAGCTTACCCTGGGCGCCGTCAACGGGAATGCACGCCCCGGTTATCCAGCTCGCACGCGGTGAGGCGAGGCAGGCAACCAGGTAGCCAACCTCTTCGGGCGTACCTAACCTGCCGGCGGGAAGTTCATGGCTTATGAAGTCGCGCTCCAAGTCGGGATTGGTCTGGAAACGCCGCTCCCAGCTACCGCCGGGGTAGAGAATCGAGCCCGGCGCCACGGCGTTGACGCGCACCTTTCTCGCAGCCAACTCGCGCGCCAGCATCTTGGTGAACGAAATGAGCGCGGCCTTCGAAGCGTTGTAGGTGAGCGGCCCTCCGGCTTCGCGTCCCCAAATCGACGCGATATTGATAATCGCGCCGTCGCCGAGCCTTTCCATCTCCGGCGCGCACCAGCGGGAAAGCCTGACCGCCGAAAAGAAGTTGAGATCGAAGGCGTCGCGCCAGGCAGCGTCGTCAAGTTCGGCCAGCGCCCCCGGCCAGGCTCGGCCCGCATTGTTGACCAGGATATCCACCCGGCCAAAGCGTCTGAGCGTTCGGTCAAGCCAGCCCTTTGACTGGTCTGGGTCGGTCACGTCGGCGGCCAGCGCCATCACCTCGAAGCCGGCGGCTTTGAGCTCGTCTGCCGCCTTGAGCAAAGCCTCTTCCCCTCGGGCGCAGATGCTTAAGCGTACGCCTTCGCCGGCCAGCATCCGAGCCGCGGCCAGTCCCAGCCCGCGGCTTGCGCCCGATATCATTGCGACCTTTCCTGCAAGCTGCATATCCATCGCTATTTCCCCTGCCAAGGCGTTCACGAAGCCGCCGTGCCCTTAGCGTAAGGCGCCCGGCAGATGGTATAAAGGGGGCGTGTCCCTCGCCGACCGCGAATTAGAAAATCTCCTGACCGACCTGGAATCGGACCGGGCCGAGCGAAAAACCTCGGCCGCCGACCGCAGCAGTATCCGCAAGGCAATCTGCGCCTTTGCCAACGACCTCCCGGGCCATGAAGAGCCCGGGGCGATCTTCGTCGGCGCCAACGACAACGGCACCTGCGCTGGCCTCGCAGTGACCGAGGAGCTGTTGCGCACGTTGGCTCAGATGCGGACTTCCGGCGACATACTCCCGCCGCCGAGCCTGGTCGTCGAGAAGCGAATTCTCAACGGATGCGAGCTGGCCGTTGTCATGGTGCAGCCGTCGGCGAGCCCGCCGGTCCGATACCGAGGCCGGGTGTGGGTGCGCGCCGGTCCCAGCACTCAGCAAGCAACTCCCGAGGAGGAGCGGCGGCTGGCCGAACGGCGTAGAGGCCGCGATTTGCCGTTTGACTCGCGCCCGGCAGAAGAGGCCGAGCTGGAGGAGCTGGACCTGGATTTCATACGCCGGGAGTATCTTGCACCGGCCGTCGCGCCGGACATCCTCGAGCAAAACCAGCGCACGCTGGACCGGCAGCTTACCTCGCTGCGTCTCTTTAGAGACGGAGTCTCCACCTTTGGAGCAATAGTCGCCTTTGGCAAGGATCCGCTGCGCTGGATACCCGGGGCCTACGTGCAGTTCCTTCGCATCGATGGCGCAACGCTTACGGATCCTGTGCAGGACGAAAAGAGCTTGAGCGGGCCCCTGCGCGAATTGCTCACACAGCTAGAGCAACTGCTCCAAGTGAATATTCAGGTGGCCGGCCAACCGGCTTCTTCCGCACGCGACCTGCCGCAACCCGACTATCCAACAGCGGCGCTCAGGCAGCTTGTCCGCAACGCCCTGATGCATCGAGACTACGAAGGGACCAACACGCCGGTCCGCGTCTACTGGTTCAGCGACCGAATCGAGATCTCCAATCCCGGCGGGCTTTTCGGCCAGGTAACGCGCGAGAACTTCGGCCAAGGCGCAACAGACTATCGCAATCCCTTGATTGCGGAAACGATGCGCAACCTTGGCTACGTGCAACGCTTCGGCATGGGCGTGCCGCTGGCCCGCGAGGCGCTCAGAAAAAACGGCAATCCTGACTGCGAGTTTCACTTCGAGTCGGGCAGTGTACTCGTCGTGGTCAGGCCTGCCCTGAGCCCAGTCGAAGGGCCCGCGCAATGAAGACGATCGCCTTTTTCAACAACAAGGGCGGAGTCGGAAAGACCAGCCTCGCTTACCATCTGGCCTGGATGTACGCCGACCTCGGCTTGCGCGTGATTGCGGCTGACCTCGACCCACAAGCCAATCTTACAAGCATGTTCCTGGATGAAGACCGCCTCGAAGAGCTCTGGGAGAAGGACAATGGAGCAGGAACCGTGTACGGGGCGCTTCAGCCCTTGTTCGAGGGCACCGGTGACGTCCGCGCGGCCCGGATTGAGGAGGCCGCGGAAGACCTGGCCCTTCTGGTCGGCGATTTGCGGCTCTCGGCAGCGGAAGACGAACTTAACCAGCAATGGCCGCGATGCCTTAGCGGAGAGGTCAGAGCATTCAGGGTGATTTCCGCCCTTTACCGCATAATGGTAGAGGCAGGCCAGCGCATCGACGCTCATCTTGCGCTGATAGACGTGGGACCAAACCTGGGCGCCCTCAATCGCGCCGTGTTGGTCGCCGCCGATTTCGTGGTCGTCCCGCTCGCCCCAGACCTGTTCTCTTTGCAGGGGCTTCGCAACGTCGGGCCGGCGCTACGCCGCTGGCGCCAGGAATGGAAAGACCGACTGCAACGACAGCCCGACGCCAAAATTACCCTCCCAGCCGGAAGCATGAGACCGCTCGGTTACGTTGTGATGCAGCATGCCGCGCGCCTCGACCGCCCCGTGAGAGCCTACGCCAAGTGGATGGGGCGCATACCCGCTGCATACGCTGAGCACGTAATGGACGAACGGCAAGCCTCAGGCCACAGCCCGGCCGACAAGGACTTGAACTGCCTGGCAACGCTCAAGCACTACCGCAGTCTTATGCCGATGGCAATGGAGGCACGAAAGCCGATCTTTGCGCTCACGCCGGCCGACGGGGCTATCGGAGCGCACGCCACCGCGGCCATGGAGTGCCGCAAGGACTTCGAGCGGCTCGCACGCAAGATCGCCGACGGCTGCGGTATCGCAATCCCCTGACCACGGTACACGCCACACCGCTACGCATCGATTACTGAGTACTGCACAATATAGTCACACAGGCTCCGCCCCGGCAGGGTGCACTGCTGTCATTCCGGCGCGCGGCGCTCGCCGCACGGCAGTTGGCCCGACCTGCCTGCCGCGCCTGCCTGTGCGTGCCTGCTGCGCGCAGGC
This sequence comes from Deltaproteobacteria bacterium, assembly GCA_021794015.1. Classification (GTDB taxonomy): domain Bacteria; phylum Desulfobacterota; class Binatia; order Binatales; family Binataceae; genus JAJYRQ01. The sequence goes on along the minus strand of JAJYRQ010000002.1, from coordinate 134,324 downwards.
GCTCCTGCTTCTGTCACCCCGCACCTCCCTTCCTGTTACCCTGAGCGTAGCGAAGGGCCTACGCGAAGCGATTTGTCTGCCGGCAGCGTGGCCAACTCGCCTACCTGCGCCCTGGCTTCGGGACCCCTCGCGCGCGGTGCGTCCCCCCTCTCCTTGATCCTCTCCCCCGGCGGGGGAGAGGAATCAGGAAAAGGAGGTGCGCGCCCCACCTCTGTCATTCCCGCGCGCGGCGCTGACCGCAGGGCAGCTTGCCCGACCAACGGGAGCGCAATACCACAATACCCAGTGCGCTTTCCCTGCCGCCACGCAGTGGCCGCGCACCAGACGCCGTCCGCGGCGTCCCTTCGGCTTCGCTCAGGGCAAGCGCTGATGACCGGCGAAGAACCCTCTGCGCGCGCGAGAATGACACAGCAAGGGTAATCCAGCAAGAACGAGACTGTCCCTATAATACGCAACCCTCAATAGCACAACAAAGGGCTGCCGGCCGGGCTCGGCGTCGCCGGCGCCTCACAGCTCCTGGCCCTGGGACGCCTTGCCAACAATCCGGCACAACAGGAGAACCCGCTCATAGCCCGCCTGCGGTGCCGCCCATCAAGGACGCGCCGAGCTTCGTGGCCGGCGCCTCACCTTGACGTTGCGTCCCAGACGTTCCCTGAGCTTACGCTCGTACCGCTGGTGCTGGCGGTCCGCCCGCTCAGGACCATGGGCTGCTCGGTAGAGCCGGGATGCCCTCTTATTCGCGCAGGCGTGGCAACAATATTTCTGGTTCACGCGCGTGGCGAAAAACAGCGCTGAACACTCCGGGCAGCGCCGAATTCTGCCGGTAGCCTTAACGTTCTCGTAGAGGTCGTCCAGCGCAAGCCGAAGTATCGCATCCTCGAGGCTGGCGTCGCGGTAGCTGAGCGCCCTGCCTCCCTCGGACCGGAGCCTGCCCGCCTCCAGAATCACACTTCCACCGGAATAGCTCGCTTCAAACCGCCGGCCGTCTGCCACGGCTTCAAGCAACTGTGCCATCCGGTCTACAAGCGGCTGAAGCCGCGCGGGCTGCGCCTCCAGCTCGGGCACCGACCGGCTCAAGGGCTCGTCCGGCTCCAGGTCGAGCCACTGCCTAAGCTCGTAGATGAGGTTTGGAAGATCTCCGGGCGGCCCTCCCTGAAGCGAAGCGACGTCCGTCTGCGCGAACTGAACGAGCCACGCGAGCACGCGCGCCTTCGGCATTGGTGGCAAACGCTCGACAGTCTTCACGGACGGCATACCCACGATCTTCAGTGAGGAAGACTTTCTACGCTGCTTGTATCAAACGCCTCCACAACCCGCAAATGCTATTACAACGCAGACCCCATCTGGGCAGACAAATCCAGCAGCGCTGTCTTGCCGCGACACACCCGGGCACTTACTTTGGCCATATCAAGCCCTGAGCTAAGGAGGCGGACATGACAGACCGCACGCCAGACAACGCAACGCCCGCGGGGCACATCGTTGAGGCGCTGGATCGGCTACGTGACGCTGTACTTCTCTCGGGGATGGCCACCGCGGCTCTCATCGCGCTACGGGGACCGGTCAACGACAGGAGGCACGCAAGGGACCTGCAGCTCCCCGAGGTCGTCAAAGCTTTGATCGAAAAGGCCAAGCACCGCAGGCTCATATAACGGCGGCGCGCCGAGGAGAAGGTCGTCCATATGCTACAGGTCTGGTTGGACGAAAGCGGGAGGGGCCAGCAACCCGTGTTCGTCCTGGCAGGCTATCTTAGCTCGACGGACGTTTGGAACAAGTTCAGCGCCAAGTGGAAGCAGCTACTCCAGAAAGCGCCAGCCCTAAAGCGTCTCAAGGGCAAGGAAGTGTCCGGCCGGCGAGGTGAATTCAGGGGGTGGAATGAGCGCCTTCGAGACCAGCGGGCCTTGGAATTCGCGCGGTTGATCGCTCGTTACTCACCCAGAGGCATCGCTTTCGTGATAGGGACGCAGGAGTTCAACGAGATCGTGAAAACTGCGCCAAGCACCCCGTTCAAGAACCCGGACCTTATGGCCTATTTCCTGAGTCTGGCGACCATCCTTCCGATCGTCCAGTCCCGGTTCTCATCCCAAAGGGTGGAGATCATATTTGACAGCGGCCTAGTCAAGTCCGAGCAAGCCGCGGAGGCTTACGAACAGCTCTTTGCCAAGGCGCCTGACTTGGCGGCGCTGCTTGCGAGTCGAGAGCCGCGGTTCGAAGATGACAAACAATTTCCGCCGCTTCAGGCCGCAGACCTGCTGGCGTATTGCGTGTGCGCCGAGCATGATCCGCAACAGGCTCAGCACGTTGCCAACTCTCCGATCGTTACCGAGCTTCGGAAAGTCCAAACGGTGCTCATTTCGGTGAATGGTGGGCGATTATGTTAGACTTGACACCCGCATTGAAAAGCCCTATATTATGTCCACGAACACGAAGGTTGCTGCTGGAACACCCCTTACGACTCAGCCGAATATCACCCTGGCCCAATCGAAGCGCCACTATGCGACCGAAGACGCTTGCAAGGCGCTGCTCCGCGATATGCGCTGGCCCGACGGCCCAAGGTGTCCACGCTGCCAGAGCGATAAAGTCTATGCTTTGAAGGCGCGCCCCTTCCACTGGGTCTGCAAGAACAAGGATTGCGGCGGTCGCAACGGCTACCGCTTCAGCGTCATCACGAAGACGATCTTCGAGAACACCAACTACCCACTCAAGACTTGGGTCAAAGTCATCTCTTTGATGGGCCAGTCCAAGAAAGGAATCAGCGCACTTCACATTCATCGCCAGATCGGAAGCGGCGACTATCGCACCCCGTGGTTCATGTGTCATCGCATCCGAGCGGCGATGAAGGACGAAGCCTTTCCTAAGCTTATGGGAACCGTTGAAGTTGATGAGACCTACATCGGCGGGAAGGATCGCAACCGTCATTGGAACAAACAGAGCCGCCAGCAACGCGAGGCCGGGACGCGTTTCGGCTTCGGCAAGAGCGGCGCCATCGGTGCCATCAGCCGCAAGGGGAATGTCGTCTGTCAGATGATGCAACACGGCGACTTCAAGACGTACAACGGATTCGTTCGCAAGGTCGTCGATCAGAAAGTCGATCTGGTTGCAACCGATGAAAACCGGACGTACAACTATCTCGGCTTGCCGCACGCCGCCGTGAAGCACAGCCAGCATGAGTATGTGCGGGGCGAGGTCCACACGAACAATATGGAAAGCTTTTGGAGCCTGCTCAAGCGAGGAGTCGTGGGAACCTTCCACAACCTCAGCAAAGAATATCTCCCGCTTTATCTCGCGGAGTTTCAATTCCGCTTCAACAACCGGAAGAACCCCGATATCTTCAGGGCAATCTTGGCAGGATGCCGAGGCCGACACACTGGCAGCGGCCTCAGCGTAGTAGAGCGGCCAATTCACCAAGGACAGATCGCAATGGCCAGTATCGGCTATCATTTCGCGAGGAATCATCATGCCCAAGGCAAAACCGCTTTCACTTCATCCACTGACATTCCATGAGTCGCTCAAAGCTATTATCAACGTCGATCCTGATCCCGTTGGCATTACTCCTAGGCGGCGCAACAAACGCGCGCGCTCGAGCCCTAGGGCCAAGCCAAAGCCTGACCCAACAGAGAAATAATACCGCCCAAGAAACACAGGCATACGCCAAACCAAGCACCCCGCCGACGAAGGCCAACCAGACCCCAGCCACTAAAACCTCCCCAAGCGGCCAATACGGCACCGAAGAGAGTGGAAGTTATGGCTATAAGCACTCGTGCTGGTTGCGAAATATTCGGGAACGGGTCGGCAGGATTACGGCTCAGGGGTTTTTTTCTTTCATAACCGCTGTCGCAACTGCAATTCTCGCAGTTTTTACTGGTCTTCTTGTCTGTGTCACACGGGATTTGCATAAGGCCACTGAAGCGACGCTGCATGTAGGGCGGCCATTTTTGCTTGTCACTGATGTTGCGGTCAGGGTTTCGCATTCCGACCCCGACATTGGCCCGTCCGTAGCGGTCAAGTTCATTCACCATTTTTATTTCGATATCGCGATTAAGAATTTCGGTGTTAGTCCTGCCGACATTCTCGACGTCACGTCTACTGCTGAACCGCTCGATCCTCCGAAACCACCCGATTACAGAGACCCTGCCGTTGCCTATGAAAATGTGGGCCAGCTCAACGATTCTATCGTTAGTCCTGGCGAGGCTATTCCAGATCGCATTAAGGCGTCCTACTCTTGCACTGAAGAGGAGTACACATCGCTTTGCGCAGAAACTAATCAGCGAATCGCCGTTTATGGACGTATCCGCTACCGTGGAGCTTCCGATAAAACCTTCGAGACTTTCTTCTATTGGTGGTGCTTTCTTACCGATCGCGAAAGACCGGACCTCCACCGATGTAACACCAAGAGGTGGAACGACCACACGTAGTTCGTCCGATTTCCTAAAATGCCGGGCTGTCGCCCATAGCGTGCCGCGCGCAAGGATGAGGGTCACGCCTAACATGATCGGTGAATGGTGAGTTGATGCGGTACTGGAGGGATCGCGTCGAAAAGAACATTCCGCGCCGCAACATCCTCGACATCTTGTGCCCGCGCCCATGGTAGGGTTGCGGCGCGGTTGGCCAGCCGCCTGGGAACGTGGTGGGGCTCGGTCGTCTCACCCGCCGATTCGTCCAACGGCGCCCGCGGCGAGAGACGCGCCGCCCTTGGCGCCGTCAATCAGACGGAACCCATCGCCAAGGCAAGTACGCACGCCAGGCGCGGCCGCTGACTACGGCAATGCGGCGATAACGCGCTCCAGCTTCTCCCGCACCTGGCGCGCCAAGGGGGCCATCTCGGGCCTCTTCACCAGGCTGAGCAGCGACTCGGGATCGGCGACCTCGACATGCACCCGGCCTGCCTCGTCCTGGCGCACGACCAGGTTGCACGGCAGCAGAAGGCCGATTGAAGGCTCCTGGCTTAGCGCCTGGTGGGCGAGGGCGGGATTGCATGCTCCGAGGATTCGGTAAGGCGGCATATTCTGGTTCAGCTTTTCCTTGAGCGTTGCGGCAACGTCAATTTCCGCCAGCACTCCGAACCCTTCTTTTTTGAGTTCCTGTATCACCTTCTCGAGTGCGGCATCAAACGAGCATGCCACTGTTTTGCCAAAGCCATAGCTAATAGCCATATCGCAACTCCTTTGCTGCCCAGCGCGACTCGGCCCAGCCTGCACACTGCGCAAGCTTCCGGCAAAAGGCGCAAGCTGTTCTCGGCACGTCACCCGACAAGCCGTGCCGCTCGGCACGTTGCGTGACGTCTGGGGCAAAGCACCGCCCTGCCGAGCGCGACCACCTGCCCAACCAGCTATTTTATCCGAAGCCTAAGGCGGTGCCAGCGCAAGGCCAAAGGTCCGCAGCGACCCCTTCAGGCAAAAACGGTGTAGTTGAGACGCATCGCGGCGCGCACCTCGTCCATGGTTGCCTGGGCGGCGGCGCGACCCCGGCGCGTGCCCTCGACGACGATCTCGCGCACCCGTTCGGGATGCTCGGCAAAGGCGCGCCGGCGCTCCCGAATCGGACTCAGGAAGCGTTCCAGCGCGGCAAACAGCCGCTGCTTCACCTCAACGTCGCCCACCGTCCCCTTACGATAGCGCTCCTTGAGCTCCGCGACCTCGGCCCGGTCGTCGTTGAAAGCGTCGTGGTAGGCAAAGACCGGGTTGCCCTCAACATGCCCCGGGTCGGTCGGATGGATGCGGGTCGGATCGGTAAACATCGACATTACGCGCTTTTGCACCGCTTCGGTCGGATCGCCCAGGTAGATACAATTGTTCAGCGACTTGGACATCTTGGCGCCGCCGTCGGTGCCGGGCAGGCGCGCCACCTCGCCCAAAAGCGCCTTGGGCTCGACCAGGACGCGGCCGTAGAGGGCGTTGAAGCGCCGGACGATTTCCCGCGTCTGCTCGATCATCGGCAACTGGTCCTCGCCGACCGGCACCAGATGGGCCTTGAAAATGGCGATATCCGCGGCCTGGGAAATCGGATAGGACCAGAAGCCGACCGGGACGCCGCGCTGGAAGTTGCGCTGGCGAATCTCCTCCTTGACCGTGGGGTTGCGCTCCAGCGTCGCCACGGTCACCAGGTTCATGAAATAGACGGTCAGCTCGCAAAGCTCGGGCACCATCGACTGCACGACGATCTTCACGCGCTCGGGGTCAAGGCCGACGGCCAGGTAGTCAAGCGCAACTTCGACCACGTTGCCGCCCAGCCGCTCGGGATGCTCGAAATTGTCGGTCAAGGCCTGGAGGTCGGCGATCAGGATGTAGCTGTCGTACTGGTGCTGAAGCTCGACGCGGTTTTTGAGCGAGCCGACGTAGTGGCCGAGGTGGAGCGGCCCGGTTGGCCGGTCTCCGGTCAGGATGCGTTTAATTGGCGCCGCCATCGCTCAGCCGCGATCAAACAGCCGGCGCAGCGCGGCGAGGTTCTCGACATCCTCGCGCATATCCGGTCCCTTGGGCGTCTCAAGACACATCGGAAGCCCGGCAAAGCGCCGATCGTTGAGCAGCCGGGCGAAGGTTTCAAGTCCGAGCAGTCCGCGGCCGATATGCTCGTGGCGGTCGACGCGCGCGCCCAGCGGCTTGGGCGAGTCATTGAGGTGGAAGGCGGCCAGGCGCTTTAGCTCGACCGCGCGGTCGAGTTCCTGGAAAGCACGCTCGTAGCCCTCCGCGCCGCGCAGGTCGTAGCCGGCGGCAAAGGCGTGCTGGGTATCGAAGCAGAGCGCCACGCGCTCGCCCTCCCTGACCGCGGAGATGATCGCGCCGAGCTGCTCGAAGGTGTAGCCCAGGGTGCTGCCCTGACCGGCGGTGTTCTCCAGTGCAATCCGCGCCTTAAAGCCCGGGCAGCTTTTGTGCGCCTCGCCAATCGAGCGCGCGACCGCGGCGATCCCGGCCTTTTCCCCCGTCCCCACGTGGGCGCCCGGGTGCGTTACCAACAGACCGACCTCGAGCGCCTCGCACCGCTCCAATTCGTCGACGATAGCCGCCACCGAACGCCGACGCAGGGTCTCGTCGCCCGCCCCCAGATTGAGCAGGTAGGAGGCATGCGCGATGACCGCCTTGATTCCACACTCGGCGCGCGCCGCCTTGAACTCGGCTACCTCCTCGGCGCTATAGGGTTTCGCCTTCCACTGGCGGGCGCTCTTAGTAAAAATCTGCACGCAGTCGCATCCGACCGAAAGCCCGCGCCGCATCGCCTCGGCCAGTCCGCCGGCGATCGACATATGGGCCCCGAGCAGGGGGCGCGCCTTTGAACCCGGTTGAGACATCCGGTTTGCCGGAGCCTGCCAGCGCAGCACCGCCCGGCGAGCCAATGATATACGATATTCGTGGGCGGCAAGCTAGCCGGCGCGCCGGCCCGGGTGCTTTGCCCGGCGACCGCCAAGGGCCCGGCGCTTGGACGTTGCCGCCGAGGCCGGCAAGTGATAATTGGCTGAACGCAGTGGAACATCGCCGCAATCCGATCGCAACAGTCGGCCTTGTGGTCAGGCGGGACAAGCCGCAGGCACTGACCCTTGCCCAGGAGATAGCCGCCTGGCTCAGGGCCAACGGCGTGCGCGTCGCAGCCGAGACTGCAACGGCCAGGCTGCTCGGCGCCGAGCCGGTCGAGCTGGCAAAGCTGGCCGAGGTCGCCGATCTCATCGTGGCGCTGGGCGGCGACGGCACGCTGCTAGGCGTGGCACGGCTTGCCGGCGCCCGCCAGACTCCCATCCTGGGGATCAACCTGGGCGGGCTCGGCTTTCTCACCGAGGTCGGCGCCAACGAGGTTAACGCCGCGCTAAAGCGCGTGCTCGAGGGCGAATACCAGGTCGAACGGCGCATCATGCTGGAAGCCACGATCGAGCGCGACGCCGGGGCCGGGCAGCAACCGGTAAAGCTGCGCGCGCTGAACGACGTGGTGATCGGCCGCGAGGCCGGCTCGCCGATGGTGGAAATCCACCTCAACGCCAACGGCGAGTACTTCTGCTCCTACCATACCGACGGGCTTATCATCGCCACGCCCACCGGCTCGACCGCCTACGCGCTTAGCGCCGGGGGCCCAATCGTCTACCCGACGCTTGGCGCGATGGTGCTGGCGCCCATCTGTCCTCATACTCTGAGCAACCGTCCGGTGGTGGTGCCCGACTCCTTCGAGCTCGAGGCGCGCATCGGCGGCGCCAGCCGCGAGGTCATCGTCACCGCCGACGGCCAGCAGGCGGTCCGGATGCGCGCGGCCGAAGCGGTGCGCGTGCGCAAGGCCGAACACGCGGTCGTGCTGGTGCACTCGTTTCACTCCTACTTCGAGTTGTGGCGCAACAAGCTGCGCTGGGGCTAGGCGGGACGGCCGGCGATGCTGGCGGAACTGAGGATCCGAAACCTGGCCGTAATTGAAGAAGCCTCCTTAAGCTTCGGGCCGGGCCTGAACGTGCTTTCCGGGGAAACCGGCGCCGGCAAGACTATCGTCATGAACGCGCTCGGGCTGCTGCTCGGAGCGCGGGCTTCGGCCGAGGTGGTGCGCCCGGGAGCCGGCGAGACCGTGGTCGAAGGGCTGTTCGCGCTCGACGCCGACCTGCCGCAGGCGCTCTCGGCTTTGCTTGCCGAGCGCGAAGGGCGGCGCGAGCTGCTGGTACGCCGGATCGTTGCCGCCGACGGCGGGCGCTCGCGCATCCTGCTCGACGGCGAGCTTGCCACGGCACAGACCCTTTTCCGGCTGGGCGCCGAACTGGTCGAAGTCTACGGCCAGCACGAACAGCATTCCCTGCTGCGCGCCGAAAACCATCGGGAAGTTCTCGATCAGTGGGCAGGGCTCGACCCTCTGGTCAGGCAGTACCAGGCCCTTTACCGCAGGGCCGGGGACCTGCAGTCCCGGCTGACGGCCCTGCAAATGCGCGAGCGCGAACGGGCCGAACTCCTCGAACTGTCGCGCTTTCGACTCGCGGAACTGCAGGGCGCGGACCCCAAGCCCGGCGAGGACGAGCAACTGAGCCAACTTCGCGCCGTATTGGCCAACGCAACCCGGCTCTCGGAGGCGGCCAACGAAGCCTATGCAGCGCTCTACGGCGGCGACAACTCCGCGCTTGACCTGACGGCGCGAGCTGGCGCAAAAATTGCCGAGGCTGCCCGACTCGACCCGCGGATGGCCGCGGTCGTCGAGATGCTCAAGACCGCCCGCGTCGGCATCGAAGAGTCGGCGCTGGCGCTCAAGCGCTACCTAGACGAGCTCGAAGTCGATCCCGACAGGCTCGAGCAGGTCGAGGTACGGCTTGCCACCCTCGCCCAACTCAAGCGCAAGTACGGCGGCTCGCTCGAGGCGGTCCTCGCCGCCCGCGAAAAGGCACAAAGCCAGTTGCGCGAGCTGGAAGAGACCAGCGAACAGGCGGCTAACGCGCAAGCCGAACTTGAGTGCTGTCTGGAGGAACTCGGCAAGCTGGCCGACCGACTAAGCACGGAGCGGCGGGCGCACGCGGCGGCCTTCAGGCGCAAGCTTGAGTCCGAGCTTAGGGCGCTGGGCATGAGGAGCCCCACCGTCGAGCCGCGTCTGACGGCGCTCGAGCCGGCTGGCGCCGGCTTCCTTCATCAGGCAACGGCTCTCGGGCCCGGCGGGGCCGACAAGGTGGAGTTCTACCTGGCGGCCAACGCGGGCCAGCCGCCGATGGCGCTGGCGAAGGTCGCCTCGGGCGGAGAGCTGTCGCGCATCATGCTGGCGCTCAAGGGATTGCAGGCGGCGCGCCGGGGCGTCTCGACGCTGGTTTTTGACGAAGTGGACGCCGGCGTGGGCGGAGCCGCCGCCGAGGCGGTGGGACGAAAGCTCAAATCGCTGGCCCGTTTTCACCAGGTGCTGTGCGTGACACACCTGGCGCAGGTGGCGGCCTTTGCCGACAGCCATTTCCGGGTGGAAAAGATCGAGCGGCGCGGCGTCACGCGAAGCCTGGTTCAGGCGCTCGCTCCCGCCGAGCGCGAGCAGGAGCTGGCCCGGATGCTCGGCGGCGCGCAAATCACCGAGCGCATTCGCGCCGCGGCCGGCGAGCTGCTGTCCCGCGCCGCCAGCCTGGCCGACGGCTGAGCCCTCACCGCGCGCCGCGCGCGAGCCCCTGGGCGCCGGCACGGCCAGGCTTGGGCTTTGACCGGCCAAGCGGCCGGGTGCATCGTTGTCATCATGACCGAACAGGACCGAGCGGGGCCCCATTTCGCCGACCGGGTGGTCGAGGCGCAAAAGCGCAAAGCCAGCGTGGTCGTTCTCGGCATCGACCCGCAACTGGACGACGCTGCCGCAAAGGGCTTGCCGCCGAGCTACGAGCTGGGCAAGTTCTGTTGCGAGATCGTCGAGGCCTGCGCGCCGTGGGTGGTGGCGGCCAAGCTGCAGCTGGCTTTTTTCGAGGCGCGCGGCCTCGAGGGGATGCGCGTCTTTGCCGAGGTTGCGGCCTTTGCGCGCGGCCGCGGCCTGCTGACGATAGCCGACGCAAAACGCGCTGACGTCGCCCACAGCGCCGCGGCATACGCCGAAGCGTTTCTCGGCTCGGGAGAATTGGGCTGCGACGCGGTAACGGTCAATCCCTACCTGGGGCGCGATGGCGTCGAGCCGTTTCTTCAGCGCGCCCGCGCCGACCGGGGCGTCTTCGTTCTGGTTCGAACTTCCAACCCGTCTGCCGCAGAGTTCCAGGACCTCGCCGCGGCCGAGGGCGCGCTCTGGGAAATCGTAGCGCGCAAAGTTGCCGACTGGGGCGCGCCGTTTGTCGGACAATACGGCCTAAGCTCGGTCGGCGCCGTGGTCGGCGCCACCTACCCGGAGCAGGCGCGGCGGGCACGCCAACTGATGCCGCGCACGCTCGTGCTGGCGCCGGGTTACGGCGCGCAGGGAGCCTCCGCAGAGGACGCGACCGCCGGGGCGCGCGCCGACGGCCTGGGGCTGCTGGTCAATGCCAGCCGAAGCCTGATGTATGCCTGGCGGCAGAGCGGGCTCGGACCCGGCCAAGCCGCGGCACTGGCAGCGGAAAAAATGCGGCGGGAACTCCAGCAGGCGCTGGCGCAAAGTCAAACCCGCGCGCCCGCACGCTGACAGCCCAACCGCGCATTGCCGCCCCGCGCGCCGCTGCGTCAACCGCGTGCACCGCTCCTCAAGAGCAGGGCGGCGCGCTTAGCGCCGGTTGGCGCTACTAAGATCGCGCACCTGACCGAACAGGACCCAGTGCGCTCCGTCGAAGCGCGCAAGCTCAAGCTGTTCCATCGGATAGAAATCAGCCGGCGTCGTATGGACCGCAATGCCCGGCAGCAGCAAGGGCAGCGGCAGCGGCGGGATGTGGGAAGCCACCTTCATGAGGTTCTCGCGCGAAAGGTCGTCACCCGCATGCCGCAGCACCCAGACCAGCGTCTGCGCCACCGTGTAGCCTTGAACATTGAGCAGATCGGCCGGGTCTCCGCCCGGAAAGTAGCGGCGCATGAAGGCGATAAATTCCCGCACTCCGGGATCATCCTTCCAGCGCGGGTCGCTGGCGTCCTTTAGGTAAAGGGCGGAGATAAGACCCCGGCAGGCCTCCAGACCCGCCGGAATGAGCGCCGCGCTCAGCGAAGCCGCGGGCTGGCTCAGCAGATGCACCGGCCGCCAGCCCAGTTCGTAGGCTTTCTTGATTGCCTGGGAGGCAAACTTGGGCGTTGCCGCATCGAGCAAGACCTCGACACCGCGGTTCTGCAGGTTGACGATCTGCGAATCCACCGTCGGGTCCGTGACCTCGTAGGTCTGCTCGAGGACGATCCGCCGGCGACCCTCGGCGCCCAGGCCGCGCTTGAAGCCGCGAACATAGTCCTTGCCATAATCGTCGTTCTGGTAAAGCAGCCCTATCTTCGCCCGAGGCAACCGCTTGAGAACATAGTCGGCGTAGAGCGTGCCTTCACTGGTGTAAGTTGGCACCCATCCCATGGTCCAGGGGTGGCCGTGCGGGTCGCCCCACCTGCTGGCGCCGCTCAGCACGAAGAGCTGCGGCACGCGGCGCTCGTTTAGGTACTTCCAGACGGCAGTGCTGGTCGGTGTACCCAGGGTGCCGAAGTCCAGGAGCACCCGCTCCTGCTCCACGAGCCGGCGGGTCATCTCGAAGGTCCGGTTCGGACTGTAACCGTCATCGTAGCTGATGAAGTTAATCCGGCGGCCGTTGATTCCGCCTTCCTCATTGAGCTTGGTGAAATAGGCCGCGGCGGTCCTGACGATGCTGCCCAAGGCCGACGCCGGTCCGCTGTAGGGAGCCGTATTGCCGATTCTGATTTCCGCCGGCGGCTGTGCCGACTCTTCGGCCCATGCGCCGGCGCCGGGAAAGGGTGCGGCGGACAACAGCAAGACCGCCGTCAGAACTGCCCTGAACATCCTACGCATCGCTTTTCACCCATGCTTTCTCGCCGCGCTGTTGAGACGCGGCATTGGCGCCATCAGACGTTGTCCGCCGAGCCGCGCTTGCGGCCGGGCCGGCTGCCAGGCTTGGTCGGTGGCCCGGCCGCAAGCCGCGAATTGTTCCGGTCCATCCTCGAACGTGCTCGTCAGTCGGCCGCAACCTCATCGTCACTGGGCGGCAGGGCGCCCGCCTGCGCCGGCAGGCGCCTTGCTCTGAGTCGGCGTTTCAGCACCTTGCCGGCGGGACTCATCGGGAGCGAGGGTCTGAACTCGACCGATTTGGGCAGCTTGTAGCCGGCAAGCGAGCGTCGACAATGCGTCAACAACTCCTCCCCGCTCGGCTGGTGCCCCGGCCGCGCCACGACGACGGCATGCGCGGCTTCGCCCCAGCGCGCGTCCGGCACGCCGATGACGGCGGCCTGAAGCACGCCCGGATGCGACAGCATGACCTCCTCGATTTCGGCCGGAAACACGCTGACACCGCCGCTCTTGATGACGTCTTTGCGCCGGTCAACGATGTAGAGGTATCCCTGCTCGTCGATCCTGCCGATGTCGCCCACGGTCGCCCAGCCGGCGCGCAACGCCCGGCGCGTTGGAGCGGGAGCCTGGTAATAGCCGGCGAATAGGGTGGAACTGCGGACCCAGATGTCGCCCGCCACTCCCGGCGGTGCCGGCGTGCCGCCCGGCAAGACAATCCGCACCTCGACGTCCCGCAGCGGTCTGCCCACGCATCGCACCTTGCGCCGCTGGTCGCGCGGCTCAAGGTTGGCAATAATGCCGGCCTCGGTGGCACCGTAAAATTCGTGCAGCCCCAGCCGGGGAAAAACCTTAAGCAGCGCCAGCTTGGTCGGCGTCGGCAGCGCCGCGCCCCCGGAAATCAGAAAGCGCAAGCGCCGCAGCGCGACCCGCCTGCGCTGCGACTCGACCGCCGCAATCAGCCCGTTCAACATGTAGGGCACCATGAAGGCCCAGGTGACCCCCTCCGCCGCCAGCATCCGCAGCACCGCGACCGCGTCGAACCGGGGCAGGATCACCACTCGGCCCCCCATGCAAAGCTGAGTCAGGGTGAAGGTCAGCGGCGCGGTGTGATGGAACGGCGCGACGTGGAGCGCGGTATCGTTGCTGCCCACTCCGTACTCCAGCGCCCACAGTTGCACGGCCAGCGCCCGATTGCGCTGCGTGATCATCGCGCCCTTGGGCGGCCCGGTCGTGCCCGAGGTGTAGCCGAGATAAAACAGGTCGCGCTCTCGAACCTCGAAGGCCGGCGCCGTGGACGGCTGGAGCGCCGCCAGCGCAAGCAGCTCGCCGGCGTCGGCGGCCGAGGCCCGCCCCACCGCAAAGGTCAGCAGGCCCGGTACGCTGCCCCGGGCCCGGTCCACTTCGGCCCGGTACTGGCCGGCGTAGATGAGTGCGCGGGCGCCGCCATCGCTCAGCGGATAGGCGATCTCGGCGCCGCCAAGCCGGTAGTTGAGCGGCATCATGACCAGGCCCGCCTGCGCCGCAGCGTAGACGACCGCCACGTACTCCACCGAATTGGGCAGCATCACGCCGAGTCGATCTCCCGGCTTGAGCCCCGCGGCCAGCAGCGCATTGGCAACGCGGTTGCCGAGTTCCCCGAGCTCGCCAAAGCTCAGGCGCCGGCGGCCGCACACCAGCGCCGGCCGAGGGCGGTTGCGTTCGACCGCCAGCCGCAGGGCGCGCGCGATGGTCAACTCGACCATCGCCTCACCCAATCACGCGATGCTCAAGCAGGTAGGGATGCTTGACTGCGGCGCCGGGGGCCAGCGGTCGGGTCGGCAGCGCGGCGAGCGCGGTGCCAGTATGCGTGACTTCGCCGCGCTGGTTGCGGGCACCGACCGCGATTTCGACCAGGTTGTCCTCCTCCTCGACCCATTTGCGGACCACCTTGCCGTAACATTCCAGCGCCTCCCCGGGACGCACGACCGCCACCGCCCGTAGCGAAAACCGGCGCAGCGGCCGATCCCACAGCCAACGGACCAGCAGCTCGCCGATGAAGCCCATCCCGATCATGCCGTGGGCAAAAACACCCCCCATCCCGCCCAACTCGCGGGCGATCTCCTCGTCCACATGGCTGGGGTTGAAATCGCCCGACGCCGCCGCGTATTTGGCGAGCTGCAGCCGAGTGATCGGGCGTTTGCGCACGGTGGGCAACTCGAAGCCCACCTGCACTTCTTCGAAAAACGGCCCATGACTTGCCGGCGCGACGGCCAAGCCGGCCGGCGGAAAAGACTGCGACGCTTCCATCTCCTAACCCTCCCGAACGAAGAAACGCTGGCGAGCTTCAACCAGCTTTTGGTCCTCCCGATTCTTCACCGTGATGAGCACCGTGAAATAATCGAGTTCACCGTAAGTCCGGCTCTTCTTCCTGCCGACTTCGATGATCTTGATGCGGTGCCGCACGCGATCGCCGGGACGCAGCGGCGCGTAATACACGATCTCCTGCTCGCCATGCAGCAGCTTGGGGAGGTCGACCTCCAACGCGCCCAGCAAAAGCTCGGTCTTGGCGCGGCGAAAAACGTTGATGAACGTCGGCGGCGCAACAATGCCGCCGTAGGCGCTGGCGGCAGCCACCGCAGGGTCGCCAAACAGCGGCAAGTCGTCTTCCAAAGCGTCGCACAACGCGCCGATCTGCTCCTGAGTAACAACCGTTTCCGCCCAGGGGGTTTCCCTGCCCAGCCCGTCGTGGTTGATGGCCATTACTTTCTCCTTGCGCCGGGGCTGTCCGCCGCCCGAGCGCCGCCGGCTGCCGCTAGAGCCGGCCGGCGGGCAGCGCGGCTTCCCGTTGGCGCGCGGCGCCAAGCGCCGCCGCTATTTGGGCCGCGGTCCGCTTGACCTCGGCAGCGATGGCCAAACGTTCCGGTTTGCTGACAACGGCCAGAGGAAAGACCACCGACAGCGCCGCCGCAACCGCGCCGTCGGCACCCAAGATGGGAGCGGCCACGGCACCCGCGCCCCGGCTGCTCTCGCCGTTGTTCCAGGCGAGCCCCTCGCGCCGGGCGCGCAGCACCGCCGCCTGCAGCGCCTCCCTGGTCGCCAGCGTGGCCGGCGTCAGCGCGGCCAGACCGGTCTCGGCAACCAACTCATCAAGCACGCTGTCGGGCAGATGCGCCAATAGCACCTTGCCCGCGGCCGTGGCATAAAGCATCCGCCGGTCTCCCAGGCGCATGATGACGCGCAGCGCCTCGGGACTCTCCACCGTGGCGACGACCAGGATGCAATGGCCATCCCGGATCGACACATGCGCCGACTGACGCGTCAGCCTGACCAGTCCGTTTAAGTAGGGACCGGCGATCCGGCGCAGCGGATCGTGGTTGGCAAAGCGCATGCCGAGCTGAAAAACCGCCAGTCCAAGACGCAGGCGCCGGGTCGAAGGGTCCTGTTCGAGCATGCGCCACTCGCAAAGCGTTGCCGCCAGGCGCGAGACAACGCTCTTGTGCATCCCCAGCCGGCGGCTTATCTCCCCAACCCCCAGCTCGGGCTCGTCCGGGGAAAAGGCGTGCAGCAGCCGCATCGCCTTGGCCACAGTTTGCCGTGTTGCTGATTTGGCAACGATGTTGCCCATAAACCACGCATACCGCCTTTGCCCGAAGCCGTCAACCCTTGCCGCCGCGAACGCCGTCGGGGCGGCGCCTTTCCCCCGAGAACGCCGCTTGCGGGCCGGCACGCGTCGGTGTCGCGCCGCCTGCCGAGCGCCGGCAGGCCGACTGTTTCGACCGGGTCAGGCCGGCGCCTGTATGCGGGGAGGGCTTGCTTCATGGCGCGAACTATGGCTTAAGGCGAAAGGGGTGGAGAGCAGATGGCTGCAAGCGCCGATGCCTGCTGGCTGGGGCTGCGCCGCGTTCACGGCGTGGGTCCGCGTGTCTACCGGCTGCTGCTCGAGCGGTTCGGGACGCCGCAGGAGGTCTTTGCGCGTTCGGAGGAGGAGCTTGCTGCGGTGGGCGTGCCGCGTGCGACGGCCCGCAACATCCGCGCCTTCCGTGACTTCGACGCGGTGGAAAGAGAGCTGTGCGAGCTGCCGCGCTTGGGCGCGCGGCTGGTTCGCTGGACCGATGCCGACTATCCGATTAACCTGCGTGAGATCGCCGATCCGCCCCCGTACTTTTTTCTCAGGGGCTCGATCGCGCACGACGACCCGCGATGCGTTGCCGTGGTCGGCGCCAGAACCGGCAGCGAGGCGGGCCTGCGCATGGCGCATCGGCTGGGCATGGAGCTGGCGGGCCGGGGATTCACCGTGGTAAGCGGTCTGGCCCGGGGCATCGACGGCGCGGCGCATCAGGGCGCGCTGGAGGGCGGCGGGCGTACGGTGGCCATTCTCGGCTGCGGCATCGACACGGTCTATCCGCCCGAGCATCGCAAGCTCGCCGACGCGCTGCTTGAGCGGCATGGGGCGCTCATCAGCGAGCTGCCGGTCGGGACGCCGCCCCTGGCCGAGAATTTTCCGGCGCGCAATCGGATCCTGGCCGGCCTCTGCCTGGGCGTGGTGATCGTCGAGGCGGCCGAGCGAAGCGGCTCGCTCATCACCGCGCGGATGGCTCTTGAGCAAAACCGCCAGGTTTTTGCGGTACCCGGCAGCCCGCTTACCGGAAAAACCCGCGGCAGCAACCGCTTGCTCAAGCAGGGAGCGGTTCTGGTAGAATGCGTGGAGGACGTAATCGAAGAACTTTCACCCCAACTGGGAAAGTTCGCCCCTGCGCCCCGGCCTCTGCCGGCCCTGGGCGCTAACGCTAAAGAGACGGCCGACAGCAACGAAACGGCGCCCGAGGCCGCGCAGGCCAGGGCCATCCTTGAACGCCTGTCGAAAGACGAAAAAACCCACATCGACGCGGTCATCGAAGGCTGCGGCCTGAATCCTCAAACCGTGCTTAGATTGCTTCTTGAACTCGAACTCAACGGCGTCGTCGCGCAGCATCCGGGAAAGCTTTTCTCGCTTCGCTAAGCGCCGACAACGCCGGCAATGAAGCCTTTGCGCGAATAAAGGGGGCCTGCAAGCGAGTGGCGCAAAACCTGGTCATCGTTGAATCGCCGACCAAGGCCAAGACGATAAAACGTTACCTGGGGCAAGACTTCCAGGTGGCGGCCTCGGTGGGACATGTGCTCGACCTGCCCAAGAACAGGCTGGGCGTCAAGGTGGAAGACGGCTTCACGCCCGAGTACCAGGTGATCGCGGGCAAGGCCAAGGTGCTCGAGCAGATCCGCAAGGCGGCCGAGAACAAGCAGCAGGTTTACCTGGCCACCGATCCCGACCGCGAGGGCGAGGCGATCGCGTGGCACGTTTACGAACGGCTGGGCAAAGCGCGCGCACGCGCCCGGCGTATCCTGTTGCACGAGATCACGCCGGCGGCCGTCAAGCAGGCGCTGGCGGCCCCCACGCAGCTCAACCTGCAGCTTTACGAGGCGCAGCAGGCGCGCCGAATTCTCGACCGGCTGGTGGGCTATCAGTTGAGCCCGCTGTTGTGGGAAAAGGTCGGCCGCGGCTTAAGCGCCGGACGGGTACAGTCGGTGGCGCTGCGCATTATCGTCGACCGCGAGCACGAGCGCGAGCGCTTCAGGGCCGAGGAGTACTGGACCATCGAGGCCGAGCTCGAAGCCGGCGCGCCGCCGCCCTTTGGCGCGCGGCTTTACAGCTTCGAGGGCCGGCGGGCCGACAATCGCGCCTGGAAAATCTCGGCGGCCGAGGCCCGGGCGATCGTCGCGGCGCTCGGCGCGGCTCCCTTCAAGGTCGTCAAGGTCGAGCGCAAGGAGGTTCGGCGCGCGCCGAGCCCGCCTTTCATCACGTCACGGCTGCAGCAGGAAGCGGCCCGCCAGCTTCGCTTCTCGCCCTCGCGCACCATGAAGATCGCCCAACGCCTTTACGAAGGCGTGGAGCTGGGTGACGGTCAGCCGGTCGGCCTTATCACCTACATGCGGACCGATTCGCCGCGCGTCTCCGACCAGGCAATCGCCAACGTGCGCGCCTACATCGAACGCCGCTACGGTGCCGACTACCTGCCGGAGAAGCCGCATCTTTACCGCGCCGCCAAGCGCGCGCAGGAGGCGCACGAGGCGATCCGGCCGACCGCGCTCGATTACGATCCCGACTCGCTTACCCCCTACCTGGCCAAGGACGAGTTGGCGCTTTACAGCCTCATCTTCAAGCGCTTCGTCTCCAGCCAGATGAACCCGGCGCGGTACGACCGCACCAGCGCCGAGATCGAGGCCGCAGCGGCGGTCTTTCGCGCCACCGGGCAGGTGCTCCGCTTCGACGGCTTCACCCGGGTCTACGTCGAGGGGCGCGACGACGTGGCGGAGGACGACGAGCGTACGCTGCCGGCGCTGGCCGAAGGCGACACGCTCAGGCTCGTCGAACTGAAAAGCGAACAGCACTTTACCGAGCCGCCGCCCCGCTTCACCCAGGCCACGCTTATCCGGGAACTGGAGGAGCGCGGCATCGGGCGGCCCTCGACCTACGCCACCATCATGGCGAGCATCCTGGACCGCGAGTACGTCCAGGAAGACGCAAGCAAACGCCTGCGGCCGACCACCCTCGGCCGCATCGTAAGCGAGCTGCTGGTCGGCTCGTTTCCCGACATCGTCGAGGTTGGCTTCACCGCCCAGCTCGAGGAGCGGCTCGACCAGGTCGAGGAAGGGCGCCAGAGCTGGGTCGAGCCGCTGCGGGACTTCTACGGTCCCTTCAGCCGCCGGCTGGAAGAGGCAAGAACCCGGATGCCCCCGGTCAAGCGCACCGGCTACCGGACCGACGTGCTCTGCCCGCGGGACCAGGCGCCGATGGTCATTCGCTGGGGCCGCAGCGGCGAGTTTCTGGCCTGCTCGAACTACCCGCGATGCCGGCACACGGCGGAGTTCGAACGCGACGAGCAGGGACGGATCGTCGCCAAGCAGGCGATCGCGCCCCAGCTAACCGACGAGCTGTGCGAAAAGTGCGGCAAACCAATGGTGCGCCGCCGCTCGCGCTTCGGCGAGTTTCTCGGATGCTCGGGCTACCCGCAGTGCGACGCCACCAAGCCGCTGGCGAGCGCGGCGGCCAAGACCGGGGTCAAGTGCCCTTCCTGCGCGGTCGGCGAACTGGTTCAGCGGCGCTCGCGGCGCGGCCGCACCTTCTACGGCTGCTCGCGCTACCCGCAGTGCCGCTTTGCCGTCTGGGAGCGTCCGGTGGCGCAGCCGTGCCCTGAGTGCGGCGCTCCCTACCTGCTCGAAAAGACGACCAAGCGCGACGGCGCGCGGCGGCTCTGCCCCAACCGCGAGTGCGGTTACCAGGCTCCCGTCGAGGCGCCATCCCAAGCCGCCTCATCGCAGGCGTTGCCCGGCGCACCTTAGGCGACGCGCGCGCTGCCGCTCAACCGCCGCCAACGCCGCCTCTTGCAGACCGGCGGGCGAGCCAGGAAGCACTGCGGCCCGGCCGGTTCGCGCACGGCCGTAACTTCACGGCGGTTAACGACGGGCCGCCTGTCGTAAAGCGGCTAACGCCGCGTTGCGGCGGCCGCAACCGCGCCTGCCGAGCGCGGGGTCAGCAGCGTAACCGTTACCTTGGCGAGCAGGCGGCCGGTCCCGTCGCTTACCCGCGCCTCGGCAACCATCGTGGTCCCTCCCCGGTGGATCACGCTGGCCTCGGCCTCAAGCAAGCCCTCCCTGGTGTTGCCGACGAGATTGGCGGATAACTGCACCGCCAGGGGAAACCGTTCGGCGCTTGGGTCTCCCTCGGGGTTACATACAGAAAGAGCAGCCGTGGTGGCCGCCGTATCGGCCAGCGCGACGAGCGCTCCGGCGTGGACCAACCCGGTGGGCTGCCTAAGGCGCGAGCTCATGGCGACTCGAGCGCGCGCCCTGCCCTCGGCCGCCTCGACCAGCTCCATGCCCACGTCTTCCATAAGGGTGCCGGCAAACGACCGGCGCACCATTTGCACGAACTTCTCGCTGTCCATCCTCTTCCCTCCTGCAGACCCTCAACACCGGGAGCCGCTCATTGTGAAAAGCTGCAAGCCCCTTTTCTTGAGCGGCCTCGGTGCGTTCGAGCGACCATTATGAACCAGCGGCCGACCCTTTGCCTCGGCGGCCAGGCGCAGTGCCGCGCCAGGGTAGCGCGGTCCCGCATGGGCGAGTTGCGCCGCTCGGCGCGCCCGGACCGCCGGCGGTTGCAGGCCGGCACCGGCGTTTCACATTTTGGGCCTGCCGGTGTTAATAGCTAGGGAGCGCGCTCGAGAGCTGCCGCTCACACCGTTTGGACGCGCGGCGCGCTTCTCGGTGCGCCCGCCCTGTGATGGCAAACGCTTGAAAAAACCATCGAAAACCGCACGCCAAGAGGAGGTCCTCGACGTTGAGCCGCCATTCCTCAAGGCAGTGGCAGCCCACGAACGGGGCCTGATGGGTTACCTGCTGCGACTCACCCGCGACCGCGAGGACGCGCGCGACCTCTTCCAGGAGACTTGGCTTAGGGCCTACAAGGGATACCCGCGCCTTGACTCGGGCCGAGAGCTTCGGCCATGGCTGTTTCGCATCGCCACGAACCTTTACCGCAACTGGGCGCGCGACCGGCATCGGCGATGGCGCAAGATCGCTGCCGCCCAGCAGCGAGCGCAGGCCGACGCCAGGACCTCCCACGCCGGCCACGAGCCGATTGCCGCGGTGATGCTGGCGTTTGCCAAGTTGCCCCGGCGCCAGGCCCAGGCCCTTGCGCTGCGCCGGGTTGCGGGCCTGGACTATTCAACCATCGCGGCGACGCTCGCCTGCTCGCCACAGACCGCTCGGGCAACGGTCTACCAGGCGATGCGCAAGCTGAGAGAGGCATGGTAAACACAATGGTCAGCAAGAGCGAACCGTACGCCGGCGGCGAAGCGGACGAGCAAGTCATTGAAGCGCTCGTCCGAGAGGCGCATCGCCTAATGGCGCCCGCGCTTGCGCGAATCAAGCGCAGCGACGGCGCCGTAGGCATTGTTCGTTGCGGGCTTGGCCGCCTGCTGGTGGTGGTCACCGGACGCGGTGTGGCGCGGATTTTTTTCCTCGACCGCGGCCCGAGCGTGCCGCTGCTGGCCTCGCTGCGGTTGAAATTTGATCTGAGCGCCGACCCGGCGGCGGTCCGACCGGTGGGCGAGGCGATAGGCCGCTTTCTGGCCGGAGAGCTGGACGCGCTGGCCGGTCCGGTCGATTTAACTGCGGTTGCGGGGCGTTTTCAGAGCCGCGCCTTGTCGCGTTTGCGAGAGGTGCCGCCGGGTGCCGTCGTGACTTACCAGGGGCTGGCAGCGGCGCTGGGCGCTGCGCAAAGCCAGCGCGCCGTGGGCAACGCGATGGCCCGTAATCCGGTCCCGCTTTACGTACCTTGTCACCGGGTGGTGCGTTCCGGCGGCCTGCTCGGCTCCTACGGCGGCGGAGTCGAGCGGAAGCTTCGACTGCTGGAGATCGAGGGATTCAGCGTGGAACGGGGCGGTCGTCTCACCGGCACGCTTATCGGCAACCGGCGCACGCGCATATTCTGCCGCGCCGGATGTCCCGCAGCGCGCCGGATCGATCCTGGGCACGCCATGACTCTCGCCAGCGTCGAGCGCGCGCGGCGCGCCGGCCTCAGGCCCTGCCAAATCTGCGAACCTGCTTAGGGCCGGCGAAAAACGCGCGGCGTTTTGCCGCCGCGCCCCGGCCTCTTCACCGCCCGCCCCGGCTCTGCTAGCGTAACGCCGACCCACGGTCGGGCCGAAAGCGCTGCCGGAGCGCCGCTTCGCGCGCCGGGGCGCCGCTCTTTCCTTGCCTCTCCTTCTCCGGGCAACGGTCGCGCCGCAGGCGCCGGTGAGGAGGTAGGTCGGCCCGCACGCGCCGGATGCAAGCAAGAGGCGGACCCGGCAGAGGCGCCTAACGCGCCAGCCGCCGAGCATCGCCCGGATGACAGACCCTGAACAAGGAGGGCCAGGCAAGGTGAACTTCGGACTGATGGACCCTTTCCGTAACGGACCGGGATGCGAATTGCCGTTTTCGGAACTCTACCGCACGCACCTTGAGCTTGCGGTCGAGGCCGAAGCGATGGGCTACGACACTTTCTGGTTTACCGAGCACCATTTCGTACCCGACGGCTACTCGCCCGACGTTCTGGGGTTGGCGGGCGCCCTGGCGGCGCGTACCAGCCGGATTCGAATCGGCACGCACGTGGTGCTGATGCCGCTGCACCACCCGCTTCGGGTGGCGGAGGCCGCGGCCACGGTAGACGTGCTCTCCAACGGTCGGCTCGACCTGGGTCTGGGCCAGGGCTACCGCCCGCAGGAGTTCGTCGGCTACGCGGTTTCGCGCCGCGAACGCAGCGCGCGCCTGCACGAAGGGGTGGAAATTATCCGCCGGCTTTTCGTCGAAGAGGATGTCACTTATGCAGGGCGGTTTCACCAGATCAAGGAGGCGACGCTTTACCCCCGGCCGGTCCAGCAGCCGCATCCGCGCCTGTGGCTTGCGGCGCGCAGCCGCCAGGCGACCGAGCACGTTGCGCGCGCCGGTCTTAACCTGCTGGGGTCGGGCAACCTCGGCGTTTATGGCGACACGCGGCAGTCCGAGGTCTACCGGCAGGCGCTGGCTGCTGCCGGACGCGCCACCGGCGACTTCTGCATCTCGCAGGTCCGCTACGGGCATGTCGCCGAGACGCGCGCCAAGGCGTGGGACGAGGCGGAGCGCCCGCTGCATTACATGGCGCAAAGCTTCGGCCAATGGCTGGCGGACGCCAACGATGTCCCGGGCGACGAGAATTTCCGCAAGGTGCCGTCCCCGGCCGAGCTGCGCCGTCTAAGCGAGGGTGACCTTTCGCCCGACGCGCCCCTGGTCGGCTCTCCCGACGACATCGTCGGCATCCTGGAGCCCTATTTCGCGCGCGAGCGGCTGACCCACC
Organism: Deltaproteobacteria bacterium; assembly: GCA_021794015.1. Classification (GTDB taxonomy): domain Bacteria; phylum Desulfobacterota; class Binatia; order Binatales; family Binataceae; genus JAJYRQ01. The sequence goes on along the minus strand of JAJYRQ010000002.1, from coordinate 111,085 downwards.
TGGTGCTGGAGCTGGCCTTGCCGGGACTGAGCCCGGCCCAGCTTCGCAACAGCATGCAGCTTTTCGCCCGGCAGGTGATACCGCGCCTGCGCCGAGTTTAGGGAACAGGGCGCGCCGCAAGAGCCGGGAGTGCAGACGGCGCGCGCCCGAGTGCGAGAACCTACCGAGGCGGCGTTAGGTTCAGCAGCACGCGGCGCGGAAAAGAACAGCGAAGCGCGCGGCACCGGCGTGGAGCGCATCGCGCTGGCGCGCCCGAACCCGGGATCGCGCCGTTGAATCTTGCACAAGGCGCCCCGCGCGGCGCCGGCCGGCGCCGCTACTTGGCGCGGCCAGCAGTGGCCTACAAGGCTCAGCCGCGCTAGGATAGCGCGCGAGCATCCGGGCGGTCGTGTTCACCAAGGGCCGCGCCCGAAGCTACATGGGGCGAATTCTACACGCTTAGGGAGGCAGTTATGTTCATTCTCGACGGTGGCGCCAGGTTGGTGATTCCGCGCACCGAACTCACCTACCCCGGTCACAGCATGAAGCTGCACCAGACCGCCGCCGACCCGCTTAAGGCGCCGGTCGACCACGTGATGGCGGACCTCGAGGATGCCTGCCCTTACGAGTTCAAGGGCGAGAAAAGCCGACTGGTAATGGTGCAAGCGCTCAATACCCTGGATTTCGGCCGCAAAGTGGTGACGGTGCGGCCGAACAATCTGCGTTCGCCTTTTTTCCGCGGCGATCTGGAAGCCGTGGTGCTCGGCGCTCCCAATCGCTTTCACGGCGTCATTCTGCCCAAGACGCGAGGCCCGGAAGACGTCCGCGAGGCGGCCCGGCTGCTCGATGAGATCGAGCCGCGCGCGGGCTGGCGGTATCGCTTGCAGATCGAATCGCTGATCGAGACTCCGCAGGCCCTGCTCCAGGCCCACGCGATCGCCACCGCCTCCGACCGGATGTGCGGCCTCATCTTCGGCATCGCCGATTTCGCGGCCACCATCGGCGTGCGCGAGATCGTCGACGACCAGAATCGCAACTTCCACTACGCCAAGCAAAAAACCGTGGTCGCCGCCAAGGCCGCCGGCCTTCACGCCATCGACAACGTCTACCTGAGGCTCTGGCGCACCGGCGACCCGCCCGAAAAGGTCGAAGCCGTCAGGCGCGGACTGCGCGACAAAAACCTCGGCGCCGCGGCGCTGGGCATGGACGGCACCTGGGTGATTCACCCGCAGCAGGCGGAAATCGCTAATGCCTGCTACACTCCCAGCGCCGAGCAGGTCGAACAAGCGCGCCGCATCCTGGCCCTTTACCACGCCAAGGGCGGCGGCTCGATGTTCGACCCCGACTCCGGCGAGATGATCGACGAAGCAACGGTCAAGATAGCCCTGGTCGACCTGGCCAAAGGCGTCCAGGCCGAGTTGGCCGAGCCAGCCGAACTGAAAGCCTGGGCGGAAAAAAGCCGCGCCATCACCGGCTACGACATACTTGAACTAATGCGCGGCAGCCAGATCGACTGAGCGCTGCGTTTCGCAGCACCGGTTCCGTTCTTGCCGGATTCGTTGGCGTGAGATTGCGGCCTGCCTGCCGGCGCCCCGGCCGGCGGGCGCCGCAGCCGCTTGGCGCGCCCATTGTTCAAATCCCTTGGCGAACTCTCCGGCAACATACAAGGTCGCGCCTGCGCGCAGCGGCCGCGCGCGGGAATGACAGCGGTGCGCCCGAGCGGGTCCAGCCTGTGTAACTGTATTCTGCAAGTGTCAGTAGCGCCGCACACGACCATTGAGGGCCGCATATCGTATGGCGGAGACACCTACGTCCTCAGCTCTGGGGTCGGCCCTCACTTATAACATCATGCGCGCGGTCTCTTGTAAGGCGCCAGAATGTAACTGGCAATTACGGCCAGTAGGCCTGAACCACCCGCGAAGGCGCCATTGATCGTGATCACCACTCTGGCGTCCAGGTGGACGAAAGGGAGAAGCAGCGCAGCATCGAACAGCATCAGATATCCGAGGCATGCCGCGATCAGCCAGAAGAGGAATTTCTGCGCCCATTGGCGCGCATCCTCTTGCGACTCCTCGATACCCGCGAAGTCCTTCGCCGCGAAAGCTTGCGGAGCCTTCGGGGCTACGCCTCTGGGGTCTATCTTCTCAGGCAAGGGCTCTTCGCTGCGGGCCACGCTGTCCTGCTATCCCGGGACATCCCACTTCTGCGCCGCCGCCGGCACCGCAGCTAAGGCCGGTTCCTCTTCGACAGCTTGGTGCGAAACCGTCAGCGGCACCAACTCTTTCCTGTCCTGAGTCTTCGGATCTTGCGACAGGATCTTGCGCCCGGCGCGTTGCTCGTCGATCAGCCATGCATAGACTTTCAGGGCGTCTCTGATAACGGCCGACATGGACCGCGCGCCGGTAACATCTGCGAGACTGTTTATCGCCGCGTAAGTTTCGTCGGTGAATTCAAATTGTACTTTCCTCATGATGACTTCCTCATCGGCCTGGCGGTGCCTTCAGGCTGCACGCGCGCCGACCGCCAGCCAAATCAACCGCTCGAGCGGATCCCGTCAAATTCGCCGTACTCTTTGCGTGCGTCGACCTGGCTGCCCTTGCCCGGATTCTCCTGTTTCTTCCTGGTCTCCGAACGCCGCCGAGCCCCCGGACCCGAACGCGGGTCATCCGACTCGATCCCGTCGAATTCGGAACCGCCCGATCGCGGATCGACCAGTTCAGCCATTCTGGACACCTCGTAGCCATCGCTCCACCATGGATAATTTACATGCGTTTTCCATGTTTTTCAAGGGGCCGTCTAACTGCCGAACAGCCGAAAGCGTGGTGTCTAAGCGCGCATCGCTTCTGTTGTCAACCCCGCGCGAGGCTGCCGCGCGAGGGGTCTCGGGGTCACGCTGCCTCGGCTGTTGTGCTGAGACGGAATTTCCGAGGCGCGGAAGCGATGGCAGGAAAGACGCCAAAGATGCCGCCGCCTGCTTGATCCCTCTGATCCACTGCTCCGCCATGCCGCGCTGGTTGTAGAAGCGCACCACTGCCCGGTTTGAAGCGGTAAGATTGGTGACGATGAACCCAAGGCGCGGGAACAACTCCCCGCAGTGGAACTCGACCCTTCGGCTCCGCTCAGGGCGGCGCCTTCGCCACCACCCGCCGGCGAGGAGCGCTGGCTTCCCCCTCGGCGACCAGCTCCCGATTGAGCGTGGCGAGACCGGCGAGGTTTTCCTCCTGCGCCAGCAGTTCAGCCTCGAACGACTGCAAGCGCGAGGTCAAAGCCTGGCCTGAGGGCCTCTCGAAGGGCCGCGCCGCGCTCCAGGACTTTGCTGGAGCCGATGAGCCGGAAGGCCCGGGTCCTGGGAAAGGCGCTCGGCATCGTGGATATCCTCGCTGCCCGCCGCAACGATAGAACTGACCGCTTGCCCGGGCGGCCGAAACCTCGGCGACGACCAAAGCTTCCCAAACTTGCCCTACGGGACAGACTTGTCCTATAGATGCGCTGATGGGGAGAGCCGATGCGAATTCCGGCTAAGGAGGCTGGCAAGTGTCTTGACCGTTTCTCCGGCATCGACCGCAAAATAATTGGAAGAAGGGATATAGCGCGACGCCGAGGCCGTCCGAACTGCAGTAGAGAAGCTGTGAAGCGAGAGCAAGAGTTGGGGCTCACCGAAATCATGGTCCTATCGGGTTTGGGGGCCGGCACATGAAGTTCCTCCACACTGGGGATTGGCAGATCGGCATGCGCGCCGCGCACGTGGGCGCGGCGGGAACGCGGGTGCGCGAGGAGAGGCTGAGCGCGGCGCGGCGAGTCATCGAGGCGGCGCGCAGGGAGGGGGCGGAGTTCCTCGTTGTATGCGGGGACACGTTCGAGGACAACGGCGTCGACCGCGTGCTGGTGCAGAAGGTGGCGGACATCCTGGGGGGCTTCGGCGGGCCGGTTTATGTGATCCCCGGAAATCATGATCCGTTCATGCCCGGATCGGTGTGGGAGCATCCGGCGTGGCGGTCGAGCGACAACGTATGCGTGCTGCGGGAAGCGACACCGACCGAAGTGTCGGGCGGAACGCTTTTCCCGTGTCCGGCGCGCGAGCGGCACTCGGGCAAGGATCCGACGGCGTGGATTGCGGCAGCCGCCTCGCGCGGGATTCGCGTAGGACTGGCGCACGGGACGGTCGAAGGGGTGTATCAGGAGGAGCCCGACTATCCGGTCCCTCGTGACGCAGCGGTGCGTGCCGGGCTGGACTACCTCGCCATCGGCCATTGGCACTCGACGGCAACCTACCCGGCGGCCGACGGGACGCTTCGCATGGCCTACGCCGGCACGCACGAGACTACCAAGTTTGGCGAACGGGACAGCGGGAACGTGCTGATTGTGGAGATCGCCGGACCCGGCGCATCACCGGCCGTCACTGCGGTTCGAACGGGTGGACTTGCGTGGCCGGTGATCGAGGAGGAGGTGCGCGAGCCGGGCGAGCTCGCGCGTCTGCGCCAACGCATCGAAGCGCTCGAAAATCCGGGCGCCACGCTGCTGGACCTGCGCGTGGCGGGTTTGCTGTGCGCGCAAGATCGCGACGAACTGGCGCGCCTCGAGCAGATTCTCGCGTCACGCTTCCTTTTCGGGCGTATCGACGCGACGCGCCTGCGGCCGTCGCCGAGCGATGATAGCTGGATCGCCGGCCTGCCGGCAGGCGCGCTGCGCTCGGCCGCAACCAGGCTGCGTGAGCTGGCGGACCCGGCGTGCGCCGGCCCGCGTCCGGAAGGCGCGTCGCCTGAAGTCGCGTGCCGGGCATTGTTGGATTTGTATGCGCTGGCGTCGGAGGGTGGCGCGTGATTCTTCGCGCGATTGCCGTTCAGGGCTGGAGGTGTTTCGCGAACCCCGTCTCGGTTGGTCCGTTCACGGACCGCCTGAACGTTTTACACGCGCCCAACGCCACCGGGAAGTCCACGCTCTTTGAAGCCCTGCAGCGCGGCCTGCTCGACGGCCATCGAGTCAGCGGCCGCGAGGTCGAGAACCTGCGCCCGTGGGGACGCGAGCTGGCTCCCACCGTTACGGTAGAGTTCTCGCACGGCGGCGCGGAATACCGATTGACGAAACGCTTCTGCGACCATCCGGCGGCGGAGTTGGAGCGTCGTGAGAATGGAAGCTTCGTTCGCATGGCGGAGAGCGAGCCCGCGGACGAAAAAACCCGAGAGATTCTCACGCGTAATCCGCCCGGACGCGGCTTGTCGCGCCCTGAAAATTGGGGGCTGGCTCAGGTCCTGTGGGCGCCACAGGGCAACCTGGCGCTGGACAGGTTGTCGGGCGATCTCGTTGCCGACATTCGGACCGCCCTTGGCGTGCAGGTGTCCGGCCCGGGCAGCGGGCCGTTGGAGGAGCGAATCGAGACGGCGTACCTTCGCTTTTTCACGCCTGGCGGCCAATGCCGGCGCGGCAAGGACGCGCCGGCATTGGTGCGGCTGCGCGAGAGCTTGCAGGACGCACTCGAAGCGCAGCGCACTGCGGCCGAGCAGCAGCAGGCGTTCGAGGAGGCGGCCCGTCGGGTCGAGGACCTGCGCGCGCGCCGCGCGCAAGCCCGACGCGACGCCGACGCCCTGGCAAAGTCGCTGCGCGATGCGCGGGCGCGCGCTGAAGCGTACAGGGAGCTCATCTCAAGTAAGGCACAGCGCGCGGAGCGGCTGAAGGCAGCCGAGGCTCAGCACCGCGAACTCGAGCAGCGAATCGAGGCGATCAAGACCGCGGCGAAGGATCTAGGCGACGTGCGGCGCGTCCTTAGCCAGCTTCGTTCCGAGCTGCCGTCGCGGGTTCGCGAGGTCGAGCAGCACCAGATAGAAGCCGCGCGCACGCAGACCGCGCTCGAAGATGTCCGCAAGACACGCGACGCCAATGAAGCGACCAGGCAAACCGCCGAACGTGCGGGACGCTACCTCGACGAACTGCGCCGCGCATCCGCCCTTGATGATCGACTGCGCCGAATCAACCAGGCCTCGCAAACCCTGGCGCAGCACAAACTGGCGCGCAGCCGCTTGGTCGCTCCCGATGCGAAGACACTGCGCGCGATCCGCAACGCGATGAAGGACTGCGACGAGGCGCGGATGCGCCTCGAAGCCGCGCTGATCACGCTGGAGATCGTTCCCGAGAAAGCGGGCACGCTGGTCGTCGTCTCGGGTGAAGAACCCGGAGCGCGATCGCTCTCGGCAGGAGCACCCGCGCAAGTGAAAGGATCACCCGAGGTCGTTGTTGATTTGCCCGGCGTCGCCCGCCTGCGAGCCCGCGGGCCGGCCGGATCGATCGATGAGATCCGCGGAGAACGGAAGAAGGCGGCGCAGAAGCTCAAGGCTTTGACCGAGGCATTCGGGACCGCAGACCGCGAAGCGCTGGACGCTTTGCAGGACAGGGCGACGGAGCTGGACAAAAGACTCGCGGCCGCGCAAACACAGCTCGACACCCTGCTGGCCGGGGAAACGGCCGAGCAGATCCAAACGGAACGCGCCACGCTCGCGGCCGTGATCTCGGGGATGCTCGCCGACTATCCGGACTGGCGCGCGACGCCTCCCGACGCGGCAGCGTTGAGAGCCGCGGCCGAGGCGAGCCAGCGCGCGTTCCTCGCCGCTCTCGACACGGCCGAGGCGGCTCGCGACGCCGCGCAAATCGCCCTCAACGCTGCCGGCCGCCAACGGGGCACACTCGAGGTGCGCATTGAAGAGACCGACCGGCGCGAGCGATCGCTGGCCGCCACGCTGGCCGAGCTGACCGACGACGGCAAGTCTCAGGGAGAACGCGAGAGTGAGATGAGAAGAGTCGCCCTGGCCTGGGAAGCTGCGCGAACCAGTCTCGAAGAAATCGATGCCAAGCTCGCCGAGTTTGGCGAAGACCCCGGCGCCACGGCAGCCACGTTGGAGAAGCAACTACAGGCCGCCGACGGTACGGCAACCCAGGCTCTCGAACAGGAAAAGCGCGAAGAAGGCCGCCTGATGCAAGTTTCGGCGCAGGGCCCGTACTCGGCGCTCGCTCGGGCGGAGGAGGAAGTCGCTCGGCTGAAGCGCGAGATTGCCAGCGAAGAATTGCAGATGGCCGCGATCCGCCTGCTGCGGACCACGGTGGAGCAGTCTCGAAACGCAGCGTTAGCCGCGGTGGCGGCTCCGGTGGAACTCGCTGCAACGCGCACCCTGCAGCGCATTGCCGGCAATCGGCTGGGCCGTATCCAGCTAGGGGACGCGTTCGAGCCTGCGCAGATGATGCCGGGGCTTGCCGGTGCATCGGTGTCGCTCGAAAGCATGTCAGGCGGTGAGCGCGAGCAGATCTATCTCGCCACACGTCTGGCTTTGGCCGACGTGCTCGCCAAAGGCGAGCGCCAACTCGTGGTGCTGGACGACGTGCTGGTTGCGACAGATTCGGGACGCCTCGCCCGTGTGATGCGAATCCTGGAAGAGGCTGCGCAACGATTGCAGTTGCTTATCCTTACCTGTCACCCGGAGCGCTACCAGGGTCTGGATGGCGCGCGGTTCTTCGATCTGGAGCGAATTCGCGGCAGTGCGGCGGGTTGACACTTACCAAGCAGAGCGCCTTCAGCGCCGTGGACGCTCGCGCTCCCCAAGCGAATTGCCGGTCCTCCAAGACCCGCCGGCGCGGGGCGAAGGGGCAATTTGCCCGCAGCTCACATCGCCGGCCTCACCGGACAGTAGACCAGCCCGTCTTCGCCCCCGGCCGCAAGTCGCGCAGTCCTCAGGATTGCAAGCAGAGGCCGCAGGCGAGCCTCGGCGGCAGCCGACGCTCCCGCGGTTGCCTGGACCAGACCGCCTGCCAGGAGCTGCTCCACGATGCCCGGCCGCTCGGGCATCTCCACGATCCGCACCGGCCGCCCGGCCGGAACCTTGGCCAGCTTCCTGGCCTCTTCAATCGCGGCGTCCAGGCCGCCCAGACCGTCGATGAGCCTGCGCTTAAGCGCTTCGCTTCCGGTCCAGACCCGTCCCTGGGCCACCTGGTCCACCTCGGCCGGGCTAAGATGGGTGTGCCGAGCCACGAGCGCGATGAAGTGACGATAGGTGTCGCCCAGAATCTGGTCGTGAAAAAGCTGCTGCTGGGCCGGAGTAAAAGCCGAGAACGGGTCGTACATCATCACGTTGGCTCCGCGCGTGGCGGCGCCGGTGTTGACGCCCACGGCGCCGGCCGTCCGCGCCAGATTGAATTTCCCGCCCAGCACGCCGATCGAGCCGGTAAGCGTACCGGCCTCGGCAAAAATACGCCTGGCTGGCGCGGCCACCCAGTAGCCGCCTGAAGCGCCGTAGCCGGACAGGCTGGCAACGACCGGCTTTTTGCGCGCCGTAAGCTCAACCGCGCGGCGAATCAGCTCCGAAGCGATCACCGAGCCGCCCGGAGAATCAATGCGAAAGACGACGGCGCGCACCGAGTCGTCGCGCCGGACCTCGCGGAAAGCCTCCACGATCCGATCGGAGCCCATTGCCGGCGTATCGGCCGAGAAGAGCGGATCGATGCCGCCCCGCCCGCGCTCGATCACCCCGCTGGCGTAAACCACCGCGATTCGGTCGCGATGGTCGGGCAGCAGCCGCACGCCCGCGCGCGCGTAGTCGCGGTAGTCGGCCAGGTAATGTTCGCTCTGCCGGTAGTGCTTGATGCGCTTGTCGAATTGGTCCTCGTATTCGACCCGGTCGACCAGCTTAAGCTTAAGCCCGTCGGCGGCCAGCAGAGGCGCCCGGTCGATGATCGCCTTGACGCTGTCCGGGGCCAGGCGGCGGCGCTCGGCGACTTTGCCGACCAGTTGGCCGAACAGGCTTCCCACTACGGCGTCGTCTTCCTCGCGCTGGGCGGCGGTGAAGTCGGTTTGCGTGAAAACATTGGCGGCCGACTTGTAGCGGCCGATCGCGTCGAACTCGGGTTCGATCTTGAGCCGCTCAAGCATCCCGCGCGCGAACATCTCCTGCAGGCGCACGCCGATCAGGTTCAGCTCCCCCTGCGGCATCAGCGACACCTCGTCCGCGCAGCTTGCGACCAGGTAAGGCAGGTTTCCCGGCGCGCCCTCGCCGGCGCTCTCCAGATAAGCGGCGCTCCATTTGCCCCGGCGCGCCAGGCCCGAAATCAGCGAACATAGCTCTTGCGCCTGCGCAAACTCAAGCTGCGGGTCAATCACCTTGAGGGCGAGGCCAACGATCCGGGGATCGTCCTTGGCCTTGTCGATCGCCCGGCGCACGAGATTCAACGGGGTTTCGTTAGTCCCAACCAGGTCCGATAGCGGACCCCCTCCGCGCTCGACTACCGGCCCGTCAAGCTTGACCAAAAGCACCGAACCGGCGGGTATCCTGCGGCCGAAATAATCCACCACGCGCGCGGCAATTATCAGCACCGTGACGGCCAGCGCCGCGCGGACGATCCATCGAACTAATCTTCTCAGCATTTGACGTCGCCTCCGTTAACGGCAAGGCTGAAGTGCGCACCGGGCCGGACCCGTTTGAACGGCCGCGTGCCGGCGCTCGGACGGCGCGAGGCTGAACCCCGCCGCTTTCACGTCCTTCCACACAAGAGCGAAGCACAATGTTCGGCCTGCGGCCAGCGCCGCCTAAGCCAAAGCGACCATCTCGGGACCGGCCGGCCTCCAAAGCCCTGCTGCCGGCGAGCCCTGGTTGGTCGGGCCGCGCGACAACGCGCCGGGGCCTCAGCGTGTGCCCGAGCGGCAGCCGCCCTGATGCTGCAGGCGGCCTGCGTCGAGGTAGAGCAGCCCGGCCATCGCTGAAAAGCGTAGGACCGAGACCGCGCACGCTCCGCCTTCGCGCAGCCGAACCCGGCGCACGAGCGCCGCCGGCTCTTGCGCCGGCACCCTGCCACGGCCGACCAGCGCCTCGACGATCACCCGGCCCGCGCCGCGCCGTAGAGCCGGCGACCGCCCATCCAGCAATCCAACCAGCGCGGCCATCGTCACGGCCACATCGGCATTGCTGGTGGGCAGGCGATCCTCGAATCCCCGGCGGAAATCAGGGCCGGCTGCCGCCCCAAAGTTGTGCAACTCGCGCCGGCCTACCGCCCCGTGCATCCCCATGCCCGTGGTGAAAAGCGCGAAGGAATCGGCGTAGACGACACCCGGCACGGCAGCCGCCAGGGCGCGCGAATGGTTTCCCACCCGGGTCGTGCCACGCCGATCGATAAGGCAGGCGGGATTTGCCGCTCCGGTAAGCCCTCGGTTGCTCATCATCGGCCACTCGCGGAATGAAACGACAAGATGCGGCGAGCGGCCCGGGTCCCAAAGCCCAATCAGCGACTGACTGAACGTGCCGGGCACGACGCCGCGGTAGTCTAGCGCCGAGCCAAGGCGCTTGTCGCCTGCGGCCTCGGCAGTTCCGTAGTCCGCCGGCCTCGGCACGCCTAAGGGGACCCCGGCCGCAGGCGCCGAAAATACCGGGCCGCACCACGGCTGCCGCTCAAGAAAGACCACCAGCCGCTTGAGCAGCGCCCGTCGCGCATCAGGCGAGGGCATTCGACTGCGCGACAGGTAGACCAGATCACTGCCCCCGTTGCGCGCCACCACCAGGGCGCCGTCGGCTATCTCGCGCTCGAACCCGGCACGCCCCAGCACCCCGGCCAAGTCTACCCGCGCCTTGATCGTGGCAAAGCCGTGGTCCGACACCACGATAAGGTCGGTCATCGCAGCCATTTGAAGCCGCGCAATGGCTTGCTCAAGCGTGCCGAGGCAGTGGTCCGCGGCTTGTAGGGCCTGGCGCGAGGCTTCGGTGCCGAGTCCGGCCAGATGCTGCGTGAGGTCGGGATTGTGCAGCCACAACACAACCATCGCGTCATGGCCGGAGCGCGCCGCCTGGGCAGCCTTGGGCAACGCCTGCTCTGCCGCAAGCCGGGCAAAGTAGGCATCGTTGGCCGCTCCGGGCACGCTGGCACGAGGGTCCAGCGCCGGCATCAACCGCATCAGCGCGCGTGCACTAGCCGGGGCCGCAGCCTGGTCGGCCACGAAGAGGTAGTCGGCTTCGTCGGATTTCGCGCTGCCGCCCTCGAAGATCGTCTTGCCGGCCAGGCGCTCGGCAAAAAGAAAAGCCGGCCCGGTCTTGCCCAGCACCGCAACGTAGCCGCCCCGCCGGTAAAGCTCCTCAGTTATCGTTTGCGTCGCAACCAACCGGTCCCCGAGCGCCGGCACGCCATGCAACGCGCGCAGCGCCTCAAGTTTTTCAATGAACAGGGGGTGCTCCAGAAAAGCGGCTCCCGCGCCTTGCTTCTGCGCCCAGTCGCTGACGCCAGGAAGATCGCCGAAATAGAGCTCGTCGCCCAGGATGCCGTTGACGCCGGCTGCGGCCCCCGTGGCCAGCGCGGCAGCGTTCGGCAGCGTAAGCGTCGGATAGAGCGAATGATGGGCGGCGAAGACCGCGCCACGGCGGGCCAGCGCAAACAGCCGAGGCGTAAGCGCCGCGTTCACGAGGTCGGGCCTAAGCCCGTCCCAAACCATCAGAACGACCACCCTGGCTTGGCGCTTTCGTGCCACAGCGCCCGCCGCCGTTCCCAGCGCCAGAGCCAGCGCAGATGCAGCCGCCAGCAGAACCGGTGCCGCCCAAAGCCGTTTTCTCGTGGCCCTCATTCTTGCGTGCTCGCCGCCTATCTATGGGCCCGGCAGGATGAGCCGTCCCGATTTCCGGTCGAACTCGGCAGGCATCTCCTCTTCGAACAGCCCAAATGCTTCATAGACCCTCCCGACCAGCCGAAAGGCGCACCGGTCCGGCTCGCCGACGATCTCGTCTCGGGAAAAGCTTAGCGGCTCAGGCGCTAAAATATCTTTCCCTTTAGCGGAGCGCGGCTTGGCGAGCTTGTATTGCAGAGAGCTTGGCGAGTGCGGCCGCAAGGTCCATCCCGCGATGCCAAACAGCACAAGATCGGCAAGAAACGTTGGCGTCGGGAACCTGCGCTCGCGGCAGATCGTGGCCGCCAGGCGGAAAATCGAGGCCGGATATTCGAGCAGCACGAACGGCCATATCTCGTTAGGCGGCTTGCCGCCCTGGAAGCCCGAGGTCTTCCAGTACAGGTTAATGAGAGGCATCGAGAATTCGACCGCGCCGTCGCAAAACACTGCCACGAAGACTCCGTCGCGCGCCCCACAGGTTATCTTGCCTGGCTCGGCCCTAAACGGCTCGGCACCGACAAAGTTCCAGCCGGAAAGCCGGTTTCCGGTTCTTGAATGATCGACGAAGTAGGGTCGGTAGTCCCCGCTCAGCGTCAGTTTGGCCTTGCCCACCGGCTGAATCCGCAACCACAAGCAATTGCTGTCGCGCAGCTTGTCTCTCGCCTCGCGGATTTTGCGCGAAGCCACTTCGTGATCCTGGTCCGGCGCGGCACCCTGGGCGTGAGCCAAAAAAATCTCCTCGCGCGACATCGGCCGCAGCCGGTCGTGGACGCGCTTTAGAAAGTGCCGCGCCGTACCTTCGACCAGAGCGTACGGCCTGCGCCCTTCTTTCGGTGTGACCCGCACCTTTAGAACCGCGTGCTCAGCCCGGAGAGAAACCTGCTCCACCGCGAACTCATCGGAGCTCGGCGAAGGCTCGATCACGTCGCTCAAATGGTCTTTCAAGCGGCTGGCCTCGCGCTCGGGCTGGGCGATCGGCTCAACGCGTACCGCGCGGCCTTCTTCCTCGCCCAGGCCGATCCAGATTTGACCGCCGCTAGCGTTCAACATCCCGACTACCTCGCGCGACACGTTGTACAGACGCTGGAGCACCTCCTTGCCCTTGAACTCGAGCTCATCGCTTTCCGGCTGGCCGAGGGGAATTTGGTCGTTCATTTTGGCGCCCCCAATATCAAGGAAGGCTCAAGCAGGAACTTTGACAGCGGCAGCGAGGTCACGGATGTCGTCGGCTTCTGGTCAAGCACGCCGGCATGAATCATCACCAAACGCCCGGCCTTAAGGGCCTCGCCGGCCCGGCGCAGCCGGCTGACCTTCTCCGAATTGGCGTACAAGCTGCCGGTAACCTCGATAACCGTCCGCGCGCCGGCAAGTTCCAGGACGAAGTCGGCCCCGAGGCCGTCGTCTTGCCGGAAAAAAGTCACTTCCGCTCCGGTATCGCGGGCCCACTCCCTAAGATGCCGGTAAACCGCCGCCTCGACCGCCTGGGCGCGCACCCTCTGGCCGGGCAAGAGTGAAGCCCCCGGCGTAAAAGCGGATATCAGGCCGTGGTCGCTGGCATAGATGCGCGGCTTGGAGCGAAGCCGCGCCGCGGGACGCCTGGCGTGCCGCGGCAGACGGGCGATTAGCCGGGCGTCTTCAAGCAGCGCCACCCACTTGTCGACCGACCGGTGATCGGCACCAAGGTCTTTCGCACACTTGGCAGCGCTGAAGATCGCGCCCGAATCCTGAACCAGGTAAACAAACAACCTGCGTACCTGCTCGACGTCGACGCCAAGACGGAGCAAATCACGACCGATCGCCCGCTCGGCTACGTCAACTCGCAGCCGCTCGCGCGCCTGTCGGTAATCGTCGGCTCGTGCGTGCTCGGGGAATCCTCCTACCTGTAGATAGCGCTCGACCGCGTTGGGAATCCGCCTGAGCAAATCCTGCAGCGACTCGTCGGGAAACGCCAGCAGCCGGAGAAACTCCGCGAAAGTGAGCCCCTCAAGCACCACCTCGTCCCAACGACCCTGCCCCGACTCGGCCCCGGCCGCCCGCAACAGGCTGGCCGCCGAGTCGGTAGCGATGAGCCGATAGTGCCCTCGATCCACTTCCTGCTTGAGCCACGCCGCCCAGTTGACGGCCCTGGAAATCTCGTCAAGCAGGAACAAACGCGGCTGCTGCGGGGATATCCCGACAGGGGCGAAGTCTACGATCTCACGCGCGGAGACAAGCTCGGTTAGCCGGTCGTCGTCAAAAGAAAAGTAGCTCAAATTTCCCGGCGGCCAACCGGCCTTCAGCAGGTCTTCGGCTAGCTGGAGCAGCAGGGTCGTCTTGCCGACCTGACGCGGACCTAGGATCAGCAGGGCACGCCGCTCGCGCTCGTTGCCCACGTGCTTAAGGAGGCGTCCGTGGAGGTCGCGCCTTACCGAAGGTACGGCGCGTCGAGCCTCGGAGCCGGACCACCACGGATTGTGGTCCTCCAGGAGGGCACCAAGAGCATCTGGATGCATTATTACAAGACAATCTCCTGCTTTAGAATGTCACAAGCTCGACGCTGCTTCAACCAACCGCGTCCACCGCCCAACTTGTTGCGCGGCACGTCCCCGAGGGTTGACAAAACGCTGCTATGAGGTTGGCTCTTAATGTCAGGCTCTGAGCGCCTCAGAAGGGGACATAGGACTATATGCGACACCATCGACTTGGGCCGACTCTGACCACCACGCTCGGCGGGCTACTATTTGCCGTCGCCCTGAGCCTTTTCGCGGCTACCGGCAAGGCCGCCGAACCGCAGGCGGCAGCCGAGGAGACGGGGGCGAAGCAGATGACCGCGCTGCCAGCCGACAAAATCCCGATCCCCATCAGACGGGCCGTTCAGGCGCCGGATCGGCCGCAGCGAGACAAGGAGCGAGACGCCGGCCGCAAGCCCGAGCAGGTGCTGGCTTTCTTCGGAGTGCGGCCCGGGATGCGAGTGCTCGACCTCTGGGCGGGCGCGGGCTACAGCACCGAGCTTCTCGCCCGGATCGTTGGACCGAAGGGCCGAGTCTACTCCCAGAACAGAAAGTTCCCGCCTAAGCTCGCCCGCTTCGAACAAGCCTGGCGGGACCGGATGGCCCGGCTAACCAACGTCGTTCCGATCGAAAAGCCGCTTTCGGCCCCGGATGTCTTCGCCTCCATCCCGACCGGTTCGCTCGACATGGTCTTAACTCAGCTCAACTACCACGACATGGTCCGCGACAGCGTCGATCGCCAGCGCCTCAACCGCGAGCTTTTCCGGCTGCTTAAGCCGGGAGGGGTCTACGGCGTCAGCGACAACAGCGCCGAGCCCGGCTCGGGAGTCCGCGACGCAACGACGCTGCATCGTATCGACGAGGCGGTCGTGGTCCGCGAGGTCAAGGGTGCCGGTTTCAAGCTGGTGGCCGCCTCGGATGCGCTGCGCAATCCGTCCGACGACCGCCACCAGGGCGTCTTTACGATGCGTGGGCAGCAGGACCGCTTTCTGCTCAAGTTCGTCAAGCCGGCCGACTAGCCGCCCGCCGATGGCGCGCCGGACGGGGCCTGAGGCCAATCAGGTCGCGCCTGCGGCCCGGGGCACTTAGCTGGCCTACGGCTCGACACCCGCCAGGACGAGCGGAACCGCCGGGACTGCCCGCCCCTGGCGAATAACGTTGTACAGCTCGCCCTCGTAATAGGCCACTCCGGAACTCATTTGGCTTTGGAGCGATTTCATCGGGAGAATCTCGACCCCGACGTCGATTCGATCGCCAACGTAGAAGGCGAGATGCTTGACGAAGAGATCATAGGCTACGAAGGAGTACTTGCCAAACTGGACCTCGACCGCGATCCGGTCCTTGACGAAATCAGTCTGATTGTAGCTGTGAATGGGCTCCCCTCCGGCAGCTTCTATCGCTCGCCGCTGCTCTTCCAGCGTCATTCCAAGCGTCTTGCGTATCAGTTTGTCGCTCCGGGTCACCCAGTAGGAAACCCGACTTTCTTTCCAGCATTGATCCCGGAAAAGTCGCCTAAAAGCCGCGTTCATGCCGACAGGGCTATACCGGCGTCTCCCCTTCATACCGCGCTCTTTCGAGATTTTGGTGCGGCACTTGGTCGCATCCGCCCGATTGACAACCGCTTTGATCTCCGACCAGAGGCTGGGCTTGTGGACCAGCAGAAACTCGAGCCCGTTTAGGTGGGAGTAACTCTCCGCGCTGTTCATTGCCTCGGGTCTTCTGCCTCTTGGGCGCTCTGCTCGAACATGGGAATCTGCGAGGCGGCCTTCTGGCAGGGGCTAGTCGCTAGGCGGTTGCCGGCCAGAGCGGGGTCATACACCGGCCTGCTCATCGGGCGGGTACGCAACGTGCCGTCGATCTCCTGCTGAATCCTTTGCCGCGCAAGCTCCGCGTACCGGGGCACAATCTCGGCACCTGCACCGCGCCGTCGGTGGCGAATCGCGGCGATGATCGTGCTTCCCACTCCCAGAAACGGGTCCAGCACCCAGTCGCCCTCGTTTGTCAAGGCAAGAACCAGCCGTTCGACCAGCTCAACGGGGAACTGGCACGGATGCTCGGTCTTCTCGACATGGTTATTCTTGACGTTGGGAATTACCCACAGGTCTCCCGGGTTCTTTTCCAGCGGATTGCACGAGTACTGGCCGACTCGCGGTCCCTTGAAGTGTTTTTTCCCAGGGTACTTCTGCGGCACCCGCACGGGATCGAGGTTGAAGACGTAATCATCGGACTTGGTGAGCCAGGCGATGCACTCGTAGCGTCCCGAAAAACGCCGCGAGCAGTGCAGGCCGTGCTCGAAGTGCCAGATGATCCGGTTGCGCATCTTGAGGCCCAAATCCGAGAAGACGGGATATAGCACCGTGTCCAGCGGAATAATTGCGCCCCGCCCAACGTAGTTGCCGACCTGCCAGCAAATGCTGCCCCGGGGCGAGAGTGCGCGCACACACTCGGCGATCACCCCTGCCTGCTGCCTGACGTAGAGCTCGAGGTCGAGCTTCTTTTCCTACTTTTTCCCGATGTTATACGGCGGCGAGGTGACGATGAGCTGAACGGACTCGTCCGCAATGCTTCTCAGGAGTTCCAGGCAGTCGCCGGAATGGACCACGATCCGCTCGGCAGGAGAAAACGCCTGCGCGATCTTCGAGTGCGGCCCGAAAACCATATGGCGAGAATGGCTCACTCCTCCTGCTCGGCCGGCGGGGCGCCGTTTTCCGGCGGCGCGCTCCCTTCGGCGGCGTCGTCGTCGTTCTCGGCCAAGCCGGCGACCCCGGTTACCCGCTCGCCTTTTTCCAGCCGCACCAGGCATACGCCCTGCGCGTCGCGCCCGGTGACGCGGACCTCCTTCACCTTGAGCCGAATCACCTTGCCGCCGTCGGTGATCAGCACCGCCTGGTCGTCGGGCCCGACCTGGCGCACGTTGACGATCTTGCCGGTCTTCTCGGTGACGCGCATCGTGATGACGCCCTTGCCGCCGCGATGGGTGAGCCGGTACTCGGCGGCCGGGGTACGCTTGCCGTAGCCGTGCTCGGCAACCGTCAGCAGGGTTTCGTCGTCGCGCACGGTGCAAAGCGAGACCACCTCGTCGGCCTGCGGCGCCGGGCCGCCGCCGTCTGGGCGCGCGGCGGGGGCGTCAAGCTTCATCCCGACGACTCCGTAGGTTGCCCGTCCCGTGGGCCGGACCTCTTCTTCGTTGAATCGGATCGCCTGACCCTCGCGGCTGGACAGCACGACCTGCTGGTGGCCGTCGGCTATCTTGACGCCGATGAGCTCGTCGCCCGGCTGCAGGTTGATCGCCACGATGCCGTTTGAGCGGACGTTGTTGAACTGGGCAAGCTCGGTTTTCTTGATGAGGCCCCGGCGCGTTGCGAAAAGCAGATACTTGCCTTCGATCTCCTTGGGCACCGGGACAAAGGCGGACAGTTCCTCGTCGGCGGTCAGGCTCAGCAAATTGGCCAGCGCTCGGCCGCGCGCGGCGCGCCCGGCCTCCGGCAGCTCGTAGGCCTTGAGTTCGTAAACCTTGCCGACGGTGGTGAAGAAAAACAGCCGATCCTTGGTGCCGACCAGGACCAGATGCTCGACGAAATCCTCCGCCCCGGTGGCGGCGCCGATCTTGCCGCGCCCGCCGCGCCGCTGCGTGCGGTAGAGCGAGAGCGGAGTACGCTTGACGAAGCCGCCGTGGCTAACCGTGACCAGAACGTCCTCCTCGACGATCAGGTCTTCGACCGAGAATTCGCTTTCCGCCTCGATTATTTGGGTGCGGCGCGGGTCGGCGAATTCCCGTTCGACCTCGGCGATCTCGCCGTCGATGAGTTTCATCATCTCGCGTTCGTCGGCGAGAAGCTTCTTGAGCCGCGCGATGGTCTCTCCGGTCTCGCGGTGCTCGGCCTCGATCTTGTCGCGTTCGAGCGAAGTCAAGCGGCGCAGCGTCAGGTCAAGGATCGCCTGGGCCTGCACCTGGGTCAGCTTAAAGCGCGCCATCAGGCCGGCCCGCGCCGCCTCGGCGTCTTGCGCCTTTCGGATCAGCTCGATGACCGCGTCCAGCGCCCTGAGCGCAATCCTGAGGCCCTCCAGGAGGTGCAGCCGCGCCTGCGCCTGCTTAAGCTCGAACAACGCACGGCGGGTGAGCACCAGCTTTCGGTGCTCGAGAAACGCAAGCAGCATGTCGCGCAGGCTAAGCTCGCGCGGGCGCCCCTCGTGAATCCCCAGCATGATGAGCCCGTAGCCCTGCTGCATCTGAGTCATCTTGTAAAGCTGGTTGAGCACCACGCGCGGCTCGGCGTCGCGCTTAAGCTCGATTACGACCCGCATCCCGTCGCGGTCCGATTCGTCGCGCAGGTCGCTTATCCCCTCGATCCGGCGCTCGTTGACCAGCTCGGCGATCCGCTCGATGAGCCGCGTCTTGTTCACCTGGTAAGGTATTTCGCGCACGATGATCGAGGCCCGGCCCGTGCGGCGGTCGGTCTCGATCGCGGCCAGCGCCCGGATGACCAGCGTGCCGCGCCCGCTTAAGTAGGCCTGGCGCACCGCCTCGCGCCCGAGGAGCTGGCCGCCGGTGGGAAAGTCGGGCCCCGGGATTATATCCAGGATTTCCTCGAGCGTGAGCGCCGGTTTTTCAATCAGCCCGCGCAGCGCCCGGCAAACCTCGCCCAGGTTGTGCGGCGGTATGTTGGTCGCCATGCCGACCGCGATTCCGTCGGCGCCGTTGACCAGCAAATTGGGCACCCGCGCCGGCAACACCTCCGGCTCGGTCTGCGAGCCGTCGAAATTCGCGATAAAGTTGACCGTCTCCTTGTCGATGTCGGCCAGCATCTGCTCCGCAAGACGGGTCAGCCGACATTCGGTGTAGCGGTAGGCGGCCGGCGGGTCGCCGTCGATGGAGCCGAAGTTGCCCTGGCCGTCGATCAGCGGGTAGCGCATGCTGAACGGCTGCGCCATGCGCACCAGCGCGTCGTAGACCGCCATGTCGCCGTGCGGATGGTAGCGCTTGAGCACCTCGCCCACCACGCCGGCGCACTTGGAGTAGCGCCGGTTCGACAACAGCCCCTCGCGGAACATGGCGTAGAGGATGCGCCGGTGGACCGGCTTGAGCCCGTCGCGCAGATCGGGCAGCGCCCGCCCGATATTCACCGACATCGCGTAGTCCAGGTAGGACTGCCGCATGTCGTCTTCGATGTTGATTACCGCGGGACCGCCGCCCATCGGTTGGTTGCCGCCAATCTCAGCCATCTACCTAAAACCGCTTTTCGACCTTTGCCGCGTGTTTCGCCGCTTGGGCGCGCCGGCCGCCAGGCTTGCCAACGCGCTTTGGGGCAGCGCTCAGATATCCAGGTTGCGGACGTTGAGGGCGTTTTCCTCGATGAACTGGCGGCGCGGCTCGACCAATTCGCCCATCAGGCGCTGAAAGATCGCCTCGGCCTCCTCCTGGGAGCCGACCTGGACGCGCAAAAGGGTGCGCGCCTCGGGGTTCATCGTGGTCTCCCAAAGCTGCTCGGGATTCATCTCGCCCAGTCCCTTGTAGCGTTGAATCTCGACGCCTTTCTGGCCGGCCTCCAGCACCGCCTCGGCCGCTTCCTTGAGCGACTCAATGGTGCGCTCGACGCCGCCCGACTTAAGCGCAAACGGCGGTTTGAATCCCTCCAGCTCGGCGCCCAGCCGCCGAATCTCGCGCAGCTCGCCGCAGTGGAAGAGCGCCAAGTCAACTGCGGTGGGCGCGGTGGCGCCGTTGCGCGCTTGATGGAAGACGATTCGGTAGGCGGCGCCCGACTCGGCCTCGACCCTGGCCACAAGCTCTGGGCGGCGCACCTCCTTGGCGATCAGCAGGGCCAGCTCGTTTGCCGCCTTCTCCGAGCGGAAGCTTTCTGCTGTGGCCCGGCGCTGGGCGGCCAGCCCAGCCAGCGCCGCGACCACCGCCCGCTCCTTGGAGCGGCGCTCGAGCGCCTCGAACATTCGCTCGTAGTGGAGCGCTTTTCGCACCATCGCTTTGAGCGGTGCTCCCTTAAGTTCTCGCGCCGCCGCGCCCTTGCCTGCCACCAGGGTGACCGCCTCGACCCCGAGATCGGTCAGGTACTCCTCGAGCGCAGCCTCGTCCTTGAGGTAGCGCTCCTGCCGGCCTTTGCGCGCCCGAAACAGCGGCGGCTGCGCGATGTAAAGATGGCCGCCCTCGACCAACTCGGGAAACTGCCGAAAAAAGAAGGTCAGCAAAAGCGTGCGAATGTGCGAACCGTCAACATCCGCGTCGGTCATGATGACCACCGTGTGGTAGCGCAGCTTGCCGGCGTCCTTGTCCTCGCCCACCCCCATCCCAAGCGCCGTAATCAGCGTGCGCAGTTCGGCCGACGAAAGCATCTTGTCGATCCGCGCCCGCTCGACGTTGAGAATCTTGCCGCGCAGCGGCAGGATCGCCTGCGTCCTGCGATCGCGCCCCTGCTTGGCCGAGCCGCCGGCCGAATCGCCCTCGACGATGAACAACTCGCTGCGCGCCGGGTCCCGCTCCTGGCAATCGGCAAGCTTGCCCGGCAGGGCGCCCGAGTCGAGCGCGCCCTTGCGGCGCACCAGCTCCTTGGCGCGGCGCGCCGCCTCGCGCGCCGCGGCCGCCTCGACCGCGTGCGCCACGATTCGGCGCGCCTCGCCCGGATGCTTTTCGAGGTACTCGCCCAGCTTTTCGTTGACCAGGGCCGCTACCAGCCCTTCGACCTCCGAATTGCCCAGCTTGGTCTTGGTCTGCCCCTCGTACTGCGGCTCGGGCAGCTTGACGCTGAGCACCGCGACCAGCCCCTCGCGCGTGTCGTCGCCCTCGAGCTTAAGCTCCTTGCCTTTGACCAGGTTGTTCCTGGCCGCGTAGGCGTTGACCGCCCGGGTAAGGGCCGACTTGAGCCCCGAAAGATGCGTGCCGCCCTCGATCGTGTGAATGTTGTTGGCGTAGGTGAAGACGACCTCGTGGAGCGCGTCGGTCCACTGCAGCGCGCACTCGATGTCCACGCCCTCGCGCACGCCGTGAAAGTAGATAACGTCGTGCAGCGCCTCGCTGCCCTGGCCGAGCGCGCGGGCAAATTCCCTGATTCCGCCGGGGTAGTGAAACTCCTCGCGCCGGCCGCTGCGTTCGTCGCTCAGCCGCACCCGCAGCCCGGCGTTCAAGTAGGCCATCTCGCGCAGATAACGCGCGATCACCTCGTACTTGAAGCTGACCTCGGGAAAAATCGCCGGGTCCGGACAAAAGACCGTCCGTGTGCCGCGGCCTGCGCTCGGCCCGCGGTCCTCGACCTTGGTTTTGGGCACCCCACGCTCGTAGCGCTGGTAATAGAGCCGGCCGTCGCGCCGAACCTCCACCTCGAACTCCTGGCTCAGCGCATTCACAACCGAGGCGCCTACTCCGTGCAGCCCGCCCGACACGCGATAGGCGCCGCGGTCAAATTTCCCACCCGCGTGCAGCACTGTGTGCACCACCTCCAACGCCGAGCGCTTCTCCGAGGAATGCACCTCAACCGGAATCCCCCGCCCGTTGTCTTCCACGCTTACCCGGTCGTCGCTCTCGATGGTGACGCCTATCTCCGTGCAGTAGCCGGCCAGCGCCTCGTCGACCGAATTGTCAACGATCTCGGTGACCAAGTGATGAAGCCCCCGCTCGGCGGTGTCGCCGATATACATTCCGGGCCGCTTGCGGACTGCTTCCAGCCCTTCCAACACCCTTATCGATTCTGCGCTATAGCCGTCGTTTCCAGACCTGCCACTCATCGGCTCGATACTCCCAAACCCACAGCCCGTTACGCTCGAATTTGTTCCGCCAGCGGATAATTCGAGCCTACCGGACCGACCCTTCCTAGTAAAGCGCCGCCGGAAGTTTTTATAGGCGTAATCGAACCATGTTCTTTCCCACAAAACACGCGGCCTGGACCAGAAAAGACGGCCCTGCAGCCGCTGCCATAAAGATTAAACGCCACCGGGCGAAAGCATCGAGCCTCGCACCGACAAAACGGCGTTAGCGTACCGGCTTCGGCCGCCTTGGTAACCCTCGTGCAGCCGTCCTGGCACCCCCGAAGCGCGCTGTAGCTGCCCGGTGGCCGCCCAGCCCTCACCAGGGGGCTGGCGGCCCCGGTTACGCGCCGGGCGTCAAAGCGGCTTTGGTCTGGTCTACCCGGTGGAGGTCGTCGAGAAAGTCGTGGGCGTCGAGATAGCCGACCTCTTTCTTGCGGACTTTCCCGCTGGCGTCGATGAAGACGAACGTGGGCACGCCTTCAATGCCAAAACGCTCGATAAGCTGGTCGGCACGCTTGCTGCGCTTGGTAAGGTCAACTTTCAACGTGGTGAACTTCGCCGTTTCCGCCAGCACCGCTGCGTCTTTGAAGGTAGTGTGGTCCATTTCGCGGCAGGGCGCGCACCAATCGGCGTAAAAATCGATCAGGACCGGTTGATGTCTGACGCTGGCCTGAGCGAGCAGCTCGTCGCTGAAGACCTGGAAGGGGACGCCCGGACCCGCGCTAGCGTGCGGGGAAAAAAGGTAAACCAGGGCGATCGCCGACGCCGAACCGAGCAAAAGCCGGCCGGTACGGAACAGCCAATGGGCGCCACTTGCCCTGGCGCCGAACCCCAGCCAAATGCCCGCACCCGCGGCATAGAAGGGCAACAGCCGAATCGCCAGGTGTTCGGGCAGAACCGGGTCGAGAAAGTAGAGCGCAAGGCCGATCAGCACAAGGCCGCTTGCCTGCTCGACCCAGGCCAGCCATTCGCCGGAGCGCGGCAGGTTGCCCAGGCTTCCCGCGGCAAGCGCCAGCGCCACATAAGGCAATCCCAGCCCCAGCGACAGCACGAAAAAAAGCAGAAAACCGTAAATCGGGTCGCGACTCTGCTGAACGAGCAAAAGCAAGCCAACCACCGCCGGCCCAATACAGGGAGCGGCCACCACGCCCATCCCAAGACCCATCAGCAAGGCTCCGCCAAGACCGGGGCGTGCCACGCCCGTCGGCCGCGTCAGCCACGCCGGCACCCTGAATGACACCCATCCGAAGCTGGAGGCCGCCAGCACCAGCATCACCAGCGACACCGCGACCAGGAGGTAGGGGTTTTGCAACGCCCGCCCAAAAAAGCCGCCCGTCAGCGCAGCCGCCACACCCAAGAGCGAAAAAGTTACGGCAATCCCGGCCACGTAAAGCAGTGCATGCGGCAACACCGACCTGCCCGCTCCCGCCTGCTTGGCGAAATAGGCCACCGTCACCCCGATGAGCGGATAGACGCACGGCGTCAGGTTCAGCAGCACGCCGCCCAGAAAAGCAAGCGCCAAGGTGAGCAGCCCGCTGGACGCCGCAAACCCCTGGCCTGGCGGCGGCTCAAGTCCCTGAGCAGGTGCAGGCGCGGCGGCCCAGGCCGTTGAACCCCGCCACCAGGAAAGCGGAGGCCCGACCACAAGTGTCGAATGAACCTTGCGCGGCGGTAGGCATACCCGGTCGTTGCACGCCTGGTATCTGAGCGTCACCAGGAAAGTACCGGTGCCGCCGAAGCTTGTCCCGGGTCTCTCGCTTACCGGCACGCGAAACGCCGTCAGACCTGAAAAAACGGCCATCAGTTCAGACCCGGCAAACGGAAGCTTCACCTTTTGAGCCGCCGGGTACTCGACCTTGCCCACCGCCAATGCGCCCGGCGCGTCGACTTTCAGCGTGGTAGGGATGAAGTCGGGGCTGAGCGGCCGATTGGATTGAATGTGCCAGCCGTCGCGGATCGAGACGATCACCACCAGGTGGCTGGCGCGGCCGGCCTTAAGCGGCCGGTCAAGCTTGACGCCCTGTATCCGTACGGTGTCGGCAGCGCCCAGGCCCTGCGCCCGGGCGCTGCCCGGCGGCCACGGCGCAGGGGACAGGCAGACCAGGAACGACGCGGCCCACAAGCAGAGCCAAGCTGAACCTTGGAGTCGCAGACCGGGCTTTCGAAGCAAGCGGCGCATTGCGCTTTTCACGAAGCGGGTTTTGCTCGGGCGTGCGGCGGGCCAACGACCGCATCGCCGGCAACCGATTGCGCGCCCGGTGCGCCTTCGGCGAGATCGGTCAGCGGCTCGCTGCTCACGATTTCGAGCCCATAGCCCGGCAGATTGGCGAGCCGCGGCGCCGCGTTGGAGAGCAGTATCATTCGGCGCACGCCCACGTCGCGCAGAATCTGCGCGCCCACGCCATAGTCGCGGAAATCCGCGCCGGAGAGCCCGGCCTGCGTGCTCGGCCGCTCCGCATTCAGCCGACCCGCCCCGATTGCCTCCGCAATCGCGTCAGAATCACGCTTCAAGTAGACGATAACCCCCGCTCCTGCGCGGCTGATTCTCCCCATCGCCGCCTCGAGCAGTCCGCGCGTGTTGCGCCTGGCGTAGCCGAACACGTCGCCGGGGAGAAACTCGCGATGGGCCCGTACCAGGACCGGATTTTCAGGATTGATTGCGCCCATCACAAGCGCCAGATGCTCGGTGTCGTCAACCCGATTGCGGTAGACCAGGGCGCGAAACTCGCCCCAGGCAGTCGGCAGGCGCGCTTCGGCGATTCTTTCCACCAGCGTCTCATGTCCCAGGCGGTAGCCAATAATGTCCGCGACAGTGGCGATTCCCAGGTCGTGCACCCGGGCGAACTCAATTAGGTCGGACCGGCGCGCCATGGTGCCGTCTTCTCGCAGGATTTCACAGATGACGCCGGCCGGCTTTAGCCCGGCCAGCCGCGCCAGGTCGACTGCGCCCTCGGTCTGCCCGGCCCTGACGAGCACGCCTCCCTGGCGGGCTCGCAGCGGGTAGACGTAGCCCGGGGTGACAAAATCGGAAGGCGCGGCGTCCTCCCGCACGGCCTCGAGAATCGTAGCCGCCCGGTCACGCGCCGAGACCGCCCGCCCCGAAACACAGCGCGCGGTAATTGAGACCGTGAAAGCCGTCCCCAGCGGCGCTTCGTTATTGATCGCCATCTGGCCAAGCCCCAGCCGCTCGATACGCTCGGCCGCCATCGGCAGGCAGATGAGCCCCCGGCCATAGCGGGCCATGAAGTTAATCGCCTCCGGCGTCACCTTCTCGGCCGCCACGCAGAGGTCGCCCTCATTTTCCCGCTCTTCATCGTCCATCAGGATTATCATCCGGCCCAGGCGCATCGCCTCGAGCGCCTCCTCGACCGACACAAACGGTCGCTCGGGCATTGTTCGTCCGGAATGGTCAACGCTCATCGAAGGGTTCACCGGATATCCGCCGACGATCGCCCAGGAAGCGAGCGATCTGCCCTTTCATGTTGCCTCCCGAAGCCGGCAAAGCGCAACCGACGCTAGTGGCGCTGCCTGGCCGGCCCGGGCGGAGCCCCCGGCCGCGGGGTTCACCCCCTAAAGTTCGGGCAGGCCGTCTTGCGTGCCGGCCCGAACCGAACAGCCGAGCCCGGCAAAGGCGCTTGCCGGCCGCCGTCTTGACTCCTAACCGGGCGGCGGACCGGTATACTTAGTGGGTCGAGCGGGAGGAGACCTTGGGTTCCGAGACGAACAGCAAAACCGCTGCTGGGCGACGGCCACGGAGGTGGCGCGCGGCAGGCGAACTGCGCGCTTGAGCCAGGCGAAGGCGGCAATGGTACGAAAAGACGCGCAACCAGATCGGCGCAAGCGCCAGAGCGCCGAGCGCGCGGCGCTGCTCGGGCATCTGCCCTCGGTGGACGAGTGCGCGCGCGAGCTGACGGGCCGCGCCGAGTCTCGCCATCTGCGCCGCGACTACGTAATCGCCGTCGTGCGGCGGGCCCTGCAGAAGGTGCGCAGCGGCCTTCTTGCAGCCGGCCATCAACCGGCGCCCAGGCGCGACGAGATCGCGGCCCGCGTCGTCGCCCTGGCCGCGGCGGCCCTCAATGACGACTGGCCCGGCCTAAGACGGGTCATCAATGCCACCGGCGTAGTGCTGCACACCAACCTGGGTCGCGCGGCGCTGGCCGAGCCTGCCGTGAGCGCGATCGTTGAGGCCGCGCGCTATCCCAGCAACCTGGAATACGACCTGGAGCGCGGCGCGCGCGGCGACCGCGACGCCGCCGTCGAGGCGGAGCTGTGCGCGCTCACCGGCGCCGAGGCCGCCACGGTCGTCAACAACAACGCCGCCGCGGTGCTGCTGGCGCTGGCCGGCCTGGCGCGCGGCCGCGAGGTCGTGGTCTCGCGCGGCGAGCTCATCGAAATCGGCGGTTCGTTTCGCCTGCCCGAGATCATGGCGCTGAGCGGCGCCGTGATGCGCGAGGTGGGAACGACCAACCGCACCCATCCGCGCGATTACGCCGGGGCGATCGGGCCCGAGACCGCCCTGCTGCTCAAGGTGCATCCGTCAAACTTTCGCGTGGTCGGCTTCAGCGCCGCGGTCGGCGTAGCCGAGCTGGTCGCAATCGGCCGCAAGCACAATGTCGAGGTGATCGAGGACCTCGGCTCGGGCGCCCTGGTTGCCACGCAGTCTTACGGGCTGGGGCACGAGCCGACGGCAGCCGAAAGCATCGCGGCCGGCGCGGGCCTGGTCAGCTTCTCCGGCGACAAGCTGCTGGGCGGTCCGCAGGCCGGCCTGATCGTCGGCAAAGGCGCGCTTATCGAGCGGCTAAGGGTACATCCGTTGCGGCGCGCCCTGCGCTGCGACAAGCTTACGCTGGCGGCGCTCAGCGCCACCCTGCGGCTGTACCGCCGGTCGGCCGACCTTAACGCCGCGCTGCCTACCCTGGCGATGCTGAGCCGCAGCGCGGACCAACTCGAGGCCGATGCGCGCCGCGTCCTGGAGCAAATTGCCGGCCGGCTCGACGCCGACTTCGACCTGCGCGTGGTCCCTTGCCTCTCCCAGGTCGGAGCGGGCTCCCTGCCGGCCGAAGAGCAGCCGAGCCGCGCCCTTAGGATCGGCCATCGCCGGCTCTCACCCGACGAACTGGCGGCGGCGCTCAGGCAAAGCCAGCCCCCGGTTATCGGCCGGGTCAGCGCCGACGCGCTCCTGCTTGACCTGCGCACGGTGGACGACCTCGACCTGCTGGCACGCGCGCTGGCCGCGGCGCTCGAGCGCCTTGGCGACAAAGATGCCGGCGCGCAGCGCCTGCCCCAAGGCAAGGAGCGGGGAAAGTGAAGTATGCCACCTTTCTCTACCAGATAGCCGGCGACGAGTTGGCGCGGGTGGCATGCGCAGCCGAAGATTTCGGGTTCGAATCGCTCTGGATTCCCGAGCACCTGGTACTGCCTACCAGCTACTGCTCACGCTACCCTTACAGTCCCAGCGGCAAATTGCCTTGGCGGGCCGACCAACCGATCCACGATCCGCTCATCGCGCTCGCCTACGTGGCCAGAGCGACCACGACCATTCGGCTAGCCACCGGCATCTTTGTCCTGCCGCTGCGCAATCCCGTGGCGACGGCCCGCGCGGTGGCAAGCCTCGACCTGCTGTCCAACGGCCGCTTCATCTTCGGAATCGGGATCGGCTGGCTGGAAGAGGAATTCGCCGCCGTGGGCATGGATTTTCATAACCGCGCCCGGCGCACCGCCGAATACCTCGAACTGATGAAAGCTCTGTGGACGAGCGACGATCCCGCCTACCAGGGCACCACGGTCAGCATCGCGGGCGTAAAATTCATGCCCAAGCCGCTGCACAAGCCGCATCCGCCCATCGTCCTGGGAGGCACAACTGACGCGTCGCTGCGCCGGGCCGCGCGCCTGGCCGACGGTTGGTACGGCATCGCCGCAAGCTTCGAAGAGCTGGAACAAATGCTCGGCCGACTGCGCTCTTACGAACAGCGCTTTGACCGCCGACAACCGCTCGAGATAACCGTCAACCCGCGGTTCAACGAGCCCCTGTCCCGGGCCGCCGTCAAGCGACTCGCCGCCCTCGGCGTCGATAGGCTAATCTTTAGTGCGCGCCGTGAGACCGAGGCGGCGCTGAACGAGATGCGGCGCCTGCGCCGCGAAATCATGATCGACGCATGAGCGCGCGCGGCTGCCAAGCGCCGCCCCGAGGCCGCCGGCTTAAGCTCAGGCGCCGGCCAAGCGAGGCCATCAACGCCGGACCACGGTCCGCCGCCGCAGGAGGCTCGGTTGAGCTATGAAGACTTGTTCACAGTGCGGCAGAGAGTACCCCGACTCGGAAAAGTTCTGCGAGGACGACGGTACCGCGCTCACCGCAACCGCCGGCGCCGCTGCCTCCTTCCAGCGCGGCGGCTCTCACACCGAAGCTTTTTCCTGGGGCGAGGAACCTGCGGCCGCCGAGCGCAGCGCGGCGGCTGAGCCTGCTGCGTTCCATCCGGAGCCTTCCGACGACCTCTCAAGCCCGCCGGCAACAGAGCAAGGCGCCTTACACCTCGGGGCGCGGCTGCTTTATGTGCTGGCGGCGCTCGCGGCGGTCGGCGCCGGGGTTTACGTGGCCTTCTGGCTTGCGCCCAAGCGCCACGCAACACCCGGCTCTGAGGCTCCCGCCGTTGCCTCCAAGCCCGCGCCGCCTGCCGCTTCGGCCGCGGCCGCTGGCGCACCGGTGGTGGCCCTTGCCAGCGGCATCGGCGTCTCGGTGAAAACGCCCGGCGGTTCGCCGCCGCCGCGCGGCGCTGACGAAGCGCTCAGGGTATTCAACCGCAACCAGCCGGAGCTGGCGGCCATCTACCGGTCGGCGCTGGACAGCGCCACGATGACCGACGATGCGATGCTTTTGCGGCTGCACGTGATGCCCGACGGCAGCGTGGCCTCGGCCGCGGTGGAAGTCTCAACCGGCCACGATACGGTATTCGACCCGCAAGTTGCCAGGGCCGCGCTTGCCTGGCGCTTCGCGCCTGGCGCCGCGAGCGCTGTCGACGTGGATTACCCGGTCGTTTTTTCCCGCGCCCCCGCCCAGCAGGCGCTCCTGGCTGGACAACTCACGACGGTCATGGCATCGCTTAAGCCTTACACCACGGCCGAGTACTCATCCAGCACGCCCAGCTTGGCGGTCGCCGCGCCAACGCCGGCTGTGCCAGGGCCGGTTTCCCTACCCCCCGTGAGCACGGCGCCGGAAGAAGTGGTGTCGCCCGGCGGCGCCGGTCCCGGCTCGCTCGCCGGCGCGCCGGCGCCCGGGACGGTTGGCGGCGAAAGGCGTAAGACCGGCCCACCCACCACCGTCGCGCGCAAGACCGGCGCCCGCCCGGCCTCGGAGCGGCCGGCGCGCCACGCCGAGCCCGAGCACGCCGCTGCGAAGCTTGCGCTGGCGCCGACACCCAAGCCAAGCCTGCTAAGCCTGGTTGAAAAGCGGCTGCGCGCCGACCCGCGCCTAAGGCGCGTCCATGCCTACACCGACCACGGCAGAGTCGTCCTTTACGGCCGCGTCTTCGACGACAAGGACAAACTGCGCGCCACCGGTATCGTGCGCAAAATGCCGGGAGTCACCCAGGTGGTCAATAACACGGTCACCGACGTAAGTCAGTGGCGAGTCCTCCAGGGCCAGATCAATCAGCGGCTGGCCGCCGCCGGTCTGGACAAGGTAAGCGCAACGGTGGTCGGCAATTACCTATACCTGGACGGGGTGGTCCACAGCGAGCTGGACAAGCAACGCGCGGTAACCATTGCGCTAAGCGTGGCGTCGCTTAAAGTGGGCGGCAACATCATCCGCGTTGAGCCCGGCGGCGTTTTCTGAACCGTCAGACCCCGGCGAGCGCGAAAATGCAGCCGCTCTTGACACTGGGCCCGCGCCGGGCGATGATGGGCCAGGAAGAGGCCGCTTATCTCCCGCCAAGGAGGCGTACGCCGTCTTATGCCAGACACCCCGTCGTCCTGCAAGGAAGTGTTCGACGCAATGCCGTCGCGGTTCAAGAAGGAAGCCGCCAAGGGGCTGAATGCCGTCTTCCAGTTCGACTTGGCCGGTGACGGCGGCGGCAAATGGTATGCCTCCATCGCCAACGAACAGTGCGTGGTCAGCGAAGGATCGGCTCCTTCCCCCAGCATCACGATCTCGATGAACGCCCGCGATTACCTGGACATGGTAAACGGCAAGCTCAATCCTCAATTCGCGTTCATGACCGGCAAGCTCAGGATCGCCGGCGACATGGGACTTGCTCTGAGACTTCAGAGCCTTTTTGGTTAGAAAAACCATCCGGCCGCCGACTTAAGGCCGCGACGCTTGCGGCCTGCGAGAGCGCGCAACCAAGCGTCCTTCGAAGGCCCGGAAGAACAAAAAGGGAAACGCCGCCTAATCTGAGTCCAGGCTTTGACAAGCGCCCGGGCTCCACGCCCGGGCCCAGGCCGGCCGTCAAGGCCATGGCACCCCAGACACACCTTTAGGTCTTGTCCGGAAGACTCCGCTTTTCGTCTGGTAGCTATTCGTCACACCGCCGCAGGTTAGCTGCTGCCAGATCGCAGGTTTCTCCTGATTGAACAGCAATTAGCACCGGAGGTTTTCCCTACGCCAAATCGGGACAGAGAGAACGGACTGCTCCAGCCAGACGCCGAGCACGCCAACCAAACCGGCGCGCCGGCCGATCACCAGAGCTCCGACCAGGCATCCGGGCTCGCCTCAAGCCTTTCGCGTCAATTGACCGACTGGCGGCGGCGCAAAACCGGGGCGCATGAGACCTCTGGCGACGGCGGCAATCCGGCCGGCCCAAGCGACCCGCAGGCACGCACCATCAAGGTGCGCGGCCACGAAACGATCGTCATACGCAGGTCGCGGCCGCGGTTGCCGCAGCACGATCAGTCGCACGGCGAGTCCTAGAGCCGGCACCGAGGCTTAGCAGGCGAGGCCGGCGCGCGAGCGCCGCCGCGGGCTTCGGCTGTACCCCTGCAGGCGCCGGGCGTGCGCCCGCCGCAGCGTGCCGGACGGCAGGCGGCGCGGGCCGTGCTGCCGAGCAACTCCGGCCCAGAGCCCTTTTCACTTGTGCCGCGGTGGCGGCGGCAACGCTTGCGGGGCCTGCCCGCGATCGTACATGCCGTAGTCGCGCAGCAGCACTACCTCGCCCACCCTCAAACGGTAGTCGTGGAAGATGTCAGAGCGTCCCTTAAGCTGGGCCTCTCGATGGTCCGGGTGAAGCCGCCACGCCCGGACCGCCTTTTCGTCGCGCCAGAACGACAGCGACAGGATTTTACCCGGGTGCTGGATGCTCTCGAAACGCTCGACGGAGATGAAACCGTCCACTGCTTCCAACTCAGCCTTGAGAGAAGCCGCGATATCCAAGTAGTCGCGGCGCCGTTCGGGTTTCGGCTCTACTTCAAAGATTACCGCGACCATCGCAAACCTCCGTTCTCGGTCGAAGGGCCGGACCGTCGCCGGCGATCGCGACCTTGGCGTGGGACGGAAGCCGGCCGGGAGATTACCGCTGGCCGCACCCGTTCTCTCGGATCAAACCGGATCGACTACGCCGAACTCGCGGATTTCGTCCGGCTCGCCGCGGCAAATCACCAGCACCCTGGTCTCGACCGCGACGAAGAACCCGTGCGGATGGCCCTCGGGGTTGAGGAGGTAGTCGCCGGGGAAGTGGATCAGCTTGCCTGCCTTGTTGCAGTAGCCGCCTTCGAGTAAATAAACATGTTCATCTGAACGAGAAGTCGCAATCGCCCTGAGGAGTTTTCCGGGGGGCGGGGTTAGCCTGAGCAGATAGGCGAATCCGCCGCCTTCGGCGCGCCGATCGCTCAGCACTGCGCGGTGCAGCAGCTCGCGTCCCTGGTGGACAGCGCCCGCGCCGAGCATGGTGCTTCCCGCGGCCCACTTGACCTCGTCCTTCCTGACCTCAATCGCCTTCATCGGCCTGTTTGCCTCCTTCCTGGGCGGGTCCGGCCGCGCCCGCCGGGCGGTCTTGGCGCCCTGGCCGCGGCCCGTCGCCGGCCTGGTCCGCGAGCTGATTTTCAACCCTCGCGGCTGCTGATTGTGCCGGCCGGTCGCGGCCTTGTCAACATTTCACGCTTCGGCCACAATCGAATTATGGATGTGACGCCCAAAATATCCCGGGTCGCGGCGCTCATCGCCGCGCCGGCGCGCGCCGCGATGCTTAACGCGCTGATGGACGGGCATGCGCGCGCGGCGACCGACCTTGCGCTGGCGGGCGGCGTCTCCCTGCAAACCGCCAGCGGGCATCTGGCTTTGCTGAAGGAGGCCGGTCTCGTTGCGGTCGCCCGGCGCGGGCGCTGGCGACGCTACCGCCTTGCCGGACCAGCGGTGGCCGAAGCGCTCGAGGCGCTCAGGGCGCTGTCGGTGCAGGCGGTGCAACCTGCCTGGCTGCCCACGCTACGTAGCGAGCCGCTGCGGCTGGCGCGCACCTGCTACGACCATCTGGCAGGCAGGCTCGGGGTGGCACTCGCCGACGCCATGGTGCGCCGGCGATACCTGGAGGCGACAGGCAGGGAGTTTCGCTTAACTCCGAGCGGGGAGCGGTTTTTCTCGCGCATCGGGGTCAGTGTCGAGCAGGCCCGGGCCCAGCGCCGGCGTTTCGCGCCCCAATGTTTGGACTGGAGCGAGCGCCGTCGGCATCTGGCAGGCAGCTTGGGAGCCGCGCTGGCGGCCCGCTGCTTTGAGATGGGCTGGATTTCCGGGACGCTCCAGAGCCGCGCCGTGACCGTTACGGAGAAAGGGCGCTTCTGGCTTGAACACACATTCTCGCTGAGCTTCCCCTGAGGCGACAGAGAAGGCCTTCGACGCGTCTCGCACCCAAGGCGCAGCGTCGAGAGCCGACGGTCTGCCTACGACCTGAGCACCTCCGCCGGGTGCATCCGCGCCACCTGGCGGGCGGGGTAAAGCGTCGCCAGTGCGCACAGCAGGAGCGACGCCGCGCCCACCAGCAGGAAATTCGCGTAGCGCGCCTCGACCGGCAGCGCGGCAATGCCGTAAATCTCACGCGGAATGTGGACGAAGCGGTAGCGCGCCAGCGCCCAGCAGCCGATCGCGCCCGCAACGACTCCCAGCGCGGTGCCGGCAAAACCGACCAGCAGGCCCTCGGCCACAAAGATGCGGCCGATCTCGCCCGGCCGGGCCCCCATCGCCATCAGCACCGCGACGTCCCGGCGCCGGTGCATCATGACCATGATAAGCGTGGCGACAAGGTTGAACGCCGCCAGCGCAACCAGCAGCAACAGGACGATCGCGTAGACCCGCTGAAGCATCGCGAAGCCGGCCGCCGCCGCCTGGTCGAACTCCATCCAACTGCTTACGCGAAAACCGCCGGGGAGCAGGCGCGCAAGCCGGGCCACAACGCGCGCCGTAGCGTCCAGGTTCTTGAGCCTGATGTCGATCCCGTCGACCGCGCCGCCGCGCCCGAAAAATCGCCCGGCTGCGTCGAGTCCAAGGAACGCGAGACTGGCGTCGAGCGACTCCACCCCGGACTCGACGACCAGGCCAACCCGGAAGTGGCCGCTGCGGGCGAACAAGCGGCCGCCCTGGGTACCGATGACCGGCGCCACCAGGCGCACTTCCTCGCCAACCGTCACTCCCAGCCGGTTGGCCAGGCTTAGCCCAAGCCCGACTGCTCGGTCGTCCGCAGCAAGCGTTGCAAGCCGGCCGGCACGTACATAGCGGTCCAACTCTGCCACCACCACCGGGTTGAGCGGCTCCACGCCGCGCACTGCCGCACCTTGAACGGAGCGGTGCGAGGTTATTAGCACTTCGCCCACGATGAACGGGTCGGAACCCTCCACCTCGGGGAGCCGGTCGATACGCTGCTGGAGCTTCCTGAAGTCGCTAATGGTGCCGCCGACCCGATGAACCTGCACTTGAGGCGTGAGCGCCAGCACACGCTGGCGCAGATTGGCCTCGAACCCGTTCATCACTGAGAGCATGACCACCAGCGCGGCGACGCCGAGGCCAACGCCGCCCGCGGTAAACGCCGTCGTGAGCGATACGAAGGCCCCCTTGCGCCGGGAGCCCAGGTAACGCGCCGCTACCGCAAATTCGTAACGCACACCCTTAACTTTGCCCGCGCAGCCCGGGCCCTGCCGAGCGCTTTGCCAGCCTGCCGTCCGCCCAGCCCGCAGCCGCCCCCGCCGCGGCGCTTGACTCGATTCTCACCGCCAGCGTGCACAGACCTTCGCAAGACCAGGCTCCCAGTATAACAAGCTCTCCAGGGGACCGCGGCAGCCGCCCTATCCGCGACCCGCCGGCTGGCGCCCGCTGCGTGCGATCGCATATGCGCAAAGCCGTTTCGCCCGCCACGCCGGCGGGGGAGCGCGTCCCAGGGTTGCCGCGAGAACCTTATTGCCGGCCTGTCCTGCTGCCGGCTGAACCCACCGGCCAACTCGTGTATAAAGGGTTTCGGTGCCTGGCGCCAGCGAGGCGAGGCCGCCCGATGGCCCGAACAAAGACGCCGCAGAAGTCGCTTTTCCCGGATGCCTCGGCGCGGTTGGACCGGCCTCTGGCCGACCGGATGCGGCCGACCAGCCTTGACGAGGTAGTGGGGCAGCCGCACCTTGTCGGCCAGGGCAAGCTCCTGCGCCGTGTTATTCAGGCGCGTTCGCTGCCCTCGCTGATTTTCTGGGGGCCTCCAGGATCGGGCAAAACGACGCTGGCGCTTTTGCTGGCAGAAGCCTCCGGGATGGCCGTGCAACGGCTGGCTGCGGTGTCGGCCGGCGTAGCGGAGCTGCGCGAGGCGGTCGAGGGCGCGCGCGAGCGGCTGGCGGCCGGCGCTCAGCGCACCGTGGTCTTTATCGACGAAATCCATCGCTGGAACCGCGCCCAGCAGGATGCTTTTCTGCCTCACGTGGAAAACGGGCTCATCACGCTCATCGGCGCAACCACCGAGAACCCCTCCTTTCACGTGATCGCGCCGCTTCTGTCGCGCAGCCGCGTCTTGGTGCTCCAGCCGCTTGGCGAGCGGGAGCTCGCCGCGCTGGTCGAGCGCGCGCTCGGCGACGGCGACAAAGGACTCGGCAAGCTCGGCCTTCACCTCGAGGCGCGGGCTTTGGAGACCCTAATACGCGCGGCCGACGGGGACGCCCGGCGCGCGCTCAACACCCTGGAAGTGGCCGCGATGCTGGCGCACCAAGCCGGGCGCAATGCGATTGTCAGGGACGACCTCGAGCAGGCGGTCCAGCGCCGCATGCTTCTCTACGACCGCGCAGGCGAAGAACACTACAACCTGATCTCGGCTTTCATCAAGAGCCTGCGCGGCAGCGACCCCGATGCAGCGCTCTACTGGATGACGCGCATGCTCGAGGCCGGGGAAGAACCGCTGTTCATCGCGCGGCGCATGGTTATCTTCGCCGCCGAAGATATCGGCAACGCCGATCCGCAGGCGCTGGCGATGGCCAACGCGGTCAAAGAGGCCGCCGAGTTCGTCGGGTTACCCGAGTGCGCCATCCCGCTCGCCCAGGGGACGACTTATCTCGCCACGGCGCCGAAGTCGAACGCCTCCTACCGGGCGCTCCTGGCCGCCCGCGAGGATGCCCGCACGCAGGGGGCGCTGCCTGTGCCGCTCCATTTGCGCAACGCGCCGACCGAGCTGATGCAAGAGCTGGGCTACGGAGCCGGCTACCAGTACCCTCACGATTTTCCCGACGCAGCCGTTGCCCAGGACTTTTTGCCCGAGCGGCTGCGCAACCGGCGGTACTACGAACCCACCGACCGGGGCTACGAACTGGTCGTTCGCCGGCGAATGGCGGCACACCGCCGGCACGCCGCCGGCAGCCAGTCCGACCGCGTGGGCAAGGAGCCCCGCGATTGAGCAGACGATTGGACGCCCGCCTGCGCGTGCGCGCTGCGCGCCTTTGCCGGCGCGGCTGCCCCGCGCCGTTGCGACGCCCGGCCGTGGCTGCGCGCCGCCGGGGAGTTTCGCCGGCAGCCCGGCCTATCTGGGGCCGAGCACCGAGTCCTTGAGAGACTTGGCCACGACGAAGCGCAAACGGGTCCTGGCAGGAATCCTGATCTCCTGGCCGGTGGCAGGATTGCGGCCTTTGCGCGGTTTGCTGGTGCGCTTACGGAAGATGCCCAGTCCGGGCAGCTTCATCGCACCGTCTTTCTTCCTGAGCTCTCGGCCGACCAAGGTGGCCAGCTCTTCGAGTGCGCTCTTGGCCTGTTTCCTGGTGACCCCTAGCTTGTCGGCCAGATGAGCCGCGACCTCTGATTGCGTCATCATCCTCCGTCTCCTCCTTGCGTCCCGGGCATCGGTTGCTACTGAGCCTGAGAACATAGACGAGCCTTCGCGCGCACGCAAGCGATTTACGACCGTCGGTGCGCGATTTGTTGAAGTTTTCACTGTCGGGGCGCGCGACTTGCTCCCGTCGCGCCGCAACGGCCTGGCGCCGGAAGCACCCGGCTGGTCCCCCAAAGGGTTGCGCACGTTAGTATCGTACTTCCCCGAGGAACAGGCCGCAGGCCGGCGCCGGCGCAGGAGCGTCAGCGCGCTCTCCGGCTTCCAGAATCGCACGCGCGCGGTCGAGCCCTAGCTGGTCTGAACCCACCTCGACCATAAGCGCCACCATCGTACGCACCATGGCGCGCAAAAATCCGTTCGCCTCCACGTGATAGACGAAAAGCTCGCCGCACACCGACCATCGACTGGCCCAAACCGTGCGGACAGTTGAGCCCGTGCTCGTGCCTTTGGTCCGAAAGGCGGCAAAATCGTGCTTGCCAAGGAAAAGCGCGGCCGCCGCCTCAAGCTTTGCCAAATCAAGCCTGCCCTTGACCAGCCAGGCGTAGCGGCACTCGAAGGCCGATCGCAGCGGTCGGTTGAGAACGCGGTATTGGTAGATTCGCGACCGCGCGTCACGGCGCGGGTCAAACGAATCGTCAACCAGGAGCGCCTCTACAACAACGATGTCCGGCGCAAGCAGCGCGTTGAGCGCCCGTTGGAGTTCCGCCGGTGCCATAAACCGCGGGACAAAGGCGGCCGCCACCTGTCCCCGGGCGTGTGCGCCAGCGTCCGTTCGGCCAGCCGCGCGCGCCGTAATCGGCACGGCAAAAATCCGTTCCAGTGCCGCTTCCAACTCTCCCTGAACGGTCTTGCGATCCTTTTGCCGCTGCCAGCCGGCGTAGTTGGTCCCGTCGTACTCCACCGTAAACTTGAACTGCATCTGTCAAAGGCAGGCCCGGCGCCTACCCGGACGGCGCAGGTCCAGGTTCAGCCGGCAGGAGATTCTCCGCAATCCAGACCGCCGAGAGCGCGGCAAGCCGCGCTCCGTCAAACACCGCCCACAGGGTCGTTGCCCCCGACTGGCGGTCTAGGCTGCATAGCGCCGCCTGGCATCCTACGGCATCGAGCGCGCTCAGGCCAGCCCCGCTCTGCGCCAGCGCAAAGCCCGGGGCAACCCCGAGCCGCGCGGGCCATTGGTCGGCGTCAGGCGCCTCGGCCAGATGCAGAGCCAGGGCGGCCCCGTGGAGCAGCGGCACCAGCGCCGTCCTGAGGGCAAGCTGATGGTCCTGGACGCCGAGCCCGGCGGCCTGGGCGGCAATCGCGGCGGCCAACTCCTGCTCGGCCGGCCCGGAAACCGCGTTAAAGGCGTAACCTTGAGCAACCCTGTCCGCCTCGGCGCGCCCGCTGAGCAGATTGGCCGACTCCTCGAAGAGCCGGTCCATCCGGGCGCGACCGCCGAAGCTTGCCCCTAGAAGCAGCGTGGCGCCCACCATCCCGGGCGGGACTGCCAGCGCCTTGAGAGCCCCGGCGATGAGCTGCGCTGCCGGGTGAGGCACCTCGAAAACACGCTCGCCGCTCGCCGCCCGCGCCACAAGCGTCTGGCGCGGGGTCAGGCCCGGCGCAACCAGCGGCCGCTCACCCGGCTTGCGCGTTGCGGCCGAAAGATCGATCAGCAGCGGGCCCCGCACCGCAGCCAGAATTTCGCGCGCCGGCGCTTCGGCCACCGCCAGGAAAACAGCGTCCGCCCGGTTGAGCGCCGACCAGTCGTCCAGCACTTCGACCGGCAACGAAAGCTCCCCGGCCTCGACGCGTCCGTCGTTCGCCGCCGGCCGCGAATAGAGTTTCAGCCCGCCGGCAAGCACCTGCCGCTCCTTGACCAGTTCGACTATCTGGGAGCCGACCGCGCCGGTCGCCCCGACCACGGCCAGCGCGGGCTTTCGGCTTAAGTCCGCGGTCATTCCGCGCCGAGCAGCTCGATCCGCTCACGCACCAGGCGGCCCATCGCCGAGCAGGATACCAGCGTGGTTGCGGGACCGACGTTGATGTCGCGCGTGCGATAGCCGTCGCGCAGCACCAACTCAACGGCATTGCGCACCAGTTCCGCCTCGGCATGCATCCCAAGCGAATACTCCAGCAGCAGCGCCACCGACATTATCGCGCCCAGCGGGTTGGCCTCGTCGCGACCCGCGATGTCGGGGGCGGTACCGTGAATCGGCTCGAAAAGGCCCATCCTAAAGCCCGCGTTATTGAACTCGGTGCCGATCGACGCCGAAGGCAGCAGGCCGAGCGAGCCGGCCAGCAGCGCCGCCTCGTCGGTCAGGATGTCCCCAAACATGTTTTCCGTAACGATGACGTCGAAGTCCCTGGGGCGCCTCAGCAGGTGCATCGCCATCGAGTCGACGAGCTGACTTTCGAAGCTTACGTCCTTGAATTCGGCGCTCACCTCAAGCGCGATCTCGCGCCACAGCCGCGAGCAGCTAAGCACGTTGGCCTTGTCCACCGAGACAAGCCGCCGGCGCCGCTCACGCGCCAACTCGAAGGCAAAGCGGAGAACCCGCCTGATCTCCTCTTCGCTGTATAAGCAGGTATCAACCGCTTCGCGCTGGCCGTTGACTTGCCGCCGCTCGCTGGGCTTGCCGTAGTACAGTCCGCCGGTGAGTTCCCGGATGACCATCAAGTCAACGCCGGTTACGACCTCGGCCTTAAGCGGCGAAGCCGCCACCAACTCCTTGATTACCCGTACGGGCCGCACGTTGGCGAACAGACCCAGCTCCTTGCGCAGCCTAAGCAGCGCCTGCTCGGGGCGCTGCTCGCTTTTGGGGTTGTCCCACTTGGGTCCGCCGACGGCGCCCAGCAGGATGGCCTCGCTTTCCTGTGCCTGCTTAAGCGCTTCGTCGGTGAGCGGCGTGCCGTGGAGATCGATCGAATGGCCGCCGAGCGGCGCCTCGCGAAATTCCATTACCACGCCCGAGCGGCGGGCCGCCAGCTTGAGCACCTGCAGCGCCTCGCCGATCACCTCGGGACCGATCCCGTCGCCCTTGAAAACCTGGATTTTGTAGCTCATCTACCCAAGACAACCCGCTTCCACGTATTGCGGGGCGCGGCAGCCTGGGCACGGCCGCGGCCCGTGCAGGCCGGCTTGTCGCAGGCAAACGTCCTGCCGGCAAGAAGGAGGACCGCCCTCCCCGGGCCGGCTGCGCCATCCGCCTGCGTGCCCCGCGACTACGGACTTAGCCCAAGGCTGGGCGCGGGGCAAGCCCCCGGTCGGGACGCGCCCGCGCTTTTGCTTAGGGTCCCCCGGCAATTCGCCTGGCCGGGGCTCGCTCCCTAAGCTTAAGCCGATTGAGAGCGTTGACCAATGCCAACGCGCTGGCAATGACCACGTCGCTGTGTGCGCCCTGCCCCGACACCGTCATCCCGCGTTCGCTGACCAGGCAGCTCACCTCGCCCAGGGCGTCGGTGCCGCCGGTAATCGACTTTACCGTATAGCGCTCGAGCGTGGGAGCTACTCCGGCTGCCTGGAGGATGGCCCGGTAGCAGGCATCGACCACGCCCTCACCCGCGACCTCGACGGTGCGGTCCTCGCCGTCGACCCGAAGCGTCACGCGCGCGCTGGGCTGCCCGAGCATCGAGGACGTGGCGGTTGCCTCGACCAGGGCGTAGCTCTCCGGCATCCGGCGCGCCTCTTCGTTCACCAGGGCCAGCAGGTCGTCGTCATAGACGGCCTTTTTCTTGTCGCACAGCGCTTTGAAATCGGCAAACGCCCGCTCGACGTCAATCGCCTGCGGGTCGATTCCCAGTTCAGTCAGCCGGTTG
This sequence comes from Deltaproteobacteria bacterium, assembly GCA_021794015.1. Taxonomy (GTDB): domain Bacteria; phylum Desulfobacterota; class Binatia; order Binatales; family Binataceae; genus JAJYRQ01. Next base: position 71,195 of record JAJYRQ010000002.1, on the reverse strand, counting down.
ACAAACGCGTGCCGCCCGGAATGCTTACCCAGCACCAGACGGTTCGAGGGCACGCCAATATCCTCGGGCTTCATTATCTCGTAGGTCAGCCGATGTTTGAGCACGCCGTCCTGATGGATGCCGGCCTCGTGGGCGAAGGCGTTGTCGCCGACCACCGGTTTGTTGGCCGGTACGGGCTGTCCGATTATCTGGGCCAGCAGGCGCGAGGCGGAGTAAATCTGGCGGGTATTGATGCCGCACTCGACCCGGGTCAAATCGGCGCGCGTCTTTAGCGCCATGACGACCTCTTCCAGCGAGGTATTGCCGGCGCGCTCGCCGATTCCGTTGATGGTGCATTCGACCTGGCGCGCGCCGTTGGCGATTGCCGCCAGCGAGTTGGCCACCGCGCAGCCGAGGTCGTTGTGGCAGTGGGCGCTCCATACCACCCGCTCGGCACCTTCGACCCGCGCGCGCATGTGGCTGAACATGCGGCCGTACTCCTCGGGCAGGGCGTGGCCGGTGGTATCGGGCAGGTTGACAACGCGCGCGCCGGCCCGCACCGCCTCCGCGCAGACCGTCACCAGGAAGTCCCAGGCGCTGCGCGAGGCGTCCTCGCAGGAAAACTCGATGTAGTCGAGATGCCGGCGCGCCCGGGTGATCGCCCTGACCACCGCCTCGAGCACGTCCTCGCGGGTCATCTGCAGCTTGTACTTCAAGTGAATTTCCGAGGTGGCGATGAAAATATGGATGCCCGGCCTGGCCGCAGGCTCGACCGCGCGCAGGGCAAGGTCGATGTCCTCCTCGCGCGTGCGCGAAAGGCTCAGCACCAGCGGCTCGGCGACCGCGCCGGCCACCTTGCGCACCGAATCGAAATCGCCGGGTGAGGCCGCGGCGAAGCCGGCCTCGATCACGTCTACCTTAAGCCGCTCCAGTTGGCGCGCCACGGCCAGCTTCTCCTCGACGTTCATGGTCGCGCCGGGCGACTGCTCGCCGTCGCGCAGCGTGGTATCGAAAATCCGCACGTAGTTCGCCGCCGGCAGTATCTCGCTTGGCTGTTGCATTTGGCCTGTGCTCCTCCGTCCCCTCCCCGCGGCCCGCAGCCAAGGCGCTTGGCATGCGCCCTGAAAAAAAACAGGACGCCCCGAGCAGCCTGCCGCGGCCCGCTGCTCGGGGCGTCCGTCGCTTTTACCTTGGCTTGCCTGCTCAGCTAAGCAACGCGCCACCCCGGCCACGGGCCTTGGTAAGGCCCAGGTCCAGTAGCAGCGCGCCGATCAGGCTAAGCCTCATGATGGCTTGCAAGCTAACACCTTGACCCGCGCCAGTCAATCTCCCCCCACTGCATCTTTCCGGCCTCACGCGACAGACTGCAAGCCGCCGCGAACGCCTGCGGCGGGCCAACCCGCGCTTAGGGCACGTCGCAAATCTCCGGCTGGCCCAGGCAGCCCGTCGCCATGGCAAACATCATCCACAGCCGAAGAGTAAGATAACGCTTGCGAGCCCGGCAAGGCTCAAGGAGGATAAACCATGTCGCCCGGCAATTGGGAGATGATGCCCTGGTTCGGCATGACGATGGCGCCCCTGATGATGCTCTTCTTCCTGGTGGTCGCATTCGTGATCGCCGCAGCCCTGATACGCTGGCTCGGGATGGGACCGCCCGCGTGGCATCACCAGCAGCCGCCGCCTGGCCTGCCCCGGACAGCCCTCGATATTCTCAACGAGCGCTTTGCGCGGGGCGAGATCGACCGCAACGAGTACGAGGAAAAGAAGCGGCTGCTGTCGCAGTAGCGCGCCCGCCGCCGGCCGGTGCCAGGCAAGAGCGCCCGGCCGCGCTCGACGCATCGCCGGCATGACGCCAGCGACAAATACGAGGGTTCGTCAGTCGCGCCGTATCCTTTTCCAGACGCGAGTAGTACTGGTTCGCCGCCTCCGCGAGCACAATGCTCCGCTCCTGCAAAAATTCCCGGTAACGCTCGACGACGAGCAAGTCTCTGTCGGCAATCAGCTGCTCGGCAAGAAGTGTACGAAGGATGCCAGCGCTGAGGACGCCGCGCTGCTCGATGTATTGAATGGTCTTGCGCCACGCCCGGTGCGTCTTGTCCCACGCCCCCTTGAGGTCGGCTGAGACCCAGTACTTGTGGGGCACCTCCTTGAGCCGCGCGCGGCCTTGCCCAATCGCCACCAGGGAGCGAAACACGACGTTCGGACCGATCTCAAACCCGGCCTCTTCGAGTTTCTGGACGAACGGCAGAAACTCATCGCGAACCCAGCCGGGGTTACGCGAGGCCACCAGCGCCAATGCGATGTCAGCCTCCGTAACCTTTGTACCGGCGCTGTTGAGGCGCCCGAAAATCTCGGTGACCTCCCCGATGTCAAGCGTCACGCTTACGATCGGGATGTCGATTTCGCCCTCCTTGCGCACGCGGTCGAGCCGTGTCCAGAGCATCCCGAACTTTGACCCCGGTAGGTCCAGAGCTCCCAGCAATCGCTGCACGATCGTGGTGAGCGCCTCGTCGTCGGCCGAGAGCACCTTGCGTGCCGACACCCAAGGACCGCCCGCGTCGCCGTGCATGGCAGCGGTGACGGAGACGGCCTTCGCCGTGGCATTGCGCTCCCGTTGGCCTGCCTGCGCCGACGCGGCAGGCAGATCGCTGCGCGTAGATTCTTCGCTCCGCAGACTGCGCTCAGAATGACATCCGCGGTCGACGGTCGCCTGTGGGGCTGCCTCTAGCACGAGCAGGGCTGCCGTGCGGCGAGCACCGCGCGCGGGGCCCCGAAGTCCTTCGCGTGCGCCAGGCCGTTGCATCGCGGCAGGGAGACGCATCGCGCATCCCCTTTTCCTGATTCCTCTCCCCCGCCGGGGGAGAGGATCAAGGCGCCGTCCTGAGCGGAGCGCAAGCGGAGTCGAAGGAAGAGGGGGGACGCACCGCGCAAGCGGAGTCGAAGGCAGAGGGGGGGACGCACCCAGAGGCTCGAGGTGGCGCCAGCAGCCCCCCTCACCCTCCCCTCTCCCCCCAAGGGGAGAGGGAAAGAAGAACGCGCACCGCGCCCGGGGGTGACAGAAGCGGAGGCGCCGCGCGCGGGAATGACAGCAGTGCGCCCGAGCGGGTCCAGCCTGTGTAACTATACTCGGCAAGAGTCGGTAGAAGCCTGTGCCACGGAAGTCAGCCGCGCTGCCTGGAAACCCTGCCTTTCAACTTTTCTTAGGCGCAAACAGATCGCAGTAGCCCATCGGGCTTACCGCGCCTTCAACCACCTTGCAGGCGCCGTTCATCATGTTCATCATGCCGCCGCTCATCATGCCGCCACCCATCGCGTTCGGGCCGTTCCCGCCCATCATGCCGGGGCCCATGGGACCGTGAGCACCCGGCTCGAAAAAGACGCAGTTCCAGCAATGCTTGCCGTTGTTCGGCCCCATGACGATCTTGTAGTGGACAGCCTCTTTGGTGTTCTTGTGCGCCGGCTGGTCGTCCGCCCGCGCCGCGTCCGCAGCAAAAAGCGGCGCGGTCGCCAAAAGCAGTACCGCCCGGAAAAAGCTACGCCTGTCGATCGAGGCACTTGTCATGATGCGTGTACCCCTTGATGAGATGGGCAGCAGCCAACGCCTAGCCAACCCGCGGGGCGAGGCCGTGTTGACGCGGCGAGCGCAACGATATCAGCCTTGCCACAGGGTACGCTCGATGCGGCGGTAGAGGAAATCTTGTGCGATGGGCTGTTCTGACAAGGCGACCGTTGCCAGGCGCAGTGCCAAGAGGAGGGACATTTCATGCGAAGGCTAGGCCCCTCGGGCTGGGAAGTCAAGCGAGCCGGAAGAGACCTCCGAGCCGGCGCCGGTGTGGACACCTCCACCTCTGGTCTGCCGGCCCACGGTGCTCTATCGCGGCGACACCCTGACGGTTGACCTGCCGATGCCCCACGACGGCTACGAGTTGGGGATCGTGCCGCCCGGCGAGCTGCAGGACCTGATGCTCCTTACGTTCAAGACCAGGCCGGTAGACGAGCTTCTCCACAGGTCCGTGGACAAGATTCAGCCGGTAATCGCCGCCGATACGTTTGCCAGGATGAAACGGCTCAGGCTTGTCACTACCCAAGCCGGAGGTTTCTGGATCTCGGGGCCTCCGAATCCATGCCATACGCGGGTAGCAGGAGTGGCGGAGCCAATCTTCACGAAAAGCGGCGATTACCGGGTGCAGCTAGGACCTGCACTCGGCGGCGAGAACGACGACGTTTCCGGCGAATGCTTGATCAAGTACGTCGACCATGCCCGTAGACTCGGTGGCGCGACAAGCTCGCCAGCACGCGCTCGCCCCTCCCCCGAGGGCCACCAGCCGCAGCGTCAGTAAGCCGACCGACCGACGACGATAAGGCTGAAAAGCTGGAACCCGGCCGGTCGTCAGGGAAGCTCGCCGGTCTCGCGACGGGAAGAGATGCCCCTGGTGCCCGCCGGCGTGCCGGGGCCAGTCTCAGACTTGGCTGGCGCGGCGGCGGGCGGCGCAACCGGCCGCAAAACGGGCGTCTTGGCCGCCAGCTTCTCGCCCCCGAGCATCAAAAACGGTCCCGAAAGCATATAACCCGTAGCCAGCAAAAAGGCGGTCAGCTCAGGCATCGCAAACAGCATCGCGGCCCCCAAAAGCATCACCACCAACAGCTCCAGCCGGGCGTGCTCGCGCAGCGGCAGCGCCTTGAAGCTCGGATACGGCACGCGCGAGATCATCAGGCCGGCCAGCGCCACCGCCAGCGGCCCCGCAACCGCGCACAAAAGCCGCGGCGAGTTAAGCCCAAAGCCGTGGTAAACCACCACCAGGCCGGCAACCATCAGGGCCGCCCCCGGCGCCGGCAGTCCGACAAAACGCCGCTTATCCACCGTCGCCGTCTGCACGTTGAAGCGCGCAAGCCTAAGCGCCGCCGATACGGCGAACAGCCCCGCCGCCGCGATCCCCACCTTGCCCAGCGGTCGAAGCGCCCAGGCATAGAGCAGCACCGCCGGGCCGACCCCGAAGGCAACCATGTCCGACAAGCTGTCGTACTCGACGCCGAACTGGCTCGAGGTGCGCGAGGCGCGCGCCACCCGGCCGTCAAGGCTGTCGCAACCGGCGGCAACGTAGATGAGCAGCGCCGACAGGAGATAGCGCCCCTCCAGCGCCATCACCAGGCCGTAGAAGCCGGCCAAAAGCCCGATCGAGGTAATCGTCACCGGCAAAAGAAAGACGCCCCGCCTAAGCGGCGCAACCACCCGGCGGCGCTGCTCCCTAAGCCGTCCGGAGATGAGTTGCATCCGGGGCCGGTCGCCCGAGCTTTTCTTGAACCTGCGTTTCACGAGACGAGTTCTCCTATCACCGTGCGGCCCGCGCTCACCCGCTGACCCACGCTAACGACCACCCGGTACTGGGACGGAAGGAAATGGTCTACCCGGCTGCCGAACATGATAAGGCCGATCCGGCCGCCGGCCCGCACCTCGTCGCGCGGCCGCACGCGGCATACGATGCGGCGCGCCAGGTAGCCGGCCACCTGCGCCATCGCGTGCCGGCGCCCGGCCCCGTCGCGGATGGCGATCACCGTCCGCTCGTTGGCTTCGCTGGCATGGTCGCGAAAGGCCGCCCGGAAGCTGCCCGGCCGATGCTCGACATCGAGCACCTGGCCGTCGACCGGCGCCCGATTGACGTGAACATCGAACAGCGACATAAAAACCGACACTCGCCGGTAGCCGCCATCGCAGGCGCCCGGCAGCCCCGAATCGGCGACCGCGCAGACCTTGCCGTCGGCACCCGAAAGCACAACACCGGGCCGCCGCTCAGCCGCCCGTTCCGGGTCGCGCAGAAAAACCCCCAGCGCCAGGGTTACCGCGGCCGACAACCCGCAAAGCGTCCACAGCCCGATGAGGCCGCAGGCGGCGCTGGCCGCGGCCGCGCCGACAAGCATCGGCAGCCCCTCGGGCGCCACGCGCAGCCAGCGGCCAACGCGCTCGGCCGGCGCTGCGCCGTCCCGCAGAGAAAGCGCGGGCGCGTCGGCCGGCCGCTCTGCGGCCGCTTCAGTTTCGGGTCTTGTCAACCAACCGTTCACTGGCAAGCCACGGCATGAAGCTTCGCAGGCGCCGTCCCACCTCTTCGAGCGGATGTTTTTCGGCTTGCGCCCGCAGGGCGCGAAAGCGCGGCAATCCGGCTCGGTACTCGGCCATCCATTCGCCGGCGAAGCGGCCCGACTGGATGTCCGCCAACAGCTCCTTCATGGCGGCGCGGGAGGCCTGGCCGACAACCCTGGGGCCGCGCGTCATGTCGCCGTACTCGGCAGTGTTGCTCACCGAGTAGCGCATGTTGGAAATTCCGCCTTCGTAAATGAGATCCACGATCAGCTTTACTTCGTGAACGCACTCGAAGTAAGCCATCTCGGGCGCGTAGCCGGCCTCGACCAGGGTTTCGAAACCGGCCCGGATGAGCTCGGTCAGGCCGCCGCAGAGCACCGACTGCTCGCCGAACAGGTCGGTTTCGGTTTCCTCCCGGAAGCTGGTCTCGATTATCGCCGCGCGCGCGCCGCCGATGGCCGCGCCGTAAGCCAGGCCAACCGCGCGAGTATCGCCCGCGGGGTCCTGATGCACAGCCAGCAGGCAGGGCACGCCCCGGCCTCTGACGTACTCGGAGCGCACCAGATGGCCGGGGCCCTTGGGCGCAATCATGAAGACATTGAGCTTTTGCGCCGGCCGAATGAATTTGTAATGGATATTGAACCCGTGCCCGAACGCCAGGTATTTGCCGGGTCCGAGCTGCGGCTCAATCTCGCGCGCGTAAATCTCGCTGGCCATTTCGTCCGGCACCAGCACCATCACGATATCGGCCTGGGCTGCGGCCTCGGCGGTTTCGAAAACCGGCAGCCCCTGCCGGGCGGCCTTGTCCCAGGAAGGGCTTCCCTTGCGCAAGCCGACCCGAACGTCCATTCCGCTTTCGCGCAGATTCAAGGCATGGGCGTGCCCCTGGCTGCCAAAGCCCACAACCGCGATTTTGCGGCCGCCGAGGACGCCGAGGTCGGCGTCCTGTTCGTAATAAACTTTCACCTGGCAACCTCTTCTTCCTCGCGGCCGGCGCGCGCGCGATGATTCTTTCGCGACTGCACCGCCCGCGCCATGGCGACCTTGCCGGAGCGAACGACCTCTTTCACGCCCAGCGGCTTTAGCAGCGCGATGAACGCCTTCACCTTGTCGGCGTCGCCGGTCATTTCAACCGTTACCGAGCGCTGACCTATATCGATCACGTGACCCCTAAAGGCCGACACGATCGAGTCGAGTTCCGAGCGGGTGCGTTCGTCGACCGCCACCCGGACGACGACCATCTCGCGGTCAACGGTCTCGACCCCCTGGAAATCGGTGACCTTGATCACGGGGATGAGCTTGTTGAGCTGCTTGTTGATCTGTTCGAGTATCTGGTCGTCGCCGCTGGTCACCAGCACGATGCGGGAGACGGTGGGGTCGAGCGGGTCTTCGTTTACGGTAAGCGACTCGATGTTGAAGCCGCGGCTGGAGAACAGTCCGGCCACGCGCGCCAGTACCCCGAACTCGTTTTCCACCAGGACCGAAATGGTATGACTAGGCATTTGAAGCCTTCCTTGCATGCTCAGGGACGGCGCAGCGCGGCTCAACCGGGATCGCGGCGGTAATGTTCCAGCAGTTCCATCAACCGGTCCTTGGAGGCAAGCTTAAGTTTCTGCAGGTTCTTTTTTTCGATCTGCTCCTGGGTGGTGAGGTAGGGTTTGTTGCGAAATGCTTCCAGGCGGCGCTTGAGTTCGAGGTGTTCCTGGTAAAGCGCCTTCAGTTGTTGGTCGTGGCTGGCGTGACGCCGTATGAGTTCTTCGTCCCTGTGCTCCATATTAATTGTCTCCCGCCAGCCGCGGGCGCGGCCGGGCGCCCGAGCCTCGCCACATCCGGGTAGATCGGCTCAAGACTGCGCGGGTCGTCCGCGACGCCACCGGCAATCGCCGCGGCGCCCAGAGCCGCAACCGCAGCCCCGGTCGGCGCCGTCAAAGGCGCAGCCGGCGCGCCATCGCAACGGCTCGCCAGCGCCTGCCGGGCGCGTTCGGCGACGGTCCCGCCGACGAAAATCACCGCCGGCGCAACCCTGGCAGCCAGCGCGTCGACATCAATAAGCAGAGCACCGCTCACCTTCTCAAGTCTATCACCATCGACCCGGTAAAACCCGGCGTAGACCTGTTCCCGCCGCGCATCGATAAGCGGACAGATGAGGCAGCCGGTACCCGGTTCGATCTGGTCCAGCGCCGCCACCGCCATCGCATCCAGGCTCGGAACCCCCACCAGACGGCACCCGGCGCCCAGAGCGAGTCCCTTGGCGTAACTCAGCCCGACCCTAAGACCGGTGAAGGAACCCGGCCCGATCCCGACTGCAACCCCGCCCAGCGCGCCCGGCTGGTGGCCTGTGGCGCGCAAAAGCTCGGCGGCCATCAACGGCAAAGCCGCAGCATGCGATCCCGCCGCGCCCCACCGCTCGCCCGCCCGTACCCCATCCGCAACCAGGCCAACGCCGGCCACCGGCCCCGCCGTGTCCAGCCCCAGCACCGGGCCGACCCGGGCCGCCCGTTCCAGCGCCCGGTTAACCCTGCACAATGCGCGAGATGTCATTGACGATGACGAAAACCATCAGGGCAGCCAGCAGCAGCAGGCCCACCTGCATGGCAATCTCCCGATGGCGCAGCTTAAGCGGTCGGCCACGCAGCCCCTCCAGCAGAAAAAACAGCAGATGACCTCCGTCAAGCATCGGCACGGGAAAGAGATTGATGATTCCCAGCTCCAGACTCAGCATCACGGTAAAAGCCGCCAGCGCCGCAATCCCCTGCTGCGCCTCCTGGCCCGCCATCCGGGCAATCATGATTGGCCCGGAAAGCGCCTGCCTAAGAGGCGCGGCGCCGCTGACCAGGTGAGCCAGCCCTACCATCAGCATCGCAACCGTGTCGGCGGTGGCGACCGCAGACATCCGCACCGCCTGCACGGGACCGACCCGCACCACTGCCGCCGCGCCCGACGGCAAAACGCCGATTATCCAGGCCGGTGCCGCCCCGGCCCCCGCCTCCCGCTCTTGCACGGGACGCACCGCCAGCTCAAGCCGGCGGCTAGCGGTCGCCTCCTTACGCTCTATCCTGAGCAGCAACGAGCGGCCGTCGCTGGCCTTCACCAGCCGGGAGAGGTCCTCCCAACTCGCAATGGCGCGGCCGTCCACCGCAGCGACCCGGTCGCCCGGTTTGACGCCAGCGAGCGCAGCAGGAAGGCCCTGGCGCACCTGACCGACAACGGGCAGCAAGCGCGGGATCCCGTAGATGAAAATCGCCGCCATCAGCAGCGGTGCAAAAAGCAAATTAGCTCCCGGACCGGCCAGCACAATTGCCGCCCGTTTGCCCAGGCTCTGGCTGGGAAAGGCTCGAGCCTTCAGCGATTCGAGCAGCGCCCCGGGCGGATCGGCGCAAAGCCGCTCGCACGCGGCATCGAGCGAGCCGGCGGCCCCGACTTCCTCGAGCAAGGCAGTCTCGGCCGAAGTTGGTTCGCGCCCGATGAGGTCGGCGGCGCGCCGCTTAAGCTCGGCAGCGCTGTCGCCGCCCGCAAGCGACGCCTGCGCCAGGGCCGCCAGCGCCGGGCCTACCTGGGATCGCCGCGGCACCTTTAGCCGGCGTTTACCACACCAGCTCGCGAGCAGGTCGAGCGCCAGCTCCCTGAGATAGGTCGACAGAATCGCTGTGCTGGGATGCCCGTCGCTCCACTCCTCGCCCAGCATCTTGACGTACCCGCCAAACGGCGTAGCCCCCAAGGCATACTCCGTCTCGCCCCAACGCATCCCGACAACCTTGGGTGGGTAGCCAATCGAAAAGCGCAGCACGCGAACGCCCAGCCGCTTGGCCATCAGGAAATGCCCCGTCTCGTGCACCACGATAAGCAGGGCCAGCACCACAGCCGCCGATACGATTGAAAGAACCATCAGGTCAAGGCCGCGCCAAGCGCTCGCATCGCCCGCTCAAAGAAAGACGCGGTTATAATAGTATGCCAAAACCGCAGCAAACGCCAAGCTGGTCGCCCGGTCGAGCAGGCCCCCGTGGCCGGGAAAAACCCAGCCCGAGTCCTTAACCCCGCAAACACGCTTGAAGGCTGACCCGGCGAGGTCGCCAACCTCCGCCATGGCCCCCAGTGCCGCCGAAAAGCCAGCCACCCGCCCAGCTCGCAACCCAAGCCCGAGCACCGGAGCGACCACTATTCCGGCCGCGACGCTCGCGATCAAGCCGGCCACAGCACCCTCGACGGTCTTCTTCGGGCTTACGCGAACGAGCAGCCTCGCCCGCCCCTTCAAGCTGCCCCAAAAATAGGCGGCGGTGTCCGCAGCCACAACGATCGCGAGAACCAGCGTTAGAAGGGCCACCCCTTGCGGCCGCACCCTCAGCAAAATGAAATAGGGAAAAAGACCGCCTGCGTACAACGCTCCCAGCGCCGCCAGCGCCACGCCACGCGGCAGACGCTGGCCGCCGGCAACTGCCACCCAGGCAAGCTCGCCCGAAAGCACGCCAACCGCCGCCAAGCCGACCGCCCAGGCGCCAACCGAGGTGCACAAGGCCGCCCCCAAGACGCCGGTCCCGGCGAGAAAAACCAGTACCCCGCCGGCCCGGCCGGCATCGGTCATCCACACCACCTCCGCCAGCGCCCAGACCGCCAGGACAACCACCACGACGACGAACAGCGGCGACGGCGCCAGCCTGATGAGCGCCAACGCCAGGGGCAATGCCACCGCCGCGGTCAGAACCCTAGCGCGGGCCGTCGCCACCCCGGCCGACCCCGTTGCCAATCGCTCCAAAGCGTCGTTCGCGGTTCTGGTAGGCCGCAAGCGCCTGAAGAAACTCGCGCTCGCGGAAGTCGGGCCACAGCGTCTCGGTAAAGTAAAGCTCGGTATAGGCCGCCTCGTAGAGGAAGAAATTCGAAATGCGCTGCTCCCCGGAAGTTCGGATAAGCAAGTCGGGGTCCGGCAGCCCCGAGGTCGCAAGCAGGCTGGCAAGCATCGGCTCGTCCACCTGCTCGGCGCTGAGCCTCCCGGCGGCCACCTCTTCGGCGATCCGCCGTACCGCCCGCACCAAGTCCTGGCGCCCGCCGTAGGAGAGCGCCAGCGCGACCGTCATGGCACGGTTGCCGGCGGTAGCCGCAACCACTTCGTCAAGCACGCGGCAAACCCTACCCGGCAGGCGCGCCTTGTCCCCCACCACCACAATCCTGATACCTCGTTTCATCAGGCGCCGGCTCTCGGTCATCAGGTAGCGGTGAAACAGCTCCATCAGCCAGTTCACCTCTTCCGGCGGCCGGTTCCAGTTTTCGGCCGAAAAGGCAAACAGCGAGAGAACCGGCAGACCAATCTCGCGGGCGGCGTCGATAACCGCGCGAACCGAATCCTTGCCGCGCCGATGGCCTTCGCGCCGGGCCAACCCATGGCGCTGGGCCCAGCGACCGTTGCCGTCCATGATGATGGCAACGTGGCGCGGCAGACGTGCCGGGTCGACGCTAAGCTCGGGAAATTCGCTCAGCGGCAGCGTTGAGGCCACGATCCTCCTGCCAGCTCGCACAGCGAGCAGAGGGCCTTGCCGGCCCGGCCCAGAAGGCCGCGCCGGGTCACCGGGGCGAGCTGCAAAGAGAAGGCCACGACAGCCTTGCTCGTTCGGGCACTCGACACCATACGAGATTGAGACGCCTTGAGCAATTCAAACCTCGAGGATCTCCTTCTCCTTAGCCGCCAGGACCTTGTCGAGCCGGGCAATATAGTCGGCGGTCAGCCGCTGGACCTCAGCCTGCGCCGCATGCCATTCGTCATCGGAAAGCTGCTTGCTCTTGTGCTCGTCGCGCAGGGCGTCGTTGGCATCCCGCCGGTGATTGCGCAGCGACACGCGAAACTCTTCGGCGATCTTGCGGACGTGGCGGACCAGCTCCTTGCGCCGTTCCTCGGTCAGCTCGGGAATCGGAATCCGCAGCACTTTGCCGTCGTTGATCGGGACCAGGCCCAAATCGGAGGTTTGAATCGCCTTTTCAATCTCATGGAGGGCCGATTTGTCGTAGGGGGTCACCACCAGCAGGCGAGGCTCGGGAGCCGCCAAGGTGGCCACCTGGCGAAGCGGGGTGCGCGCGCCGTAGTAATTGACATGGATCGGGTCGAGCAGGGCGGTCGAGGCGCGCCCGGTGCGCACCCGGGCGACGTCCTGTCTGAACGCTTCGACGGTCTGCTCCATCTCGCGGCGCATCCGCCCGATAACGTCGCGGTCCGGCATTTTTAAGCCTTGGCTCCCACCCAGGTGCCCACTTTCTCCCCGAGCACCGCCCTCTTTATATTACCGGCTTTGCCCAGGTTGAAAACAATGATGGGCAACTGGTTGTCCATGCACATCGAAATGGCGGTCGAATCCATCACCTTAAGGCCGCGGTCCAGCACCTCCAGGTAGCTCAGCCGCTCGAAGCGCGTGGCCTGTGCCACCAGCATCGGGTCCTGGTCGTAGACGCCGTCCACGTGGTGGCTTGCCTTGAGGATCACTTGGGCGCCGATCTCCATCGCGCGCAGGGCCGCCGCGGTGTCGGTGGTGAAGTAGGGATTGCCGGTGCCGGCCGCGAAGATCACCACACGGCCCTTTTCGAGGTGGCGCACCGCGCGCCGGCGAATATAGGGCTCGCACACCGCATGCATGGCGATGGCCGACAGCACGCGGGTGCGGACGCCGAGCTGCTCGAGCGCATTTTGCAGCGCCAGCGCGTTGATAACGGTGGCCAGCATCCCCATCTGGTCGGCGCTCGCCCGCTCCATGCCGCCGAGCGCGTACTCGCTGCCGCGCACGATATTGCCGCCGCCGATCACCACCCCGGTCTGGACGCCGAGCGCGGCAATCTCCTTGATCTCAAGGGCAACGGTGTTGAGCGCCGCGGCGTCGAGCCCGGTGCCCTGGCCGGCGGCCGCCAGCACCTGTCCCGACAGCTTCAGCAGCACCCGCCGGAAACGGGGCTGAGGTTCGTTCGGCTCGGTGGTGACGCTCACGGCAAGCCCCGTGCTCCCGGCGACTGGCGGCTTTTCAGGCTGAGATCGGCGCGGCCGAGTCGAGCGCCTCGCCCAGTTGGAAACGGGCGAAACGGCGCACCTCGATCCTTTCGCCGAGCTTGCCCACAAACTCGCCGAGCAGTTCGCCGACGGTGCGCGCCGGGTCGCGGATGTAGCCCTGCTCCAGCAGGCAGACCTCGCGAAAGAATTTCTCCAGACGCCCGCTGACAATCTGCTCGACCACCGCGCTCGGCTTGCCGGCGGCCTGCGCCAGGTATATTTGGCGTTCCTGTTCGACCACCGCCGCCGCCACCTCCTCGCGCCGCACGCAGCGGGGGCTGGCGGCGGCGACTTGCATGGCCAGCTCGCGCGCCAGCGTCTGGAACTCGGGCGTGCGGGCCACGAAGTCGGACTCGCAGTTGACCTCGATCAGGACGCCGATCTTGCTGCCCGGGTGAATGTAGGAGGCAACCAGGCCTTCCCGGACGGCGCGCCCGGCCCGCTGGGCGACCTGTGCCACGCCTTTTTCCCTAAGCCAGTGAACGGCCTTGTCGAAGTCGCCGCTGGCTTGGGCCAGCGCCTTCTTACAGTCCATGACGCCGGCGCCGGTCTTTTCGCGCAGCTCTCTTACCAGGTTTGTGCTGATTTCCATTGTCACTGTTCCGCTTTTTTCTCCCCGGTGCGGCCCTTGGGCCGCCACGCTTGCGCCCGGCCCGGGCAACCGGCGCCCGCCTGCGCGCGCCGGCCCGTTAGACGGTCTCGGGCGCCTGGCCCTCGGCGGCGCCCGCTTGTGCCTGCGCCGCCGCCAGGTCGGCCTCACCTTTGCGGCGCTCCTCGGCGGTCTGTCGGCCCTCGAGCACCGCATCCGCCATCGCGGCGGTGAAGAGCTTTATGGTCCGGATGGCGTCGTCGTTGCCCGGAATCCGGTAGGCCACCAGGTCGGGGTCGCAGTTGGTGTCCACCAGCGCAACCACCGGGATGGCCAGGCGGTTGGCCTCGGCCACCGCGATTTCCTCTTTTTGGGTATCGATCACCCAGACGGCGTCGGGCAGTTTGCGCATATTCTTGATACCGCCGAGGCTTATCGAGAGCTTGGCGTGCTCGCGCGCGTGCTCGCTCATTTCCTTTTTTGTGAGCGCGCGCTGCATCTCGGGGTCGGCCATGGTTTCTTCCAGCTTCTTAAGCCGCTCCACTGATTGCCGGATGGTCTGGAAGTTGGTCAGCATTCCGCCCAGCCAGCGGTTGTTCACGTAGAACATCCCGCAGCGCTCGGCCTCTTCCCGAACGATCTCCTGCGCCTGTTTCTTGGTGCCAACCAAAAGCAGGTTGCCGCCCGCGGCCGCCAGCTCGCGCACGAATTCGTACGCCTCCCGGAACAGCCGCACCGTCTGCTGGAGATCGATGATGTGGATTCCATTGCGCGCCCCGAAGATGTACGGCTTCATCTTCGGGTTCCAGCGACTGGTCTGGTGGCCGAAATGAACCCCGGCCTCCAGCAACTGTTTCATGCTGATCTCGGTCATGACTCTCTTCCGGTCCTCGTCCGGCCCGGCGCTCGGCCGGCCGCAGTAGATTTCCCCCTCCGACGGCGCCCGGCGTGGCTAGGCGTTCATCGATTCGAGAAACTCCTCGTTGCTCTTCGTGCCCTGCATCTTGTCAAGCAAGAACTCCATCGTCTCGACCGCGTTCAACTGCGCCAGGAGCTTGCGCAGAATCCACACCCGGTTGAGCGTGCTGCGCGGCAAAAGCAGCTCCTCCTTGCGGGTCGAGGAGCGCTGGATGTCGATGGTGGGGAAAATCCGCTTCTCCAGGAGCCGGCGGTCAAGCGCGATCTGCTGGTTGCCCGTACCCTTGAACTCCTCGAAGATGACCTCGTCCATCCGGCTCCCGGTATCGACCAGGGCGGTGGCGATAATGGTTAAGCTGCCGCCGTCCTCGGTGTTGCGCGCGGCGCCGAAAAACTTCTTGGGCTTGTGCAGCGCGTTCGAGTCGACCCCGCCCGAGAGGATTTTGCCGGAAGGCGGCACCACCGCATTGTAGGCCCGCGCCAGGCGGGTGATCGAGTCGAGCAGAATCACCACGTCGCGCCCGTGCTCGACCAGCCGGCGCGCCTTCTCGATCACCATCTCGGCCACCTGCACGTGGCGCGTGGCCGGCTCGTCAAAGGTCGAGCTGACCACTTCGCCCTTGACCGAACGCAGCATGTCGGTCACTTCCTCCGGCCGTTCGTCAACCAGCAAAACGATCAGCACGACCTCGGGATGGTTGCTGGCCAGCGCCTTGGCAATCGCCTGCAGCATCATGGTCTTGCCGGTAAACGGCGCCGCCACGATAAGGCCGCGCTGCCCTTTGCCGATCGGCGCAATCAGGTCGATGATCCTGGTGGTGTAGTCATCCGGCTGGTACTCCAGCCGGAGCCGCTCCTCGGGGTAGAGCGGGGTGAGATTGTCGAAGAGGATTTTATCGCGCGCTTTTTCCGGGTCCTCGTAGTTTATCGACTCGACCTTGAGCAGCGCAAAGTAGCGCTCGGCCTCCTTGGGCGGACGGATGAGCCCCGCCACGGTGTCGCCGGTGCGCAGGTTGAACTTGCGAATCTGGCTGGGGGAAACGTAGATATCGTCGGGACCGGGGAGGTAGTTGTAGTCCGGAGCGCGCAAGAAACCAAAACCGTCAGGCAGGATTTCCAGCACCCCCTCGCCGAGGATCGCGCCGTTGCGCGCCGCCTGCGCCTGCAGCACCGCAAAGATCAACTCCTGCTTGCGCATGCCGGCGGCGCCCTCGATGTTGTACCGGCGCGCCACGTGGGCGAGATCGGTTATCTTGGCGCTCTTGAGCGCCTTGAGGTTCAGCACCCCGTCCTGGTTCAGCACCAGGATCGAGCCCTCCTCGGCCAGGCCGGCTGCAGCGCCACTGTTCGGCGCCGGCCGCTCGAAGTCGCCGTTGTCCGCGCCGCTCGGACCGGCGCTTTCGCCGGCGCGGCCGGGCGCTTCGCTCTTGTTCACGGACCTGGTCCTGCTCACTCTCACTGAACGCAAGCCTTCTTTTCTTTCGGACTCCATACTACCGCTCAACGCTTGACCTCGTCGCTTGTTGTTACTCAGCAGGCCGGGCCGCGCCCGTATGAACCCCTCTGCCTGCCGACCCCCACGCCTATCGCGTCCGCTTTACCGGCATTGACTGGGGCGGGTCTCTGGAAAGGGAAAACTACGGGCCCCGTCTTGCGCCGAGGAAGGAAACGGGCCACCCAGTTTCAAAGCTAACCGACCACCCCGGTGTTGTCAACCGCGGGGCCTCGAACTGAAGCCGCGAGCACCTGCCGCTTAAGCCGGGCCATCCCTTCCCACAGGCCGCACGCCTCAAGAAATGCGACAAAGTCGGCCGGCGGCGGCGCGACAAAACCAACCCGCGCCCCGGTCAACGGATGCGCCAGCTCAAGCGCAAAGGCGTGCAGCGCCTGGCGCTCGAAAAAGCCGCCGCGCCGCCCGCCCCCGCCGTACAACGCGTCGCCAAGACAAGGATGCCCGATCGAGGCCAGATGCACGCGTATCTGGTGGGTACGTCCCGTTCGCGGGACCACCTTGACCAGGCTCACCGGCTCGCGCAGCGCCCCCGGCTCAAGCCGATGAAGCACCACGATATCGCTTGCCGCCGGGCGCGCCCGCGGCGCGTCAACCGACATCTTGGTGCGGGTCGCCGGATGGCGGCCCACCGCGCGGCTTACCGTGAACCGGTCCCGGCCAACAATACCGCGCACCACGGCCAGGTAGGTCTTGGCAACCGTGCGATCTTCGAACTGGCGCGCCAGCCGCTGCCTGACGCCAGGGTTGCGCGCAATGACCATGACCCCCGAAGTTCCCTTGTCCAGCCGATGCACGATACCGGGCCGTAGCACGCCGTCGGGGTCCGGCCACGCCAAAAATTCCGGAAAGCTGGCCCACAGCCAATCGACCAGGGTGAAGCCGGCGGCGCCGGCTCCGCGATGCACGACCAGTCCGGCCGGCTTGTTCACCACGATCAGCGCCTGGTCGGCGTGCAGCACCTCGACCTCGACGCTCTGAGCCGTCTCGGGGCTGGCGCGCGCGACCGGCGGCGCAGGCTCGACTCGCACCAGGTCGGCGGCGTGGAGCAGCCGGGCCGCACGCGCCGGCGCCCCGTTGACCGCGACCAGCCCCGCCTTGATGAGCCGTGCCGCCTGCGAGCGCGAGCAGTCGCAGCCCAGCGCCGCGGCAACAAAGACATCCAGGCGCATCCCCGCATGCTCGGCGCCGGCGCTAAACTGCCGGGCGGCCGCCGGCCGCCTGCCGTCCCCCTCGCCTGAACAGCGCGATGCCACGGCGCCGCGCGCCTCCCTCGGCGGCCCTTCCTCAACCCGGGTAGGGCGGCGGATGGCTCCGCTCGTAGGCGGCAATCGCCTGCTCTTCGCTAAGCGTAAGCGCGACGTCGTCGAGTCCCTCCAGAAGCCGGCGCTTGTCGTAAGGATCGATCTCGAAGCGGGCCAGCCATTCCCGCCGGTCGGCCACCGTCTGCCGTTCGAGATCGACCTGCAGGCTGTACCCGTCGCCGATCTCGACCGCGTCGAAAATGGCCTGCACCTCCTGCGGGCTGAGCACGATCGGAAGCAGTCCGTTCCTGAGACAGTTGATGCGAAAAATATCGGCGAACGACACCGCGATGACCGCCCGGAAGCCGAAATCCTCGAGCGCCCAGACCGCGTGCTCGCGTGAACTGCCGCACCCGAAGTTCTCCCGACTCACCAGGATGGCAGCGTTACGCCACTGCGGCCTGTTTAAGACAAAGCCCTCGACCTCCAATCCGTCCGGCTTAAAGCGCCAGTCGTGAAAGAGCCCGGCGGCAAGCCCTCGGCGGTCGACCGCTTTCAGAAACTGCTTGGGAATTATCTGGTCGGTGTCGACGTTGGCCCGGTCGAGCGGCGCGACGATTCCGGAAAACTTCTCAAACCGCCTCATTGTAACACTGAGCCCGGCCGCGCCTTGGGCGCGGCACGCAGTTCCTCCCAATCGCCCGGTTTAAGCCATTGGCGCACGTCAACGAAGCGGCCGGCCAGCGCCGCCGCCGCAGCCATCACGGGGCTCACCAGGTGCGTTCTGCCGCCCCTGCCCTGGCGTCCCTCGAAGTTGCGGTTGGAGGTGCTGGCGCAGCGCTCGCCCGAGGCCAGGATGTCCGGGTTCATCCCCAGGCACATGCTGCATCCCGATTCGCGCCATTCAAATCCCGCCGCGCTGAAGATTCGGTCCAGCCCCAGCTCCTCGGCCTGCCGCTTCACCAGTTGCGAGCCCGGCACCACCATCGCACGCACCCCCTTGGCCACACGCCGGCCGCGCACCACCGCAGCCGCCGCTTTGAGGTCCTCCAGCCGCGAGTTGGTGCAGGAACCGATGAAGACTCGGTCGATGCGGATATCCTCGATGCGCGTGCCGGGCGCAAGCGCCATGTATTCCAGGGCGCGCTCGACCGCCCGGCGCTGGGCCGGATGCGCGTAAGCGGCAGGATCGGGCACCGTAGCGGTCACCTCGGCCACCATAGCCGGGTTGGTTCCCCAGGTTACCACCGGGGCAAACGTCGCCACGTCGAATTGAAGGCTGCGGTCGAACCGCGCACCCTCGTCGCTGCGCAGCCTAAGCCAGCGCGCCGCCGCCCGTTCGAAAGCGGCGTTCTTGGGCGCGTACGGCCTGCCCCGCAGGTACTCGACCGTCTTCTCGTCGACGGCGACGATACCCGCCCGGGCGCCCGCCTCGATGCTCATGTTACAGACGGTCATCCGCTCCTCGACGGACAGCGCCGCGATCGCCGGGCCCCGGTACTCGATGACATATCCTACGGCGCCGTCGACCTGGATTCTGCCGATCACCCCGAGAATGAGGTCCTTGGCCGTCACCCCGGCACCGGCCACGCCCTCCAGCCTGAGCTCCAGCGTCTTGGGTTTGTGCTGCCACAAACACTGGGTGGCCAGCACGTGCTCGACCTCGCTGGTTCCGATCCCGAAGCCGAGCGCTCCCAGGGCGCCGTGCGTCGAGGTATGGCTGTCGCCGCACACCACTGTCATCCCGGGCTGCGTCAGCCCCAGCTCGGGGCCGATGACGTGGACGATGCCCTGCTCGGGCGACCCCAGGTCGAACAGCTTGACCCCGAACGCGCCGCAGTTTTGCCGCAGCATCTCGACCTGCCGCGCCGACTCGGCATCCGCAATTGGCGCCGCGCGCTCGGTGGTCGGCACGTTATGGTCGAGCGTGGCAAAAGTGCGATCGGGACGGCGCACCGGGCGGAGCGCCTGACGCAGGGCGGCAAACGCCTGCGGCGAGGTCACCTCGTGGACCAAGTGAAGGTCGATATAAAGCAGGCTCGGCTGCCCCGGCCGCTCCAGGACGACATGTTCCTGCCAGAGTTTCTCAAAAAGGGTAGTCGCACCCATAACGGTGACCGCTGTCTCCTCGGTCAGTCAGAAGACCAGCTTAGCCGCCCGCTGATTCCCTAAGCAACAAGCCGTCCCGCGCGGAGCTGCACACCGCTTTTTCACCGTCGGCCGGAGGCCGCTGCTCAAGACGTCTCCGCTGCACAGCCGGCCACGGCCGGCCAGCCGTCGGTTTCGCCCCACACAGCCGTCCTTCGCTGCTGAGCCGTATCGGGCACTGGCCGGCTGCGGAAGCAAGCCGTACCGGCTTCCGGGATGCGGCTCGCGCGAGGGCCCTACCCGACCCGCAGTGGGCGCCACAGGTCCCTCGCTTGAGCAAGCCGTCCAGGTTACGAGGTAGCGCTACGCGGTCCGGGCCAGACGTGCCGGTAGCGGCGGGGAGATGACTATCCCGGAGGCTGACCCTGGGCGCCTGTTCGCCTTCTTGGGGGTTCGTATTCAGCCTGGAAATGCGGGATGGCCGGTGGAACAGGCCGAGGCGTTGCGTTGGGCTCCGGCTTAAACTTCAACGCTAGCTCCCGAACGCCGGCGATTTCCGAGAGCCTCCTCCTGACCCTTTCCGAGCTGGCGACGAACGTCACCCGGGGCAAGAGGCCCGAGCGCAGCAGCTTGCAAACCATCTCATCCAGAAAAGACGTTGAGGGTGCGTCTGCCGTGTCGAGATCAACGCTCACTTCCTGGCTCTTCGCGAGGTAATCGCAAAGCCTGTCGTAGGCGTTGCGTCCTCGCAGCCTCGTCAGGCAAGAGGGCGAGAGTTCTGTTACTTTGACGAGCATCTCCGACCCTTCCTTATCGCGTTGGGATCCGGACTTCAATCTGAACGCCGGGCAAATCGAAAGCCGTCCGACCGTAACGAAAAGGTCCCCGAAGATATTTTCTCGCGTAGCCATTTCCGGTGGCAAGGACCAGCGTTCCGCCCAGATCTTCGACATCTTGCAGGACCGTGTTGAGGCCGAAGCCGCCTTCATGCGACCGACTTACGCCGCCTTGGAAAGCCTTCCACGCGGCCTCGTAGTGCGGCTTGTTTGCAAGATCACGATGCCTAGGGTTTGAGCTAAGGCTGCTCCTGATGCCCACGCCGCAGTCGCCGATAGCCAAGTTCATCCTCTGCAACCTCGGGTACCACTGCATCGCCAACGCGGCCAGTGGGCCCTGCGAGTGTCGGGCAAAGTTACTGACGAGCTCGGCGACGATTTCTTCAACCAGCGCCAGGTCCACGGCCGCCGATGTTTTTGCCATCACCGTCTTGACTTGGCGCGCAACCTCTTCGTCAATCCCGCAGCGCTGCTCGATGTCGATCAGATCGCCCAGTGACGAACTGGCGGTGAACCGGCGCAGTAGGCCCGGATCAAGCGTCTCAGGGTCGAAGTTGAACATGGCGAAGAAATTCTGACTCGAGAGGTACTTCTTCGCGGCACCACTGGTCGGCAAGCTCACCTGGAAACCTTTGCCCCTGGCGTTATAGTGGCGCAGGAACATCCCCAGGTAGATCAGCGCGAAGGGCTCGAAAAAGGTGACCGTCGACAGGTCAACGGCCGGCTTGTCCTGCGCCAGGTCTACCCGCGCGCACGCTTCGCCCGCATTGTCAAAGGTCAAGTTCATGCCGGGGTGGAACGGAGGCCCTAGGGCGACAGCCGTTCAAGGCCCGTAGAGAACCGTTTGTCACAAAGACCGCGCTATTATTGATACCTGCACAATACAGTTACACGATCCTGCTCGCCAGGCGCCCTCTTTGTCATTCCCGCGCGCGGTGCTCGCCGCACGGCAGCTTGCCCGACCTGCCTGCCGCGCCTGCCTGTGCGTGCCCACACGCGGACAGGCCGGGCGCGACGCAGGCAGGCCAACGGGAGCGCAATGCCACGGCGAAGGCCGTCTCCATCCCTGCCGCCATGCAATGGCCTGGCGCGCGCGAGGCCTGCCCCCAGCCCTGCCGAGGGGAATCTCGGATTGCGGCGCCCCGACAAGGGGAAAGATCGGGATTCCTTCGCGCGCCAGCCGCCGTCCTCGGCGTCCCTTCGGCTTCGCTCAGGGCGGGCCCTGAGGACCGCCGAAGGACCCTCTGCGCGCGGGAATGACAGAAGCCCCCGGCGGAGCCGAACCGCTGTCACTATATTATGCAGTAACCAATAATTTCCCGCCATCGGAAGCTTAATTCAACCGACAGCCGGGCCCTTGGCGGCTTGCGGCCAACGCGCCGAGTAGCCTTTCGGCGGCCAGTTCGCCGCTGTGAATGCAATCCGGCACTCCCACGCCGCGGTAGGCCGAGCCAGCCAGCGCAATGGCGCCGATCGCGGCCGCTTCCTGCTCCAGCCGATCGACGAGTTGCAGATGGCCCACGGCGTAGTGGGCCATGGCGCGCGGCCAAAGCGCCACCCGCGACCAAAGTGGCTCTCCGCCAACGCCGAGCAAGGCGCGCAACTCGGACAAACCCGCCCGCGCCAAAGCCTCCTGGCCAAGCGGCTGCGGGTTGGCCGCCAAGTCCGGCGCGCGCAAAAAGACCCGCACCAGGACCGCGCCAGGCGGCGCCCGACCGGGGAATTTAAGGCTGGGAAAGGAAACCGCGAAGGCGCGACGCTCCCGCGCCGGCGCCACCACGATCCCGGCCATGCGGGGCGGCTTAAGAAAACTGCGCTCCTCGAGGGCATAAGTAGCGACCGCCGCCGTTGCGTAAGGAATCCGTTCCAGGCCGGCCGCCAACTCGGGCGCCTGCCGCTTGAGCAGCCGCGCAGTCGCCCAGGCTGGCGCCGCGCAAATCACGCCGTCCAACTCGACCTCGGCGCCGTCGCCAAGGCGCGCATACCATCGCCGGGCACCGTCCGAGGCACGGCTTGCCACGAGCTCGACGACCTCGGCCTTCACGCGCGCCGCCGCGCCCAGCGCCCCGGCCAGCGCCTCGCAAAGCGTCTGCATCCCGTCGCGAAAGCTGACGAAGAGGCTAAAGCGGGCGCCCCGCACGCCGTCCGCGCCAGCCGCCGCGCTTGCCGCCGCCGCTCTCAGCCCGCGAAACAGGCTTTTGTATTCCCGCTCCATGCCCCAAAAGCGCGGCATCGTGGCAGCCATGCTGAGCTGGTCGACATCGGCACCGTATACCGCGCCGACCAATGGCCCGACCAGCCGATTTAGCGCCTCGGCGCCAAGACGCCGCCTGACGAACGCGCCGACAGTCTCATCTTGGTCTCCGCCACGCGCCGGGACCAACGGCTCGAGCGCCATCCGGAGCTTTCCCAGGGGGCTAAGCAGCGCGCTCTTGACCAACGGGCCCAGGCGGCGGGGCGCCATCATCATGAAACCCTCGGGCACCTCGAAGAGCCGCCCCCGCCAAGCTACCAGCGTGGCGCGAAATTCGCTGCGCGTGCCGATTAACTCCGCTTCCAGGCCGAGGCGGCGCGCCAAAGCGGTCGCCCACGGCTTTTCCGACAAAAAGGCGTCGGGGCCGGCCTCGACGACGAATCCTTCGCTGCGCTGCGTGGCGATTACGCCGCCCAGCCGCCCGCTGGCCTCGAACAACGTCACTTCCGCCGGCTTTCCGGCGGTCAACTCGCGCAGCCGGTGGGCGGCGGCCAGACCGCTTATTCCTCCGCCTATGACGCCGATTCGGATCGCCTCCATGGGTTCGTCCTTGGCGCTCCGCGCGCCGACGCGCCCTGGCAACGCTCAAAGAAAGCCGCGCTTTCCAAAGCGCGCCCGACCGGAGCGATTCCCAAGAGCGCGACGGCTTCGCGCTGCCCGCTCCGGACCTGCGCACCGGGCGGATAACCAGCCCCGCGCTGCCGGGCCGCATGACACAAGCTCTGCAAACCGGCCACAGCCGCTGCGCCGGGGCTGCCTTTGCTCGCCGCCAGCGTCCCAACGTTGCAGCTTGCGCCTGAAATCCTTGTATCATTAAGGGGACAGCGAGATTAAGGCGCACTAGCCCGGCAATGGAGCAATTTACCCGCTAACGCCCAACCAACAACGCCGCCGGCCGCAAAGGCTCGTGGACGCAGCCGGCGGCGGCTGTATGGCCAACGCGACAACCGAACGATGGCACGCTCGTTGTTAGACCAGGGCAGAAAGGAGTCGTCGGCTGAGCCGCGAAGGCCTGCAAAAGTGACCGGTGCCTTCACGATTAGAGGAGCCGCCCTGCTGGACCTGCCGCGCATCCTTGAGATCGAGCGGCTGGCCTTTTCTCAGCCCTGGAGCCGCGACGCGTTCAAGCGCGAGTTTTCGCTGGCTTTTTCCCGAACTATCGTGGCCGTCTGGAACAGCGTGGACGAGAGTGCGGTGGTGGGCTTTCTCTGTCGATGGCTGGTTGGCAGCGAATACCACGTGCTTAACATCGCCGTGCACCCGGCGTTTCGCCGCTTCGGAATTGCGACGGCCCTGATGGACGCGGCGATCGGGGAAGCCCGCGCCAGTGAGAGCGAGCTTATCACCCTGGAAGTCAGGCGCAGCAATGTCGCCGCGCGGGGACTTTACCGCAGGTATTGCTTCGAAGAACGCCGGTTGCGTAGGAACTACTACGGGCCCGGCCAAGACGCAATCGTCATGGAGCTGCAGCTCAAAGCGCCGGCCAGTTTGTAGCACTTTCGCTCGCCGCCGCCATCCGGGACCCCCGACCTGGAAAGCCGAGCCCTGCCATGGGATGGAAACGGCGGCGCTTTGTGCTAGAGTGGCGTTATCGGCGATTTTATCGCCCCGGCCGCTGGCCTGTGTTCGTCCGTCCAAACCCGTAGGCGCGGAGTCCTGGCTATGCTCGAAGGCTCGACCCACAACAGAATCAATCCGCCTTTCCGGAAAGGAGAAAAGGTCGTCTACCCGGCTCACGGCGTGGCCGTCATCGAGGACATCCAAAGCCGCGTGATTTCCGGCACCGAAAGAAAGTTCTACGTGCTGAAAATCCTTGGCCAGGAGCGCATGACCGTAATGATCCCGACCGATAACGTAGGGGCAACCGGCCTTAGACGTATTATCGGTAAAGACGTCGTCAACAAGATTTACCGCATCCTGCGGCAAAAAAAGGTCGAAGGCGACGCTCAGACCTGGAACCGCCGGTATCGTGAGTACTCGGAAAAAATCAGGACCGGATCGCCGTTGGAAATCGCCAAGGTCCTGCGCGACTTGCTCGTGCTCAAGGGAGACAAGGAACTCTCCTTTGGAGAGCGCAAGATGCTCGATACCGCGCGCTCGCTGCTGGTAAAAGAACTGTCGATCGCCAGGGCCTATCCCGAGGAAAAGATCCTCGAAGACCTGCGAACCATCTTTGCCAACTAAAGCCGCGGCCTGCGGCCTTAAGCCCAACACCAGGGCGTCGCTCGGCGCACCGACGCGGCCTTTGGCTCCCGGCCGGTCCCGGCTTGCCGGCCTAGCCGTCCACCCGGCTTTCACGCTCAAGCGCTGAGGCCCGCGATGCGAGCGAGCGCCGTCATAGTGGCCGCCGGCAGCGGTCTGCGCCTTGGGATGGGGCAACCCAAGGCGTTTGTCACGCTTGGGGGACAACCGATGCTCTTCTACTCGCTGCGCTCGGCGGCTGCGGCAAGGTCGGTGGTCGAAATTGTCGTTGCGCTGCCCGAAGGGATGGCGCCGGCGGCACGTTCCTTGGCCGAGCTTGCCGGGGTGAAAATTCCGCTCAAGCTGGTCCCGGGCGGCCCGCGCAGGCAGGATTCGGTCCGTCACGCGCTGGCACTGGTGAGCGCCGAAAGCGAGCTGGTGGCGATCCACGACGCCGCCCGTCCCCTGGCAAGCGCCGCGCTGTTCGACGCCTGCATCGCGACGGCCGAGCGCTCTGGAGCCGCGATTGCTGCCATCCCAAGCGCGGACACGCTCAAGCGGGTGGTTGACGGACAACTGGTCGCCACCGTCGAACGCGCCGAACTCTTCCAGGCGCAAACGCCCCAGGCCTTCCGGCGCGAGCTCATCCTGAGGGCGCACCGCGCCGCATATGCCGACAACTGGACGGCAACCGACGATGCCCAGCTATGCGAACGGCTGGGCGCTACGGTGCAAGTGGTCCCCGGAGCGCGGGACAATTTCAAGATTACCACCGCCGAAGACCTGAAAATGGCCGAGGCGCTGCTCGGAGCGCTTGCCGGCTGATTTAAGCCGGGGCGACCTGGTTTCGCGCCGATGCCCCGCCGACGGCGGCGCCCCAAAGCGGGTTATGCGCCCCGCTGGCGGGGCGGGGCAGGCCCGCCGGCGGGCGCTTTGCTTAAACGCCCCCGGCACCTTTGCCGGCTCAATGCTCCGCTCTAGGCGCGCTGCGGAACGGGTAGACCGAGCGCTTCGTTGAGCGAGCCCGAGCGAAAACCGCGCAAGTCGACGGCGACGAAGCGAAAGCCCAGGCTGCGCAGACCGCCGTCCACGGCCTGGCGCATGCCGGGCTCCAGCAGCCGGCCGATCTCGGCCGCGCCGAGCTCGATGCGCGCCATCTCGCCGTGATAGCGCACGCGCACGACGCTAAAGCCCAGCCCACGCAAGAGCTTCTCGGCGCTGCCTACCTTGCGCAGCGCTTCATGCGTGATCGACGTGCCGTAGGGAAACCGCGACGAAAGGCAGGGAGATGCGGGCCGTTCCCAGGTCGGCAGCGACAGCCAGCGCGAGATCTCGCGGACCTCGGCCTTGGTCATCTCGGCCTCGACCAGCGGATGGCGTACTTGCTTTTCGCCGGCCGCGCGGATGCCGGGGCGATAATCGTTCAGGTCGTCCAGGTTGAGCCCGTCCGCAATTTCCCGGGCGCCCATCCGCTCGGCCTGTTGCCGGCAGATCGAGAAGAGATGGCTCTTGCAAAGGTAGCAGCGGTTAGGGCCGTTGGCGGCGTAACCTTCGACTGCCAATTCGTCGGTCTCGACCACAAGGTGCCTCACCCCGAGCGCCTGGGCCGTGGTCCGGGCCAGTTCGCGGTCCTCTTCGGGCATGGTTGGAGAGACTGCGGTAAGCGCCGTCACCCTGCGGCCGAGGGTCTGGCAGGCGACCTTGAGAAGCAAGGTCGAGTCAACCCCGCCGGAGAAAGCCACCAGCAGGGAATCCATCGGCTCGAGCACCGCGCGCAGTTGTTCAAGCTTGGCCGCTGGACGCTCCATCAAACCGCTGCGTCGGGTCGCAAGGCTGCCGCCAATCGGGTTTGCGCTCGGCACCTTCTCCACCGCACCAGTAGAGCGTATGTCGGTCCGCTCGACAAGCGTGTAAGATAAACCCGTCTTCACTAAGAAGGGTCGGCGCGTTTACCATGTCGCTGCTTAGGCAGGGAGACCAGATAGTCGTCGTGGATCGCAAGCACTTCCGCGACGACAACACCCTTATCTTCGTCGGGGTGGTGGAAGATTACGCGGACCGAGCCGTCCGAGCCCGAGGGTTGCAGTTTCATGTCAGTCCCTATGAGGTCGCCGGCTCGGAAAAGCCCAGCGAGGAGCGCGTGCGCCTGTTCTCCCTCGACGGCGACAATGCCACCTACCTGCTGCCCAAAACCGTGGAGATCGCCCGGCTCCAGCTAAGGCGTTCGCCCAAATCGCTGGTGCTGACCGACGGCAGCGCTGCGATCCTCGACATGAGCGATTGGCTGCTGCGCGGCTAGCGCCGCCCTGCGGGCAAAGCCTCCAGTCCCCTGGTCAACCGGGAGGGCAGTATCACCGGACCGCAAGGATGTCATATCCGTGACGGTGAAAGGCACCAGATACGGCCGGGCCGGCAAAACCTGCGCACACGTGGCGCGGCCTCGAACTCGGCGTACCATGGCGCGGGCCCGGGCCTACAGTCTGGCAACCGTGGCGCTCGTCTGGTTGGCTGGGGGCCCGGCCCTGAGGCCGCCTGGCTTCGCCGCGGCTGCCTCCGTAAGGACAACGGCGGCGGCCGGGCAGCCGCCAAGCGTGTCGCTCGCCGCCGCCCCCGCTTCGGGCGCGGCCCCGCTTACGGCGTCGTTTTTCGTGAGCGCGCGCGACCCGGCGGGTGCCGGGTTTGTCTCCTACTTCTGGAACTTCGGCGACGGGCAGGCTGCGTTGCGACCTTCCACGGTCTTCGCCCACACCTACGTCAAGCCCGGCAATTACCTCGCAACCGTGACCGCGACGACCACCGATGGCCGTTCGGCCACCGCTTTTACCGGCGTGATCGTGCGCTCGGCACAGACAAGGTAAAACCCTCATGAACGGCCTCCTCAAGCTACCACAAGGTTGGCATGCTCAGGGCAGGAATAACCGCCGGCGGTGCCGCACAGCGCGACTTTTCGCCCTGGCAATGCCGGCGTTAATCGCGGCGGGGTGCTCCGTGCCGCCGGTCGACGAAACCGCGCTCTACGACCAGCGCCAGCAGGCGCAAATGGTCCAGATGCTGCGCAGCGTCCAGCAGATGGAAGCCGCCGCGCCAACCGACTACCGCGCCCAGGCCGGCAACTCCGTCTGTAACCAGCAGGCAAGCCAGGAAGCGCTGCGCCAAGGCAACGAAAGCTTCGCCCGCGCGGATTACCGCAGCGCGATTCCTTACTACGAAAACGCGATGATGGCCTGCCCAAGGGACGGCGAGACCGCCCTCCGTCTGGCCCGCGCCTTCGAGGCGCTCAAAGAGAAAGACCAGGCAATCATCTATTACGAAAGAGCCGCCGCCTCGACCAACGACCGAAACAGCCCGGTGCGCCAAGCTGCCCTGAAGGCCCTGGACCGGCTAAACAAAGGAGGCCAGTACCGGCCGTTTACCACCGGCCTGGGCGAGCCGCAAACCAACTCAGGACGCTGAGTCGGACTCCTCCGGGTTGAGACCGGCTCGCGGCGTGAAAGTTATCAGCAGCCGTGCCGGCTCCTCCAGCGGCACCACGGCGAAGCGCAACACCGGCACGGTGTTGACCGTTACGGTCGTACCGTCCTTGTCCGAGGAAATGGTACAGTCCTTGAAAATCGAGCGGTTGAACACAAGATGAGGCTCCAGCCTGGCGTCCGGAGTCGTGTGCTTCAGATGGACCGTAAAGGTCGATAGGTCGGCAGCCGTCTCCATCTTGTCCGCGTACGGCACCGGGTTGCTCAGATCGAGGACCACGGAAAGCGGCGGATCGGACGACGAAAGGCGAACGGTCTTCAGAACCGCCGGACGTTCGAGCACCGTTTGCCCCAACCGCTTGTGAGAGGCTGGCGCCAGTCCTGCGCTCGGCAGCAAGCGCTCATCCCGGGCGCGAGGCGAGCCGCCTGAAGGGGCGCTCAAAGACGCCCAATTGTCGCTCTGGGCGGGATGGTCCCGCTGGGCGACAAACCCGCTTTCGGCGAGCACCAGGGCAAGCGGATCGGCCTCGTTATCGACCGGCTCGCCCAGCCTCTTGAGTTCATCCTTCGCCTTTGCCACCTCGACGCTGGACGGATAATGAAGCGTCAGCGCGGCGTAGGCTTGCGCCGCCGAGTACTTCTTACCCTCCTTTTGAAATGTGGTGGCGAGCCGGTAGAGCGCTTCCGGGGCAACCGGGGTATCGGGGTATTCCTCCAACAGTTGCGCATAGCGCGACTCTGCGGCCCGGTAGTTGGCCCAACTGTAGTAGAAATTGCCCACCAGAATGTCGTGGCGAGCCAACATCTCGCGGCAAATGACGATCTGCTGGCGCGCCAACTCGGCGAAGCCCGAATCGGGGAAGCGCTGTTCAACCAGCTCAAACTGTCCGAGCGCATCTCGGGTACGGGCCTGGTCCTGGTCGACGCGCCGCATCTGCTTGTAATTGGCCATGGCCACGCTGTAGGTCACCATCGCCAGGTACTTGCTCGTAGGATGCATCCGCTCGAAGTCGCTGAGCGATGCGATCGCCTCGGCGTAGTGGCCTTGTTTGTACTGTGCCAGGCCGATCTTGAGTTCGGCTTCTTCGGCGTAGGCGCTGAAAGGATAGAGGTCGAGAAGGTTCTGGTAGCCCTTGATCGCGTCGTCGTAATCGCCCTGACTGTAAGCGGTCTCGGCCTTGGAGAAGTAGGTCTGACCGGTGGGCACGGCCACCCCGCCGCAGCCCGCTATCAGAGCCAAGACAAAAATCAAAACCAGCAGGCAGCCGCGCCTCAGCATAAGTGGGCCTTCAGGACAGTGGGCAGAACCTAGGCTAAACGCTAAAAACGGCGAAGGCAAGGCGCTGCTCTCCGGATCACCCGCCGGCAGCAGCTAAATTCGCTGCGCGACCGCAAGCGGTGCGTCTGACGGGGCCCGGAAAACCCCTTGGTAGAGTGTCCTTCCTTCTGCCAGGTACTTGCGCCCGTAACCGGTTTGGGCGCCGGCGCAGGCTTGCTCTGGAGCAGGCACCAGGCCCGCCGCTGCCAGCGCATCGGCCATCGCGTCTGCGTACTCGCGCCAATCGCTCGCGTAGTAGACCAGGCCACCGGCCCGCAGGGTGCGCGCCAGCCCCGAGGCCAGAGCCGGCGTGAAGAACCGGCGCTTGCGCTGGCGCCTCTTCGGCCAAGGGTCGGGAAAGTAGACATGGTAGGCGGCCACCGCCTGCGCAGGCAGGAACAGGCCGATGAGAGAACGCGCGTCGGCCGGCACAACCCTCACATTGTCGAGCCGCCGCCGCCAGGCACCCAAGGCCAGCAAGCGTGCCAACGCTTCGTTCAACTCCACGGCCAGGAAATCGTGCTCCGGCCGCACCGCCGCCTGTGCCAGGAGGAAGTCGCCTTTGCCGGCGCCGAGCTCGACCTCGAGCGGCGCCCGCCGACCGAACAGGCGCGCCGGATCAAGGGCAAAATACCCTTGCTCGCCGAGCACCAGGACCGTTTCGTCAAGCCCAGGGGTTGCGGCCTTGCGCCGAAGCCTGGAGGAGTTTCTAAGCCGCGCCATCTTGCGCTGACATCGCAGGCGTCCTGCGTGTCGGCCGGTCAGCGGCCGCACCAACGCGGCTTGCGCTTGTCGAGAAAGGCGCCCATCCCCTCCTGAGCGTCGGCCGCCAGCGCGTTCAGGCTCATTACTTCCTTGGCGTAGTCGTAGGCCTTGGCTTGATCAAGGTCGATCTGGGTGTAGTAGGCCTGCTTGCCAATTCCGACCGTCAGCGGACTGGCCTCGGCGATCCTGAGCGCCAGGTTCCTGGTTTCACGTTCCAGGTCGGCGTCAGGCACGACTTTATTCACCAGGCCCCAGCGTTCAGCGGTGCGAGCGTCGATCGCCTCGCCCGTAAGCAGCATATACATCGCTGCCTTGCGGCCGACGGCGCGACTAAGGGCCACCATCGGCGTCGAACAGAAGAGCCCGATTCTCACTCCGGGCGTGGCAAAGCGGGCGCTTTCGGCCGCCACGGCAAGGTCGCAGGTGGCAACCAGTTGGCACCCTGCCGCGGTCGCGATCCCCTGCACTTGTGCTATCACAGGCTGCGCAATGGCCTGTACCGTATGCATCAGTTGTGTGCACAGATCGAAGACTTGGCGATAAAAAGCAGGCTCCCGCCCCACTAGTTCGCTCAAGTCGTGTCCCGCGCTGAAGGCCGGTCCGACGCTGGCGAGAATGACGACCCGAACCTCCGGCTTCATGCCGGCCTCGCGCAGAACAGCCATCAACTGGCCCATCATGGCGGTCGACAGCGGGTTGCGCTTTCCCGGCTGATTCAGCGTGATCCTAAGCAGACCTTCGTCTTGTTCCACCAAAAGGCTGGTGTCCATCGGCAAGACCTCCGTTGCTGGCTGATACTCTAGCCTAGCGCGGCCGCTTCGCGCACCTGCCCTGGCGCCGGTCAGAGCTTGCAAGCCGACTCTTTGCGGCCCCAAGTCCCGCCGACGAATCGAGGCCCGGCTCAGGGTGACGCGCGGACTTCCTGCGCACGACAGTCGCCCGCCCGGCAGCTCTACCTGGAGCGCAGCGAAAATGGGAACGGGGCGCCCAGAGCGTGCAAAAGTTACACATTGGGCGTGCGTTTTCGCCTCGTCCGGTGAAATCGCCTGGTCTGTCAGCTCTTGGTTTGCGTTTCGTCTCGGCGGTTTCTATAGAGCGCCCTGATGCTGCAAGAGCCTCTTAGCTCTGTCAATTAGTGCGAAAGGGCCATTTGGAGGAGCCGCGACGCTTCCAGCGCTACAACCCATGGCACATCTCTTGCGAACTGCACAGCACGTCGTAGCGAACTCTGTAAGCCGGCCCGCTTTGGGAGGAGTGGGGAGGGAAGATAGCCATGCAGTGGGAAAATACCGAATTTGGAGGCCTCTTTCTGC
The DNA here is from genome assembly GCA_021794015.1 of Deltaproteobacteria bacterium. GTDB lineage: Bacteria > Desulfobacterota > Binatia > Binatales > Binataceae > JAJYRQ01. The sequence continues at coordinate 39,636 of JAJYRQ010000002.1, read as the reverse complement.
CTGACAGCCTGACGCCAGAGCAGTTTTTCGACGGCAGGCGAGCCGACGGAACGGCAAGACCGTTCAAGCGCCTGATGCTGGCGGTCCTCGAAGACGCTCTGCGTTGCTTCCAGAACAACGCGGGCGCAGCAGGGGGCGCTCGTCGGCGCCAGTTCACCGAGGTTGAGCGCTGGTTTTCGGCCGAAGGCGAAGAAGGTCCGTTCGCTTTCGAAAACGTATGCGAGGCTCTTGGGATCGAACCAGGCTTTTTGCGCGGCGGGCTTTACCGCTGGCGCGCCGAGCAGCTCGCCGGGAACCGGAGCCGGCGCCTTGCACGCCGCTCCCCCGTAGTACGCCGCACCCGCCTGGCGTTGCCGAACGCGCCGCGGGCGCGCGGCCGCGGCTAAGAACCCGCCAGCCCGGGCTCGGCTAACGGACCGCCAAGTCCGCCGGTCAGCCAAGCCCGAAACCCCGGCTCCCGCCCACCGCCAAGTCGCCCCGCTCAACCACGACGGGCAAGCAGCAAGGCCGCGACCTGCCGCAATCTAAGTTGCGGCAGCCCCACCGGAGACGGCATAGGGTCAAACGCAGCCCGCCGTTTGGGCCGCGGCGCTCGTCCGGGCCGGCTGTCGCGGGGCTTTCGCAACTCGGGCGCCCAAGCGTTGCGGTTTGCTATTGACGTAAGCCCTCAAAGTGAGCGATATCTCGAAGTGCGCCGCGCTAGCCCCGCACAAGCGGCCGGCAGACGCCCAAACGGAGGAGGTAAGCGACAATGGCGGTCACGGTAAAACGAGTGACGGTTTGGCGCAAAGAGACCGAAAACCAACTTGGCGCTTTGGCGGCGACGCTGGAACCGCTGGCAACTGCCGGTGCCGACTTGAAGTTCGTCGTCGGCTACGCCACGCCCGAGCTCGGGAACCGCGCCGTAATTGAAGTCCACCCGATCGCCGGTCGAAAAGCGAGTGCAGTCGCTCAGCAAGCGGGGCTGGCCGCCGGCGGCACGGCGACGCTCTTGGTGGAGGGAGACGACCGGCCGGGCCTGGGCCATCAGCTGAGCAAGGCGCTGGCGGAGGCCGGCATCAACCTGCGCGTCGTCGTGGCGCAGGCCGTGGGACGCAAGTTCTCAGCGCTGTTCGGTTTCGAAAACGATGCCGACTGCGCTAAGGCCGCCTCCTTGATAAGAAAAGCTGCCGCGCCGGCGCGACCCGGCCGGCGACGCGCTCGAAAATAGCTGCGCTTATCGCTGCCACATCGATTGGCCCGGGCCAAGGCCGCAGACCCCGGCAGGGGCCGCTTTCTGGGCCGGCCGGTAGCGGCAAATAGCCGGCCGGTGGTGTTCCTGTCGAGTTGGGAAGCCAACCCGACCGAGACCAGGCGGCGTCCAGCCCGTCCTCAGCCAACAGCCGTGGCCGAGCCGCAAATCCAGAGGCCGCCGACCGCACGGTTTATCGCTTCGATACGAAAGCCGGCATTGCTTATCAGGCTTGCGGTCGGACGGTCGAGATGGCACCCGGCGCACAGCCGCGACCACAACGGCGTGGCGAGTCGCTGGAGTTCGGCTATCCATCGATTGTGCGCCCGCACGTGTTCGACAAACCGCAGTTTTGCCCCGGTCTTAAGACAGCGCCGCACCTCGGACAAGGCCGCCTCCGGCGAATCGACGCTGCAAAGCATCAGACAGGCCACTGCCGCCTCAAAGCTGCCCGTCTGGAAAGGAAGCGCTTCGCACACCGCCCGCACAAGCGTCGCGCTCCCCGTCACAGCGCGGGCGCGCGGCTTGGCGCGGCTAAGCATGTACGGGTCCGGCTCGACGGCGAAGACGGACGCTTGAGGCCCGTAATGGCGAAGGTTAAGGCCGGTTCCAACACCGACTTCCAGGATTCGCCCGCCAAGGTCGCCGACCAGTCTTTCCCGCGTTCGTGACACACGCAGGCGTTCCCATGGCGTCATGGCCAGATCGTAGAGCGCGGCGAAAACCGGATGCGCTTTGGACATTGTTCTCGCGCTATGCCGAGCGCGCCGGCCACAAAGTGCGGCGCTCACAAACCGGCTTCTAAGTCCTCGCCGCAGCGGTCGCCACCCGCCCCAATTCGAGCTGGCGTAGTTCGACCCTCAGCCCGTTCATTTCGGCCCGCAACCCGTTCATCTCGCCCTTGAGACCCGCGATCTCGCCCTTAAGCGCCACGGCGTCTACAGTTTACCTCAACGGCGGCGGGAGGCCATAACGACCTGAGGCACAAACGGGCCTGCGCGCCGGCACCAGCCTTGGCGGCGCGCTTCGCGGCGGCGCGGGTTGTAGCTGCAACGCGGCTGTAGTATTGGTCCATCCTGGACCGGGCGCGCAGGCAAAAGGCGCCCGGCGGTAATCGGCTACAAAGAGAACACAGCGTGTTGCAAGAATACTGCTCATTGGACGGCCTCGAGCTTGCCACGCTGGTTAACCGGGGCGAGGTCAGCGCGGCAGAACTGTTGGAGGAAGCGATTGGGCTGGCCGAGAAGCGCAACCCGGCGCTCAACGCCCTGGTCTACCGGTTCTACGACCGCGCGCGCCAAGCCGCGGCCGGGCACCGGCCGAGCAATCGCCCTTTCGACGGCGTTCCATTGCTTCTGAAAGATGTCTTAGGCGATTGCGAGGGGGTCCCTACCCGCTTCGCGAGCCGCTACGTGCCCGAGTTTCCCGCCATACAGGACAGCGAACTTGTGCGCCGCTTCAAGGCGGCCGGCTTCATTGCGTTTGCCAAGACCAACGCGCCTGAATTCGGCTTGCCGCCGTTCACCGAGCCGCAGTTATACGGTCCGGCGCGCAATCCGTGGGACTTAAGCCGCACGCCGGGAGGCTCAAGCGGAGGCGCGGCGGCGGCCGTGGCCGCCGGGATTGTGCCCGTGGCCCACGCCAACGACGGCGGCGGCTCGATCCGGATACCAGCGGCCTGCTGCGGGCTGGTCGGGCTCAAGCCGACGCGTGCGCGCAACTCGCTGGCGCCGCAGCTTGGCGACTTCATGAGCGGGCTGGTGATCGAGCACGTGCTGTCGCGCACGGTACGCGACAGCGCAGCCGCGCTGGATGCCACTGAGGGGTGGGTGCCGGGCGATCCTTACGTTGCGCCGGCAAAGCAACGCCCTTACCTGGAAGAAGCCGCGACGCCGCCGCGCCGCCTGCGCATCGCTTTTTCCACCGCGAGTCCCAGCGGCCCGCCGGTTGAGCCGGAGATTGCCCAGGCATGCGTAAAGGCGGCCGAACTCCTGGCAAGCCTCGGCCATCAAGTCGTCGAGCGGCAGCCGGAAATCCGGCTGGAGGACGTGGCGCCGCACTTCATGACGATCTACGCTTCGGGACTCGCCGCAACCATCGAGGCAATCCGTGCCCTTACCGGCCGCGAGCCCGGGCCCGACGGGCTCGAAGCGATGACGCTGAACCTCTACGAATTGGGCCGGCAGGTGACTGCCGCGCAGTACCTGCTCGCCGTGCAGGTGCTCCAGCAGCTCTCGCGGCAAGTCGCAGCCTTTTTCGAAACCTACGACCTGCTGCTCACGCCCACGCTCGGCACGCCGCAGCTTTCGGTCGGAGCGATTGACGTGACCAGTCCGACCGCCAATCTGATGGACGAAAAAATCCTCCGCTTCGCCCATCTCAATCCGCTCTACAACATAACCGGACAGCCTGCCATTTCACTGCCGCTCTACCAGTCGGCCGCCGGGCTGCCGATCGGGATGCTGTTTGCAGCGCCCTACGGCGACGAAGCGACGCTTTTCCAGCTCGCCGGCCAACTCGAACAGGCGCTGCCGTGGAAGGGGCGAAAGCCGCCGGTCTGGGGCTAAGCCGCGGCCCTTGTCCGGAGAACCGGAGCGGCCCGCCGGCGAGCCTTACAGGGGTGGCGCAGCCGGGCAACGCGCGGCTTGCAGCGGCTTAAGCTTTGCGGCAAGCTCGATGAAGTTCCAACCGTCCCGGCGCGCTCGCTCTTGCGGCGCCACCCGCGCGCTCGGAGGGTGGGCGGCGCGTCGCGCGCGCTCGTCAACGCCGGCGCATGGCGACCGGGAAGAGGGGCTCGATGCTGCACATTTATTACTTCATCAGGCGCAAGGCATCGCTGAGCGAAACAGAGTTCGCGCGCTACTGGCGCGAGGTGCACGGACCGCTGGTCGCAAAGGTCCCCCAGCTCAAAGCTTACGTACAGTGCCGGCGCCTGGACTTTCCCGGCCTTGAACCGTCCCATGACGGCGTAGCCGAATTGTGGGTGCGCGACGAAGCGGCGCTGGCCGAGCTTCGGCGCAGCCCCGAGTTTGCCCGGGTCGAGACCGACGCGGCAAATTTCATCCAGCCCCACAGCGGGCAACTGCTGGTGACGGTGGACGACGTTCTGCTCGACGGCCCGCAGGCCGAGGGCGCGATCAAGGCGCTTTTCATTTTCAAGCGGCCGCGCGGGATGTCGCTCAAGGCGATGCGCGCGCACTGGCGTGACGTGCACGGCCCCATCGTGCTTAGGCTTAAGAACGCCCGCCGCTACGTGGAAAGTCCGACGGTTGACCGAGCCTATGACTTCGCCGAGCCACTCTACGACGGCGCGGGAGAATTATGGTTTGACAGCGTCAACGCGCTAAAGGAGACGCTGGGCTCGCCCGAGTTCGTCAATGAAGTCATCCCCGACCGGTCCAATTTCGTCGACTCCTCGTCGCTGGTCATCATGGTCGGGCGCGACCATCACGTAGTCCGGCCCGCCTAAGCCGTCTGCGCGCGAGCCCGTCGGCCTGGGCAGGCCGCCGGCCCTAGCGGGCGCAGCTCCTTGAGGCCGCCGGCTTTCGGCAAGCCGGTCCCGCAGACCGGCGGCAGGCGTCCGGCTACCTCAGATGCGCTTCCAGCAGCCAGAGGTACTTGTCTGCGCCGCGGCCGATCTCGGTGAGGATGTCTGCCGTCACCTTGTCGCCAAGCCGGTCGGTCTCGTCGATCGCCCGGCGCGCGCCTGCCGCGTAGGCGGCCAGCGCCGAGGAGAGCGCCGCCAGATGCTCGCTCGCCTCCGTGATGTCGGCCGGGTAAGCGGCAAGTCCGGAATGTTTGGCGGCAGCCTGGACCGTGCCGCGCGCGATTCCTCCGAGCGCGGCCACGCGCTCGGCCACGAGGTCCATGTACTCTTCGGCGGCGGCGACGATTTCGTCGAAGAGCTTGTGCAGCGCGATAAAGTTCGGCCCGGTTACGTTCCAATGCGCCTGCTTGGCCTGATGCATCAGGTCGATACTCTCGGCCAGCCGGGCGTTGAGGATTTCGATCACCGCGCGCCGGGTCTTTTCAGGCAGGTCGTTGTTCGTCTTGTGCATGGTTTCTTCTCCGGGAGAGAGCGGCGGCGAGCCGCGCCTGCCGAGGCACTTACACCATACTCTTACCACCGGAAAGTGCCGCCCAAAAGGCTTCCTGTGACGCTGCGAGAACGCGCCTTGAGCGCCTTTAGCTGGGGTGATTCGAGCCAATGACCAACCGCCGCGCCGGATTGCTCGTCGGCCGCCAGGTGCGCCGCCAGCGCAGCAAGCCGCCCGAGCGGCTTTTCGCCGGCCTGGAGAGCCCGGCGTTTGCCGCGGCCTCGCTCGGCCATATCCACCGCGGCCGTCTGAAGGACGCCATCGAGGGTGCGCTCAAGCTGCAGCGCCCCAGCGCCACGCCGTCAGCCGGGACCTGCACAATCTCAAGCTTCTTATGCTCGCGCTGGAATTGCCGGAATTGGCGGTTCAATGAGACTTTGCTCTTTACGGTGCCCCTTCCATTGTTAGGGCTCACCGAGGTCCAGCCAGGAGAGATTGGAGGGGATTGGCTCGGGTCGCGTTAGCGCCGGGCGCGGTGCCACTGAAGCTGCTGCATGCCTTCGAGTACTTTTTCGATCGCCTGCTCGGGTGTTTCGGCGGTTGCGGATAAATGCCCCATTTTCCGGCTCGGGCGGGGCGGGTGCTTGTCGTATAAGTGCAAACGCACGCCCGACAATTTCAGAGCCTTCTCGAAGGGCGGCGCTGTGCCGTCGCGCCAAAGATCGCCGAGCAGGTTCGCGATCGCGGTCGGCTGCACCACCTCCGCTCGTCCGAGCGGCAGGTCGCAAATGGCCCTGATGGCCTGCTCGAACTGGCTCGTTGCACAGGCCTGCTCGCTGGCGTGGTAGGAGTTGTGCGGACGGGGCGCGAGTTCGTTGACCAACAGCCGACCGCGCTTGTCCACGAACATCTCGACCACCAGCAGCCCTTCGAGGCCCAGTGCTTCGGCGATATCGTGCGTCAGTGCCCGAGCCTCACGCGCGATCCCGGACGGCAGCGGAGCCGGAATCACGGACCAGCTCAAAATTCCGTCTTCATGACGGTTGAGCGCCGGCGGATAGGCCACCATCTCGCCCGATGGGCGGCGCGCGGCGAGGACCGAAAGCTCGGCCTCCAGATCGAGGGCCTGTTCCACTACGCACGCTTGCGGCCCGAGCGCCTCCCACGCCGGCGCTAGCTCGGATTCGCGGCAGACGCGCGCCTGCGCCCGCCCATCGTAGCCGCCGCGGCAGGCTTTGATGTAGCAGTCGAAACCGAACGCCGCCGCCGCGGCGCGCAACGGGTCGAACGAAGGCGCGAACCTCCAAGGGCCAAGCGGATACCCTTGCCGGTCCAGCCAGCGCTTCTGGCGCGCGCGATCCTGAACGATTGAAAGTAGGTTGGCGTTCGGCCGTACCGGAACGCGGCCGGCACATTGCTCCAGGCTGTAGCGGCTCACCCGCTCGGTCTCGATGGTCAACACGGCGCATCGTTGCGCCAGCCGCACGGCCGCGGCCGGGTCATCGAAAGGAGCGGCAACCAGGTCTTCCACCAAAGGCCGAATCGCGCATGCCGGGTCGGGGTCGAGCGCGCGGATTTTGTAACCCATCGCGCGGGCCGCAATCGCCATCATTCGCCCCAACTGGCCGCCGCCGAGTATTCCGATGGTGGCTCCGGGAGGAACGGGGTCTCTTGCGCCGGCCGTCATTCGTCCCGATGGTGTTCGCGCCACTCAGCCAGTCGCAGGTGCAAGCCGGGGGACGAGGCCGCAAGAATCGCCGCCGCCAACAGCGCGGCGTTTACCGCCCCAACACCTCCGATTGCCATCGTGCCGACCGCGGTTCCCGCCGGCATTTGCGCGATGGAGAGAACCGAATCCAGCCCGCCCAGCGCGGTGGCCGGAATCGGCACGCCGATCACCGGAAGGACGGTCTTCGCCGCCAGCATGCCCGGCAGATGCGCGGCGCCGCCGGCGCCGGCGATGATTACCTGCAGTCCGCGCCGCTTGGCTTGGGCAGCGTAGCGGAACATGAAATCCGGCGTGCGGTGGGCGGACACCACGCGCTTTTCGTAGGCGATCCCGAGCTGCGCGAGGGTTTCGCAGGCCGCGCGCATGTGCGCGAAATCGTTGGCGCTTCCCATCACGACGCCCACCTTGGGCCCCGATTCACCTCCCCGGATCGCGGCCGCGGCCGACCTCCTGGAGCGCGCGTTATGCGGCATCGGCGCCCGCCTCCAGCAAGCTGAACAGCCGCTCCATCTCGAGATCGCTGGCCAGCACAAATCGTTTCTCGTTACCCGAGTAGGCGAAGAGGTCGCCCTGGTCTTCGGCGAACCACAGCGCGTGCGTCGCGACCTCCGTCCCGGTTGCGAGGCGGCCCGCGGTGAGCCGGTCGCGCAGACGCGCCATCTGTTCCAGCAGCCACGCCTGTGACAGATTGTCGCAGGAGCTTGACCCACGGGCGGCCCGCAGCCGGGACGGCCCAGGCTCGTCAACCCGCTGCGCAGGCGCAAGCGACCGCTCTCGCCGTCGCCGCATGGATGGAACGCGGCAGGAGGAATGCCCTAACAACACGATGTGGCGCAAGCCAAGTTCGTTGAGCGCATATTCGATCGTGCCGCAAGTCATCTCGTCGCCGGCCTTCCCGGCCCCCGAAATCGCGCCAGGCAGTGCCCCGCCCAGATTCTGAAGAACGCACAGCGGATCGAGCGACGCCACGAACGCGCTCAAAACAGGGCTCTCGGCGCAGGTGACGATCAGCGCCCGGGCGGGCCTCTGCTCGTCGTGAATGGGCGGCAGCGGGTATCCGTCGAGCCCTGCACTATGTCGCAATCGTTTGAGTCCTTCGGTTCGCTTATTCAATTTTCAACCCTCCTCCGGCTATTCGCCCTGACCGCGCGAGTACCCCGGCTGACCATCGAAGGTGTAAAGACCTTCGGTCTTGATGAAGTCCAGCCCGCGCTCGGCGATGCGCTGCAAGAGCGCAACGATCTGGTGATGGCGAGCGATTCCGTCGTCGGGCGTAAAGCGACAGCGCCAATGGTCGGTGCAAAACGTCTCCGGCAAGCCTCCCGGCCAGACCTTGGTGCCCCGGTTGGTGATCATGCGAAGTTTAAGCCCGCCACCCTCCGCGCCGCCTAGCTCGCGCGCCAGCAGTGCCGGGTCGCGGTTTGGCCCGTCCCAATCGACGAACACGTCGACGCCGACAAGTTCCTTGTGCGCCCTTTCACCCGCAAACGAGATCGGCAACTGAGCGCTTTGCCCGGCGTAGCTCGCCGGCTTGAGATGCTCGGGCAGCTTGCCCAACCGCGCAATCACAGCGTCGGCAAACTGCGCGGTGCTGACCTTCTGGCGGCTCACGCCCTCTTTGAAGATGTCGTAGGTGTGAACTCCGTCCTCGACGGTGCGCAGCCAGGCGTTATGCACCGCCCGGGCAATTTGCGGTTGCCCGATATGGACCATCATCATCACGCCGGCCAGCAGCAGGCCCGAGGGGTTGGCGAGGTTCTGCCCGGCCCTGCGCGGGGCGCTGCCATGGATCGCTTCGAACATCGCGGCTTGCTCGCCGATGTTGGCCGAACCGGCCAGACCCACCGAGCCTGCGATTTGGGCGGCAACGTCGGACAGGATGTCGCCGTACAGATTGGGCATCACGACAACGTCAAAGGCTTCCGGCGTGTCGGCCAGCTTCGCCGCCCCGATATCGACGATCCAGTGCTCGTGCTCGAGCTCCGGGTAATCCGCGGCGATCCGCTCGAACACCTGATGAAACAGCCCGTCGGTCAGCTTCATGATGTTGTCCTTGGTGAAGCAGGTGACCTTGCGGCGGCCGTGGGCGCGCGCGTATTCGAACGCGTAGCGCACGATCTTTTCACTGCCCGGGCGCGTTATCAGCTTGAGGCACTGCACCACCTCGTTGGTTTGTCGATGCTCGATGCCTCCGTAGGTGTCCTCCTCGTTCTCCCGCACGATGACGACGTCCATCCCCGGATGCCGGGTGCGCACGAAAGGCGCGTAGGCGACGCAGGGCCTCACGTTGGCGAACAGGCCGAGCGTCTTGCGCACGGTGACGTTGAGACTCTTGAATCCTCCGCCTTGCGGGGTGGTGATTGGAGCCTTCAGGAACACTTTCGTGCGCCGCAGCGAATCCCAGGCCGCGGGTTCGATGCCGGCGCTGAAGCCGCGCTGGTAAACGCTCTCTCCGATCTCGATGGTTTCGATCGCCAGGCGCGCGCCGGCCGCGCTCAGGATGCGCAGCGTCGCATCCATGATTTCGGGCCCGATGCCGTCGCCGTGGGCAACCGTGACGGGGGTCGGTCGGCTCATTGCGGAACGCCTCCTTGTACGCGTCTCAGGTCACACGAGCCAGGAAACGCGAATTGTCGGTCGTCTGTTAAGATCGTTTATACGATATTGAAGTCGCGGCGTCAAGAGCGCATATTTGCGATCGCGAATGGTGCGACAAGTTACCCCAAACGGGCCGGGCGAGCCCCCGGCGTGGACCTTCCTGAGCAACCACGGGCATGTGCTGCTGTGCCTGGCGGGAGAGCCCGAGATGCGCCTGCGTGACGTGGCCACCCGCGTCGGCATCACCGAGCGGGCGGTGCAGCGCATCGTCGCCGAACTCGAGCAGGCCGGCTATCTTAAGCGCAAGCGCCAGGGGCGGCGCAATCGCTACGAGTTCCGCGCCAACCTGCGCCTACGCCATCCCGTGGAGGGTCATCGCACCATCGGGGAGCTAATCAGCTTTGTTATTGGCCCGCGCCTTGCGGCGAGCTCGGCCCGCGATCAACGTGGCGGCGCGAAGAGGTCCGAGACTGTCCTCAAGCCCGCGCCCGGCCAGAGCGGAAGATCGCCTGCTCTCAGACCAACCTGAGCCGGGAAACCGACTGACGGCCAGGTCGGCCAGCCTCTCATAGAGAGAGTCGCGCAGGTTATTGGTCGGCTGCGGACCGTGCTGTCCGGGCAACGCCATCACTTCGCCCATGGTCTTCTTCAGCGAAGCCGAAGCCCCTGCGGCAAAATCGGTGTTGTTCATTTTCCCGAAAGGCCTCCCCTTCCACATGGGATGAAGGACGTTATCAAATATTGGGGGACGACGGCAGCCGCTCGGTTCGCTGCTGGCGGGGCATGATGCTTGGCGTCTACCGCAATACTGATCGTCTGTGGAGCATGCGAACCCTCTGGCTTAGCCTCCTGGCGCAGAATGAAGGCCATTCAAATGCCGCAGCGCAACCCGGGATTCCTCGCGCGCGCCAGGCCATTGCACCGCGGCGGGGGCTCGTGGCGGCAGATCGTGGTGTTGCGCTCCTCTTGGCCTGCCTGCACCGCGCGGTCGCGGCAGGCGGGTCGGGCGAGCTGCCGCGCGGCCCTCGCCGCTTGGTCAAGCGCAGAGGCTTGGGCGCGCAGTGCCCGGGCAAGCAGCGACAAATGGCTACGGCTCTCGATGCGGTGAAAGCTCGACTCGGCCCGGAGTTGGCCCGCCGCGGGCATCCGGCTGACCATGTTGCCGTCGGAGCCGGCGCGTCGTTGCCGGCTAAGCTCGGCGCGGCGCTGCGCGATGGGGGCGGTGTCGGTTGCACGCTATGAGCAGAAGCAGGCAGCCGCCTTTTGCGGCCGACGTGATCGTTTGCGACCTAGACGGCACGCTGGTGGATACCGCGCCGGAGATCGCCGAAGCGGCAAATCGCACGCTCTCCGAGCTCGGACTCGCCCCGTTTCCCCTGCCGGCAATCCGTAAGCTTATCGGCAGCGGGTCGCGGGAACTGGCTGGCCGGCTGCTGCGCCTGCGGTTGCGGCGCGAGGTTGGCGAAGACGAAATCGAAAGCGCTTTCGGAGTCTATCTGGGACACTACGGCCGCCTGCTCGGGCAATTTAGCCGTCCCTACCCGGGCGTTGCCTCTGTGCTTGAGCGGCTCAAAGCCGAGGGACGCAGGCTCGGATGCGTCACCAACAAGCTTGCGGCCCATACCGAGCCGCTTTTGCGGATGCTGGCACTCGACCGCCTCTTCGACATCGTGCTTTCCGGCGATAGCCTGGCCCGGCGCAAGCCCGATCCGCTGCCGCTGCTCTACGCCTGCCAGAAGCTTAAGACCACGCCGCAGCGTGCGGTAATGGTCGGCGACTCAGCCAGCGACGTACAGGCCGCGCGAGCCGCCGGCATGGCAGTCGTATGCGTCAGCTACGGTTACCGCGGGGATGGAGACACCAGCCTGGCTGACGCGGACGCCGTAATCGAGCGGCTGGAAGCGCTAAGCACGCTTCTCCGGCCGCCCGGCAGCTGAAAAAAGCAGCGGCCCTGTGCGGGCGACAACTCCGTAGGGATCGCCAAGAGGTTGTGCCGGCGCGCCGCTTTGTCATGGGCGGGGCCTTCGGCTGGCTTGCGGGCGGGCGTATTGCCAGAAGCGTCGATTAGGATAAAGTCGCCGCTTGGGGATGCGACCCCGCGCAGCGCCGCTCGGGCGCGGCCCTTTCTGTAGCGCCGAACCGGGCCAAGCATCGGCCTTGCTCGGAGGCTTGGCGCGGTCGATTGCGGGGTGGTCGCGCCGCTCACGCGCGGGGCAACGCGGGTCGCAATGCCGAGCAGCATCACGTAAGGAGGGCTAACCATGGGGCGCCGGCGCTTCTGGGTCTACTTTCTCCTTTTCCTCTTCAATGCCATCTGCTACGTGGACCGGGTCAACATGTCGGTTGCCGGTCATGTGGTCGCAGAGGAATTTGGACTGTCTCCCGTGGCGCTGGGCTACCTTTTTTCGTCGTTTCTATGGGCCTACGTCCTGATGCTGTTGCCGAGCGGGCGGCTGATCGACGGCCTGGGCGCGCATCGCGTGGCGGCCGCGGGCGCCGCGCTCTGGTCGGTGGCACAGATGCTGAGCGGCGGCGCGGTCGGCTTTGTCAGCATGCTGGCGACCCGGCTTGGGCTGGGCGTCGGCGAGGCGCCGACCTTCCCGGTCAGCTACCGCAGCGTGCGGGATTGGGCGCCGTACACCGAGCGCGGCACGGCGGTCGGCTTCATCCAGGCGGGGAGCCTGCTCGGTTCGGCGCTGGGCGCTCCGGCGGTGGCCTGGCTCATTGCTGCCGCTTCGTGGCGCTGGTCGTTCTTGGTAACTGGCGCGGTTGGCTTGCTCTGGGTCCTGGTCTGGAGCCTGCTGGTGTCCACGCCGGAAAAGACTGGATGGCTTTCTGGGGCGGAGCGCAGCCGAATTCTGGCTGAGCGGCACGCGGGCGAGGAACCGCCGGCACAGGGCGCGGTAGGGTACCGCGGACTGATGCGCTCGCGGTCGATGTGGGGTCTTGCGCTCTCGCAAGGATGCGCGGTCTATTCGCTCTACCTTTATCTGACTTGGCTGCCGGCCTACCTGCAAACCGCCCGGGGCGTCTCGATGGTGCAGTCCGGCCTGTTCACCTCGGTGCCGTTTTTGGCCGGTTCGCTGTTAATCGTGCTCACCAACTGGGTAGGCGACGCGCTGCTGACGGTCGAGACCATGCGCCGCGGCGGACGGCGCATGGTTGTGGCAGCGTCCCTGGTGCTAACCGCGGCCGGCATGGCAATACCCTACGTTGACGCGCTGGCGCTGGTTGTGACGCTCACCATTTTGCCGGTCAGCTTCAGCGCCACGGTGACCTCGACCAACGCGGCGCTGGCTGCCGACCTTCTGCGCTCGCCGGCCGACGGCGGACGCACCTTTGCCTTCATGGTCCTTGGCGGCAACGCCTTCGGCCTGCTGGCGCCGATCGTTACCGGCTATATCGTTGCGGCAACCGGCAGCTTCACCTCGGCTTTCGTGCTCGCCGGGCTGCTGGCGCTGATTGGAGCGGGGCTGTCGCTGGTGCTGACCCGGCACCCGATCGGCGAAACCGCGTCCGCCTGAGGGAGCCGCCGTGCTCGGCACCGCCGTCGAGCGCTCGTTCAGGCTCTCGAGCAAAGAGCGGGAGGGCGGCGGGCCGGCGCCGCGCTCAGGATGCGCCGGCGGATTTCTTCGACGCCAATACCGGTCTTCACCGAGCAGAAGACCGGACGCAGCCCGGCCGCGCTAAAACGCCGCTCGGCTTGCGCTCGCTCGGCGGTTGAGAGCCGGTCGAACTTGGTTGCCGCAAGCACCAGTTCGATCCCGCGCCGGGCGGCCAATTCAATCAAGAGCCGCTCCTCCTGCGCCAGCGGCCGCCGCGCATCCATAACGACCGTCAACAAGCCGAGGTTGCCGCGCCTTTCGAGGTAGCAACGAAGCAGCGCGGCGATCCCCTGCGCCGCCACCGCCGACACGCGGGCATAGCCGTAACCTGGAAGATCCACCAAGGCAAGCGCGCCGCCTGTGACAAAGAAGTTGAGGGTACGGGTTTGACCTGGCGCGCGGCCCACCCGCGCCAAAGCAGTCCCGCCGCCAACCGCATTCAAAAGCGAGCTTTTGCCGGCGTTGGAGCGGCCCGCAAACGCCGCCTCCACCCGGTCCCATCGCGGGCAATCCTCGAGGCGCGCCGCCGAGGCCACAAAGCGCAGTTCCAAGCCATGGTGACCTGCCATCATTCAAGCCGCGTCGCAGTCGGCTAAGACTCCGCTTTCCCAATGCCTGGGCGCCGCTCGCCGTCCGCGGTAAATCGAAAAGCGCCCTGCCATCCGGCACGCGCTTTCCCGCTCGGCCGCTGCTGCCAGCACTCAAGCCTAGCGTCCATAAATCCCGACCAACTCGGCCTGAGCTATGATATGCTGCAGGCTCATAGCCTCGACGTTGACCGCGCTGGGTCTCTCGGGCATCTCCAGTTTCGCATCCAGGGCCATCAGCTCGAAGTGGTAATGATGCTTCCCGCCCGGAGGCGGACAAGGCCCGCGATAACCGATGACGCCAAAACTGTTCGCGCCCTGCATGGTCCCGTCGTTCAGCCGAGAGACCGGCGAAACGCCTTGTGGCAGGCCGGCGGCCGATGACGGGATGTTGTAGACAACCCAGTGGACAAAGATGCCGCGGGGCGCGTCCGGGTCCTTGACGATAAGCACCAGGCTCTTTGCCTTGGGAGGCACATTTTGCCACCTGAGTTCGGGAGAAACGTCAGCTCCGTTGCAGGTGTAGCGCTCCGGGATGCGTCCCCCGGCCTCGATGACCGGGCTCGTCAGGGTGAGGACTGGCTCGGCCACCCGCTCCTGCGCCTGGGCCGCATGCCATAACAGTAACCAGCTAAGCAGTCCTAACCACGCCACAGCCAGCAATAGCCTTCTTTCGGCCCGGGTGCTAGACCCCGGCTTGACGAAGCGTCGCCGCACCCTGGCCGCAAATCCGAACGCAGCTTTTCCCGCCGCCCCAGAGGCGCCCACAGCCGACCGGACGCGGTGCAAGGTCAGCCAGGACCACCCTTTTGCGCAGGCAGAAACGAGTGATGTGACCAAGTTAGCTATGAGCCTCACACCCCCCTCTTGACTTAGCCTGGTAACTTAGGAAACGCTAGATCGTGTTAGGCGCCCTGGCGTGGCAACGTGGGTGCCGCGCTCCCCGCAACAGGGGGGCGCATCCAGCGGAAAAATATCGGTTGTTGCCGCAGGAATCAACGCAGACAACAAACTAACCAAGGAGGGGTTCAGCAATGACGGACTCCAAATACCAGATGCCCCGGGTCATGACGGTTAAGGAGCTCTCCTCTTACCTGAGAGTGCACCCGTCGACGATCTACAAGCTCCTGCGCAAAGGTGATCTGCCGGGGTTTCGGATCGGCACCGATTGGCGTTTCAACGCCGAAGTGATCGACAAGTGGTGCGCAGACCGGAACACGAGCGCTGTATAACAGGTCGCGGGCCGTTTGCGGCTTGAAGCCGCGTACGCCGGCGTCGATTACTAGGCGTAGCCTCTAAGGCGGCCCCTCTCAAGTCAGGTGCGGGCGGGATGGCCGGGCCCGCCCGCGTCCAAGCCTGTCCGTCGCTAAGCGCCCTCGCCGGCGCTTGACAAGCGTTCAGCCAATCCTCCCCAAGACCGTTCCAAGTACCAGGCCCGTCAGGACATACGCCGTAAACAGTACGAAGGGCCAGTCGCGCGTCGTAAGAAACAGAAGAAAACAGAACGCAACGCGGACCAACGGAACCAGCGTGAGCAGCATCAGGCCGAGCGTAAGGACGTCGTGCGGCTTGCCATGTAGCGCGCGCTCCAGCAGTGCCGACCAGGGTTCCCGGTCCACAACCGACGGCAACTGCTGAGCGCGCCGGAAATGCGCCACATAGGCCGCCGGGTCTTTCACCGCGACCAGAACAAGCCCGGTCAGCAGCACCACGACAGCCGCCAGCAGGACAAGCCGCAGGATGAGCGGCGTCCAAAGCCGCAAGATTCGATCTTCCGCTTCAGCCGATGCGCTCATATTCCGCTTGCCGCCCGCCAGCCCATCTCGGCGGCGATCAGAAGCACAATGGCGGCAAAACCGAGTCTCAGCACCCGGACGTTGGCGCGCGGAAGAATGCGACTCCCGGCCAGCGCTCCGGCGGTCACTCCCAAAGCCACCGGAGCCGCCACCACGGCCGGAACACTGCCGCGGGCCAAAAAGACCAGGGCGCCGGCCCCTGCGGTCACGCCGATCATAAAGTTGCTGGTCGCGCTGGAAACCTTCAGCGGCAGCCGCATCAGCGAGTCCATCGCCATCACTTTAAGCGCCCCCGAGCCGATACCGAGCAAGCCCGACATCAGACCGGCCAACAGCATTAGCGCCGCGCCCACCGGCACGTCGGTAACTTCGTAGTGAATCTGCCGGCCGTCGGGCCCGGGGTATTTGCCGCCCAAGGCCAGGCGCCGGGCAAAGCCGTCGCCCGTAGCAATCGGACGATCGTCCTGGTTTTTCAAGGAGGAATAAGCGGTTTCCAGCATCATCGCGGCAAACAGCAGTTCGAGCACCCAGGTCGGTATCAAGCCGACCAGGTAGGCGCCCAAGACGGCGCCGGTCACGGTGGCGCATTCAAGCAACATCGCCACCCGCAGGTTGGTCCAGCCGTCGCGCACGTAAGCCACGCTGGCACCGGCGCTGGTCGCCACCACCGAGATCAGGCTCGCGCCGATCGCCACCGGCATCGGCAGGTGCGCCAGGATTACCAGGGCCGGAACGATGAAGACGCCGCCACCCAAGCCCGAGAGAGCACCGACGAACCCCGCGAGGACCGAAAGCAAGAGCAGATAGGACAGGATGCTGAACATGCTTCTAACCTAACCCACCCGGGCCGCACTCGAATAGTACGCGCGTGCCGCTTTCTTGCCCGGCCGATCGGTTCGCTTGCGCCCAAACTGCGGCCGGGCCGCGCGCGCCGGGCGCCAAGCCCAATTCTTCCCCCACGCGCTTAATGGGTGATGCGCTCGGGATCGCGCCGGAAGGTCAGGCCGACACGCGTAATCTACCGGCGAAAATAGTTGCCCACCTTGGCGAGGGCCAGCGCCTCGCCGATGCGGTAGTTGACTCGGATTGCGTCCGAGCGAGGTGGTCGAACGCCTCGGGATGCTGTGCGGGAGAGGCGCTCTTCGCTTCGAGAAGGGAGGACAAGCCGTCTTTTACGAAAAGGTCGGAACCGCTCAGCTCTTTTGGCTGCCGCCCGGCTGAACGATGCCCGGCACGCCTCACAGCAGTTCTTGGTGGCCTTCCTCGAACTCGCCCGCGATTGAAGCGCGCCCCCGCACCATCGAGATAGCACCCCCCAGCAGCGCCAGAGCGAACAAGAACAGCACCGAGTCGTGAAACGCACGGCTGACGCTGTACATGGCGACAATTAGCCTATGGTGATGAACGCCGGCCAGATGGCGAGCGAAGCTGGCAACATCACCAGGGCGCCAGCCGGCCTCGTAGACCCGTTGCCGCCAAGCTAACACCGCCCCCGTAGCCGCGACTCCCCAGGTGGCGCCCAGGCCCCGAGTCATGTTGAGAATCCCACCTGCCACGCCCAGACGCTTAAGGGGCGCCGCTCCCATAATGGCGGCATTATTGGGCGGTGTGAACGCGCCAACGCCCAGCCCAAACAGCGCAAGCGCCGACAACAACGACAGTTCCGCCGTCGGGGACACTTTGTCCAGCCACAGCAGGGCCACGGCAGCCACGACCATGCCCCCGACCGTCAGGCCGCGTGGACCGAAACGATCGGCCAAAGCTCCCGCAAAGGGCGCCGCTACGGCCAGTGCCACGGGCACCGCTGTAAGCGTCAGGCCCGTGGTTTGCGCGCTTAGGCGCAGCGCCCGTTCCAGAAAGACCGGAATCACGAATAGTCCGCCGAACAACACCGCGTACGATAGCAGCCCCGCCACGACGCCGGCGGTGAAGGTCCGGTTTGCGAACAGCTCGAGGTGGACCATCGGAAAAGCCGCCCGGCGCTCGCGCACTGCAAACAGTGCGAACAGCATCAGTGAGAGTACGATCAAGCCGATGATCTCCGGCGAACCCCAGCCCCACCTCTCGCCCTGGGTAATGGCGTACACTGACATGGCCGTGGCCGGGGCAAACAGGGCCAGCCCCAACCAATCGAATGACTCGCCGGGCCCGGCCCGCTCACTGGACGGCAGGATCAGCCAGCCCGCCGTCGTGCCCACGATCCCAACCGGAAGATTGATGTAGAAGACCCATTGCCACCCCAGTTGCGAGATTAGGATGCCGCCCAGTGCGGGACCCACAGAGAGCCCTATCGCCTGTGCCGCGCCCTGCACACCAATCGCCTGGCCCAGCTCACTCCTGTCCACCGCTTGGGTGATGATAGCGACTGAGTTGGCTTGGAGCATGGCCGCGCCCAGTGCCTGCACCACGCGCCACAGAACCAGCGCCTCGAGAGTGCCTGAGGCGCCACAGGCCACCGAGCCCGCGGTGAAGACAACGAATCCCAGCGTGTACATCTCCTTGCGGCCGAACATGTCGGCCAGGCGGCCGAACATCACCACCAACCCAACGAGCGTCAGCAGGTAGGAGATCACCACCCACTCGACGTTTGCCAAGTGCTGGCGGAACACGGTGCGCAGCGTCGGTATCAGCAGGGTGGCGATGGAAGCGTCCAGTTGACCCATGAAGGCGCCCAGGCAGACCGTCCCCACGACCCACCACTTGTAACCCGCACGCTCACGAAACCACTCCAGGGGCTCCCGCATGGCGAAGGCCCGAGCCAGGGTGCGACGCCAAAATGACGGCGCGGCATGGCTCTCGGGATGGGGTCGTGAAGCGCGCATGAACACTCGCTCTTGTCCCGGCCGCCAAGCGGCCGGCCCGCTACCTCCGGTTCGCGCCAGCCCTGCGCCGCACCGTTTGCCGGCGCCCGATCGGAGGCCGGCGCGCCCGCAACCGGCCTGCTCGGGCTGTAACGACGGCGGTCGGGCCTTATCCGGCAGGACCGCAGCCGCCCAGCTTCAGGGAAGACGCGAGGAAAAGAATCCCGCAGACACGCTGGCCGGTTGGCGCAGCCGCTGTTCAATCCCCTCGATCAACTCGCGCATCGCCTTGAGCGGTTCGGCGGCCTGCCAGAGCGAGCCGCCAAGCACCAGGTAGTCGGCGCCGGCGCGAATCAATTCGGCCGCGTGCTGGGACATTATGTGGAGGCTGGCGCCCGGCAGCGGCGTCACGATGGTAAAGCGCCGGCCGCAAACGTTGCGCACCGCCAGCGTGCTCTGCGGAGCGATGAGCACACCGTCGAGCGCCGCCTGCGCCGCCAGCCGGGCCAGGTGTGCCACTTGGCTCGGTTCGCCGTCGGCTTCCTTGCCCGCGCGATCGAGACGGGCCAGCAGCGCAACCGCCAGGATGTAGGGGCGGCGCAGGCCCTCGCCATGGCACAGCCGGGAGACCTCGACCCGGATGCGTTCCATCGACTCGACGCTATCCCGCGCCTGCAGGTCGAACATCCGAACGCCGAGCCGGGTCGCCTCGAGCGCCGCCCGGACGACAGCCCGCTGATGGTCATGAAACTTAAGGTCGAGAAAAACCTCGGCGCCGCGCCGGCGCATGTCGCGCACCAGGTCCGGACCTCCGTTGAGAAAAAGCGTGCGTCCGACCTTGAACATCCCCACCGCGTGGGCGAACAGGTCAACCAGCTTGGACACCTCGCGCGGCGAGGCGCGGTCCAGCGAAACGATCAACCGCTCGCGCAGCGTGCTTTGGCGCACCAGGCTGGGAAAAAGCCAGTAGTGTGACATCGGCGCCCGCTAAACCGCCTGCCCTTCGGACAAGCATGACCGCCTGTGCCGGCTCTGGCGCCGCCAGGCCCGCTTCGTCCCTTGGCCGGGCCGGCCGGCGCCGGCCGATCCGCCCGGCACGAAGCGTTTCCTATTAATGATTTTCCGGCGCGCGGCTGTCAATCTCGGACCCATCACGTCAGCGTCTAAAGGCTGCGGCCTCGATGACCGGCGCGCCCAATGCGTAGCGGCGCAGCCAGTCGAGGCCGACCTGTGAGGCGACCAGCTTTATCCAGTCCCGCGTTCCCTGGAGCTGGTAGCGGCGCGCCACCAGGCTTGGTCCGGCGGCCAGCGCGAACCAGACGGTGCCCACGGGACGGTCGGGCGTTCCTCCGTCGGGCCCGGCGATTCCGGAAACGGCCAGCGCCAGGTCGGCCTGCGACCGCTCAAGCGCTCCCGCCACCATCTCGCGCACGCACGGCTCGCTGACCGCGCCGTGCTCGGCCAGGGTTTTTGCGCGCACGCCCAGCACCGTCTGTTTCAGCTCATTGGCGTAAGTAACGAAGCTGCCCAGGTGAAAGCGCGAGCTGCCGGGAACGTTGGTCAAGCGATGGGAAATCAGCCCGCCGGTGCAGGACTCGGCCAGCGCAAGCTTAAGCCTGCGCTCGGCAAGCAGCCGGGCCACCACCTCTTCCATCGTCGCGTCGTCTTCGGCGAAGACGAACTGGCCGACGCGCTGGCGGACGCGGCCGGCCAATTCCTCGACCCGGCGCTCGGCCTCTGCGGGACTGGCTTCGACCACGATCCGCAGGGAAATCTGGGGAAAACTGGCGCGAAACGCCACCCTGCCTTCGCCCGGCGCAATAAGCCCGGAGACCGCCTCGTCGAGCGCCGACTCGCTGATGCCGAAGGTTTGAAAGACCCGCGTAGCGAAGACCTTGTCATGCCCTCGCGCCTGGCCGACCCACGGCAGGACGGTTGCCTCCATCATCCGCTTCATCTCGCGCGGCACGCCGGGAAGCGTTACCAGGTGCGCCTTGCCGCCGCCGCGCCGCTCGACCTCCAGGCGAAAGCCCGGCGCGGTGCCCAGCTCGTTGGGTATAATTAGCGCGCCCTCTGGAAAAAGCGCCTGCTTGGCGTTATTGGGCGGCATCTGGCGCCCCGAACGGGCAAAGCGCTCGCGAATCGCCTCGAGCACCGGCGCCGACTGCCACAGCTTGCGACCCGTCACTTGCGCCACCGTCTCGGTGGTCAGGTCGTCGCTGGTTGGGCCGAGCCCGCCGGTCGAAATCACAAGGTCGGCACGCTCGATGGCCGTTTCCCAGGCCCATCGCAGCCGCTCGGAAACGTCTCCCACCGTCATCACCGCAGCGACCTCGACGCCGATGGCGCCCAGCCGATCGGCGATGAAATTAGCGTTGGTGTCCACCGTGCGGCCGCTGGTCAGCTCGTTTCCGGTTGAAAGGATAATCGCTACTTGAATCATGGCTGCTACCCTGTCGCCCCGGTCCAGCCCGCCCGTTGGCGGCGGCGCGGAGCAGAACCTGCGCCCGCCGGCTCTCGAACGCCCCACAGTCAGATTAACGCTACCAGCAGATGAAGGGTAATGTTCGCATAGACCGCCGCAGCCAGGTCGTCCGCCACAACGCCCAGACCGCCGGGCAGCCGCTCCAGCCGGCGCACCGGAAAAGGCTTGACGATATCGAAAAGCCTGAAGGCGAGAAAGCCGGCCGCAAGCCACCACCATCGGCCCGGATTGCCGGCCAAGGTGAGGACCATTCCGGCGACCTCGTCGATCACGATAGACGGGCTGTCGCGGACTTCCAGGACCCGCTCGGCGCGGCCCGCAGCCCATAGCGCGAGCCCGGCCAAGGCCGCAAACAGCGCGCCCGCTGCCAGGGGCGACCAAGTCCAGAGGGGGCCAAGCGCCGCGGCCCACAGCACAAGACCGCAGGCTGAGCCGGCGCTGCCCGGCGCCCACGGAGCGTATCCGACCCCGAAGACAGTGGCTACCATCAACGCCGCCCTGTCGGCCCGCCGCTTAACAACCGCCATGCAACCGATGTCCGTGCGCCTTGCCCGGTCGCCGTGCGGCGCCCGGTTCTTGCGTGCCTGGGCGCCCCTGTCTTGGCCGGTCGGCCAAAGCCGCGTCTCCCGCAGGAGCCAGCGCAGCGAAACGGCGCGGCCAAGCGGCCGGCCGCTTTTTGCGTCTGCCCCATCTTAAGGAGCGCCCGAAAAAGTGGCAAACTCAAGCGGAAATCGCGGCTCGGAGCGCACGCTGTCGGCCTCGGCCCGCCCTCGCCTGGTCGCGGGCCGGCGCCGCAAGCTCCGTTGTCTCGCTCGGCAGGTCATAGGCGCATCATGGCTAAAAAGAAGCAGTTTGCGCTTTCTCGGTTCGCGCCCATCGCTGCGCAGCCGGTCAGCGGCGAGATGACCGTTTCGGAGCTGGTGGACGGCGCCTTCTGGGCCTACAACGCCCGCCGGCTCAAGGAGGCGTGCCGGCTCTTCGCAGGCAAGATGCTCGAGCCCGACTCGGTGGTCGGGATGAGCCTGAGCGGCGCGTTGACTCCTGCCGGCTTGGGCATCTCGTGCCTGGTCCCGCTCATCGAGAACGGCTTTATCGATTGGGTGGTGTCGACCGGGGCCAATCTTTACCACGACGCCCACTTTGGGATCGGGCTCAAGATGTTCCAAGGGTCGGCGGAGGCGGACGACGTTGCGCTGCGCCAGGCGGGGGTGGTGCGCATCTACGACATTTTCTTCGACTACCAGGTGCTGTTGTCGACCGACGCTTTCTTCCGCGAGGTGGCTAAGCAGGAAGAGTTCCAGCATCCGATGAGCAGCGCCGAGTTCCACTACCGGGCCGGGCGCTACCTGGCCGAGCGCGAGCGCGCGCTTAAGCTTGGCCGCCGCTCGGTGCTGGCCGCGGCCTGGGAGTACGGCGTCCCGGTCTACACTTCGTCGCCCGGCGACTCTTCGATTGGGATGAACCTGGCGCTGCTCGAGCTTAAGGGATACAAGCTTAGGCTCGACCCGTTGGCGGATGTGAACGAGACCGCGGCGATCGTCTACGCAGCCAAGGAATCGGGCGCGAAGAGCGCGGTGTTTATCGTGGGCGGCGGCTCGCCGAAAAATTTCCTGCTCCAGACCGAGCCGCAAATCCAGGAGGTGATGGGCGTAGCCGAGAAGGGGCACGACTACTTCCTGCAGATTACCGACGCGCGTCCCGATACCGGCGGCCTTTC
This sequence comes from Deltaproteobacteria bacterium, assembly GCA_021794015.1. Classification (GTDB taxonomy): domain Bacteria; phylum Desulfobacterota; class Binatia; order Binatales; family Binataceae; genus JAJYRQ01. The sequence goes on along the minus strand of JAJYRQ010000002.1, from coordinate 17,050 downwards.
CGGCGCCACTCCCGGCGAGGCCGTCAGTTGGGGTAAGATAGATCCGCAAAGGCTGCCCGATTCGGTCGTTTGCTACCTGGACAGCACCGTGGCCCTGCCGGTCATCACCGCTTACGCGCTGGCGAACCGGCCCGCCCGCAGGCATCGGCGGCTTTACGACCAGCGTGAAAAGATGCTTGAAAAGCTCGCTTCGGCTTACCGCAAGGTCACATCCGGAGCGGCCCGCGGCAAGCGCAAGTGACCGGCGCGGGGAAGCCGCCGCAGGGTGCGCGATCTTTGCCCGCAGCCGGCAATGAGCCTCGCTTGAACCGTTCACAAAACGATTTGCAGCGCGAACTGGAGGCGGCCCGCAATGCGGCGCGCGCCGCCGGGGCCATCTTAAGCGGCCACTTCCGCGCCGGCTCCTACCAGGTCGGCTCGAAAGGGCGCGACAACCCGGTTACCTCGGCCGACCTCGAAGCCAACCGGGCCATCGCCGAGCTTTTGCGCCCCGCCTTTCCCGACTACGGTTGGCTCTCCGAGGAGAGCGCCGACCGGGCGGAGCGTCTGTCCAGGCAACGGGTCTGGGTGGTCGACCCGTTGGACGGGACCAAGGAATTCATCGCCGGGGTGCCTGAGTTCGCGGTCTCGATCGCGCTGGTCGAGGAGGCAAAGCCGATCCTGGGCGTTACCTACAACCCGATCACCGGCGAGCTTTTCTGGGCGGCGCGCGAGCTCGGATGTCACCTCGACGGACGGCCGGTCGGCGTAAGCCCAACGGCCCGGCCCCAGGACGCCCTGGTACTGGCCAGCCGGAGCGAGACGGCGCGCGGCGAATGGCGCAGCGTGGCCGGTGCCGTGCGCCGTATCGACCCGATCGGAAGCGTCGCCTACAAACTCGCCCGGGTGAGCGCCGGCCTGGCCGACGCCACCTGGAGCGCCACCCCCAAGAGCGAATGGGATGTCGCCGCCGGCGTGGCGCTGGTAAACGAGGCCGGCGGCATGGTAAGTGACTTGCAAGGGGACGAGTTGCGCTTCAACCGGCCGTCGGTGAAGCTTGCCGGTTTCATCGCCTGTAACCCGAAGCTCCACCTGGCGCTGCTTAGGCTTGCCGGCGGTGCGGGCGGGCGCGGCCGCTAAGAGGCGCTGCTTTGACGGCGCGGCCCGCTCCTGTGAGCCGGGACGCCAGCCGTCATCAAGGCGCGCTCACGGCCCGGTTCGCAGCGGGCAAGCGTGCGACAGTTCAAGGAGGCTTTTACCATGGCTGGAACAGCAACGATAGAAACCACAACCAACGGACCCCGCGGCAAAGCGGCAAGCCAGTTTCTCCAAGGCGGCCCCAAAAAGCTGCTGATCGGCGGCCGCTGGGTAGCCGCCGCCTCGGGCAAAACCTTCGAAACCGTCAACCCGGCCACCGAAGAGGTGCTCGCGCTGGCCGCCGAAGCCGACAAGCTCGACGTCGACGAGGCGGTCAAGGCGGCGCGCAAGGCCTTCGAAGACGGCAAGTGGCCCCGCATGAGTCCGCACCAGCGCACCCGCACGCTGCTCAAGATCGCCGAGGCAATCGACGCCCACGCCGAGGAACTGGCCGAACTTGAAACCCTGGACAACGGCAAGGCGATCTCCGAGGCGAAGAACATCGACATCCCGGCCGCGGCCGAGGCGTTTCGCTACTACGCCGGCTGGGCAACCAAGATTTACGGCGAGACCAACCCGTCCAGCCCCTCGATGTTCAACTACACCCTGCGCGAGCCGGTCGGCGTCTGCGGCCAGATAATCCCCTGGAACTTTCCCCTGCTGATGGCCGCCTGGAAGATCGCGCCCGCCCTTGCCTGCGGCAACACGGTGGTGCTCAAGCCGGCCGAGCAGACGCCGCTTACCGCGCTTAGGCTCGGCGAGCTCATCTGCGAGGCGGGGCTGCCCGAGGGCGTGGTCAACATCCTGACCGGTTTCGGGCCGAGCGCCGGCGGCGCGCTGGCGGCCCATCCCGGGGTGGATAAGGTGGCTTTCACCGGCTCGACCGAGGTTGGCCGCGAGATTTTGAAGGCGTCGGCAGGCAATCTAAAGCGCCTCTCGCTCGAGCTGGGCGGCAAGTCGCCCAACATCATTTTCGCCGACGCCGACATGAGCGCCGCGGCGCGCATCTCGATGCTGGGCATCTTCATGACCCAGGGGCAGGTATGCGCGGCCGGCTCGCGGATTTTCGTCCAGCGCGCGGCCTACGACGAATTCGGCGAAAAGCTCGCCGCCCTGGCTAGCGGGCTAAAGCTCGGCAACCCGCTGGAAGCCGACACCAAGATGGGGCCGGTGGTTTCGCGCGAGCAGTACGAGCGCGTACTCGGCTACATCGGGCACGGCGCGCGCGAAGGCGCCAAGGTCAAGACCGGCGGCGAGCCGGCCTCCCTCGGGCGCGGCTACTTCATCAAGCCGACCGTCTTCGTCGGAGTGCGCAACGACATGAAGATCGCCCGCGAGGAAATCTTCGGACCCGTGGCTGCGCTGCTGCCTTTCGAAAATGAGGACGACGCCGTCTTCCAGGGCAACGACAACGACTACGGCCTGGCCGCCGCGGTCTGGACGCGCGACATAAGCCGGGCACACACCGTGGCGCGCCGCCTCAAGGCAGGCACGGTCTGGATCAACTGCTACGGCCTGATCGATCCCATCTCGCCGTTTGGCGGCTACAAGCAGTCAGGCTTCGGCCGCGAGCTGGGCAGGCACTCGATTGACCTTTACACCCAGGTCAAGTCGGTCTTTGTCAAGCTCTAGGAACGCGGCACAGCCGCCAGGCAGACGCCCAGCGGCGCTTGCGCGGCCGGCCGGCGCGGCGCAGGGGCACGAAAACCGCAGACGCCTCGTACCGGGCCTGGGCGGGTGAACGGCGCGGCACGCAAACCGCCTGCGCTACACCCGGGCGAGACCGTGGCGGTCGTCGCGCCGGCCTCTGCGGTCGACGCCGGCCGTCTCGATCGCGGGCTGCACGCGATCGCCGCGATGGGCTATCGGGCGAAGGTCTCGCCGCGCGTGCTCGGGCGCTCCGGGATTCTCGCCGGGGAGGACGCGGCGCGGGCCGCCGAGCTTGACGCGGCGTTTGCCGACCCGGAGGTCAAGGCGATCTTCTGCGCGCGGGGCGGTTACGGCTCGGGCCGGCTTTTGCCGCTGATTGATTTTGCCGCCGCGGCGCGCCGGCCGAAGATTTTTCTCGGCTTTTCGGACCTTACATTCCTTCTCAACGCCCTGGTCGAGCGCGCCCGGATGGTTTGCTTCCATGGCCCGATGGTGGCGATGGATTTCGCGCGCGGGCTAACCGAGCGGTCGCGCGAGCAGCTCCAAGCGCTGCTAAGCGGCCGGCAGCAAAGCTTTGCGCTTAAGGCGCGTGACGTGATTCGGCCGGGCAACGCCCAAGGCGAGGTGGTCGGCGGATGCCTGTCCATCCTTGCCGCGATGCTGGCAACGCCTTACGCGCCACGGTTCGAGGAGCGCATCCTGTTTCTCGAAGACACCGGCGAGAAAGCCTACCGGGTGGACCGGATGCTGGTGCAGCTCAAGCAGGCAGGCGTGCTGAGCAAAGTAGCGGGGATTGTCTTCGGCGCGCTCAGCCCTCCCGCCCAGCAGCCGGAAGAAGCCGGCGTAATCAGACGCTTTGTCGAGCATCAGGTGGCCGACCTCGGATGTCCCGTGCTCTTCGGGATCGAAGCCGGGCACGGCACCGAAAATCTGACCCTGCCGCTGGGCTTGCCCGCGCGAATCGACGGGAGCGGCGGCCGGCTTATCTTCGACGAATCCGCCGTAAGCCGCGACCAAGACCGCTGATGCCCGACTTCGGTGGCCCCACCTGCCGTTTGCGCCGCCCCGCTCACTGCCGTGATTAGCGCGATAATCTTCGACCTGGACGGCACGCTGGTCGATACCGAGCGGACGCATTTCGCCGCCTTTGTCGAGGTGCTAACGCCGCTGGGCGCCGCGCCTTCGTGGCACGACTACCTGGCGCGCTGGATCGGCTATACCGACCGGGAGTGCATCACGGAGCTGCTCAAAGAGGCTGGCCGCCCGGACGATCCGGCCCTGGTGGAAGAGCTGTTGGCGCTCAAGGCCGAGGCCTACATGCGGCTTTTGGGCGGGCGTGGACTGCTCTATCCCGGCGCGCAGGAGTTCGCGCGCCGGGCAGCCGGGCGCTTCGCGCTGGCGCTGGTAACCGGCACGTTGCGGGCCGAGGCCGAGACACTCCTTGAACGCACCGCAATGCGCGAGCTTTTTCCCGTGATTGTTGCGGCCGAGGACGTAAGCCGCGGCAAACCCGCCCCCGATGGATTTGTCGAGGCGCTTGCTCGTCTTGGCCGCGGGCCGCTAAGAGGCAGGAGGCTCTGCGCCGCCGACTGCCTGGTGGTCGAAGACACCGTAGCCGGCGTGCGCGCGGCGCGCAGCGCCGGGATGCGCGTGCTTGCCGTGGCGCACACAACACCTGTAGCCGAGCTTGCCGAAGCCGACCTCGTGCGCCCTTCCCTGCAAGAGACCGACCTGGACGAAGTCCTGCGCCTGCTCGCCCACCCCTAGCCGGGAGCCAGAGCCCCTCTCCGCCCGCTCTCCCGCTCTTCCCTCTCTTCCGCTCGCCTGGACCGGTCAAACTGCGCCACTACCCTGTCAATCGTGAACCCTCGATACTTCTCAGCCGCCAAATTGCCTTCGGCATCAGCCCCTGGAGGTCGTTCTGACCGCAGTCCGCGCAGCGAAGAACCTGCACGCAGCCACCGCGCGGCCGGCGCGTTGACCCAGGACAGACCGCTTCGTGTAGATGTCTCGCTGCGCTCAGCATGACAAGCAAAAAGGGAGCCGCCAGGTTGGAAAACGTGGCGCCGGCTACCAGGAGCCACACAGCACTACACTTTCCATATAAGCGCGGGCTAACTGAGGTGCGGGCCAACTCGCCTGCCCCCGCCGCCCGGCCGCCGTTATGCCTGATACGGCGGTAGTGAGTTCGGAAAGAGGCGCTCTGCTTCTCGACCCAGTTCCTCGGAGGCCTCAGCGAGAGTCGCGGCCGCGGCCCACTTTACGCCCTTCAGCGCTGCGTTATTCGGGAGCCAAAACGGCAGCTTGAGGCTCTTGTCCTGCTTGTATCGAGCCTCCAAAATGCTGCTCAGCGGCACGGAATTCAGTACGCCAGCCAAGCCCTCAAGGCAGTCGGCCGACATGCAGAAGAGCGGGGTCACGGTGGCGGAGATATTCTTCCCGTTAACGGCCCTGCGGAACCACTCATTCAAATAGCTCCCGAGGAACCAGGCGTCGCCGATCTCATCGTAGGTGACGAGCACCGGGTAGACTTTATCGACGCAGCCCAGGTCGAGCCCGGCTACAGCCCGCCGATCGCGGAACACGTTGGAAATCGCATTAGCTAATTGCTTCACGCCTTTCGGCTCCCCGTCCTTGCCTTCAACCAGCTTGGCTTGAAGCTCGCGCTCTAGCACAGCCGAATTTGAACCCCACTTCGCATCTGCTCGAAACATCGAACCCTTGAATTCGAAGAAGACCGCGGTAGAGCCCTGGCACAGCAGGATCCCGTCGCAGACCTGTTCGTTACCGACAGCGTAACGCGGGGAAGCATAGTACCGGTTGAGCGACCCGTCAGCCGACTGCTTCAGCAGCCGATGCATGTAGCGCTCGAAGAGTTCCCCCCAAAAAGCGTGAAAGGCCCCCCCTCTCGCTCGACGGCAGAGAGTCGTGGGAACGCCAGAAGAACGCGCTCTCCGATTTGGCCGCAAGAAAAGCAAGGTCGACCGGATAGTACTCCCCGCCCAACCGGACGATGGGTCTCTCTCGGAAGATAGTAAAGTCGCTAAGTCCTCGGTCGAAGCGCCGCAGCAACTCCTGAAATTCATCGTAATCGGCCGAAACGTCCGACAAGAAGCATTCAATTCTGGCTTTGTCGAGGTTCGTGGGGCTGAACCAGTCCAGACGAAGAGCAAAGGCCTCGGGCGATTTGAAGAGGTCGTCGGCCCCGAGCGGGAGATATTTTGCCATGCAAGCCATGACGAGAGGGAAATAGATGTCGGGCGGCAGGCCGGTCTTTTCCTCGAACATCCTGGGAATGTTAAATTGCTTGCTCTTGTCGGGGACCAGCTCTGCAAGCTTGCCCAGCATCACGTAGGCACGAGACAGTCTGATAGCGGGCCGATGAAACTGGAATTCTGAGACCGGGAGGAAGCGCGAAATGAGCTCAACCGTATTCTGCGTTCCTTCCGCCGTGGGATCCTGCGCGGTCGCAAGCTGGTCATTGGCCATTGTGAACAACCGCGTCAAATCCGGCCATGCAGTGAGCGGCGCGGGCGTTCTCGGACCCTGCCTGAGCGCCTCCTTTGCTACCAGGAGGAGCATCTGGCGATGGAAAAGCACTCCTAATGGTCTGGCTTTTAAGTGGGGCAGCGCCGAAGGGCAGAGCTTCTCGGCGAGCTGGTCGTGGCGCTTCTTATCGAAGCGAGTCGACGAGCCAAAGAGCAGAAGGCTTACGGCGCTACAGACACGCAGGAGACGGTCGCTGGGAAACCGGCAAAGCTCCTCTTTAAACTCTTCGGGCGAGGACCGCCGCCCAGACAATTCCTCGTATGTCAAGTAAGGTCCGGCAACCAAGCCGGTCTTGTTGTGTTTCAGCGCCATTGCACGGGCTCGTCAACAGTCAAGTTTATATCGCTTTGGCACGCCTGCCACGGGTGTGTAATACCGGGGGCGCCAGCGATATGCCGGCCGGATTTGTGGAAAAGGCGCCACCGCGCCGCAGCATAAGAGCGGCCGGTGGCGGGTGGAGGTCGGCGGCGCGGAAGCGGGCTAAGGGCGGGAGGCGAGGGCGCCGGCCAGGCGGGCGGCCAGGCCGCCAAACGGACCGTTGGACATCAGCACCACCACGTCGCCCGGCCGCAGCTCGGAGCTGAGCCGCGAAGCCAGATCGTCGAGAGACGAAGCCGCGGCGGCGTGCGGCCCGCGGGCAGAAATCTCACGGGCAAGCGCCGCCACGTCAAGCCGTTCCTCGGGCGGGATCGGGTCGTTGGGCTTGAAGTAGACCGGCGCCAGAAAGACAACGGCGGCCTGGTCGAAAGCAGACGCGAATTCGGCCTGGAAGGTCCGGCGGCGGGCGGTGTTCGAGCGCGGCTCGAAGGCGGCCACCAGCCGCCGCCCGGGAAAGCGCGGCGCAAGCGCCGAAAGGGTGGCGCGCACCGCCGTCGGATGGTGCGCGAAGTCGTCGATTATCGTAACGCCACCGGCCTCGGCCACGACTTCCTGCCTTCGCGCCACGCCCTGGAACGAGGCAAAACCAGTCGCCAGCGCCTCGGAATCAATCCCGAGCCGCTCAAGCAGCACATAAACGCCCAACGCGTTTGCAACATTCATCCGCCCGCCGATCCCCAGCAGCAGGTCATCGGTGGCCTTAATCCCGTCGCGCACAACCGAAAAACGCGCACCAGACGGTCCCAGCCTGAGGTCGGCGGCGCGCACCTCGCCCGCCGCAAGGCCAAAGGTGACGCGCCGGGCGCGGCTGTTCTCCGTCACCTCGAGCGCCGCAGCCGAATCGGCGCAAACGGCCAGCACCGCCTCTGGGCCGAGGCTCTCGGCCAAGGCGCGAAAGGCTGACTTCACCTGCGCGAGGTCCCGGTAGATATCGGCGTGGTCGAACTCGACCCCGGTGAGAATCATTGCCGCAGGCCGGTAATGCATGAACTTCGGCCCCTTGTCAAAGAAGGCGGTATCGTACTCGTCGCCCTCGACGACGAAATGGGCTCCGCTGTCGAGCCGGTAGTTGCTGGCAAAGTCCTTGGCCACCCCGCCCAGAAGCATCGAGGGCTTGCGCCCGGCGCGATACAGCGCATAGGCCATCAGCGCCGTCGAGGTGCTCTTGCCGTGCGTACCGGTTACTGCGAGCGCGATGCGATCGGCGAGAAAAAAGTGGCTAAGCGCCTCCGGCATCGACAGGTAGGGAATCCCCCGCTCGAGCACGGCGCGGGCTTCGACGTTGTCCCGCGTGATCACATTGCCAATCACTGCCAGGTCGGGCGGCGGGGTCAGATGGTCGGCGCTGAAGCCCTGCTTGAGCTGAATCGGCAGACGCCTGAGCATCGAGCCCGCCGGCTCGTAAAACTGCTCGTCCGAGCCGCTGACCTCGAAGCCGCGCTGGGCAAACATCCCGGCCAACGCCGCCATCGCCGAGCCGGCAACGCCGACGAGGTGGACGCGGCGCACCTTCGCAGGCAGCCGGGCGATCCGCCGCGCCGACTCGGGGTTGCTCACCGCCAGCTCCATGACGCGCCCGGCCGGCACCAGCGGCCAGGCGGCAGCGCTGATGCCGGCAAGGCAACCATCTCTGGCATTACGGCAAAGGCGTGCTTAAATAAGAAGTGAAGACCGGGCGGCACCGGCGCGCCGGCAGGACGAGCGTCGAGCCGGCGCGCGCGGCGGTGCAGGCGCCCGGCGGAGCCGACGGTATGGAAGAAAGCTCGGTCAGCGCGGCCTCTTGCATTCGGCGAAGGGCCGCCACGCCGAGAGCGGCGGCGCGGCTTGGCCTCACCCTGAGCGCCGCGGTTTGCCTGCTTGCCGCGGCGGTCTCCGGATGCGCCGGCGTCGAGCAGCGGGTGGAGGCCCAGCAGGTGAGCGAGGTGGAGAACGAGCTTCGCGCGGCCGACTTCGTGGTTCATAAAGCGGACAGTCCCGCCAAGCTGGATTATCTGCGCGGCATGGCGCCGTTTGCGATGCGCTACGAGGTCGATCGCGGGGGCGGCTGGCACTTCTTTCTTGCCGATCCGGAGCATTGCAAATGCCTCTTCGAGGGCGACCAAGCCGCCTACCAGCGCTACCAGAAGATTCGCCGGGCCGAGCAGCGCGACCGGCGCCAAGCCGAGCAGGTCAGCGCGCGCCAAGCCTACCGCTGGCGCGAGCAGCTCTGCTACAACCCGCCCTACCTCGGCTACGGCTTTCCCTGCCTCTAGCGGGCGTCCGCTAAGGCGCCTGCTCGATCGCCTCCATGACGAGGTCGTGGAGAAGCGGCCGGAAATTACGAATCCGCTCGTTGTCGCGGCGCGGATGCACCCGATTGGTGAGCAGCGAGACGACGATCTGGCGCTCCGGCTCGATCCAGATCGAGGTGCCGGTGAAACCCAGGTGACCGACCGCGGCGGGTGAAAAATGGCGCCCTGCGCTTGAGGTGCCGGGCGAGGGCGTGTCCCATCCCAGGGCCCAGGTCGAAGCGGGCACGGCGCCGTCGCGCCTCCAGAACTCGCGCACCAGCGCCGCCGGCAGAAAATCCGACTGCCCCGCGTAGCATCGCACCAACTCCCAGGCCAGCCGATCGACCTCGCGCACGGGGGCGAACAAGCCGGCGTGGCCCACCACCCCACCCATCGCATAGGCGTTTTCGTCTTCCACCTCGCCGAGCGAGATGCGCTTGCGCAGGGCGCAAAACGAGGTCGGCGCGAACATCTCCGCCACCGGCTCCAGCCGCCGGCTGCGCATCAGGGTGATATCGACAAACCCGCTGGTGCGCAGGCCCAGCGGGCGAAAGATGCGGTCGCGGCAGAGGCGATCCAGCGTCGTGCCGGTTATTTTTTCCACCGCCTCGCCGAGCAGCATGAAGTTCAGGTCGGAATAGATCGCCACGGTTGCGGGCGGCGCCTCGAGCCGCTCGCGATGAATCGCGTCGAAGACAAACTCCTTGGCGCTGCGGCTGGCCATGAAGTTGACGCGCCCGCGCCGCTCCTCGGCGGCGACGTCCAGGTAAAACGGCCGCCAGGCAGGCAACCCGGAACAGTGCGCCAGCAGATGGCGAAACGTTACCTTGCCCTTTCCGTAGACGCCGAAGTTGTGAAAAAGCCGCGTCACGCGGTCCTCCAGCTTGAGCTTGCCCTCGCACACCAGCAACATCACCGCCACGCCGGTGGCCAGCGGCTTGGTCAGCGACGAAAGGTCGAAAACCGTCTCGAGTCGAAGCGGGGTGCGTTGCGGCACCAGCGAGCGAGCGCCGAAAGCGCCTTCGAACAGCACCTGGTCGGCGCGGCGCACCACCAGTGCGGCCCCGGGCATCACCTCCGCCTCGATCGCCGCCTCCAGGGCCTCGCGCACCTCAGACCATCCCACCCCTTTCACCCCTTGCTTTACCGCGCCCGCCGCCCCGGGCCGGCCGGGCAGGCCGTCCGGCTCCCGAGCCGGCGCTCATGCCCTGCGCTCCGCGGCCGCCGCTTGGAAGCGCTCACCCCAAACGTGAACCCGCTCGGGGTCGATTCGCACCGCCGGGTTGCGCTCGGCGTGCAGCACCATCGCGCGGTACTGCGGATACTTGTCGCGCAGGCTGCGCAGCGCAAGCAGGTACTCCTCCGGGTCCTCGACCACGCTGGCGCGGCCGAACACCAGGACGTAGGCAAGGCATTGCCACTGCTCCTCGTAATGGTCCACCAGCAGCGCGACCTGCGGGTTGGCGGCAATGTTGCGCATCCGCTTGAGCTTGAGCGCGTGGCGGCGCTTGGGCTTCTCGTCGACCGCAAAGTAGAAGCGGGCGTTGTCGAACCAGAAACAGACCGGAATATTGTGCGGCACGCCGATTGAATCAACGGTAGCCAACCGCCCGACCCGGGCAAAGGCCAAAAACTCACGTATCGCGGGGCGAGCGAAGACCTTTGCAGGGGCCTCTTCGACCGAACTCATCTGGGTTCTCTCGCCAGGTTGCTGCACGTAAGCCAAGTTTAGCGCGCCGCTTACCCTGCGGCATAGCGGGCCGCCTGCGCGCGCGCAGGGGCCGGCGCCGCCGGCAGGAAAGGCCTGAGCGCCGGCCGAAGGCTTTTTCGCCTGGGCTTAGCAGGATGTTGAAAAAGTCCTTTCAACATCCTGCTCCCTCACTCTTATCTCTCCCAGAGGGAGAGAAGGTGTAGGAAAGAAGCCATCTTTTACGCAGGGCGTTGAGAATGGAACCACGCCTGATAGCGAGGTTGAGGGGTTTCTCAACACCCTGCTAGTGCTCCTCGCCCCAAAGAAACAACGAAACCGCAAGCAGCGAAAAAACCAGGTTTGCGCCCCAGGCCGCAAGCCCGGCCGGCAACAGCCCCGAGCGGCCCAGCGACGAAGTCAGCCCCAGCAGCACCCAGTAGGCAAAACCGATCGCGATCGCGAACCCGAAGCTGCGCCCCATGGTAAAAGTACGCGGGCGCGGGTCGAGGCTGAGCGCAAGCGCAAGCGCCACCATGACGAAACAGGCCAGCGGCGTTGCGTACTTGAGGTCGCGGTCGACAACGTAGCCGCCCGGGTCGAGCCCCTTGCGCCTGAGCCCCTCAATGTAGCGGGTGAGCTGCCAGACGTTGAGTTCGCTGGGCTCGAGCAAAAACGCCCCCAGATCGCTCGGCTTGAGCCCCAAGTCCGACAGGGTCGGGGAGCTGCTGAGCGCCGCCCGTACCTCGGGCTTGAGCGAAAAGGTCTGAAGCACGCCGTTGACCTTCCAGCCGCGCCCGGTCCAGTCAAGCTCGGCGGCCCGCTCCACCCTTTCCAGGTTTGCGCCCGGACCCAGCCGAAAGAACGTCATCCCGTAAAGCCGACGCTCGGCCGGGTCGTACGCATCGGCGCTGACGAAGCCCCCGCGCGTCCTGACCCAGATTCTGCGATTCGCAAAAACCCCGCGCAGCTTGCGCTGCTGCAGCTTCACCTGGTAAACGAAGCGCGCCTGGCGCGCCGTCACCGGCACCAGCGTCTCGTTGAGCACGAAGTTGAGCCCGGCGATCACGAGCGCCAGCGCCACAAGCGGCGCGGCCACCGCAAGGCGGCTTATCCCGAGCTGCTGAAAGGCCAGCATCTCGCCCGAGCGGCTGAGCAGACCCAGGCCCAAAAGCGCCGCCGCCAGGCAGGCCGCCGGCAGAAGCTGCGAAACCATCAGCGGCAGCTTCAGCAGGAAGTACTCAAGCGCGATGAGGCCGAACCCCTGATGCCTGATCAGCTCCTCGAAGCGGTCAAAAAGGTCGCCGGTCAGGTATACCAACACCAGCGCCATCAGGCAGACCAGCAACGGGCCCAGGAACTGCCGCCCCAGAAACCGGTTGACGGTCGGCGAAAGATGCGCCGGGCCGGTCACGGCGCCACCCTCCTGCTCGCATAGCGCTCCGCCAGCGTCCACAGCAGGTCGCTAAGACCCCGGCTTTGCTCGAACCGCTCGTGCGCCGCGCGCCAGAACAGCCAACCGCCGAGCAGCGCGAAGGCGCCATCCGGGATGCTCATGGCGAGCAGCGGGTTCAAGCGTCCGTCCTGGGCAAAGGTCTGCCCCGTCTTCATCATCACGTAGTAGACGAAGAAGAGCGCCACGCTCAGCCCGAACCGTTCGGACTGGCCGCCGCGGGCCGGCTTAAGCCCCAGCGGCACTGCCACCACCGCGAACAGCACCGAGGCAAGCGGCACGGTGTACTTGCCGGCCAGCTCGGTTTCCGCCTCGAGGTCGGGCTTGTGCGCCCGGCGCGCCGCGGCCACCCGCCGCTTGAGCGCCCCGTAGCGCAACTCCTCGGGTTCGCGCTCCCTGACGCCGAGCGTGGCGCCGGGCGCGACCGTCAGGTCGTAGATGTGGAAGCTGGTCAGATGCACCGCTCCCTGTTCTTCATCGGTGCCGAAGATCGACCCGTCGTAAAGGCGCAGCGTAATCGTCTTGTGCCGTGGATCGGGCAACACCAGCCCGCGTGCGGCAAGGACCGTGTTGTGCTGGTCGGGGTTGCGCAGGTCGGAAAGCAGCACGCCCTGAAGGCTTCCGTCCTTGGAGCGTATCCGCTCGACGTAGAGCACGATGCCGGGCAGGTCCTGGTTGAACACCTGCTGCTTGAGCCCGGCCGCCGACTCGGTACGCGCCAGGTCGTAAAGCTCGTCCTGCAGGCGCGCCATCGCCCAGGGGCGCGCCTCGAAGGCAAGCCAGCCCGATATCGCCCACGCAATACATCCTATCGCCACCACCGGGACGGCAAGCCGGTAGAGGCTCACACCGCAGGCACGCGCCGCGATAAGCTCCCGGTCGCCGGAAAGCCGGCCAAAGCCGAGCAGCACGCCGAGCAGCACCGCCATGGGAAGCGTCAGCTCGAAGAAGGCCGGCATGATGAGCCCCAAAAGCCGCAGCACGCCGCCCAGCGCCACACCGTGATTCACCACCATCTCGGTCAGCTTGAGCATCCGCCCGGTCACCAGCGCAAAGGTGAAGACGGCCAGGCCCAGGCCGAGCGGTTTTACCACCTCGCCGGCAATGTAGCGGTCAAGGATCGTCGGCCTTACCATCGCCCGATCACGATTCTCCGGGGGCGCCGTCCGGCCTGGGGCAGCCCGTGCGCCGGGCTGCTCCGTGCCCTTCCCCTGCCGCGCGCGGCTGCAAGTCTTGGATCGCTGCCAACTGGTGTTGCGCTCGCAGGTATTCTCTTTTCCCCTGTAACAAAGTCTAGCAGGATGTTGAAAAAGTCCTTTCAACATCCTGCTCCCTCACTCTTATCTCTCCCAGAGGGAGAGAAGGTGTAGGAAAGAAGCCATCTTTTACGCAGGGCGTTGAGAATGGAACCACGCCTGATAGCGAGCTTGAGGGGTTTCTCAACACCCTGCTAGTGGTTTGCTTCGGCCCGGCGAACAGGCCAGGATGCAAGTCCGTGCGGCGGTCCCGGTCGCCGCCAGCCCAACTCCCTACCGGCTCGCTGGCGCGCGGGCTATCATGGAGAACCGGCGATGGCGTGACCGTTGGCATCGAAAAGCAAGAGCGACCACAGAGGCGAGGCGCTTAGACGCCACGGCGGGCTGCCCGGTCCGGGATTCACCCGCGTCTTCGGGCGCGAGCCGGTGCGCGAACTTCTGGACCGGGCGGCAGCCGAGGTTACAGCGCTCTATGTCGCGGCCGGAACCGAGCACGCGCTTGCCCGCGAGATCGCCGCCGCCCGGGCAAGGGGGATTGCCATCCGGGTCGTCGGCCGGGAAGAGATCGGCCGGCTTACCGAGGCGGGCGCCAACCACCAGGGCGTCTTGGCCGAGCTCAGGGCGCCAGCCTACGCCGACCTGGAAAAGCTGATCGAACAGCGGCCCGACCCGCTGATTCTGGTTGACGGCGTGACCGACCCGCGCAACCTGGGCGCCGCGCTGCGCTCTGCCGAGGCGGCCGGGGCGCGTGCGGTGGTGCTCGCCCGCGACCGGACCGCCGAACTGACCGCCACCGCGGTCAAGACCTCGGCGGGCGCCGCGTTCCACCTTGAGATCGCGCGATGCGGCAACGTAGCGCGCACGCTTGAGCGGCTGAAGCAGGCCGGCTATTGGGCGGCAGCGCTCGACCCGGCCGGAGAGACCTCGCTCTACGAACTGGACACGGGCCGCAGATTGGTGCTGGTGGTGGGCGCGGAAGGTAGCGGCGTGCGCGACATCGTCAAACGCGCCGCCGACTTCAGGGTGCGTATCCCGATGTGCGGGCGGGTGGGGTCGCTCAATGTTTCGGTTGCGCTGGCGGTTGCGCTCTTCGAGATCGCCCGGGGACGCGCCGCGCGCGCGATGGCGGGCGGGCGCCGCGGCAATGCCGCGCGCGGCGCAACGGCCGGTGGGAGCGCGAAGTGAATTGGTTTACGGGGCCGATGTAGCTCAACGGTAGAGCAACTGACTTGTAATCAGTAGGTTGCCGGTTCAAGTCCGGCCATCGGCTCCAGAAACCCGATGCGCGCCGGCGTTGCCATCGGAGAACCGGTGTGCATCGCGCCCGCAACCGCGGTCAGGATCTCAGGAACTCCTCGATTTGCCCGCCGATGTCGGTGCTCCCGATCTCGGCCCATTCCATCGCTCGGGCGACTTCGCCGTTGCGCGACTTGGCGAATCCTTTGACGCCTTGCTTTTCGAGGTTTGGGTCGCCGAAGCGCTCCACGTTGTCGGGGCAGTCGCCGTAAACCTTCTTAAGGGCCTGCGGAGTGAAGTAGTTCTCCGTGGCCCGCCGCTCGGTTAGGTGGCAGGTAACACGGACCTTCTCCAGCTTGTCTTTTATCTCCAGCCGCTCCTTTTTTGGTTCCGCGTGCTCGGACGTTCGCTCGCTGTCGAGGATGGCGCGAATTTTCCAGTGCAAGTTGCGGAACTGGCCAAGGTCGAAATTCGGGCTGTCCGCCGCGCTTCCCCCAAGGGGAAGCACCGCAACGTTCTGGCGTCCAAGCGAAGGAGCCTTCTCGAGCCACGCCTTGAAGACCGGTACGTCGTTGGCGCCCTCGACCAGAAGGAGCTTATCGGCCAAAAGAACATCCGCCGGAGACGCGCCGATGCTTTCGAGCAGGGTGCGCTGTTCGGTTAATCCCGGGACCTGCCTGGCGGTGATTTGCTTTTTGTCGGCGTCGAATTCCGTACGGAATATGCGGCCGCCCTTGCTGGCGAACCAGTTGAGCACGGTCGGGCTGTGGGTGCTCGCGATGATCTGAACGCCATAGTCAGCAAGCTTCTCAAGCAGCTTGCGCTGCAGCCCCGGATGCAAATGCAGCTCCGGCTCCTCGAGCAGGACGACGTCGATGGGCGAAGTTTGCAATTCCTGCGAAAGCTTGGCAACCAGCAGGATGATCAGCGATTCGCCGATCCCCGCCCCGAGCTGCGAAAGCAAGCGCAAGCGCCCGTCGACGGTCACGTTAAGCTCGGGCTGTCGGTTATCCTGCGGCGGCTGCGAATAGTCCGGCACGGACAGGGACACAGTCTTGGCGCCTATGAAGTCCGCAAATTCCTTGTGAAACGCTTGCAAAAGGTTGTGGCGCCGGGTCGATTCGGCGTCCGTGGGATTTGGGTTCGTCGCGCCTTTGATCCAGCTTACCAGGCCCTCGCCTCCGGCAAGGCCGTCCATGTCCCTGTCCGATCCCAGCCGGGGTTGGCGATGCGAGGGAAAATAAACGACCCGCCGGAGAAATGCGTTAAGCAGACCAAAGAGCTTCCACGGCTCCGGCTTTGAAGTCTTATAGTAGGGGATGGGCCGCCCCTGAGGGGTCTCCAGGGAAAACAGTGATGTCGCGCTGCCCATCCGAAAGATTTCCCCGACGCCACCGAGATGCACACTCCGGATTTGAGCTTTGTCGTTGTTTCGGAGGCCCGCCCCGAAACTAGCACGAATCGAATCGCCGCGCAGGCCGCCCAAACTCGCGAGCAGGTTTGCGCCGTCGGCATCAAAGTCCTTCGGCGCCGAAAAGCCGGCTGTCACCTGAAGGGTCGGTGATTCACCGTGGAACAGGTTCGCGGCCGCTACCCCACGCGCCTCCACCCACTCTATGATCTCAAAATACCAGGGCGAACTCAGCCCACTCCCGGGGCGCGGGCCTTCACGCCCGCCGACAACAGAAGCCCAGTTTACTCGCCGGATGCGGTCCAAGGCCGAAAGCGCCGTAGTTTTGCCGCTTCCGTTCGGGCCGCAGAGGACGGCATTTTCGCCGCCGAATTCCACGGTCACCGCCTCGCCGCCGGCGCCCAAATAATTTGTGATCTCCAGTGACTCGAGGCGAACACGACTGTGCGTCATACGCGTCTCTCGGCGCCAAGGTTCCCAGATGGCACTTATTGAGGCTTACACATTATAGCGACCGTATCGTCCTTGCCGCAGCACCTTGGTGCGCCGTTCCCGCGCGTGCCCTGTTGCGAGGCTGACTCTGCTGCCACGCGAAGCGTAATCCGGGATTCTCCGCGCGCGCCAGGCCATTGCATGGCGGCAGGGGCACGCGTCGCGCCTCCCCGTATTGCGCTCCCGCTGGTCGGGCAAGCTGCCGTGCGGTCAGTACCGCGCGCGGAAATGACAAAGAGGAGGCGCGCACCCTCTTTTCCTGATTCCTCTCCCCCACCGGGGGAGAGGATCAAGGCGCCGCCCTGAGCGGAGCGCAAGCGGAGTCGAAGGGAGAGGGGGGACGTACCCAGAGGCTCGAGGTGGCGCCAGCGGCCCCCCTCACCCTTCCCTCTCCCCCCAAGGGGAGAGGGAGACAAGAACGAGCAGCGCGCGCGGGAATGACGGCAGTGGGGCGTCCGCCTCCTGCTTGTCACCCCCGCGCGTGGCCACTGCATGGCGGCAGGGACGCGCGTCGCGCACCTCCTTTTCCTGATTCCTCTTCCCCGCAGGGGG
>JAJYRQ010000057.1 GCA_021794015.1 Deltaproteobacteria bacterium | reverse complement strand
CGCCCGCTACCTGCTCGAAGAGGGGATCGACGTCCTGCTGGAAAAGCCGATGGCAGCCACGGTCGAGCAGGCGCGCGACTTGGCCGCTGTGGCCGAGCGCGCCGGCCGCATCCTCCAGATAGGCCATCTCGAACGCTTCAACCCTGCGGTGGTGCATGCGCGCTCGCTCCTCAGCCGGCCCCGGTTTACCGAATGCTATCGGCTGTCCCCGTTCACCGAGCGGGGTATCGACGTCGACGTCGTGCTGGACCTCATGGTGCACGATCTCGACGTGGTGCTCTCGATGACCGCCTCCGAGGTGGTGTCGGTGGAAGCGCTGGGCGTTGCGGTGCTGACCGACCGGATCGATCTGGCCAATGCGCGGCTGCGCTTTGCCGACGGACTGATCGCCAACTTCAGCGCCAGCCGCGTTGCCGCCCGGCGCGAGCGCAAGATTCGTTTTTTCCAGCCGGACGCCTACATTTCGCTCGACTATCAGGCGCGCTCGATTAGCGTCTACCGCAAGGGCGAGCCGCCGCCGGACTCGCGCTGGCCGCAGATCGTGGTGGAACAGCTCGAGATGGGCGACGCCGATCCGCTGGCGGAGCAACTCGCCGCCTTCGTCGACAGCGTACGCAGCCGGCGCCGCCCGCCGGTTGACGCCCGCGACGGGCTCAGGGTGATGGAAGCGATCGAACGGATCAGAAAAGCGGTGGAAGTCTCGACCGCCGACACCGTTGGGGAAAACCCCGGTGTCGCTTGCGGCTAGCGCTTGCGCCCGGCCGGCGTGCCGGCAAACGCGGCGGCCGCGGGACTGCGCCGAAGGCATTGTGCTGCGGATGCGATGCGGGAGCAGGTAGGCAGGGGAGCCGCCGCCGGCCGGCGCATCCTCATCGTTGCAGGCGAGGCCTCGGGGGACCTGCACGGCGCCGAACTGGCGCGCGAGCTTTTCCGGCGGCTCCCTGACTGCGAGCTTTTAGGCGTGGCCGGGGCCGAGATGCGAGCCGCCGGCGTACGTCCGCTCTACCGGGTGGAGGACCTTACCGGGCTGGGCCTGGTCGAGTTGGCCTCGACGCTGGGGCTTACGCTGCGGGTCTTTGCGGCGCTTAAGCGTCTTCTTCGTGAGAGTCCGCCCGACTTGCTGGTGCTGATTGATTTTGCCGAGTTCAACCTGGCCCTGGCCGGCGCGGCGCGGCGCGCCGGAGTGCCGGTGCTTTACTACATCCTGCCGCAGGTGTGGGCTTGGCGGCGGGCGCGGGTGAAGAAGCTTTTACGCCGGGCAGACAAGCTGGCCCTGGTTTTTCCCTTCGAGGCTGGGATTTACGCCGCCGCCGGCGCCCGCGCGCAATTTGTGGGCCATCCGCTGCTCGACCGCGTGACGGCACAGGAGCCGGCGGCGGTGCTCAGCCGCCACGGTTTCGCTCCCGAAGCGCGGCTTTTGGTGCTGCTGCCGGGAAGCCGGCCGGGCGAAATCCGCCATTTGCTGAAGACTCTGGCCGAGGCCGCCCGGCTGCTGGCGCGCCGCCACGGCCTGGTGCCAGTCCTGGTGCGCGCGCCGACCCTGACCGTTAAAGAGCTCGAGCGGGTGGCGCCCGGGCTGCTCGACGGCATCCGTATCGTCGACCGCGACGCTTATAGTATCATTGGTGCCAGCCGCCTGGCGCTGTGCTGCTCGGGCACGGCCACGTTGGAAACGGCGCTGCTGGGCTGTCCGATGGTGGTCGTGTACAAGGTATCGGGACTGACCTACGCCTTGGCGCGGCTGCTGGTGCGCGGGGTACGGTTCATTGCGATGCCGAACATTCTGGCGGGCAGAAAGATCGTTCCCGAGCTTATCCAGCGGGAACTGACCGTGGAAAAACTGGTTGAGAGCGCCGAGCCGCTGCTCGAGGAATCGGCACAAAAGCAAACCAGAGCGGCGCTGGCCGCGCTGCGCGCGGGCCTGGGAACGCCCGGGGCTGCAGCCCGCGTGGCCGAGATGGCGCTCGACATGATCCGATGAGGCTGGTCTCTGTTGCGCAGCGGCGGCTGCTCGGCTACCTGCGGCCCTACCTTTTTCCGCCGATCGTGCTGATGGGTTTGGCGATGGTCGCGCTCAGCGCGACCAACGGGGCGATCCCGTTTCTGGCCCGCGATTTCATCAACCAGCTTTCCCGCCTCCAGCAGGCGCCGTCGTTGAAATTCGTCTCCGTCGAGGTGTTGGCGGTTTTCCTGGTGCGGGCGGGCGCCGGTTTTTTCTCCAACTACGGTGCGGCCTGGGTGGGGCAACGGGTCACGCTGGACCTGCGCTCGCAACTTAACGCCCAGCTTCAGCGTCTGCCGCTTTCGTTTTTCAATCGGACGGCGACGGGCTCGATTATCGCGCGGGTATTGAGCGACGTGTCGCTGGTGGTGGGGGCGCTGGCCAACGGGGTTTTTTCGCTGTTCGGCGACAGCATTTCGCTGCTGGCGCTGATCGGCGCGGCCTTCTACATCGACTGGCGGCTGTGCCTGATAGCGCTGGTGGTTTTTCCGGTGGCGCTTCTGCCGGTGGTGCGGTTTTCGAAGCGGATGCGGCGCATGACCAGAGAGGCCCAGCGCCGGCTCGGCAGCCTTTCCGTGCTGCTGCAGGAGACCATCCAGGGCAACCGCGTGGTCAAGGCGTTCGGCATGGAGGAGTACGAACGGTGCCGTTTCGACGCCGAGCTTGGCCGGCTCTTCAAGCTTCACCTGCGGGTATCCGCGATAAAGGCGCTGACCACGCCGCTTATCGAGGTGATGGCGGCCGGCGCGGTGGTTGCGGTGTTGTGGTACGGCAGCACGTCGGTCATCGCGGGCCGGCGCACGGTGGGCTCCTTCGGGGCGTTTTTCGCCGCGATGCTGCTCATTTACGAGCCTTTCAAGCGGCTTACGCGGACCAATCACGGCATCCAGCAGGGGCTGGCCGCCGCCGAGCGCGTCTTCGAGGTGATTGACGCTCCCACCGACGTGCCCGACGATCCCCAGGGCCTTGAGTTGCCTGCCGGCAAGCATCGGATTCGCTTCGAGGAGGTCAGCTTTCGCTACGGCGAGGCGTACGAATGGGCGCTGCGCGACGCCAGCTTCGAGATCGCCCCGGGAGAGACCGTCGCGCTGGTCGGAGAGAGCGGCGCGGGCAAATCAACCGTTGCCGATCTCATCATGCGCTTTTATGATCCGCAGTACGGCCGCATCCTGATCGACGGGCGCGACATCCGGTGCTTCAAGCTCTCCTCGCTGCGCGCCCGGATAGGCATCGTCACCCAGCATACCTTTCTTTTCAACGACACGGTGCGGGCCAACATCGCCTACGGCAAGATCGAAAAGTCTGCCGAGGAAATCGTCGCGGCCGCCCGCTTTGCCAACGCCGACGAGTTCATCGCGCGTCTGCCGCAGAACTACGACACGCCGATCGGCGAATTCGGCCACAGCCTCTCCGGCGGCGAGCGCCAGCGCATTGCGATCGCCCGGGCGCTGCTCAAGGACGCCCCCATCCTGATCCTCGACGAAGCCACTTCGGCGCTGGACGCCGGCTCGGAGCAGGCGGTACAGGAAGCGCTCGAGCACCTGATGGTAAATCGCACGACGCTGGTGATCGCCCATCGCCTTTCAACCGTGCGCCGGGCCGATCGGATTGTCGTCATCTGCGAAGGACGAATCGTTGAACAAGGCACGCAGCAGGAATTGCTGGCGCTGGGAGGCGAGTACAGCCGGCTTTACGGCCTCTACTTCAGCACGGCCGCGGACGCGGCCGAGACCGGGGCGGCCGATTAGGCCGCGAGAGGCCAGACCAATTAAGCTTGCGCGGCTCTGCGGGGCGGGTCTGCAGCGCCTGTACAATGCGTGCTGGTATCCGGTGCTGGCGCTGGCCGGGGCCTTGCAGCGAGCCGCGCCGGCGGACCGGCGAGAGCGACTGGGTGTTGCGCGCCTGCCGTCGGGCGGGCCGGAGGCTCGCACGCTTTGGGTTCACGGCGCGTCGGTGGGCGAGATCGAAGCGCTCGTGCCGGTGCTATTGCGGCTGGCCGAGCTCTGCGGCGAGTTGCGCCTGGTGGTCACCAGCATGACCGTTGCCGGGCGCGCGCACGCGGCGCGGCGGATACCGTCCGCGCTGGCCCATCTGTTGGCGCCCTGGGACTCAGCGCCTTGCGTGCGCGGCTTTTTGCGCGCGGTGCGGCCTTGCCTGCTGCTGATCGCCGAGACCGAGCTTTGGCCCAACTACTTTGTCGAATCGCGCCGTTACGGAGCGCGCGTGGCCCTGGTGAACGCCCGCTTGTCGCGCCGCGCCTTCGGGCTCTACCGCTGGGCGGGTCCTCTGTTCGCGCGGGCGCTCGAGGCCGCCGACCTGGTGCTCGCGCAAACCGAGGAGGACGCCCGGCGCTTTGTCCGCCTCGGCGCGCGGCCCGATCGGGTGAGCGCCGTGGGTAATACCAAGTTTGATCCTGCGGCGTTTTTGGCGGCGCCGCTGTCGGCGCCGCTTGGCGCTTTGCTCGCCGGGCGGACGGTCTTCGTTGCCGGGTCGACCGCCCCCGGCGAAGAAGAGGTGGTGACCGAGGCCTACCGCGAGCTCGGCCGGCAGTTCCCGTCACTGGCGCTGGTGCTGGCGCCGCGCCACCTCGAGCGCGCCGGCGAGGTCGAGGCCTTGCTGCGCCGTTATGACGTCAGCTACATCAGGGCGAGCCAGGCGCCTCGCCAGCCGGCGGCTGGGCCTAAGCTGCAGGCGCTGCTGCTCGACACGATGGGGGAGCTGCGCGCCGCTTACGCTGTTGCTTCGGTGGCCTTCGTGGGCGGAAGCCTCAAGCCCGGACGCGGCGGACAGAACCTTGCCGAGCCGGCGGCGCTCGGGGTCCCCGTCATCTTCGGCCCGTTTCACGAAAACCAGCGCGCCAGCGCCGAGCGGCTGCTGGCCGCCGGCGCAGGCTGCGTCGTGGACGGCCGGGACGCAATGGCCCGGGCATGCGCGCGCTGGCTCGGCGACGCAGACGCGCACCGGCGCGCCAGTCAGGCCGGCATCGCCGCGGTTCGGGCTCTGGCGGGTGCCGCAGCAACCGCCGCCGAGCGCCTCGCTTCGCTTCTCGATGGCGCGGCGGGAGGCGCAGGGCAGACCGCTGCGAGCGAGACCGCCAACACGAGCGCGCGCTCTGCGCCCGGCGGCGCGGCATCCCCGTACCCCTTGCAAGGCCCGGATTGCAAGGCTTAGGGCCGGCGCCGATGGCTGAGCGTTTGCTGGTCAGGCGTCTGTGGGCTGCAGAGCGACCGTGGCGTCTCCTGCCGCTTTGGCTTTCCCTTGTGCCGGCCTCGGCGCTCTATCGCGTCGCGCTTGGCGTTCGGACCGGCTGGTGGCGCCTGATGAAGCAGCAGGCCGGGCCCAGGGTGATCGCGGTAGGCAACCTGGTGGTCGGAGGCAGCGGCAAGACGCCGTTCACGCTTTACCTGGCCCGGCGCCTCTGCGAGATGGGGCTCAAAGCGGCGATCGTCGGCGGCGGCTATCGTGGGCGTGCCCGCCGCGCCGGACTCCCGCTCCTGGTCTCCGACGGCAGCAGGCTGCTGGCTACTCCCGAGGAGGCCGGAGACGAAGCGGTCATGATGGCAAAGTCGTTTGCGGGACCGCTGGCCGTGGCCCGCCGGCGCATCCAGGCCATCGCCCTGTTGGAGAAGGTGGCGCGGCCCGACGTCGTCGTGCTCGACGACGCCTATCAGCATCTTCGGCTGGCGCGCGACGTGAACCTGCTCCTGGTGGACGGCGAGCGCGGGTTCGGCAACGGCTGGCTCTTGCCGGCCGGACCGATGCGCGAGCCGCTCGGCGCGGCGCGCCGCGCCGACGCGGTCGTTCTGGTCAACGGGCAGACGGCCGAACCGCCGCCGGGGTTGAAGCCCCGGCTGGCGGCAAAGTTTGCGCCGCGGCCGATGCTGCACGCACACCTGGCGCCGCGCTCCTTGGTCTACCCCATCGAGGGGCGCTGGCAGGAGCAGCCGCTGGGATTCGCCGGACGGCGCGTGCTGGCGCTAAGCGCGGTTGCCGACGGACGCAGGTTTCACCGGATGCTGCGCGAGCTGGAGGCCGACCTGGTGGCCGTCCTCGACTATCCCGACCATCACAATTACACGCTTAGCGACTGGCGCGACATTCTGAGCGCTGCCCGGCATGCAGACCTGATCGTGACCACCGAAAAGGACCTGGTAAAGCTGGAGCGGTTCTCCTTTACCCGCGGCGCCTTGTGCGCGCTCAGGGTTGGGGTGTCGCTGGACGGCGACGAACGGACCCTGCTAGAGATGGTGTTGGGTTCGGAGCGCGCCCGCGCTGTCTCGGACCTTTGACGATGTTGCGAGGAGCCTCTTATGCCGCTTAGCCGCGAGTTGCTGGATATTCTGGCCTGCCCCAAATGCAAAGGCGAAATCAGCCTGACCTCCAAGGAGGACGGCCTGGTTTGCGACCGATGCGGCCTGCTCTACCCGATCCGCGATGACATCCCGATCATGCTCATCGAGGAGGCGCAACCCATCAAATGATCGCTTCCCCCGCGCGCGCCCACGCGCCCGGCGGGCGCCGGCAAGGGCTGTCCGGCTTCAGCCGGCTAAGCCTGGAGGGATGGCGCTTTTGGCTGGCGGACGAACTGGTGCCTTGCGCCGGCGAGCTCCTGGTCGGGCTGCGCCAAGCGCAGCGTTCGCCGGCACACGGCCTGGGAGGAAGGCAGAGCGCCTTTCCAGTGCAGGCCGGAGGCAGCGCGCTTTTCCTGCGCCTTTGCCGGCGCGGCGGGCTGATGCGGCTGTTGGCGGCCGATCTCTACTTGGGGGTGGCGCCCAGACCGCTTGCCGAGCTGCGGACGATGGTCGAGGCGGCGCGGCGCGGTCTTGCGGTGACCCAGCCGATGGGGGCGGCGGTTAAGTGGCTCTTGCCGGGGCTCTATCGCGGGCTGTTTCTCACTCGGGCGCTTGCCGGGATGACGCTCTGGGACTTCATCCGAACCGATGACGATCCGCAGGTGCGCGCGCACGTGCTGGCCGAGGCGCGCCGCACGATCGACGAAATCCACCAGGCGGGGCTGTTTCACGCCGACCTTAACCTGTGCAATCTGTTCGTGGCGCGCAACGGGGAGCGGCTGTCCGTGGTGGTGCTTGACCTGGACAAAGCGCGTTTTTACCCGAGGCCGCTAGGGCCGGCGCTGCGCCGGGCGAACCTCAGGCGACTTTTGCGATCTGCCCGCCGGCTTGACCCGGGCGAGCGGTTTCTCGACCGGCGAGCGCTCGAACTGCTCGGCGCGAGCTGAGCGGGACGGCGGCGCCGCGCCGCCGGCCGGCTAGCTTAAGCCTCGAGGCGGCCGGCGACGAGCCGTTCGCCTTTACCGCCTTCCCCATGTCGCAACGGAAGGCCCTGCGCACCGCCAATGCCCCGGAGCGGATCCAATGACGAGCTCAGGCGGCCCGCCAAGACCCAAGCTCCGATCCCGAGCGAGGGGCGCCTCTGCTCCTGCTCTTTGGCCTGCTGAGCGGCGGCCAGGTCAGGCTGCGCCGCCTCGCCGGCCGGCGAGAGCCGACGAGCGGCAGCGAGCGACCGGGGGCGGCCTGTTGACCACTGCACAATATGGTTACGCGGCTGGCGCGTGCTCGCGGGCCCTTCTGTCATTCCCGCGTGCGGTGCTGACCGCACCGCAGCTTGCCCGGCCTGCCTGCCGCACCTGCGCCTGTGCGTGCTCGCACGCAGACAGGCCGGACGCGGCGCAGGCAGGCCAGCGGGAGCGCAATGCGGGGGCGTGCGACGCGTGCCCCTGCCGCCACGCAGTGGGCTGGCGCGCGCGACGATTCCCGAATTCCGCTGCCGCAGCGGACGCAAAACCCCGGCATGCTTCGCGCGCCAGCCGCCGTCCTAGGCGTCCCCTCGGCAAGCTCGGGGCATGCTCTGAGGACCGCCGAGGGACCCTCTGCGCGCGAGAATGACACGCCAAGGTACTCCAGCAAGAACGCGAGTGTCGCTCTAATATGTGATTCTCTCAAATAAGTAGCAACACGATCCCTCAGCCGCCCAACTCGCCGCAGATGCCTGATGCTGCCGCTTTCCCGCCAATTGACAGCCACCGCCCTTGAAGGGCTCGTTCGAATGGCGACTTAATGTCCTGCTGCATATCGGAGAATCTCCTCGCACAAACGGCGGAGGCACGCGCTTTCCTTTGCATCGTCCCAAGCAAGGGCCAAGCTGGCCCCGATGTGCAGCGTGTTCTTTCGCAGATTACCCGCGTGACCGTATTGGACATCTGCTTTCTCCTGGTAGCTTTTCCAAGGGTTCTCGCCTATGTCGTTCTTAACCACCGTACCGATGTCGGACGCCCACATGACGCAACCGTCGCCCCAATAGTCCTGCTTGGGCATGGGCTCGGCCGAGCTCGCCCCGCAAAGTCGGAGTAGGGCCTTGTTGTCGTTCTCATGCTTCGCGCGACTGCCTCTTTGGTCGGGTTTATCCGCGTCGGCGTCGAAGGCCGCAAACGTGGGGATGCTCATGGCCTTGGCGAGGGCCACAGCGTAAATCATCTGGCTCTTGCCGTTTGTTGGGACAAGGTGACAGCCGAGTTGGCGGTACTCCTCCTCTTTTCCGAGGAGCGCGAAGTATGTCGTCAGATATGCGACATCTTCCGGTCCCTCGACGAGGATCAGACGCTGGGTAAAAAACATCTCTCCCAGGGTTGACTGCAGCAGTTGATGAATCTTGGCCAAGGCGCCGCTTGGCTTCACATACGGTTGCCCTGTCGCCGTGCCAATGTGAGCTGCCAAACATTTGTACGACACCTGCGTGACCTGAGAAGCACCAGTTGCCTGGTCCTTGCGCACCATGCGGACATCATCGAAGGCGTTTCCAGAAACAAAATACGGACTGTGGGTGGCCACGATAACCTGTGAGTTACTGCCGCTTAGCTTCCTCAGGACAGCGGCCAGATGACGCGCCTGTGGCGGGTGCTGATATAACTCAGGCTCCTCGCAGCCGAGGAGCAGGCGCGGGCCGCTGGGGCCGGTGGCGCTGCTGGCCCCTGCGAGCTCTTGGAGGAGCGCCAGCAAATACGAACGTTGGAAACCGTGACCCAGATGAGATAGTTCGCCCTCGAATTGGTCTTCGCCTGCGACGACATGCGCAAATGGCTGGTCTATGCGCACGGATTTATCCGGGTCACCGGTCCATTCGACCCGTAGGTTCACGTTCGGATGTGCCCATTCCCTTAGGCGCGCCTGCAGCGACGTGGAAAGAGCGTTCAGGCTTGCCTGTTGTTGTTGTAGCAGCTTGTCATATTCCGTGCGCGCGGTGGCCCTAATTGTGTCGAGCCCTTCCTCGAAGTTGATTGTGGCCCTAACGGTTCGAGCCAGAAGCTTGCCCAGGGCGGAGTCCCGTGCCTCAACCTGTTCAGCGGTCGCATCTTTGACCGCTGGTACGTAAACCCATTGAATGTGGGGAGCAAGGAGATTGGTTCCCTTGGTGAACCCGTAAAATTGATCGCTACTTCGGAGAAGCGTGCAATCCTGAGAATGAGCCGCCTCGTACTCATGGAGGGCGTTGGTTATTCTGTCTTTCGTGCCAGCATCCGGCAGCTCGTGGAACTCTTCGCGGAGCTTCGTGTATATCTCTTTTAGTTCCGCCGCCTTCTTGTTTTCGCCAACAGCCGCGAAATACGGCCGAAAAACGTTCATACCAAGGCGTTCGCCGTACTGTGTGAGATCAACGGTGCCGGCGCTCGGGTCGAACGTGCCGACTGAGGAGACGACCAGTCGACCTTGGCGGACGTAGTGGGCGAAATCCTTCTGCTGTTGGTCATCGAGGTCTGTAAAGGTCAGTGTAATTTCAATCGGGTCGCCCGTGTGCTTCTGATGAAAATCCTCGCCGGTCAGCGTGGTCCGCTCCTGAAAGAAGATGTTAAGGGCGTACAGGACTGTGGACTTCCCGCCCCCGTTGGGACCCACGAGGCACGTATAGTCATTGAGGTTAATATTCTCGTCGGCGAACGCCCTGAAGTTCTTAATGTGGATGGCGGCGATCTTCATAGCTGGGCAGTGTGATTTGGGGCAGGGTGTTTGTTTTATCCACTCGGTCGGATTGTGCGGAGACGCGCGAGCGCCTCGCTGACTTCGCGGCCCTTGGCTGCGATGAGGTCGAGCAGTTCCTCGGGGGTGCGGGTGTCCTTGTCGTTCCTGCGATGGGGGTTGACGGCCTTGAGGTCGTAGTTGCGGGCCTCGATCTCTTCGCGCGTCACCGTCCAGCTTCGTTCGCTGTGGCCGCGCTCGGGCAGAAGGCGGAAGAATTCGTCGAACTTGTGGGCCGTAAGTGGCGTCTTCTTGCCGACCTTGATGTCGGACAGATCGTAATACCAGATTTTCTCGGTGGCACCTCCGCGCGTAAAGAAAAGCAGGTTGGTCTTGACGCCTGCGCCTGCGGAGACAAACACACCGGAAGGCAGACTCACGATGCACCAAAGGTCGCAGTCGTTTAGCAGCTTGCGCTTGGTCTGAGCGAAGGCCGCCTCGTTGGTGCGGAACAGAACGCCCTCGTCGAGTACGATCCCGCATCGGCCGCCGGGCTTGAGGCTGTCGATCACGTGCTGGAGAAAGAGCACCTGGGTTGCGCTGGTCTTGTACGGAAACCTGGTCTGGGCTTCCTTGCCCTCCTTGCCGCCGAAAGGCGGATTCATCAGGACTACGTCGTAGAGTGGCGGCGCGCCATCGAAGAGTCCGCCGTAAGTCTCGGCACCGGTCAGCGTGTTGCCGTGCCAAATATGCGGCTCGTCGATGCCATGTAGTACCAAGTTGGCAAGCGCGATCGGATAGATCGCGTTGTCCTTCTCCCGCCCATAGAAGGTCCGCTCCTTCAGGATTTCCAATTGGCCAGGCGAGGTGATGTTAGCGTTGTCCTTGCCGGTCATGTGCTCGTATGACTGGGCAAGGAAGCCGCCGGTGCCGCATCCGGGGTCATAAACGGCGTCGGCGATCTTCGGATCGATGACACGCACCATCACGCGGATGATCTCGCGCGGAGTGAAGAACTGGCCGCCGTCGTTTCCCTTCTCGCCCATCTTGAGTAGAAGGCCCTCATAGACTTGGGAGAGAGTGAAGACGTGGGTCGGATCGACGTTGTGGGCGCTTATCTCGTTGACGCGATCCAGCACGTCGAGAAAGTTGCGTTCAGTGTCGATCCGGGTGCGCTCGACGCTCGACATGATCTCGCTGATGACTTTCTGGCGCGAGGTGGCGCCGGGCCTGCCCCGTAGCGTCCTCATATATGGGATCATCTCGCCGTTGACGAAGCCGAAGAAGGCTCCGAGCGCGCCGTTTTGAAGTTCTCGCCGTTTGCCTCCGTCCGGCGCGGCCCAGTCGCGCCATCGGTAGGGCGGTCCGATGGTTGGCGTATACGTCAGGCCAAGAGCTTCGGCCGCGGATGCTTCGCGCTCCTCGGTCTCGTCCAGAATCCTCAGAAAAAGAATCCAGGTAAGCTCCGGGACGTACTGCAATGCGCCGGCACAGTTCGAGCGGCGCATGATGTCGCAGATCGACTTGACGGCCGCGTTAAGCGACTGCTGGCCGTTGAAGCGCCTGCCGTTGCGGCTTGCGGGCTGGTGGGAGTTTTCCATTGCCGGCCTTATGATCTCAGCAAAGCCTTAAAGCCGGCCTGTTCGAAATGCTGGTCGTATGTAAGTGCCTCAGTGATATGGTCGTTCTCCATGGCACGGAAGGAAGCGCAGTCCGTATGGCTCCACTCTTTGTCCTGCCGGTTGCGATACAGTTCGAGAGCATCGTCAAACTGGGCGCTGGTCTGGGCGCCAATTCGGGTGTTGGCATCTTGCCTGAGGCGCTGCACCAACTGTGTAGCGGCCTGGCGGAAGGCGGTGCCTCGTTCGGCGAAGGCGTTTAGAAGCTCCGTGAGCACCATTTCGGTCGTGACCAACAGCGTCTGATCCAGCGAGCGGCTAAAAGAAACGGCCCTCTGGTGCAAGGCGTCCTTTGGGTTCAAGAGAGCGATCCAATAAACGGCATCTACGAAGAGCGTTCTCATAAGCGGAAATGCACGGCGAGGAGTTATGTTCTCCGTCCTCCGCGGCGTGGTTTCCGTGGCGCTACGGCGAGCACCTCAGCAGCTTCTTTTCTCACCTTCGGGCTTCGGCTATGCATGTCCTTACCGGCGCGCGAGGGGTGTGCCCTTGTCGGTTTTCGTACCCTTGCCATTTGGATCATTCCTCCTGTTTCGGCGCTCCGTACAGATAGTGGTGAAGATTTTTCGACAGGTCCGTCGGGATCTTTGCCCATTCCTCCTCGGGTACGCTGGCGCCGATTTCAAGAGCGACTTCCCAGATCGGTTTGGCGCCTGCAACGGGTTGGCGTGCCACCGTCGATTCGACAGTTAGCGCGTCCACAGAGGCGATCCGCTTTATCTTTCCGCTGGGCGCGACTTCACCACGGCCGGTGAGGCGCAGACGACGGCTGGTGTGATCGCGAAGCGCTTCCGTGATTCTACCTTCCTGTTCGCTGGTGAACGTCGCGACGATCTTTGTTCCGTCATCGAGCCGAAGCGAAAACTGGCGGCCGTCCAGATCGGCGGCGCGGACCTCGCCTCGCAACTCGATTTGTGTTTTGTGGTTGTTCTGCTTCTTCGATGCTGTGCTTTTTCGAGCCATAGCTAAAGTCCTCCGTCAAACGCTCGTCGCAAAAGCGCCGCCGGCAGCGCGCTGATGTGAGCAAGTTGCTGCTCCAGGGCTATACGCAGGTGGGTTACTTCTTTCATCTGATTGCCAACCACAACACAGAGTTTCTGCTGTTTCTCTATGGGCGGCAGGCCAAGTTCGACGGAGGCGACCTCGTCGGTGCGGATACGCGGCAACTGGCCGGGCGTTGTTTCGATAGGCGCCCGTTCCAAGTAGACGGGGCTGCGCATGAACCAGGCGACGAATTCGGCCTCGGCAGCGGCGTGACGCACTGTAAACACGTATTGGTCTACCGAGCAGAGGCCGTCGAACTCTGCGATCCACACCTTGTTCAGGTAGGGTCGTAGGTAACCGTACACGATACCGCCTCTGTAGAATCTGGGCTTTCGTCCTGTGAGTTCGGACGTCTCCACTTGAACGAATCCAGTGCGTCTACCGGTGAGGGATTCAATGTTTTCCAAGCCAACGAACCTTGCCGGTCCACTGGGATTGTCGTGTGGATGCACGACGTCTTTGCGGAGTTGGATCAATTCTCCAAGGCGCTTCTTTGGCGAATTCCGGGCTTCCGCGCTATCGAACAGAGCGCGGAGATAAGCGCGAGTGTCACGTACCGAAAGTTGCGGTAACGTAGAGCGGTTGCTAAGCTTGGCTGCATGGCAGCGATACTGAAGGTGGCGGACAAGGACGTGGCGATACTCAAGGGGTGGCTGAGAGCGCCGACTTTGGGGCA
>JAJYRQ010000056.1 GCA_021794015.1 Deltaproteobacteria bacterium | reverse complement strand
GGCAGCCATAACGCGCTGGCTGGCGGAATGGAACGAGAATGCCCGCCCGTTTCGCTGGACCAAATCGGCCGCGCGGATCAAACGCAGCATTCGCAACGCTGCACTTATTTACGAGACGGGACACTAGGGTGCGAGGTGGGGGCGCGGCCATGGCGCAAATCACTACCATTGTTCCGACCTACAAGAGACCGGCGCTGCTGAAACGCGCGCTGGCCAGCGTGCTCCAGCAGGGCTATCGGGACTTCGAGGTCCACGTCTGCGACAACGCCTCGGACGACGAGACGCCCGAGGTGGTGGGAGAGTTTTCAAGGCGAGACGCGCGCGTCAGGTACGTTCGCCGCGAGCGAAACGTCGGAATGGTGCCGAACTTCACCGAGGCGATGCGCGCTGTCCGCACGCCCCTGTTCAACATCCTCAATGATGACGACTTCCTGCTGCCCGGCTTTTACGAGGCGGCGGTTAAGGCGCTGCGCGCGGTTCCCGAGGCGCAGGCCTTCTTCGGCGCGATACTGTACGTGAGCCCGGAGGGCCGCGTCGTACACTCCCCGGCAGCGTTTGAGAAGGAGGGAGTCCGCAGACCGCCCGAGCTTCTCGGTCTGGTGTCGAGCCACACATGGCCAGGGGTGCTTTTCCGCACCAGCCTGCTGGAGACGGTTGGCTACCTCGGCGAAAATCTCACGGCGGCCGACACTGACTTTCTTTGGCGTATCACAGCCCGTCACGCGATAATCGTCAGCCATCAGCCGGTGGGTGTGGTAATTCTGCACCCCGAAGGAGTGTCGAGCGCCGTCGAAAGGCGGCGGCTGCTGAGCGATCTCAGGTCGATGTACGACCGCGTCGATGAGCAGCGAGACCTCGAGCCCCAGAGTGGGGTAGATCTCCGGCGCTGCATAAGCAGCGCCCACTTCCGGATGGCGCTCCAGGCTCTGCCGTTCGGCGAGCGGGAGGCTGCCGTCGAGGCCGCCAGCGTGCTGCGCCGGAAGATGGGGCGACCACTCCTGGGCATTCTGGCGCAGCTTCTCGCGAGCAGGATCGCGGCGCCGGTTTCCACTGCACTAATCCGAGCGGGGTGGAAGGCGCAGTCGCGGAGGCGGAGAATTCGCTGCGCCGCCTACGACGTGTTTGTGGCCAAGGCGATAAGGGCCTTGGACGGGTGGCCGCGGCGCGGCGGTTTCCCAGAGGGCCAGGGGCCGTGTGTGGAATCGCGGGAATCGTAAACGACAAGCCCTCCCAGGACCTGGCGGCGGCGCTCGCCCGCATGGTCGAGGCCGTAGGCCATCGCGGGCCGGACGGGGAGGGTAGCTGGTCGGGCCAAGTCGGCCGCTGCCAACTGGCCCTGGGACATACCCGGCTTGCGATCATCGATCTGAGCGAGAGCGGCCGACAGCCGATGTTCCTGCCGGATCAGAGCCACGGCATCGTCTATAATGGCGAGGTCTACAACTACCGCGAGCTGCGCGCGGAGCTGGAAGCCGTCGGCGCGCAATTCCGTACTCAGACGGACACGGAAGTTGTCCTTTGGGCGCTGGCTACCTGGGGCGAAGCCGCCTTTGCCAGGTTCAACGGGATGTGGGCGCTGGCATGGCTCGACCTAAGGCGCAAACGGCTCATCCTCTGCCGCGATCGCTTTGGGATCAAGCCGCTTTACTACTATCGCAACGGCGCGGGCCTGTTCTTCGCTTCGGAAATCAAGGCGATTCTCTTAGGCAGCGGTGACCGCTTTGCTGTGAACCCTGTGGTCGTTGGGCGCTACCTCGAGCAAAGCCTCCTTGACGCGCAGCCGGAGACCTTCTTTGCCGGGGTTCGGGCCCTTCCGGCCGGCCATCTCGCGGCTCTGGACCTCTCTGACGAGCGCGGCCCCGAGCTTCGCCCAAAGGCCTACTGGAGTATCCCGGAGGCAAGCCCGCCCGCTCCCGGCGACGAAGAAGGCAGCATTGAGTTCGTGCGCGAGACCTTTCTCGACGCGGTGCGTATCCGGCTTCGCAGCGACGTTCCGGTGGGCGTGCTGCTCTCCGGCGGCGTCGATTCCTCTTCGATTGCCGCGGCGATGCGCCAGGCGCTGGGCAACGGCGGCGAGCTGCATGCGCTTTCGGCCACCAGCGACCGGCCCGAGTATGACGAGGCGCCGTTCATCCGCCGGGCTGCGGAGCATCTGGGATGCCCGGTTAGCTGGGTCAGGCTCGAGCGCAGCCCTGCCGAGTGGTTTGACCTCCTGGACGAGGTCATTTACGCTAACGACGAGCCGGTCGGTAGCTTCTCGACCGTCGCCCATTACCTGCTGATGCAGGAGGCGCGCCGGCTCGGCATTACCGTGCTTTTAAGCGGGCAGGGCGCGGACGAGGTTTTGTGCGGCTACCGCAAATTCCTCGGCTTCTACGTCCGCGAGCTTGTCGGCAGCGGCCGTCTTGGGCCGGCGGCGCGGCTAGTGGTTGGCTTCTGGAAGAACGGGACCGTGCTTTCGCAGTTTGAATTGAGCGAGGCCAAGCGCTACATGCCGGCGTTTATGCGACCGCCGGAGATCGACATCCGCGGCCCGGTGCTCAAGCATCAGGACTCTCGCCTTGAGCTGGGCCTGAACGGAAAGCATCTGCCCGAGCGCCAGCTCGACGACGTCTACCGCTTCTCGGTGCCGGCGCTGGTCCATTACGAGGACCGCTGCTCGATGGCCTTTGCGCGGGAAATCCGCCTGCCGTTCCTGGATTACCGGCTGGTATCGATGCTGTTACCGGCGGCTCCCGAGCTCAAGCTTCGCGACGGCTGGACGAAGTGGATTTTTCGCAAGACGATGGAACCGTTTCTGCCGGAGGCGATCGTCTGGCGCAAGGACAAGCAGGGCTTCATCAACCCGCAAAGCGAATGGCTAAAGCACGAGCTGCGGCCAAAGGTTGAGGCGCTGCTCGCCGCTGACATGGTGACGGCCGACCTGGGGCTGGTCGACCGTGACGCGCTTGCGCGTCGTTACCGTGCCTACTGCGCCCAGCCTGCCGGTCGCGGCGCGCTTTCATTCAAGGATGTCTTTAACCCCATTGCGCTCGAGCTCTGGGCGCGTCTTTTCGCCGCGCGTGGTGCTGAGCCCGAAGGCCGACCCGCTGGCGCCGATGCGCGCTGGCGGAACCAGAGCCGGTCGACCGACCCCTGTTCGAGGTAACGCCTGCGAGGAGGATGGGCGATGGTGCAAACGGAATCCGCAGAGACTGAACGCAAGGCTGCCGAGGCCGAATTTCACGACCGGCTCCGGGGCGAGCTTCGCGACGATCCGCGGCATCAGTCGAATCAGAAATGGTATTCCGTTGCCGCTGCCAGCTCCCATTTCGTCATAGACTATTTGCGCCACCGCTGCGTCGGAAAGAGGGTCCTTGACTATTGCTGCGGGGACGGCGAGTTCGCGTTATTGCTCGCACGCGCGGGGGCGGACGTTTAGGGCATTGACATATCGCCAGTCTCAATCGAAAACGCGCGAGCCGCAGCCGAGCGAGAGGGCCTGGGCGGCGCGGCCAAGTTTGAAGTGATGGACGCGGAGGCCACGAGTTTCTCGCCCGGCTACTTTGACTATGTTCACGTTGACGGCGTTCTGCATCACCTCGAGCTTGACAAGGCGTTTGCGGAACTGGCTCGCATCCTGAAGCCGTCCGGGCAGGTTATCTGCCGCGAAGCCCTTAAGCATAACCTGCTGTTCAGGTTATACCGAAAGCTGACGCCCCATTTGCGAACGGCCTGGGAGGTGGACCATATCCTGGGCAAAGAAGAGATCGGCCGAGCAAAGGAGCACTTTCAAGAGGTTCGCGTTCTGAGGTTTTTCCACCTGCTGAGCCTCGCCGCGGTGCCGCTTAGGAGCACCCCTCTATTCGGCCCGCTGTTGCGCGTCCTTGAGGGGGCCGACGGCGTGTGCCTCCGGATGCCCCTCGTCAAGTGGCAGGCGTGGATTGCGGTCTTCCTGCTAGCTAAGCCTAAGCGGCTATCGGCAGAAAGGACAAGCCTCTGAGCGCACCCCCGCCATGCGTACCTGGATAGTGGAAGCTGGTGAGCCGCTGCCGATCGACGCAGGAGATCGGCCGCTTCGCTGCGGCATCCTGTGCGAGCGGCTGGTGGCGGCGGGGCATCAGGTTCTGTGGTGGGCCAGCACGTTCGACCATAGGCACAAGCGGCACCGCTTCGACCAACCCACCACAGTAACGGTCACCCCAGGCTTGACTCTGCGGCTGCTGCACGGCCCGGGCTACAGCCACAACGTGTCGCTCAAGCGCCTGCTTCACAACCGCCGGATCGCGGCGGAGTTCGCCCGCGACAATCTGCGCTGCCAGCCCCGCCCCAACCTTATTTTTTGCTGCATGCCGACGCCGGAGTTGGCCGAGAAAAGCGTCGAGTTCGGCCGCGCGCATCACATCCCGGTGGTGATCGACGTGCGGGATATATGGCCCGATTCCTATTTGAGCTTCGCGCCGCAGCCGCTAAGAACAGTGGGGCGGCTCGCCTTGGTGCTGGAATTTCGCCGGATGCGGCGGATTTGTAGCGACGCTACGGCGCTCACTGCGGTGTCGGAAACCTTCCTCAGGTGGGCCTTGAAGAGGGCCGGGCGCGCGCGCACGTCGCTGGATGGCGTCTTTCCGTTGGGTTATCCCACGCCGCCAAAATGGACTGAGAGCGAAGAGGCCGCCGCGATCAAGCGCCTGTGCGCCGACCATCCGATCCGAAGGGACGCGTTCGTGGTTGCGTTCGCTGGCGTCTTCGGCGCTTCCTACGACTTAAAGACGGTCGTCGAAGCTGCCCGCCTGATGGCGCAGCGGGAGAGCAAATCCCAGTTCGTGTTGGCGGGCGACGGCGGGCAAGGCGCGAGGCTGCGCGAGCGGGCGCGGGGGCTGCCCAACGTGGTCTTCACCGGCTGGCTCGGACAGGAATCGGTTCGCGCCCTTTTGGCGCTCTCTTCGCTCGGCTTGGCTTGCTACGCGGCGCCCGCGCCGCAATCGCTGCCCAACAAGCCCTACGAGTATATGGCCGCGGGACTGCCGATCGTGTCGTCCTTGCGCGGCGAGCTGGGGGAGCTGATCGAAGCGGAAAAAATTGGTCTGCACTATGTCGCAGGCGATGCGCATTCCTTAGTCAGCGCGATCAACACCCTGCGCGTCAATCCGAAACTGCGTCAGGCGATGGGCGCTCGTGCGCGCAGGCTGTTCGACGAGCTCTACAGCGTTCCGGTGGTCTATGGCGCGTTGCGCGAACACCTGGAATCGCTCGCACGCGGCGCGTTCCTGGATGCCGCTGTGGGTGCTGGGTGCGCCCCCATCACCGGCCATGCTCAAACGCACATTTGATCTTCTGATCTCCGCGGTTGCCCTGCTTCTCCTTTCGCCGATGATGCTGGCGATCGCGATTATGATCAGGCGCGAGGATGGGGGGGCGGTGTTTTATCGCGGCCTGCGGGTGGGCCGCTTCGGCAAGCCGTTCCGCATCTTCAAGTTCCGCACAATGGTACCCGGCGCGGAGAAGCGCGGGGCCTCCTCGACCGCCGCCGACGATCCGCGCATCACGCGCATTGGACGGTTTCTGCGCAGGTACAAGCTCGACGAGCTGCCGCAGCTGACAAACGTTCTGCGCGGCGAGATGAGCCTGGTCGGCCCGCGGCCCGAAGTCCGGCGCTACGTGGAAATGTACACCGAGGAGGAGAAAATTATTCTGACCGTGCGCCCGGGAATCACCGACTGGGCCACGCTGTGGAATTCCGACGAAGGCGCCGTGTTGGCGGGCAGCCCTGACCCCGATCGAGCCTACGAGGAGAAAATCCGGCCCACCAAGGTCCGCCTGCAGCTTGAGTACGTGCGCAATCAATCGCTGTTGGTCGACCTGAAAATACTCCTGCAGACGGCGGCCGCGCTCGTTACCAAGAAACCTCCGGCGGCGCTTGGCTCCGCGGACCCAAGGAGGTGCTGATGCCTGACAGCGCGTTGCCCATTTTCTTACTGAAGCGGATGTACCGCACGATGGTCCTCATACGCCGCTTCGAGGAGCAGGTGGCCGATCGAGTAACCGCGGGCGAGATTAAGACTCCCTGCCACCTCTACATCGGGCAGGAAGCCATCGCCACGGGCGCGTGCCTGGCGCTTGAACGCGAGGATTACGTCTGGGGCGGGCATCGCTCGCATGGCCACTACCTAGCCAAGGGTGGGGACCCGAACACCCTGATGGCCGAGATTTACGGCAAGGCGGCAGGCTGCGCCGGCGGCCGTGGCGGCTCGATGCACATCTGTGCTCCCGAGGTAGGGCTGCTTGGCACCGTGCCGCTGGTGGCTGCGACGATTCCCCTCGCTGCGGGCGCGGCCCTGGCGAGCAAAATGCGTCGTGATCGGCGCGTGTCGGTCGCGTTTTTCGGCGACGGTGCCACGGAAGAGGGCCATTTCCACGAAACCATCAACCTCGCAGCCTTGTATCGGCTCCCCGTCCTTTTTGTTTGCGAGAACAACCTCTATGCCAGCCACATGCATATCCTGGAGCGCAGGATCGCCGACAACATCGCAGAGGCTGGCGCAGCCCACGGCGTTCCCGCGACCGTGGTGGACGGCAACGATGTGCTCGTGGTCTACGAGGCGACCAGGGCGGCAACCGAGCGTGCGCGCCAGGGCCTGGGGCCCTCCCTGATCGAGTGCAGCACCTATCGCTGGCGGGGCCACGTCGGCCCCTCCTGGGACATGGACGTCGGCCTCAAGCGCAAGGACGAGCTGCAGGAGTGGCTCGCGCGCGACCCGATCGCTCGCCTGGCCGAGGTTCTCATCGGCCGCGGCGTTGGCAGGGAGGAGCTGGAAAACGTTGACCGAGAATGCCTGGCCGTGGTCGAGGCTGCGGTAAAATTCGCGCAGGATTCGCCCTACCCCGACCCGGGCGAGGTTCTCGCCCACGTTCTTTGACGTGAGCACGCGACAGATGCGCACGCTGACCTATGTTCAGGCGATTCGCGAGGCCCACGCGCAACTGCTCGCCCGCGATCCGCGAGTGTTCGTGATCGGACAGGGACTGTGGAGCCCCTGGTACGCGGGCGGATCGATGCAGGGCCTGGAAACGGAGTTCGGCCGCGATCGCCTGCTGGATTCCCCGGTGTCTGAGAACGCTACCACCGGGCTGGCGATCGGAGCAGCGATATCCGGCATGCACCCGATCGTTTTCCACCCTCGAATGGACTTCATGCTGCTGGCGGTCGATCCAGTCGTGAATCAGGCCGCCAACTGGTCCTACATCTTTGGCGGGAGAACCAAGGCGCCGGTAGTGATCCGCGCCGTCGTCAATCGCGGCGGTGAGCAGGGCGCGCAGCACGCTCAGGCCCTGCAGGCCATGTTCATGCATGTGCCGGGGCTGAAGGTGGTGATGCCCGCCACGCCCCACGACGCCAAGGGCCTGCTGATCGCGGCGGTCAACGACGGCGGCCCGGTCCTGTATATCGATGACCGTTGGCTTTACAACGAAGCCGGTGAGGTTCCCGAAGACTTTTACAGTGTCCCCATCGGCGAAGCCGCCCGGCGGCGTTCCGGGCGCGATTTGACGATCGTGGCAACCTCGGTGATGGTGAAAGAGTGCCTGCGGGCAGCCGAGAGCCTGGCCGAGCGGGGCATTGAGTGTGAAGTGATCGACCTGCGCTCAATCAAGCCCTGGGACGAACGGTGCGTCATAGAGTCGGCGAGCAAGACTGGCCGCCTACTGGTGGCCGACGCAGCCTGGCGGACCTGTGGCGTCGCAGCCGAGATAGCGGCAACGGTCGCCGAGAAAGCCTTCTGCAGGCTCAGGGGACCGATCGTCCGCGTTACCCTGCCGGACGCGCCGGCGCCGAGCAGCCGCAGCCTCGAGCAGGCATACTTCATCGACGCAACGTACGTGATTTCTGCCGCCGAGTCAATGCTTGGAGCCAGGGAGGAGTAATGGCCTACCGCGTGCCGTTTGTAGACCCCCGTAAACACTACCAAGCTCTTAAGACTGAAATAGACGGGGCGATAATCGATTGCCTGACCAAGGGAGATCTCATCTACCGTCAGCAGCTCAGGGACTTTGAGCAAAGCCTGGCGCAATTTCTGGGAGCCAAGCACGCGGTGGGCGTTAACAGCGGCTACCACGCCCTGCTCTTCGCGCTGATGGGCGCCGGCATCGGCCCAGGCGACGAGGTTATCACCGTTGCCCACACCTTCGTGGCCACCGTCTCCGCGATCGTTCACTGCGGTGCAACGCCGGTGCTGGTCGATGTCGGCCCCGACTACAACATGGACCCCGGAAAGGTGGAGGCCGCGATAACGCCGCGTACCAAAGCCCTTCTCCCCGTTCATCTAAACGGCCGCGTCTGCCAAATGGATCGCCTGATGGCGCTGGCGCACAAGCACAACCTCGTGGTCGTCGAAGACGCGGCGCAGGCGCTAGGCGCCAGGTTCGACGGCCGGATGGCCGGCTCTTTCGGGGATGCCGGCTGCTTCAGCTTTTATCCCTTCAAGGCTCTGGGTGGTTTCGGCGATGGTGGCGCGCTGACCACCGACGATCCGGAAATTGCCCGGATTGCAACGTTACTGCGCTTCAACGGCGAAGACCGCGAAACCGGCGAGTACCACTACCACGGTCAGACCGCGCTGCTCGACAATGTCCAGGCGGCCGTGCTGAGCGCCAAGCTGCCCCATCTGCCGGAATGGATCGAGCACAGGCGAGCCGTTGCCGCCGGCTACCGGCAAGGCCTGGAGAGAATCGAGGAGCTGCGCCTGCCGCATTTCGACGAGAGCAGGCAGTTCGACTCGTTCCAGAACTACGTGATCCGCACACGCCGGCGCGACGGCCTGCGTGAGCACCTGCGCAAGGAAGGGGTCGAAACCCTGGTCCACTGGCCCAAGCCGATGTGGGAGCATCCGGGGCTTAAATTACTCAGACGGAGTCTACCCGAAACCGAAGCCGTCTGTCGGGAAGCGCTCTCGCTGCCCATGAGCGCCGAGACCACCTCCGAACAGGTTGACTACACCACGCAAAAGATCCGCGAATTCTTCGCCTGAGCGGACCGCGGCGGCATCGGTGCTGCTAGACGGCGCGATCAACGAGAGCGCAACGCCAAGGCGCGAGCACTCTCCATCCCCTCTGCCATGCAATGGCATGGCTAAGGCGCGCGATGAATTCCGGTGTGGCGGGCATCGTGGCGCCGGGCTTCCCTGCGCGCCTTCGGCGCGCGGGAATGACAAACAAGGGCGGCTGCTATTTCCCTCGCGCGCCACGCTCGCCCCTCTGTCACCCCCGCGCGCGTCGGACACGCGCGCGGGGGTAACCATGTGCGGGTCGCCCCTTCTTCTGCGATTCGCGCGCGACGCTCGCCGCACGGCGACTGGCCCGACCCATCGGCAGCGCAATGCCGAGAAGCACGGCACGTGCCCCTGCCGCCATGCAATGGTCTGGCGCCCGCGAGGGGTCCCGGGGCCGTTGCGCCGCAGGCAGGCCAACGGAAGCGCAACGCCGGGATGCGCGCCATCTCAATTGATGGGCGTGAAGCCCGGCGCTCAAATGGTCCAACTCTCTTCTTCCAACGGCCACCCAAGGCACGACCATGGCGCTTAGCCTTAGCCGCCGGTCGGACCGGATTACCCAGGCGGAAATCCGGGTGATGACCATCGAGTGCGAGAAGGTCGGCGGTATCAACCTTGCCCAGGGCGTCTGCGACACCCAGGCGCCGCTTCCGGTGCGCCGTGGCGCCCAGGCGGCCATCGACGCCGGCGTTAACAGCTATACCCGCTTCGACGGGCTGGCCGAACTGCGCCGGGCGATCGCCGCCAAGCTGCGCGACTATAACGGAATTAACGCTGATCCCGAAACCGAGATCACGGTGAGCGCCGGTTCGACCGGCGCCTTCTACTGCGCCTGCCTAGCCCTGCTGGACCCTGGCGACGAGGTAATCCTGTTCGAGCCCTATTACGGCTACCATCTCAACACGATCGAGGCGGTCGGCGCAGCCGGTGCCTACGTAAGGACACATCCGCCCGACTGGACCTTCGACCCGCATGAGCTCCAACGGGCAATCACGCCTCGAACCAAGGGGATCATGGTCAACACGCCGGCTAATCCTTCCGGCAAGGTCTTCACCCGCGAGGAGATGGAGATAATCGGCGAGGCGGCCCGTCGCCACGATCTTTTTATTTTTACCGACGAGATCTACGAATACTTCGTCTACGACGGGCGCCAACACATCAGTCCGGCCTCGCTGCCGGGCTTGGCCGACCGCACAATCACGATCTCCGGCTTTTCCAAGAGCTACAGTATCACGGGCTGGCGGGTTGGCTATAGCGCGGCGGAACAGCGTTGGGCCGAAGTCATCGGCCAGATGAACGATCTCGTTTACGTCTGTGCTCCGGCGCCGCTTCAGGCCGGCGTTGCGCGCGGCGTGGGCGGGCTCGACCGCTCCTACTACGAGCGATTGCTGGCTGAGTATGGCGGTAAGCGCGAGCGGATTTGCCGTGCCCTGGAGGCTGCCGGACTGCCTCCCTCTGTTCCGCAGGGCGCCTACTATGTCCTGGCCGACGTCTCGCGCCTGCCGGGCACCACCGGCAAAGACCGGGCGATGTTCCTGCTGCGGGAAACGGGCGTTGCCGGCGTGCCTGGCGAAGCCTTCTACCACGACGGCGCCGGCGATAGCCTCATCCGTTTCTGCTTTGCCAAGGCCGACGCCGAGCTCGATGAAGCCTGCCGCCGCCTTGCACGCTTGCCGTGAGCACCAGAGTTTGGGCGCGAGCCAATCCAACCCTGCTGCCGATCGCTACACAACACGGTGACACACGTTCCGCTGGGCCGTGGGTCCGTTTGTCATTCCCGCGCGCGATGCTCGCCGCACGGTAGTGTCCCGGGATTCCTCGCGCGGCAGCCACGCGCGGGAATGACGAACCAGGCAGTCCGGCAACGACGAAGCTGCCGCCTATGATATACAGTGCCCAACAGGCATGGCCGACTTCACGACCGTAACCGAGACTCCGAATATCCGGGTCACGCGGGAGGCGCTGGCGATGGCCTACACGCGCTACGCCTTTGCCGCGCAGTTCTCCAAGGGCAAGAGAGTGCTCGAGGTGGCGTGCGGCGTCGGCCAGGGACTGGGCTACATTGCCCGGGTCGCGCGGAGCGTGGTCGGGGGCGACGTGAGCCCTGGCCTGCTCCGCGCTGCAAGCCGGCACTACCAGGGCCGTGTGCCGCTGGCCCTCTTCGACGC
Organism: Deltaproteobacteria bacterium; assembly: GCA_021794015.1. Taxonomy (GTDB): domain Bacteria; phylum Desulfobacterota; class Binatia; order Binatales; family Binataceae; genus JAJYRQ01. The sequence continues at coordinate 2,629 of JAJYRQ010000056.1, read as the reverse complement.
CCAGTCGCTGCCTTTTCGCGCCGGCGCCTTCGACGTGGTCATCCTTTACGAAGCGATCTACTACCTGCCCGCGCCGCGTAGTTTCGTCGCCGAGGCGTGCCGGGTGTTGAGCGCTGGCGGCGTGCTACTCATTTGCACGGTCAACCCGCAGTGGCGCGATTTCAACCCAAGTCCGATGAGCACCCGCTATTTCGGCGCGCCAGAGCTTCGCCGGCTGCTCGAAGAACACGGGCTGCGCGCTAGCCTTTACGCTGCCTTCCCGGCCACCGAGAACTCGCCCCGGCGGCGAATCGTCTCCGGCCTCAAGCGCGCTGCGGTCGCCCTCGACCTTGTCCCGAGGACGATGAAAGGCAAGCAATTGCTCAAGCGGCTTTTTTTCGGGCCGCTTGTTGCCGCGCCAGCCGAGATCTCCGAAGGCATGGCGCCGCACCTCGAGCCTGTTCCCATTTCCGACGAGACGGCGGCCGGCCGCTCCAAGGTCCTTTTTGCTCGCGGCGTTAAGCGTGAGGATGGTGGACCATGGTCCTCTACCTGATGCGCTACCGCCGGGCGATCGTCGTGGCGATGCATCTGTGCCTGGTCGCCCTGGCCAACTACGCCGCCTTCCTGCTGCGCTTCGACGGGCATATCCCCGACGACGAATGGGAGCTCTTCACCGCGATGCTGCCCTGGGTGCTTGCCGTTCGGGCGGTCGTCTTCGGGCCGTTTCGCCTCTACCAGGGGCTCTGGCGCTACACCAGCCTCCACGACGCCCGCGATATCGCAGCCGCGGTGGTGCTGAGCGGCGCGGGCCTCTACGTCCTAAGCGGCATGCTCCCCGCCACCGACGGCTACCCCCGCTCGGTCTGGATAATCGACGGCGCCCTGCTAATCCTGATGATGGCGGCCGCCCGCGCCGGCCGCCGCCTCTACCATCAGTTGGGCCGGCTCGAAGGCGAACGCCGCGTCCTGGTCTACGGGGCCGGAGACGCCGGCGCGATGATCGTCCACGACATGAAGAGCGGGCCGCCCAGCGACTACGAGCCCGCCGGCTTTATCGACGACAACCCCGGAAAACGCGGCCGCCGCATCCACGGCGTCCCGGTTCTCGGCAGCCGCGCCGACTTGGCCCGCCTTATCGCCGAAGAAAAACCCCGCGAGATTCTGGTCGCAATGCCAAGTCTCCCCCCCGCCGAATTGCGCAGAATCGTCAAGGCTCTCCAACCCTTCAGACTGCCGATAAAAACCCTGCCCGGCCTGCGCGAGCTTATCGACGGCCGCGTCCGGCTCGGCGATATCCGCGACCTCGCAATCGAGGACCTGCTGCCCCGGCCGGCGGTGACGCTCGATCCGGCGCCGCTTGGCCGGCTTATCGCCGGAAAACGCGTCCTGGTAACCGGCGCCGCAGGCTCGATCGGCTCGGAACTATGCCGCCAGATAGCCCGCTTCGACCCGGCCATCCTGGTCGCGCTCGACCGCAACGAAAACGGCCTTTTCGAGCTCGAGTACGAACTTTCACGGCTGCTCCCGCCCAAGGCGCTGGCGATCGCTCCAGGCGATGCGACCGACGGCGGACGCGTCGAGCAGCTCTTCGCGCGCTATCGGCCCGGGATCGTCTTCCACGCCGCGGCCCATAAGCATGTTCCGATGATGCAGCGCAACCCAAGCGAGGCGATTAAGAACAATGTCGGCGCCACGCTGGTGCTTGCCGAGGCCGCCCTGCGCCATCGCACAGCAGGCTTCGTCCTCATCTCGACCGACAAGGCCGTAAGACCAACCAGCGTCATGGGCGCCTCCAAGCGCCTCGCCGAAATGGCTGTCCGCGCGATGGCCGGCAGCGGTCAGACCACCTTCTGCGCCGTGCGCTTCGGCAACGTGCTCGGCTCCAACGGCAGCGTCCTCCATCGCTTCATGCAGCAGATAAAAGCCGGCGGCCCGGTGACCGTCACCCATCCCGAGATGCGCCGCTACTTTATGCTCACCTCCGAGGCGGTCCATCTCGTGCTCCACGCCGCGGCGATGGCCGAGCCCGGCGCGATCTACCTGCTCGAGATGGGTGAGCAGCTAAGCGTGCTCGAGCTGGCCCGAACGCTTATCCGGCTCTCCGGCTATATCCCGGAAGCTGATATTCCGATTGTCTTCACCGGCGTCCGCCCCGGCGAAAAGCTGAGCGAAGAGCTGGTCGATGACGCCGAGACGCGCGAGCCCTCGCCCATCGCCCAGGTCGCCCGCGTCGCCGCTGCCGTCGCCGCCAACGGCCGCGATCCCCGAAAAGACCTCGAGCCGCTGCTCGCCGCGGCGGCCGCCGGCAACGACGCCGCGGTCATCGCGGCGCTTCGCGCCCTTGTCCCCGGCTTTGCGCCGGCGCCCGACGGCTTGACCGCAGCGGCGGCTCCCGCTCCTGCACCAGTTCCCGCAGCCTGAAGCGCCATAGAAGGCCGCGGCAAGGCAGGCTCTCGGCCTGCGCCGCGGCCTTTTTTTGCTCACCGCGCCTTGATGGCGGAGCGCGTCTGCACGCCCCCTCTGTCATCCTGAGCGGAGCGAGTTGGCCGCTGCGGCCATCCTGAGCCGAAGGCGAAGGACCCTCTGGGCGAGCGGAGTCGAAGGACCCCGCGCGGTTCTCCGCGCGTCCCAGCCATGAGCGGCCAGC
>JAJYRQ010000055.1 GCA_021794015.1 Deltaproteobacteria bacterium | reverse complement strand
GCTCCCTCCAATACAAACCCGGCCTGCTGCGCTCCTTCATCCGGCACAGTCCGCTTTCTTTGCGCCTCTGCTAGGACATTACTTTTGTAGGTATCAATAGCATTTGCCGAGGCTTGGTAAACGGATGCCGCCGGCTTCAGCGGAAACGCCTTCCTGTGCCCCTCTCCCGATCGGGGGAGGGGCACAGCTGTCGGCAAAAGCGCCCGCGAAAAAAGAGGCATTCCCGCTGATTGCGTCGCCTCCCAGACGTGAAACGCCCCTTCTCGGCGCGTTGGCAGCCCTGGAGAGCAAGGCCAGCCTAAAACCTTGCGAGGAGAGGTCGCTCGGTCCATACTACCAAATGGAGTCGGAGCCTCAATACGGAAGTTCCAGCTAATATGCGCGCCCGGGGGTGGCGCGCCGTATCGGCAATTCCACCTAAATGCCGCATGGGTATGTGAGTAAACACGCGACCACCGTAGGCCAATCGCACTTCGGCGACTCCTTCGCCGGTCTGTTCGGTGCCGAAGAGACCGGCCAGGATGTACGCGGTCCTGCAGCCGTACATGCAGGCACTCAGGATGGCACTGGTATATTGCACGAGGTGCGGGCATAAGATTTCGACCAGCGCGCCGCGCTGTCCCGGTTGCGGAGAGGCCCGATACCGCGATTCGCCCGCACAAGCGAGCCCACCAGAGCCCGGCGCCCAAGCTCAACCCTCGTCGTCCATACGGGTGGCCGAGCTGAAAGAGGTTGGCGCTGTAACGGCTCTTTCCGTGGCGGGCCTTGTATTCGGCCTGCTCGGCATGTTGGTCTCCTTCGTGCCGCTTGTCGGTGCCTATGCGCTTTATGTAGGCGCGCCTGCTGCGCTTGTTTCCGCGATCGCTCTCAGCATCGCATACAGCGAAACTGCAAGACGAACCCTAGCCATCGTAGCGCTTACCATAAGTCTAATCGGCGTGGTTGTCTCGCTGGTCCAATACCCGGTAATCGTCTGGCTCCGAAGCAGGGCTCAGAACGAAGTCTTAAATGAAGCCAGACGGACCAAGGCTCAAGCGGATGTTGCCGAATTGAAGACGGCACTTGATCGATTCTATCTCGACAATGGCTTCTACCCGAGCACGGCTCAGGGTCTGAATGCGCTGGTCACGCGCCCAACGATCCCTCCAACCCCGCCAAACTACGCAAGCGGTGGCTATATTGAACAGGTTCCGAAAGACCCGTGGGGACATCTGTATTTTTACGCCAGCGACGGGCATTCGTATGAACTGAAGCCCTTCGGCGCCAACGGCATTGGAGGTGGGCAAGGGAAAAATGCCGACATCGACGGCAGTTCGTCGTGAGAAACACAAGTGAGGACTGCGAAGCCGCGCTTAACCGAAGCGGCGGCCGCGCTATCACACCCGTCATCAGCGGTTTCAGCAATGGCTCGAGTCGGCAGGAATGCGGCAGGTGCTGTGGGCGCTCGCGCAGTTTGTCGATTCGACCGGCGCGAATGTCGGCAGCTCGGCGACCAACACCACGGGGCTTATCCGCGCGGTCAACGCGGTCACAGGCAGCAACGGCGACAACGGCGTCCTGGTGACCAGCTACCTGCTGTCGGGCGGCACGGCCAACAATACGGGCATCCCGGCACCCTTTCTGGCGGGCATCGAGAGCACCTGCAGCGGGGGATCGCCGGACGTGAACTGCGACGGGCTTGAGCGGCTCGACACGCTGGCGAACATTATCGCCGCGTGCGTCAACACCAGCGGGCCGACCTCCACCGCCTGCAGCACGCTGTTCACCGAGACGGGGGTATCGAGCAGCGCGACGATGCTGGCGGTAGCGCACGCGATCGCGACCAAGCCGACCACTAACGTCGCGGCGATTTATGGGCTGCAGGGCGCCGCGGCGACCGCGCCCTATCAGCCTGACCTGACGTCCGCGCCGGCCGACTTCACCCTGGCGCTCAACTTCAACAACACCAACACCAGCGGCGCCAACTTCAACAATCCGCGCCGCGTCGCGGTCGACGCCTCGGCCAACGTCTGGGTGACGAACTTCAGCGGCAACAGCGTCAGCGCGCTAATCGGCCCGGCCGCGCCGGTCAAGACGCCGCTGGCCGTCTCGTTTGCGTTCTGTGGCAAGGCGGTATGCCTGGCATAGGAGGGATTACCGCGCCGCCACGCCTGTGCGCCCCCGCGGCGTCGGCGCCGACACCTCGCGCCGCCAGTCGCCCCTGCTTCTGTCGCCCTGCACCTGCCTTCCCGTCACCCTGAGCGAAGCGAAGGGCTTACGCGAAGCGATTTGTCTGCCAGCAGCGTGGCCAACTCGCCCGCCTGCGCCGCGGCTGTGGCGGCTCCCCCCCCTCACCCTCCCCTCTCCCCCCGAGGGGAGAGGGAAACAAGAAGGTGCGGGCGGCGTGAACTCTGTCGGGAGAGGGAAGAAAAATGGGCGCAGCTCTACTTGCCCGGGGAGAGGGTAAATCGGCCTGCCGCGCCCTCGTCCTACTCCATCTTCGGACTTCGGTGGCAACATACAAGGGAAAGAAGAAGGCGCGGGCCGAGCGCGCGTGCGCGGGTTCGGCGCTTGGCCCAACGAGGTCAGGGTTGGGCGCGGACCCGGGCGGGAAGCCCGCGCGCCAGCAGCTCGGCCGCCTCGCGCACCATCTGCTCGACGACCTCGGCGGCCGGCCGGATGCGCCGGATGACACCCGCCGACTGCCCGGCGATTCCCGGCACGATGTCGGCGCGCCTGGCCCGGCGCGCCGCATACAGTACCGGCATCGAGACGAACCCCTGAAACGGCAGCGCCAGCGGCTTGAGCCCCGAGGCGTCGAACTCCTGCGCCCACTTATTGGCGAGCATCCGGACCGGCTTCCCGGTATAGCTTCGACTTACGACGGTATCGTCGGAGTTGGCCTCGACCAGCGCCTGCTTTTGGAAATCGTCGATTCCCGCCTCGACCGTGGCCAGAAAGGGTGTCCCGCACCAGACGCCGGATGCGCCCAAGGCGAGCGCGGCCGCAACACCCCGCCCGTCGGCGATCCCGCCTGCTGCCAGCACCGGCCTGGGCTCGACGGCGTCCACCACCTGCGGCACCAGCACCATGGTGCCGATCCGGCCGGTGTGGCCGCCGGCCTCGGTTCCCTGGGCCACGACCGCATCGACGCCCGATTCGACGAAGCGGCGGGCATGCTTGACCGCGCCCGCAATCGCCATCACAACCATCCCGCGCGCGTGGGCCTCCTTGACGATAACCCCCGGGTCGCCCAGGCCCGCCACGTAGACCGGCACCCGCTGGTCGAGGACCACCTCGAGCTGGCGGCGGAAAAAATCACGCGCCAGGATACGGCCCCGGCCCGCCGGCCGCTCGACCGCGGCCTCGGGCAAACCGTGGCGGCGCCTGAACTCGCGCGCGAATTCGAGGTGCGCCTCAGGCAACTCGGCGCCAAGGTCGATCGCGCCGCCGCTTGCGGGCGCAAGGCTCGGCAAAAGCGTGTCAACCCCGAAAGGCTTGACGGTCAGCCGGCGCGTCCGTTCGATCCATTCGTTGAGTTCGTCGGGCGAAAGCGCTGCCGCGCCCAGCACGCCGAGACCGCCAGCGTTGGACACCGCCGCGGCCAACTCGGGCGTCGAGGCGCCGTCAAGGCTCGCCACCGGACCCATCCCGGCCAGCACGACCGGGTACTCGATCCCCAGGAGCTCGCAGAGCTTGGTGCGAAGCACCGGCCGATCCATGGCTGAAAACCTCCTTGCGCGGGCCGCCTCGCAAAGCCGGGCAGCCGCTTAACGCCGGCTTACAGGCTAACCGGGGCGGCAGCGGTTTGCGCCGCGCGGCGATGACCGCGGGCGCCGCGCCGGCGCGGCGCGCTTGGCGCGCTGCGGCGCGGCAATAAGTCAGACGCCGCGGAAGACGGGTTTGCGTTTCTCCTTGAACGACTCGACGCCCTCGCGAAAGTCCTCCGAGCTGCGCAGCCGGCCGTAGCTCTGGCCTTCCAGCTCGATCGCACCGTGGAGCGTCAAGTCCTGGGCCGCGTTGATGACGCTCTTCAGCGTGCGCTGCGCCAGCGGCGAGAAAGAACGCAACTCCGCGACAAACTCGTCCACCGCGCGCGCCAGCTCCGCCTCGGGCACCGCGGCCACGGCAATCCCGAGTGCGTGCGCCTCCTCGCCCGAAAGCCGCCGGCTGCGCATCACGATCTCCTTGGTGCGCGCCACGCCGATCATGTGCAGGAGCCGGGCCGTGCCGCCCGAGCCGGGGATCATCCCGATCCGCTGCTCGGGAAAGCCGAGCAGGGCCGCGCGGGTGACGATGCGGAAATCGCAGGCCAGCGCGAACTCAAAGGCCACGCCGAAACAGTAGCCGTGGATCGCCGCGATCACCGGCTTGGGACAGCGCTCGGGCGCCGCCACGTTGCGCGCCAGCTCGGAAAGCTTCTCCGGGCTGGCGGTCATGAAGCCCGGGATGTCTCCGCCGCTGGAGAAGTGCTCCCCCTCGGCGCGCATCACGACCACCCGCACCGCGTCGTCGCGTGCCAGCCGCTCGAAGGCCGCCGCCAGCGCGTCGCGCTCGGGCATGGTAATCACGTTGAGCGGCGGGCGGCAAAGTACGATATCGCCGCGCTCGCAGGCGCGATCGATCTCGACTCGGAACCCGTCGAACGAGGCGCTTTGCGTCGGGCCGCGGTTTTCTGCCTTGGTCAAGAGCTTTGCCTCCTGTTGCCGGGCTGGGCCAGGCGTTCGTAGTCGCCGCTTACCAGCAGCCGGCGCAATATCTTGCCCACCGGCGACTTGGGCACCGCTTTGACGAAGACGTACTCGCGCGGACGCTTGAAGTTGGCCAGCCGCGAGTTGCGGCAATGCGCATCGAGCGCCTGCGCGTCAACCGGCGCGCGCGGCTTGACAAACGCCGTCACCCGCTGCCCCCACCTTTCGTCGGGCAGTCCCGCCACGGCCACCTCGTCGACCGCCGGATGGAGCGAGAGCACGCTTTCCACCTCGACCGGCATCACGTTCTCGCCCCCGGTGATTATCATGTCGTCGACCCGTCCGGTGACGAAGAGATCGCCGTCGGCGTCGAAATGCCCGGTGTCGCCGGTAAAGTACCAGTTGCCGCGGATCGCCCGCGCGTCGGCCTCGGGCCGCTGCCAGTAAGCGGCGAATGATTCCTCTCCGCTCAAGTCGGCGATGATCTCGCCTTCCTGGCCGGCCGCGACCACCGCCTCGGGATCGGCCGGGCCGATCCTGACCACGCGCACGCGCTGGTTGATGCCGGCCTTGCCGGCCGAGCCCGGCTTTTCGGCCGCCTGTTGATTGACCGTGAAGGTGTAGATTTCGGTCGAGCCGTAGTGGTTGACGAACAGCTCGGGCTTAAACGCCTGGGCCACGCGCTGGACCAGCGCGTCGGTCATCGGCGCGCCGGCGAAGCCGACCTTTCGCACCGGCGACACATCGGCCCGGGAAAATCCCTCGTAGGCCAGAAGGTCGTGGTAGAGCGTCGGCACCAGGTAGAGGTTGGTCACCCTTTCACGCGCGATAAGCTCAAGGGCCGGGGCCGGCTCGAAGCGCGCCACGCAGATGAAGACACCGTTGAGCAGCGCCATCGCAAGCAGCGAGCGCACGCCCATCGTGTGGTAAAGCGGCATCACGCCAAGCGTCCGTTCGCCAAAGCGGTAGCAGTTCTGAGCGACATGCGCGAGCGCCGCCGCGCGCTCGGCTGCATGCGTGCGCGGCACGCCCTTGGGCTGCCCGGTCGTACCCGAGGTGTAGAACATCAGCGACAGGTCCTCGGCCCGCGCGCGCGGCAACTCGCTCGCCGCCACCTCCCGACACAGCTCCTCGAAGGCAACCGTGGCGCCGGCGGCGGCGCCGACCCCGATCCGCCTTAGGCGGCCCGCCTCGCGCGAGCCGGCCACCGCCGCTTCGCTTACCGGCTCGAAAGCGATGGCCGCCGCGCCGGCATTCGTCACGTAGTAGTCCAGCTCCTCGCTCTTGACCCGCCAATTGACCGGCGAGGCCACCACCCCGGCAAGCTGGCAGGCCCAGTGCAGCGTAGCCATCTCCCAGCGGTTCTGCAGCACCATCAGCAAGCGGTCGCCGCGCCGAAGGCCGAAGCGATCGAACGCGCCGACCACCCGCGCCATACGCTCGAACCACTGCCGGTAGGTCAAACGCAGATCGCCGTCGACGACCGCGAGCGCATCCGGCTCACGCTCGACACTGGCAAGCATCGTGCGGCCCAAGTCCCACATCTTTCGTCCCTCGCCAGGCTGTTGGCACGCTCGCCTGCGCCGCCGGCGCGGGCCGGCTGCGCTGCCGCCCGCAGGCGCCCGGCTCGCAGGCGGCCACGGTTCGCGCAAACGGTCCGCTTACCAAGGGCGCGGCTTGCGGCTAAACTTTCATCGCACAGCCGGTCCGTCACGGTCAAGTAGCAGTGTCAGATCTTCAGCAGCTCTCGGCCCGGAAAACACCTGCGTTGAGGACTACCCGCGCCGGCGGGCCTTGCGCGGCTGCAAGGCGCAGGCATCGACCGACGTTGGGCGGGCCCAGGTTTTCGACAGCGGCATGCGGCGGGCCGCCCCTCAATCTGATCGCATGAAAAAAGCCGCCGTCAGACTGCTGAGCGCGCTTTTCGGCGTGGCGGCCGGCCTTCTGCTGGCCGAGGCCGGGATCGCGATCGCCAACCGTTGGTTTCCCTACTTTTACGCCTTCGACGCTCAGCGAGGATGGGCACTTAAACCGGGAGTTGCCGGCTGGTGGCGGCGCGAGGGCGGCGCCTACGTCAGCATCAACCGCGACGGCTTTCGCGGGCCCGACCTGCCCAAGGCCAAGCCGCCCGGCACCGTGCGTATCGCCGTGCTCGGCGACTCCTACGTCCAGGCCACTCAGGTGCCCTACGAAAAGACCTTTCCCCAGGTGATTGCGCGCAATCTGGCGCGATGCCCCGCGCTTGGCGGCAGGCGGGTCGAAGCGCTCAACTTTGGCGTTGACGGCTACGGCACCGCCCAGGAACTGATCACGCTCAAGCAGAAAGCTCTGGCCTACTCGCCCGACATCGTGGTGCTGGCAATCTTCCTGGGCAACGACGTAAGGAACAACTCGATCCGGCTCGAGGAGAGCCGATGTCGGCCGTTTTACGTCTATCGCGACGGCAAGCTGGTGGCGGTCGGACCGTTCGAGACTTCGAAGAGCTTTAGACTTTGGTGCATGGCGCAGTACAACTACCGGCACTCCGGAATCCTGGCGCTGCTGGGCGATGCATGGCGGGTGCTGCGGGAGCGTCGAGCACGGCCTTCGGCGGACTACCCGATGGAACCGGCGCTCAACTATAATATCTACCTGCCTCCGCCCGACCAAGCCTGGCGCCAGGCTTGGCGCGTAACCGAGGGCCTGATCGCCGAGACCGCCGAGGTGGCTGCGGCGCGTCATGCGCTTTTTCTGGCAGCGACGCTGGATACCGGTATTCAGGTGTGGCCCGCAGCCGGCCCGCGCCAGCGATTTGAGCGGATGCTTGGCGTTGCAGATTTGTTTTACCCCGATCGGCGGATCGCGGCGCTGGGCGCGCGCGAGGGCTTCGCGGTCCTCGCCCTGGCCGAGCCGCTGCAGCGCTACGCCGAGCAGCATCACGCCTACCTGCACGGATTTTCGAACACGCCGATGGGCTTCGGGCACTGGAACGCCCTGGGCCATCGCGTGGCCGGCCGGCTGCTCGCGGCGAAGCTCTGCGCGATGCTTAACGCCGGCGGCCCGGCGACCGACTCGGCCCCGGCCAAGCCCGGCGCCTCGCGCTAGCCGGCCGCCGCTTTGCGAAGCGCGCGGGCGATTGCCGGCGCGCTTTTACCGCTAGACGTTCTTTATCTCGGCCACCAGCTTGGCGACCGAGTCCTTGGCGTTGCCGAACAGCATGAAGGTCTTGGCCTCGTAAAAGAGATGGTTCTCGATGCCGGCAAATCCCGGATTCATGCTGCGCTTAAGCACGATAACGCTCTTGGCCTGGTCGACGTCGAGGATCGGCATGCCGTAGATCGGGCTGCCGGGCTCGTTACGGGCCGCAGGATTGACGACGTCGTTGGCGCCGATGACCAGGGCAACGTCGGCGCGCGAGAACTCGGGATTTATGTCCTCCATGCCGTAGAGCCGCTCGTAGGGGATGTCGACCTCGGCCAGCAAGACGTTCATGTGGCCGGGCATCCTGCCCGCTACCGGATGGATCGCGAACTTCACCTCCCCGCCGCGCCGTTCGATGAGTTCGGACAGCTCGCGCACCTCGTGCTGGCACTGCGCCACGGCCATGCCGTAGCCCGGCGCGATGATCACCAGCCGGGCGTAAGCAAGCTGCATCGCCGCGTCTTCCACGCTGATGCTCTTGACCGCCAGCTTGGCCGTCTCGGCGCCGGCGCCTGTGGGCGCCGTGACCTCGGCGCCGAAAGCCCCGAACAGCACGTTAGTGAAAGAGCGGTTCATCGCCTTGCACATCAGCACCGACAGCAGAAAGCCCGAGGCGCCGTCGAGCGCCCCGGTGATAATCAATACGTTGTTGTGCAGCGCGAAGCCGGTGGCCGCCGCCGACAACCCGGTGTAGGAGTTGAGCAGCGACAGCACCACCGGCATGTCCGCACCCCCAATCGGCAGGACCATCATCACGCCGAGCACCGTCGCCAGCACGACCATCGCGTAAAAGACCGTCTCCGCTCCCGGCTCCACAACCAGGTAAACGAACATCAGCACCGCCAGGGTGAACAGGCTGATATTCACCGTGTTCTGGCCGCGATAAGTTACCGACCTCTCGGTGACAAAGCCCTGCAGCTTGCCGCAGGCCATGAAGCTGCCGGTCACCGTGAGCGAGCCGAACAGCACCTCGAGCCCGAGCGCCGCCATGCGCGCCGACGCGATCGGCTCGTGCTGGACGTGCATGGCGGTATTGTACTCGGCAATACCGACCAGGCTCGCCGCCAGCGAACCGAAAAGATGGGACAACGCGATCCGCTGCGGCATCGCCGTCATCGGCACCCACATCCCCATCGGGTATCCCAGCAGCGCTCCCACTATCAGCCCGACCATGATCCATCGGTAGTCCACGATTTCGTGCAGCAGCAGCGTGCCGACGACGGCGATGAGCATGCCCACCGCGGCAAGCTGCATCCCGCGCCGCGCCGTGTCGGGCTTGGTCAGGCTGCGAATCCCCAGGACGAAAAGAACCGACGCAACCAGGTAGGCGACCTGCACCCAGAGATCGTTCATTTGGAGCGCTCCTGCTTGCCGTTGGACGAAGCGGCCTCGCCGCGCCGGAACATCGACAGCATCCGGTCCGTAATAAGAAAGCCGCCTACCACGTTGCTCATCGCCGAGGCGACCGCGGCGCAGCCCAGGATCGAGGCCAAGAGCCCGTGCCCTGAACCGGCCGCTGCGATCGCGCCCACCACGGTGATGGCATCGATGGCATTGGTTGCCGCCATCAGCGGGGTATGCAGAAGCGGCGGCACATGGGTGATGAGCTGGTAGCCGAGGAAAGCGGCCAGTACGAAGACGTAAAACTCGCCGAAACCGGAAAGACTCGTGGGCATCTTCTTGTCGCTCCTTTCGCAGTCGTTGTTGCGGCCGGCGCCGCCTTTAAGCCTTGCGCCGGCTCCGGCCGCAGCCGGCGGTCCGCGCCGCTCCGGTTGCAGCTTCTCCAACCGGGCGCCCCGCCCAGGCCGCGCCCTAGCGCGGATAGCGCACCTCGCCCCGGTAAGTGACCATCATCGGCCCGGTTATCCTGTCCTCCAGGTCCAGGGCGAGATCGCCATTTTTCATCAGGTGCTGAACCAGCGACAGCATGTTTCGGCTGTACATCTGGCTGGCGTGGGTGGCAACGGTGGCCGGCAGGTTGACCGCGCCGATTATGGTGACGCCGCCCGTCTCGACCGTCTCGCCCGGTCGGGTAAGCTCGCAGTTGCCGCCGGCCTCCGCGGCGAGGTCCACGATCACCGTACCGGGCTTCATCGCCGCCACGGCCTCGGCGCTAATCAGCTTGGGCGCCGCCCTGCCCGGCACCTGCGCGGTGGTGATGATGAGGTCGGCTTCGCCGGCGTGGCGGCCGATGAGCGCGACCACCTTTTGCTGTTCCTCTTCGGTGAGGGGGCGGGCGTAGCCGCCGGAGGTCTGCGCGTCGGGGACGACCTGCGACGGGTCGACGAATCGCCCTCCAAGGCTGCGGATCTCGTCGCCCGCCGCGGCGCGCACGTCGAAGGCCGACACCACGCCTCCCAGCCGGCGCGCGGTTGCGATTGCCTGCAAGCCCGCCACGCCCGCGCCGACCACGAAAACCTTGGCCGGTATCAGCGTGCCCGCCGCGGTAATCATCATCGGCATCATCCTGCCAAGGGCTGCAGCCCCAACCAGGACCGCCTTGTAGCCGGCCACAGTGGCCTGGGAGGAGAGGACGTCCATCGGCTGCGCCGCCGTGACGCGCGGCAGCAGTTCCATCGCCAGCGCCGTAACTTCGCGCTGCGCCAGTGCCGCCAGCAGCTCGGCGCTGCCGCTCGGCTGCAGCAGGCCAACCAGTGCGCCGCCCTGCTTGAGCATCGCCGCCTCTTGGGCCGACGGCCGCAGAACCTTGAGCACCAAGTCGGTGCCGCCGTAGGCTTCGGCCGCCTGCTCCGTCACGCGGGCGCCAGCGGCGCGGTAGGCTTCGTCGTCGAACCGGGCGCCAGCGCCGGCGCCTGCCTCGACCAGCAGCTCCGCGCCCAGCTTCACTAGCTGGCCGACCGTTGCGGGCACCAGCGCCACCCGCCGTTCGTGGGGGACCGATTCCTTGGGAACGCCTATTTTCATCCTTGAGCCTCGTTGTTCGTTGGCGCCTTCCGCTTAGGCGTCGCTATCTGCCGCACCAGGGCTTGCGTCGCGCACAGCGGCGTCTGGGCCGCGGGGCGCTTACCTCGCCGGCGCGGGCCGGCGACCCGCCGGGGGCACCCCTTATTTGACCGGCAATCGGGCCGCCACGCCACCGCATCCGACTGCGCCGCAGCGCCGGGCCGTTCCTACTCGGCTTAGCGCCGGTAAAAGACGCGGTAGACGGCCCCCTCCCGATCGTCCGACACGTAGAGCGCGCCGTCGGGTCCGACTGCCACGTCAACCGGTCTTCCCCATCCCTGGCCGTTCACCACGAAACCCGTCATAAAGGGCAGCGGCGCCCGCACCCGCGGCGTCCCGCTCACCACCGGCACGCGCACCACGGCGTATCCGCTCGGCTCGGTGCGGTCCCAGGAGCCGTGGTAGGCAACGAAAAAGTTGCCGCGGTACTCCTTGGGAAATGCGCGCCCGGTGTAAAACGCGGCACCGAGCGGCGCCGAGTGAGCCGTGTCAGTTACCACCGGCGCCGCCTTGCCGACACAGAGCCCGGGGTCGCCGAACTCGGGGTTGGCCTCCAACAAACCGTCGGCGGCAGCGTAACAGTAAGGCCACCCATAGTCGGCTCCCTGCTTGATGATATCAACCACCCTTTCGCGCGGCAGCCGGTCGGTAAGCGCCTGGTTGCGCCCGCCCAGATTGTCGCGCTCGTTGCAGGTCGCCCATAGCGCTCCGGTTGCCGGCTCGATCGCCAGGCCCACGGCGTTTCTAAGGCCGCGGGCGAAGACCGTCTGGCCGCCTCCGTCCAGCGAAAAGCGCAGGACCGCGGCCCGGCGCGGGTCACGCTCGACGCAGACATTACACGAGGAGCCCACCGAGACGAACAAATGCGCCCCATCGGGAGCAAACGCCAGCGTTCGAGTGATATGCGCTCCACCGCCCGGCAGCCGCGCGATCACCTTGTAGCCGGTGGCCGGCGCGTTCGGCTTCGGCTGCTCGAGCCGTACCACGGCGCTTTCCAGCGCAACCCACAGCTCGCTGCCGCGAAAGGCGAGGCCAAACGGGTAGTCGAGATGCTTGGCGATGACCTGCGGCGCGCCGCCCTGGCGTCCGCCTGGTTGAACCGGGATTCGCACCACCTCGCCCGCACTCGAAAGCGAAGCGTAGAGCGATCCGTCGGGCCCCCAGGCCAAGTAGCGTACGCCGCCCAGGCCGCTGACGAATACTCCGGCGGCAAAACCCGCCGGCACGACCACCGGGTGGCCAAATACCATCGACACGTCGGCCCGGGCGGCCCGTACCGAACCCAGAACGACGGCCGCAAATAAGCTAAATGCCAAGCTTGCGGCGGCGGCCGATGAACCGCTGTGCCGGGTTTTGCGACTGGGATCAGTCCGTCTTGGGCGAGCGCGCACCTCTACCTCGCTTTCTCTCTTTGTCTGGCCGAGTCTTGCCTCGAAGCGGCCGCGGCTTATAAGGCGCCATGCCAAGCTGCTACGCTCCAGATTAGCGTAATTGATTTCCGCGGACTACCTGTAATCTGCGGCGGGGCGGCGCTTTTCGCCCCAATCACCGATCCACCCGGCCACCGCGCGCATCCGCAGGCTCGGCGCCGACGCGCTCGAGCCCGCCTGCGAGCGGGGCACGGAGCAGCACGAAGCCGGCGCCAGCGCCAAGGACCGCGCTTATGCCAAAGGCCAAAGGCGCCGAGAAACGCGCCCACAAAAGACCCAAACCAACACTCGACACGAAATCGCCGAGGCCGTTGGCCGCACCGAGCAGCCCCAGTCCCGTTCCGCGCACCTCGGCAGGCAGCAGGTCTGCGGCAACGGCCGCTTCCAGCGTTTCCTGCGCAGCCATCACAGTCCCTCCCAGCACGAACAAAAGCGCCAGCGCCGCCAAAGCCGGCGGACCCCAGGCAAACCCCGCAGCGGTAACGGCCCCAACAAAATACCAGAGCGCCAGAAGCCGCCTCCGCGGCCAGCGATCGCCCAGCGCCCCGATCGGATAGGCCGCCAGGGCATGCGCCCCGTTATGAAGGGCGTAGAGCAGAATCGCAATAGTCGCGCTCTTCGCGCCCGGGCGCAAAAGCTCGACCGCCCGCATCACCAACATGCTGTGGGCAAAGTCGCCGATGCCAAAGAGACTCGCCGCGGCAAGAAACCGCCGAAACTCGGGCGTCAGCGCCGCTCCCCAGCGCGGCGCGGCGCGGCGCACCGCAATAGCCACGCCGTCCGGCTCCCACACCAGAAAAAAGAAGGCCGCCCCGGACAGCAGACCGGGAAACAAACTCAGCGCGAAAACACCACGAAAACCAAGCCGACCCAAAAGCAGCGCCGCACCCAGCGGGCCAGCCAAGGCGCCGACCGTGTCCATCGCGCGATGGAAGCCGAAGGCCTTGCCAAGCTGGGCCCTCGGCACCGACTCAACCAGCATGTTGTCGCGGCAAGGCCCGCGCACACCGCGCGAGGCCCAACCCACCGCGCGCGCGCCAAGCAGCCACGTCCACGAACTGGCAAAGGCAAAGGCGCCCGTCGCAAGGCCGGTGACCGCGTAGCCGACGCTGGCGGCCACGTGGCGCAGCCCCGGACGGTCGGCCAGCCGGCCGCCGGCCAGCCTGGCCAGCATCGCGGCGCCGTCCGAAACGCCTTCGATCACGCCTAAGGCAGCGGCCGACGCGCCCAACGTGCGCAGGAAAAGCGGCAGGACTGCCGTTGCCATCTCATGCCCCAGGTCGGAGAACAGGCTCGCCACGCCCATGCCGGCAACGTTACGGTTGAGCCAGCGCGCCGACTGGGCGTAGCGTCCGGGCGCAGCCCGCCCGCCGGCGGGCAAGCCGCCATCCCCCGTTTTGCCCGCTCCCGTGATGCTCACGCGGCTTTTTTCTCCCTGTTACGCCGTAGGCCAGAGGGTGCCGTCGCTGCCGGCGTTCCTGGCTGGGCGCCTCTCGCTTCGGCGGACCTCCACACCATCGGCACCAGCCGGGCGAGGTGGGCGTGCAGAAGTCCGCCGCAAACTGCAGCTCAGCCCGCGGTTACTCCACGTTACCGCGGCATCAGGTGGTGCCAAATTTCCGCTCAAACGCCTGGTCGCTCATGCCAAGATAGACGAGTCCCTCGATCAGGCCGACCACCAGAGGAATGAAGGTCCAGCAGAAGAGCAGGTAGACGACGCCCGAGCCCGTTTTGCCCAGATAGAACCTGTGTGCGCCTATGCCTACCAGAAAAATTGCGAGCAACGCTGCGGTCATCTTGTTCTTGCCAGTCTCGGAGGGCTGGCGTACGCCGCATTTGGGGCAGATCTCCGCTCTTGCACGGATTAGCGCTCCACATTCGTGGCAGAACTTTTCATCGGCCTGTTTTCTTACTTCGTCCACATTTCACCCCGCCATACGGTACGCCGAAGCTTCCGCGCAAGCCGCCCTCAAAGATTAAAGCTTACAGGCTTCGTGGTCGTGCAGAATTTTGCTCCTTCCCTGCCGAAACCGCCCGCTATGCTAACAACAAGGGGCGACGCGCGCAAAAGCCGCAGGGCCGGTGGTGGCGGTCTCCTATTAAGTCCTACACAATATAGTCACATCGGCTCGACCCGGTCGGGCGCACTTCTGCCATTCCCGCGCCCGGTGCTCGCCGCACGGCAGCTTGCCCGACCTGCCTGCCGCGCCTGCCTGTGCCTGCCTGCACGCAGACAGGCCGGCCCCGGCGCAGGCAGGCCAGCGGGAGCGCAATGCCGCGTAACGCGGCCTCACCATCGCCGCCATGCAATGGCCTGGCGCGCGAGGGGTCCCGGGGCCACGGCGCTCAGGCAGGCCTGCCGAGGACGGCGCCTGCCTCTCCTTCCCTCTCCCTATGGGAGAGGCTCAAGGCGCCGCCCCGAGCGGAGCGCAAGCGCAGTCGAAGGAAGACCGGGGATGCACCCAGAGGCTCGAGGTGGCGCCAGCGGTCCCCCCTCACCCTCCCCTCTCCTCCCAAGGGGAGAGGGGAACAAGAACGCGCATCGCGCGCGAGGGTGACAGAAGCGGAGGCGCCGCACGCGGGAACGACAAAAGCGGGGCGCGCACCCTCTTTTCCTGATTCCTCTCCCCCGCCGG
>JAJYRQ010000022.1 GCA_021794015.1 Deltaproteobacteria bacterium | reverse complement strand
ATCCACGGTACAGACCTCCTGCCATGGCATACCCGCCACCTCCTGCCATGGCATTGAATCTGTTACCTATCCTGCCGGTATTTTCTGTTACCTATCCTGCCGGTTCGTACCCCTGATTCCTCTCCCCCGGCGGGGGAGAGGATCGAGGAGAGGGGGGAGGGGACCGTCCTGAGCGGAGCGCAAGCGGAGTCGAAGGGGTGAGGGCGGTGATGCTGTGTGGCTGCATCCTCGGCCGGCGCTACGCGGCTCTCCGCGCGCTCCGGTCTGGGCGCAGCGGCCTGGGGATTCCTCGCGCGCGCCAGGCATCGCGCGCGGTAATGACAGGACTGGGAGGCGCGATGCTGAGCGCAGGGCAGGTGCTCGCCGCACAGCCGTCTACCCGGCCAAAGGGAGCGCAATGCCACTATGCGCGCACGCGTCCTTGCCGCGGCGCCGTGGCAGGCGAGTCGGGGACGAGGCGCGGCGAGAAATCGCAGCTTCCCGTGTGGATAGCGGTTGCGCCGACCAGACGACGGCAGGCGGGGGCGCGGGTTACCACCAGCGCAGCGGGTTGGGCAGGTAGTAGCGGCGGCGGTACCTTCGGCCATTGTTGTTCTGGTCTGAGGGCACGCGCTCGGTGCAGACCGGCTGGCCGGCGCGCTGCCACTCAAGCTGCCAGGCGGAGGCGAGCACCGAGGCGGCATCGGCGACCTGCCGGGTGAACAGCGCGCCCTCTTCGGCGATGAGGGTCCGCTCGAAGGACGGGCTGCCGGCTGGGGCCTGGTTTCTGGCCGCACGGTCGGCGCTGACGACCTCGCCCACCAGGGCGTGCGCCCGGCGCAACTCGGGGATGACGGCCGACCAGACCGACTCGATCGCTGCAACGCTCACTTGCGGACGCGCGCGGTTGAACAGTTCGCGCGCGTCCAGATCGGCTGCCCGCTCCAGCCGGCTGTGCATTCCCCGGTCTGCGAAGTAGCCGTCGTAGTGGATCGTGGTATGAAGCGGCTGGCTGGCGTCGCCGATGTAATGCGCCAGGTAGCCGGCCAGCAGCACCACGCGCGCGCATTGGTCGGCCTGCCAGGCTTCTCTGAGCTGGCGCGCGACTCGTTCGATGGTCCAAGGCAGTGTTCCGGAGCGCTTCAGCAAGGCCGCTCCGTAGCGCCCCTCCATCACGGTCTTGCTCGGATCGAGCGCCGAGAACGGATGCGGCCCGAAGTACTCGAGGTCGATATAGTGGCGGCGCCGCTCGGTCTGTCCGTAGCGGCGCTTGAGCACCGTGTCGGGCTTGACCGCGTCGCCTTGCAGGCTTCGGCTGTTGGTGCGGAAGAAGTCGCTGAGCGGCGAAGGCGAAAGCCCGTCGATCGCCAGGCGCGCGATCACCCGATGGGTGCGGGCATCCCATCCGCGCGCGCCGGCCGGTGCAAAAAGTATGGCCGCGAGCAGGACGGCGGCCACCGCGGTGCGTTTGCGGCACGCGCCGTTAGGCTCAGCCGCAATTAGCCGGCGATACGGAAAGGCGCGGCTGTTGTCAGCCATCGCGGCGCACAACCGAGGCGGCTGCGGCCCGGCGCAGCGCGCCGCCTTGACGGCGGCCGCGGGGGCGCCCTTCGGGGAGCGGCTGCGCCGGCGGCGCGAGCGCGGCACTCGCCGCCGGGACGCGGTGAGTCGCCTTGGCGGGCCGTGGCGCGCCCGAACGAGCGGGTTCGCCGAGCGCGACGACCGCCGCGCGCAAGAGCTCGCTGACTTTGCGGTAGGCGCCGCGGCCAGCGCTTTCGGCCGCGGCGGCCAGTTCGACGCTGGAAAGCATCCGGCCGATGCGTACTTCCACCGGATGGCGGCGCGGGATCAGGCGGCCCTTGCCGAGCGCCTCGAAGGTGCCGATCAGCCGCACCGGCAGCACATCACATCCGCCGCGCAGAGCCAGGTAGCCTGCCCCGCTCTTGAAGGGGTGAATCGCGCCGTCGGGCGAACGGGTGCCCTCGGCAAACATCAGCACGCTCTGGCCGGCGCGAAGCTCAGCGAGCGCCGCATCCAGGGATTCCAGGTGCGCCCGCTCGCGGTCGAGCGGCACGAGCCGGGTGAAGTTCAACGCGAAAAAACGCCGCGCCGGCGTGCTGAAAAAGTAGTCGCGCGCGGCCAGGACGAGCGGCCGCATGGGATAGAGCGCCTGTTCGACAAGGGCGAAATCAAGATGGCTTGCGTGGTTGGCCACCACCAGAACGTTGCGGTTGAACGGGATGTTGCCGCGCCCCAGGACCCGCGGCCTAAGCCACGACTCGAGCACCAGGCGCCGCACGCCTCTAAGCGCTGCTTCTCCGGCCTGGCGCACGGGCCGTGCCAGCATCGGGGTGTAGGACTCGGCGAAACGCTGGTAAGACGGCAGCCGCGCCGGCGCGTGGGTGTGATTGATGAACGCCTGCAACTCCTCCACCGTGGAAAGATTGACCAGGCTTGCCGGGTCGAATTCGCTGCTGGTGTGGCCGGCCAGGAGCTCGGCCAGCTCGGCCAGCGCCAGGGAATCCAGTCCCAGGTCTTCAACAAGACGGGTTGGGCCGTTAATCGGTGCCGCCGCGTTGGAGAGTTGCTTCAAGGCGTCGGCCAGCCACGGCTCAACCTCCGACGCGCCCGGGCCGCCGGCCGGGGCGCCGGCGCGCAGCATTTGCGCAAGGCGCCGGGCGACCTCGGGCCGCACGATCTTGCGGGTGCGGGTGCGCGGCAGCGACTCGTCGGTGAAGCGGACGATGCGGATTCGCTTGTAGGGCGTGAGGCTCTGGTCCACCTTGGCGAAGTGCGCCAGCACGCGCGCCTCCACCGCGCGCCGGCTCTCGCCCCTGCTATAGCTTGGCACCACCAGGGCGGCGGCCTGCTCGCGGTCGCCAACCTTGAGCCCCGCCACCGCCATCTCCTTGATATATGGGGAGCGGCCGTAGGCTTCTTCGATTTGATCGATGTAGATGTTGTGGCCGCCGGAATCGACGATCACCTCCTTGGCCCGGCCGACGATATAGAGCCGGCCGTCGTCGTCGAGCCGGCCGAGGTCGCCGGTATGGAGCCAGCCCTCGCGCAGCACTTCCTCGGTCGCCGCTTGGTTGCGGTAGTAGCCCGCCATGATGTTGGGTCCGCGGGCGGCGATCTCGCCAACGCCGTTCGGGTCCGGTTCGAGCAGCTTAATCTCGACCCCGGCAAGCGGCTGGCCGACCGAGCCAGGGATCAGCGGCTCGTCCGGGCGCGCAACGGTGAGCACGGGGCCGGCTTCGGTCAGTCCGTAGCCTTCGTAGAGGGGAAGTCCGATCTCGTTGAAAAAGCGGGCCACCGACGACGCCAGCGGCGCGCCGCCGCTGATCGCGAGCCGCAGACGTCCGCCCAGGGCCTGGTGGATGCGCCGGAAGAGCAGGCGGCCAAGGTTCCAGCCGGCGTGCTGGTAAAGACGGTAATTAAGGCTGCGCAGCTCGTCGAACAGCGCCTGGGAAAGCGCTCCCGAGCCTTCGGCTTGTTCAACGATCCGCCGCTGCACCGCTTCCCATAGCGCCGGCACGCCGATTAACGCGGTGGGCTTGATGTCGGCGAGCGCGCGTCCCAGGTTCCTGGCCTCCAGGGCGCCGGGGTAGAAGACCGTTGCCCCATGGGCCAGCGGCACCAGCAGCCCGCAGGTGAACTCGAGCGTGTGATGGAGCGGCAGCACCGAGAGCAGCGCATCCTCCGGGCCAAGGCTGAAGACCCGGCTGAGCATCACGACCTCGGCCGCAAAGTTGCCGTGGCTAAGCGTCACACCCTTGGCGGCGGCGGTGGTGCCCGAGGTGAAGACGATGGAGGCCGGGGCCGACCGCTCGGCCGCCACCGCCGGCAAAACGCTCTTGCCGCGCACGACAAAAGGGCGCTTCAGGTCATCCAGCTCAAGCTGCACCGCGCCGGCGGCGGCCGAGGCGAGCACGCTGCCCAGCCGCCGGCGCGCCGCGCCGGAAAGCAGCACGGCCTTTGGCTCGGCGATTCGCACAACCGCGGCGAATTCCTCAGGCGAGATAAGATGGTCCAGCGGAACCGCCACGGCTCCCGCCTGCAGCGCCGCGAAGTAGGCAACCGCCCACCAGGGAGAATTCTCGGCGACCAACACAACCCGCTCGCGCGGCCTGACGCCCCGGGCGCCCAGCAAAAGGGCGCCGCGCCGGGCAGCGTCACGCAGCTCCCGGTAACTGAGCGCCGCGCGCTCGGCGGGCCGCGGCTGCCACACCAGCGCGGGCCTGGCGCCGTAGCGCTCGGCGCTTTTCTCCAGCAACTCGACCAGCGTGCGGGGACGCACCGCAGCGCTCGGCCTTAGCCGGCGCTGCAGGTCAAGCTGGCCGAAGACATGGCGGCGCAGCCCGGCGATGTGGACCTTGGGCCAGTAGTCGGACCAGTCGATCGCCTCGGGCCGAAACGGATGGCGCTCGGCGTCCTGCGGGCGAAGCGCGGCGTAAAGCGCGCGGATGTTGCGCCCGTGAAAAGTGTAGCGCAGCTCCTGGATGTAAGGCCGGTAAATTTCAACCAGCGAGGCCGCGAACCGGGTGTTGTCGGCGAACCGGCTGAGCCGCTCGAGCGCCGGGCGATGAAAATGCGCGTGGCGGTCGAGCAGCGTCTGCGCCGGACCGACCGCCGCCTCCAGCAGCGCCGGGAGCGTTGAGGTTGCCAGCTCGTAGGCCGGCTGCGAGGCGATGACCGGCTCGAGGTGGCGCGCCACCAGCCGCGCCCCGGCGCCCGCGCCGGCCCCGGGCGCCTGCCGGTAGGCCAACGCGGTAAGCTCAACCAGCCGGCGCATCCGCAGCGGATTGCAATCGGAGGTGCAGAGCTGGTAGACCGGGGCGTAAACCCCCAGCAGCAGCGCGCACAAAACCGGCACCATCGCGTGCGCCGCCAGATCGACCGGCAAGACGTCCAGCACCAACTCGCTTTCGGCCGGGTACAAGCGGTAGCCTCGGCCAGCCAGGTAGGTGAGCGGAGCGCTGGTGTTCGCCCCCTGGTTCCAGCCGGGAAACGGCTCGGCCAGCGCGCTCTCGATGATCGAGGGGCGCGCCACGGTGGCGCGCACCTGCTGGCGCGCCATAAAGACAAGTTGCTCCCCGAGGCTCTTGCTGTAGCTGTAGGTGTTGGGCCATCCCCAGGTAAGCGCCCGGCGCCGTCCGATCTCCTTGAGCCGCTGTTCGACCCAGCGTTTGCGCAGCCGTTCCACATGCGCGGCGGCGTGGCTGTCGGACGACTCAAAAGACGCCGGCTCGGCTTCGTGGCGGCGCGCAGGATCGCGCGACTCGGCTTCGACGTGGGCGATGGCCGCCAGCGCCGCCGCGAGTTCGCGCTTGACGCTGAAGCCTGGCTGCCCGGCCGGGCACCAGTTGACCGGCAACGCGTCTTCGAACCGATGGCCGTCGGCTCGGCCGGCGACGTAGCAGGTCGAGACGTGGAGCAGGGCGGCTTGGCGCCGGCGGCAAAACTCGATCACGTTGGCCACGCCGAGGGCGTTGATTGCCAGCGCCCGTTCCAGTGAAGCCTCGAAGTTGACCAGCCCGGCGCAGTTGATCACGGCGTCCAGCCGCGCGGGCAAGAGCTGCACGCAGTCGGCGCCGACCAGAGCGCGCTCGGTCAGGTCGCCCCCGAGAACGGTGAGCTTCTCTTCCACGTAGCGCTCGAAGGCGGCGCCCATTTGCTCGCGCAGCGGCGCCAGCGCCGGCGAGTCGAGCACCTCACGGCGTAGCCGCCCCTGGCTGGAGCGCCGGTCGCCCCTGATGAGCAGGTAGAGCCGGCCGATTTCGGGATGCCATTTGAGCAGGATGCCGAGCACGACCTTGCCGAGAAAGCCGGTCGCCCCGGTCAGCATAATGTGCCGCCCGCGAAGCACCGTGGCAAGCTCGGGCAGCGGCGCCGGCAGGTGCGGCGCGGCGGCCGGCTGCAGCCGTTCACTCGACATCGGCGATCACCAGCGGCGGCAGATGCAGGTAGGTGACGCTTGCCGACGAGCCCAGCGTGCCGAGCGCCATCGCCAGGGCCTCGTCGAGCGTGGCCGCGGCCTCCCAGCCCAGGCGGGCGGCAACCTCGGGCTGTTCACATCCGGCGGCGATGATTCGCCCCAGATGCCGGCGCCCGGGTTCCCCCCAGTACCACATGTAGAAGGGATGTACGCCGTGGTAGGCGTGGCCGTAGCGGTACATGTGCAGGTAAGTCGGATTGCGCGCAAACTCCGCCTCGAAGCGGCGCTCGAGCTCGACCGCGTCGGTCGTCGCTGCCAGGCAACGGTGGAAAAACTCGATGTAGCTGGGATGGTGTTCGGGGTGAAATTCGTCGCGCAGCGGATGGCAAACGATGAGCGTACCACCCTCGCGCACCAGCGGCTTGTGCCGGTACATGTTGAAGAGGTAGCCCAGGCCGGTGCACTGCACCAGCACCGGGTTCATCACCGAATTGACGTTGTAGGGGCAGATGTAGGGCACGCCGACGATTAGAACGTCGGCCTGCCCCTTGACCGGCACGGCGTACTGCTGGAAGACGCGCGCCAGCGCCTTGCGGTGGACCGCCTCGGTCTCGCCCGCCCAGACGCCGGTCATTGCGTACGGCGCGGCGTAGCGATGCAGCGTGGCGCGGCGCAGCTCCTCGGACATCGCGCCCAGCGTCCAGCGAAAGCCCTTAAGCCGCATCCGGTCCCAATCGCTGAAGCGGTCTTCGTTGCGCTGCAGGAAATCGAGCATCGGCCCGTACATCTGGTTGTTAATGGCGGTCTCGATCGAGAAGACGTTGAGCCGTTGATTGATGAAGCGGCCCATGTGGGCCGCGCGCTCGTGCAGCGCGGAATGCTCCGGGTCCATGTAGGAATGACAGGCGGCAAGCGTCTGCGGGTTGTGATGGTGGCGCAGGCTGCGGTAGGGGGCCAGACCGACGGCCACCGACTTGTGGCCTCCGTCCATCGGCACCAGGTTGATGTTGAGGTAGATGAGCAGGTCGGACTCGGCCGCCCGGCGCGACAGCCAGACTTCCTCGCCGTGGTCGGTCTTGCCGAGCTTGACCAGCTCGGCGGGGTTTTCCGCGTCGAAGTTGTATAGCCGCTCCGGCCAGAAGTCCGCCCAGGCGCGCCGGCCCACCATCCGGCGGATTTCCGCGCCGGTCATGCGGCGGTGCAGCGAAGTGGCGACGATGATGTGAATGTCATCCACCCCGTAGTCGGTCAGCGTCTGAAGCACCGCGTTAAGCAGCCGTTCGCGGATGTCCGGCTGGCGCATCGGCGGCAGCGGCAGGCTGAGATCGTCCACCGCGATCGTGACCTTCAGGTTGGGGTCAAGCTGGGCGAACAGCGGCTCGGCGTTTTCCGGCCGAAGGAGCGCGTAACGGACCGCCCGGTCGGGATCGGCCAGCGGCTCCAGCGGAGGCGGCGGATAGATAACCCGGGTGCCGACGGGAAGCTTTTCCACCAGGAAGTCGTCGCCGTAGGCGATTATGCGCGGCGCCGAGCGGCGGTTCAGCGTGACCACGAGTTCCTGGCGCGCGCCGACTTCATGTTTCAACTCGGCGGCCTTGAGGGCCCGGATTTTTCGCTCTGGTCGCGCCAACTTAGTCCTCCCTGCCCGAGGCGCTGGCGCGGCCCGCGGGGTCCGCCGCCCCGCGCTGGGGCCAGAGGCTTGACCTGGCCGCCGGCGCACGCACAAAGCGCAGGACGGGCCACTGGCGCGACCGGGCAACCGCCTCAAGCCGGCGGTCGGGGTTGACTGCGACGGGATGACCCACGGCGGCCAGGAACGGAAGATCGTAGTACGAATCGGCGTAGGCCCAGCAGTTGGCGAGATCGATTTTGCGCCGCGCGGCGTACTCGGCGCACCAGGACGCCTTGGCCGAGGCAGCCATCAGCGGTTCGTGCACGCGGCCGGTCGCGCGCTGGCCGCGAAACACCAGCCGGTTGGCGGCGAAATCGGCGATGCCCAGGCGGCGCGCGAAAGCCTCGACGACGAAGTCCGGAGAGCCGCTTACCAGCACCGGCTCAAGCCCGGCACGCCGGTTGCCCTCGAGAATTTCCCGCGCCTGGGGATAGAGTCGCGCCACCAGCATCCGGTCGCAGTACTCCTCGCCGAGCGCCGCCAGCCGGTCGCGCGAGATGCCGCGGTACAGCGAGTAAAGCTCGACGTTTAGCAGATGACGGTCGGCGCGCTCGGCGAAAAAAAGCGCCGGAAGCCTCAGCAGCAGCCGAGCGGCATACGCCACCCGGCTGTGCCAGGCGCCGAGATTGACGGCAAAGAAAAACGTGGCATGGACCAAGTTGATGTCCACCAGCGTGCCGTCCAGGTCGTAAAAAGCCCGCGCCAACCGCCTGCCTTTCGAGGTGTGGACTGACATGTCAGTTCAGTTGCCGGCGCGCAAGAGCCGCCGCGCTGCCGCGCCCAGGCGGAGTGCCCCGGCGGCCTTCCCATCTTAGCCGGGCCATCACAAACGCGCCTCGCCAGAGAGGCGGCCGTCGGCGGTTCTTGCCTTTGCGCCGGACTCAAGCAGCGCGGGGCGCGCCACGCCGGTTAAGCCCAGCGCCAGTATCTCCTCGGCCAGGGCCACGATGGCCGGTCTTTTCCGCCGGGCCGCCCAGGCGACGACCTCCTTGATGCCGCCCAGGATGCAATTGGCCGCGATCTCGGTATCGCAGGGCCGCACCAGATGCATTTCAACGCCGAGGTCGAGCGAGCGCTTGATGTCCTGGGCAATGCGTTGATAAAAGACTGAGACTCTGGCGTCCAGCTCCGGGTCGAATCCGACCGAGTGGTTGAGCACGATGTCGGTCAGGTCGCGCTCGCGCAGGACAAACTCGAGCACGCGGCGCAGGTTGGCCCGCAATTGCTCGACCGGGTCGGGCTCGCCGGGGCCGATGCGCAGGCGGCGGATGCGAGCGCTGATCTCTCCCAGCGCCTGTGCCAGCAACTCCTCGAACAGGTCGCGCTTGTTGTCGAAATAGAGGTAAAAGGTGCCGCGCGCGATCCGGGCACGCCGCACGATCTGCCCGACGTTGGTCCTGTGATAGCCGTTGCGGGCGAAAATCCGCTTGGCGTGGCGCAGCACCTGTGCCCGTCTGACTGCTCGCTCCACCGATTTCACTCCGAACAGCTTAGTTTAGTACCCGCAGGCGCCCGGCTGTCAAACCACCGCGGCCCGGCCGCGTCCTGCGTGTCGGGCCCCGGCGCTCGCTCAGGGAGTCGGCTGTGGAGTCGGACAGGGAGTGCAGGAGGGCGTTGGCTGGCCGTTGGCGAAGACGGTAACGCCGATCGGCGCGGCCTGCAGAGTTCCGTCGCTCGCGTACACGCAGGCGCATCCCGGGGCCGCCGCGAAAAAGGTTCCCGCAGGCAAGCGCAAATCCGGCGCCAGCGCAGAGCCGTTCGCAAACCAAGAGACGATCGCGGAGACGTCCGTGAAAAACTTCTGCCCCAGATATTGGAAGCTCCCCTGCGCGGCAAACTGCAGGTCATCGCCCCTCGGCACCGAGGTGGTTGTGGCCGCGGGACAGGCTGTGGCGCTCGGTGTCGGACTTGCCGTCGCCGTCGAAGTGGGCGTAGGCGACGCTGACGGCGTGGCAGTCGGTGTAAACTCGCTGCCGCGGCAGACAACAATTTGTTGCAGCACTAAAGGAGTCGGGGTTGGCGCGATGATCGTACTGCTGCCGCTGCTGCCGCAGGCTTGGGCCAGTAGCGCAAAAGTTGCGACTAAGAGCAAAGAGCAGGGCGAACGGTTTGACCGGGGCAGCATCGCCAGTCCAACTTTTACGATGGACCGGCCGCTGTCAATCGAGAAGGAGGCGAGGCCAGATCGCTTTCTGCGTGCTCTCGCGCCATGGCGACCTTGGGATGAGCATCGCAACGACGCAGAACGCCAGCCGCAGCTTGCACCTGGCTGTGGACCAAGCCCGAGCGCGGCAGGAAGGATGGCGGGCAGGTGAAGAGGGGGGAGGCTCTCCACTGCCCGCCTGGTTACCGCCTCGCGGCGGAATGCCCGGGCTGCCGGGAGGAGGTGCGCAACCGTTGCGGCACCCGCCGTGGCGGCGACCGGCTTTGCGCCGGCCGTTCGTCAGAGGACCGACACTTGAACAGACGAGCCGGCCGCGGGAATTATTCAATCGGCCGCTGGCCGGGCTCTTGGGCTTGCCGGCTAAGCGCCGTCCCCGGACAATTGAAGGCCGGCGCCGCGGCTTAGGCTAAGGGGCCGCACAAGGCAAGCCTCCGAAATGTTAGGGAAAGCGCCCGTAGCTCAACTGGACAGAGCATCGGACTTCGGATCCGAGGGTTGGGGGTTCAAATCCCTCCGGGCGCGCTCAAAACCTTCCGCATAAACCAAGACGTCTGCCGCTGGCGCCAGGGCTGCGAGTGACCCCGAGACCGTGGTCGGCGGCCACAGAGGCATCGATGCCAGACGGGTCTTCCGCCTCGCAGACACGCAACTCCATCCGCGCCAGAGTCAACCGCCGGGTCCCGGCGGCTTGATTCACCCGCTGCCGGCCTTACTGCGCGACCCCCCCGATTGCCAGTCTCGTCGCGACACTGTCCTCGACGCCGAGGCTGCCTCCCGGCTGGCCCTCCGTGGTTATCGTCAGGGTGGACGAGAAGTGTCCCGGCTGCGCCGGCCTGAAGCGGACCTTGAGCACGAGACTTTCTCCCGGCTCAAGTCTGAATGCGCCGCTGCCTTCCATTAGGGTGAAGGGCGAATCCGGGGCAAAGCCCGCGACCGTGCCATTAAGCGGCTGCGCACCGCTGTTGACCAGGCTTATCCGGCGCAGCGTCGTGGCGCCGGTACCGGTTGTTGGAAAGACCAGCGCGGTTGGCGTGCTTGAGGCGCGGCCGGCCTTCAAGGCGACCGTGGTGCCGGCTGCGGGGCCGACGCTCTGCACCCTCGGGGTATCTGGCGTGGTGGGTTGCATCATCGGCGGCCCGGGCGGTCCCGGCATTCGTCCTCGGGGTAGGCCAGGCGTGGCTGTCGCCTGAGGGTTTCCTCTACGCCCGTGAAGCGGGCCCGGCCGCATGTGTGGCGTCCCAAATGGCATCGGCGACATCGTACCGCTTGGCATCGGCGACATCGTGCCGCTTGGCATCGGCGACATCGTGCCGCTTGGCATCGGCGACATCGTACCGGTTGGCATCGGCGACATCGTACCGCTTGGCATCGGCGTGGCCGTGGCTGTCGGAGTTGGCGTGGCGGTAGCTGTTGGCGTCGGCGTCCCAGTGGTCAGCGGCGCAAAGTAGACTAGGACGCGGTTGTTGTTCTGGTCTCCTACGTAGAGATTGTCGGTGGCGTCGAGTGCGACACCCTCTGGGCGGCAGAGGCCCGTTGCGCTGGGCTGCGGGGCCTCGCTAAAGCCGTCGGCGCAGGTAGACGAAGTGAAGTTGGTGCCTGCGCTGCCCTGGCCGAAGACCAGGTTGGCGGTTACGTTGGGGGAGGCCGGATTGGCCAGCGGCGTGTTGTACTCGAGCACGCGGTTGTTGAAATTGTCCGCCACGTACAGATTGTTGGAGGAGTCCAGCGCGATGTCCTCAGGCACGCAGAGCCCGGTCGCGCTCGTGGCGCAAGCCGAGGCTGTGAAGTTGGTGCCTGCGCTGCCCTGGCCGAAGACCAGGTTGGCGGTTACGTTGGGGGAGGCCGGATTGGCCAGCGGCGTGTTGTACTCGAGCACGCGGTTGTTCTGCGAGTCCACCACGTACAGGTTGCTGGTGGTGTCGAGCGCAATGCCCCAGGGCGCGCACAGCCCCGTTGCCGTCGTGGTGCAGACGCGGTCGGTGAAATCGGTCGAACTGCTCTGGCCGAAGACCAGGCTGGCGGTTACGTTGGGGGAGGCCGGATTGGCCAGCGGCGTGTTGTACTCGAGCACGCGGTTGTTCTGCGAGTCCGACACGTACAGGTTGCGGGCGGCGTCAAGCGCGACGCCCTCAGGCCCGCAAAGCCCGGTGGCGCTGGGCGAGGGGTTCCCGCTAAACCCGTTGGCGCAGGCATTGGTCGTGAACTCCGAGCCGGTGCCGGTGCTGCCCTGGCCGAAGACTAAGTTGGCGGTGAAGCCCGCCGATTTGCCGCTCGCCTTAAAGGCTGCGAGCGGGCTGGCATACTCAAGAACTCGGTTATTGTAGTTGTCTGACACGTAGAGGTTGCCGGAGGGGTCAACGGCGACACCGTACGGCTGGCACAGGCTGTCCGGACCGAGACCGCTCACATCGCCCGCCGCCGTGCCGTCGTTGCATCCGGCGGAGTGAAAGTCCGGCTGGCCGATGACCACGTCGGCCGGCCCGCCGTTGGTCAGCGAGGTTACGTTGCTCCATCCCAGCACGCGGTTGTTTTTCCAATCGGCGACATAAACGCCGTTAGGCGTGGTGCTGCGGTCAATTGCCACTCCGCGCGGGACGCGCAGGGCCTTCGCGCCGCCGAAGTTCGCCATGCTGTGGGTGAAATCCTTCTGGCCCAGCTCGATGTCGGCGGTAACGTCACCGGCACCGGTCTCGCCGCTGCCGGCGTTAAGCGGAGTGTTGTATTCGAGAAGGCGGTTGTTGGAGGTGTCCGCCACGTAGACATTGTTGGAGTTGTCGACCGCAACACCCGCCGGGTAGGCCAGCCCCGTATTGCTCGTGCCGGCGCTGGAGGCGGTGAAGCTGCCCCCTTGGCCGAAAACGAGATCAGCGGTGACGTTGGGGGAGGTCCCGGCCAGCGGCGTGTTGTATTCCAGCACGCGGGTGTTGTTCCAGTCGGCTACGTAAAGATTATTGGACCCGTCCAGTGCCAGGCCCTGCGGATAGCACAACCCCGTCGAGGTGGTTTGGCAGCCCATGGCGCTGCTGAAGGCGTTGCCGCCGCTGCCCTGGCCGAAGACCAGATCGGCGGTGACGTCGCCGGAGCCGCTGACGCTGGTGGTGGTGAGCGGGGTGTTGTACTCGAGCACACGCTGGTTGGCCGAGTCCGCCACGTACAGATTGCCGGAGGAATCGACGGCAACGCCTCTCGGCTCCCACAGCGAAGTGGCGCTGGGCGGTGTGAAGGCGTTGTTGGTCGTAAACTCCGAGCCGGTGCCGGTGCTGCCCTGGCCGAAGACCAGATCGGCGGTGACGTCGCCGGAGCCGCTGACGCTGGTGGTGGTGAACGGGGTGTTGTATTCGAGCACGCGGTTGTTGCTCGTGTCCGCCACGTAGAGATTGTTGGCGGCGTCGAGCGCAACGCCCGCCGGCGAGCATAATGCGGTGGCGCTTGTGGCGCAAGCCGAGGCTGTGAAGTTGGTGCCTGCGCTGCCCTGGCCGAAGACCAGGATGGCGGTGAAGCCCGTGGTTTGGCTGCTTCGCTTGAACGCCTGAAGCGGGCTTGCGTACGCGAGCACGCGGCTGTTGCCCCCGTCCGCGACGTAAAGGTTGCCGGAGGAGTCAACGGCGACACCGTACGGCTGGCATAGGCTGTCCGGACCGAGACCGTTCACGTCGCCCGCCGCTGTGCCGTTGTTGCAGATACCGGAGTAAAAGTCGGGCTGGCCGATGACCACGTCGGCCGGTCCACCGTTGGTCAGCGTCGCTACGTCGTGCCATCCCAGCACGCGGTGGTTGTTGGAATCAGCGACATAAACGCCGTTGGGCGAGAGGAGGCGGTCGATCGCTACGCCATAGGGCTTGTGCAGGGCAATCGGGCCGCCGAAGTTGGCCATGTTATGGGCGAAATCGAGTTGGCCCAGTTCGATGTCGGCGATGACGTCGCCCGCACCGCTGAGGTTCATGCCGCTGCTGAGGCGTGGTGCGCCGGGGCCGGCAACGATGCCCGGGCGGTCTGTCGGGAAGCCCCAGGGATTTGCTCTCGATAACGCTGGTGTGGCGCGGATTGCCAGGACAAAGGCCCCGGCGCCGCCTAAAGTAACCGCCAGCCAGAGCGCAAAACGCCCCCCCTTCTGCCAGCTTCCCGAGCCGGCAGACCGCGAACTTGTTCGGCCCATGGTGCCTCCCCCGTCACTTCTGGTCGGCAGAGATGACCAGCCGACGTCCGGTGCTGCGTTGCTGTGCAACGCCGCGATCCCCCCAACAGGTTATTCCTAATCTCCCCGGCAAAAAATTGTGAATAGGCGCATTTCCCTATCAATAACTGAGCCTCAGTAAGTGAAACAGGGTTGGGCCCGCCCTGGGTGGCGGCTTTCCGTGCCGGCTCGTCCACGAATACGCGCTAGCGAGGTCGGGTGCGGTCGGAGAACCGGCTTGTGACCGGCGCGCGGTTGTAAGAGATGCGCCGCTCGACCAGGTATTTGACTATTAGTGCAACGGTGTCGCGGTTTTCCTTGGAGTCAAGCGCGGGGAAGGCGTGCTTCATACGAACCCTGCCCCTTCTTCTTCTCCTCCTTCTTATTTCTTGTTGACGCGGGTTCCGGCCGGTCTCCTGAGACAGGGTGCTCCCCCCGCACCGGCCGGAACCCTGAAGGCTCCCAATTCCAGGATATCCCTAGCGTCGTGAGGCCGATGTCTGATCCGCCAGACGCTATGCTCGTTGCCCCGCACTAAGCGTGCCAACGCAATGGCGCGAAAATCGGCGCCCAAAAGGAAGCGAGAGTCGACTATTGTCCCTGGCTGTGTATCGGCGGGCGCCAGAGATGCCTCGGCGCCGACTCTAAACGCTACATGCGATGACCCCGGCGCCGCTTCAACCAAGCGTCTGCTTTAGCCACTACGGCGCAGCAGGACGAGCGAGCGGCCTTCGACCCGGATGGCTTGGCCGGGCTCGTGGCGCGGCTCGCCGCTGGACAAAGCAGGCTCGTGCGTGTCGAGCACCTTGGTCCAGGCATCAGCCCACGGATGGTTGGGCAGAACGAAGTCGAGCGCTTCGTGATGAGCGTTGAAGATAACGTAGAAGGTGTCGTCAGTTAGGCGTTCGCCGCCGGAGCCGGGCGTCGCGATCTCGCCGCCGTTGAGAAAGACGCCCAGAGATTTGGCCTGGCCGACATTCCAGTCTTCTTCGCCCATCTCGCGGCCGTCGGGCTTGAACCAGGCGATGTCGTGGAGCGCGCTGCCCCGGACGGAGCGGCCTTGGAACCAGCGGCGGCGGCGAAAGACGGGATGGTCCGTACGAAGCCCGATGAGCCGGCGGGTAAAAGCGAGCAACTCCTGGTCACTGTGGTCCCAGTCAATCCAGGAAATTTCGTTGTCCTGGCAGTAGGCATTGTTGTTGCCAAGCTGAGTGCGGCCCAGCTCGTCCCCGGCAAGCAGCATCGGCACCCCCTGCGAGAGCATGAGGGTGGCCAGGAAATTGCGCTGCTGGCGGCTGCGCAGCGCGTTGATCGCGAGATCGGGGGCGGGTCCTTCGACGCCGCAGTTCCAAGACCGGTTGTCGTCGCTGCCGTCGCGGTTGTCTTCGAGGTTGGCCTCGTTATGCTTGCGCTCGTAGGAGACCAGGTCGCGCAGGGTGAAACCGTCGTGGCAGGTGACGAAATTGATGCTGGCGCTGGGCGCTCGGCCGCTGGATTCGTAGAGGTCCGAGCTGCCGGTCAGGCGGAAGGCGAATTCCGCCAGCCGCTGCTCGCTGCCGCGCCAGTAATCCCGCACGCAATCGCGGTACTTGCCGTTCCACTCCGACCACAAAACCGGGAAATTGCCGACCTGGTAGCCGCCGCTGCCGACGTCCCAGGGCTCGGCGATCAGCTTGACCTGGGAGAGCACCGGGTCCTGATGGATGATGTCGAAAAAGGCCGCCAGCTTGTCGACGTCGTGCAGCTCCCTGGCCAGCGCCGCCGCCAGGTCGAAGCGAAAGCCGTCAATATGCATCTCCAGCACCCAGTAGCGAAGACTGTCCATCACCAGCTTGAGGGTTTGTGGCGAGCGCATGTTGAGCGTGTTGCCGGTGCCGGTGTAGTCGAGGTAGAAACGCGGGTTATCGGGGTCGAGCCGGTAGTAACCGGCGTTGTCGATCCCGCGAAAGCAGAGCGTCGGTCCCAGGTGGTCGCCCTCGGCGGTGTGGTTGTAAACGACATCGAGGATTACCTCGATCCCCCAGGCGTGGAGAATGCGGACCATGTCCTTGAATTCCCCCACCTGCTGGCCAAGGCTGCCGCGCGAGGCGTAGCGGGTGTCCGGCGCGAAGTAGCCGACGGGATTGTAGCCCCAGTAGTTGGTAAGCCCGCGCCGCGCCAGCCGCGGCTCGGTCACGAAATGATGGACCGGCATCAGTTCGAGCGCGGTGATGCCGAGTTCCTTGAGGTAGCGGAGCACCGGCTCGCTGGCCACGCCGCGGTAGGTGCCGCGCAGCGGCGCGGGAATCTCCGGATGGCGCGCGGTGAGGCCTTTTACGTGGGCTTCGTAGATGATCGTTTCGTGCCACGGAATCCCGAGCGGGCGATCGCCCTGCCAGTCGTAGCTTGGGTCTACCACCACGCTCTTGGGCATTGCGTCCTTGCTGTCGCTATCGTCGCTCTGCAAGTCCTGGTCGGGGTGGTTCAGCGGGTATCCGAAAAGCGTCTCGTCACCGCCAACGGTCCGGTCAAGCGCCCTGGCGTAGGGATCGATAAGCAGCTTGGCGCAGTTGTAACGCTTGCCCCGGGCCGGGTCGTATTCGCCGTGGACGCGGTAGCCGTAGCGCTGGCCGGGGTCGATCCCTTCCAGGTAGATGTGCCAAACGCCGCAGGTGCGCTCGGTGAGGCTCAGGCGGGCGATTTCGTCGTTGCCCTGGGCGCCGCCGAAAAGGCATAGCTCGACGCCGGTGGCTCCTTCCGAGGCCAGGGCGAAGTTGACGCCCTTGCCGTCCCAGGTAGCCCCCAGCGGGAAAGGCGCGCCGGGCCGCGGGCGCATCCTGGTTTCCTCCGGCGTCGTTTGTTCATGGCGGTTGTTGTCGTGCAGCAGAATCCGGCTCCTTTCGCCGCCCGATGGAGCAGCCCGGAGGCGTTTTGTCCCCCGTATTCTAAGGCGGGCCGGGATGCAAAACTAGAAGCTTAGGGGGCCGCGCAGATTGTCGGACGGTGCGCCGCTGTTGCGCTGCGGCGCCCGGCCCGGGCGAGCCCGATCGTCCATGTTGCGCTGCGGCGCCCGGCGGGGCGGGTGGCGCACTCGACCTCGTTCAGCAAGGAGGGAAGCGCCGTGCGAAGCAAACGTTGCGCAGGGACTCGGCACAAGCCGGTATCGGGGTTGGTGGTTCTCGTGGTTGTCGCGCTTTGTGCCGCCGGCCTGCCGGCAAACGCGGCCGAGCTCACCCTGGCCGAGGTGGTTTCGCGCGCGCTGGCGGTCGCGCCAAGGGTTGCCTTGGCCAGCGCTAACAGCGACATCGCCAGCGCCCAGGTCGGCGAGGCGCTGGCGCCGCTCTTGCCTTCGGTTTCGGCCGGTTCCGAGTACTACCAGGCACCCGGCTACAACCAGATCATCACCAACGGCGGGCTGAGCAGCCTGCAGCTCGTCGCCAGCTACACCGCCTACGACTTTGGACAGCGCCTCAATCGCTGGCGGGCGGCGCGTTATTGGCAGCAGGCAAGCACCTTGGGCGTACGCGCGGCGCGCCAGCAGATAATCTTCGACGCCACGCTCGCCTATTATGATTTGCTCAGGCGCCGGGCGCAGGAAAAAGAGATAGTCGCAAGCTTGAGGCGGCTCGAGGGCTACCTGCTAATCATTGAGGCGCTTAGGCGCAGCGGCCGGGCGATTCCCAACGACGTGCTCAGGATTCGCGGGCAGCGCGACCGGGCCGAACTCGCCCTGGTACACGCGCAGCAGGAAAGCCAACGGGCCTCGGTGGTGCTAGGGTCGCTGATCGGACTTTACGGTCAGACCGAACTCAACGTGGCTTCGGTGGCAACCCTGCCGCCTGCGCCCAAGGGCAAGCTTGCGCGAAACCCCGAGTATCAGGCCGCCGAGCGCCGGCTCAAGGCCGCCCAAGCCAATGTGCGCGCCGCCAAGGCCGAGCGCTACCCGACGCTGACCGTCGCGCTTACGGCCGGCTATCTGGGAGTGAATCCGCCCTCGACCTTTCAGCGCTACTACGGCGCTTCCTACGACGGGCTGGTGACCGTGCCGATCTTCGAAGGCGGCCTCATCAGGTCGCGGATCGACGAAGCGCGCGCCCGGCGCCAGGCGGTGAGCGCCGAGATCAAGGAGATCGAGCGGGTGCTCGCCCGCCGGGTAGCCGACGCGCGCCTGCGCTACGAGCGGGCGCGCCAGCAGCTTGCGGTGATTGAGCGGGCGGAGCCGACCGCCTATGATGCCTTCGCACTCGACTGGACGCGATTTCTGGGCGGCGGGCGCGTTACACTGCTGGAGGTGCTGACCGACTACCAGGAGGTCGAGCGACTGAGGCTTGAGCGCTTCGATGTGCAGTTCGGGGTGCGCCAGGCAGCGGCCGAGGGCGAGCTTTTGCTGGGGCTAAACGGATGAGGCGTCTTGTCCTGAGCGCGACTGCCGCGCTGGCAGTGGCGGCCGCCGGCTGCCGGTGGGCGCCCAGCGCCGGACCCGACCCGGCTGCGCAGCCGCCGCCCGCCCCGATGCTGGCGGTGAGCGCGGTGCGCGCCGGAGTGCTTCCGATGCACGACGAGCTCAAGCTTTTGGGCACTACTGTGGCCCTGCGCCATCTGACGCTGCGCGCTCCGGCCTCGGGCCGCCTGGTTGACTTTCGGCTCCAAAGCGGAGACCGCGTGCGCAGCGGTCAGGTCGTGGCACGCATCGTTAACCGCGAAATCGAGGCTGCCCAGGCAGGCCTCGGTGTAGCGCGCCAGCTTGACCCGGCCGAGGCGGCCCGGCTCGGCCGTTCAGTCAGGCGCCACGGCGCCGCCGCCGGCATCCCCGTGGTCGTCCCGCAGCGGGCGGTCGTGGTCAATCGGCTGGCGGGCGACGGGCAGATCGTCAACGCCTTCGAGCCGCTGGCGGACCTTATCGATCCGGCCAGCGTCTACGTGCGCGCCGAGGTGCCGATCGACGAGTTGCACCTGGTGCGGCCCGGGATGGAGGCGGTGGTGACCTCCCGGGTGCGGCCGGGGGCGCGTTTTGCGGCGCGTGTGGCGGCGCTCTCTCCCAGTTTCAGCGCGCGCGGGGTGACTTCGCCGGTGCGGCTGGAATTTGCCGGCCCGCAGCGCATCGAGGAGGCCGGCGCCGCGGTTGACGTGACCATCATAACCGGCCGTGCGGCCGACGCGCTGGTGGTGCCGGTTGCCGCGCTCTTTCAAGACGCCGCTTCGGGCGGCTATTACGTCTTCACGGTCGGCGCCGACGGCCGCGCCCATCGCGCCAGCGTACGGGTCGGAATGCGCAGCGGCGCCCTGGTCCAGGTCTTGGACGGACTCAAGGCGGGCGAGACGGTTATCACCTCGGGCGGCTACGCGCTCTCCGACGGTCTCAGGGTCTGGGTGGCGGATGACAACCAGAACGCGCGCGGGCGCCACTCCTAAGGGAAGACGGAAGGAAGGCCCGGCTGTCGCCGTGCCCGGCTGCTGCAGGTGCGCCGGCCTCGGCGGTTGCGTGCGCGCGCCGGCGGGCCCGGCCAAAGCCGGCTGGTAGGGCGGCGATGCGGTTTCACAACCCTCCGTTGGTGCTGTGGAGCGTCGGCTTAGCCGCGGTCCTGGGTCTGGTGCTCGCTCGCGAGATACCGAATTCCATTTTTCCCGCCATTGCGTTCAACCGCGCCGTCGTTTTGGTCGATAGCGAGGACCTGCCGCCCGAGCAGATGCTGGTAACGGTCACCCGGCCGCTTGAGGAAGCCGCCTACGCGGTGGTCGGCACGCGCCTGGTGCGTTCGACGACGACCCGCGGCAGCGCGCAGATCGACGTGAGCTTTATCGAACGCGCCGATCCGACCGCGAGTTTTCAACTGCTCAACGCGGCGCTGGGCCAGGTGCGCGCCCGCCTGCCGCGCGGCACCCGCGTCGAGAGCTGGCTTTTGACCGCCGGCGCCTACGAGATAATCGACCTCAGTCTGACTTCCAAGGTGCGCAGCCTGGCCGGGCTCACCGACGTCGCCTTTTACGACCTGGTGCCCGGCTTTCACCGCATCCCGGGTGTCTACCGCGTACAGACGGTGGGCGGCAAGCAGCGCCAGTACATGGTGCGGCTCGATCCGGCACGGATGCTGGCCCATCGGCTGAGTCCGCTCGACGTTGTGGCGGCGTTGAGAAAGGCAAACGTTATCGCCTCCGCGGGCCGGGTCTTCGACGCGCATCGGATGCTGCTCACCGTGGTGACCAGTCCGCTTCAGGGGGCGGAGGAGTTGGCGCGCGTGGTGGTTGCGCGGATCGACGGACAGCCGGTGGAGGTGCGCGACATCGGCGCGGTCGAGCTGGCGATTCGCGAAGACTACATCAGGGTCGAGGCCGAGCGCGGACCGGCGGTGGTGGTCGGGGTTTCACGCCAGCCGGGCGGAAGCACGGTGCTCATCGCGCGGGAGGTGCACCGGCTGGTGGAGGAGTTTCGACGGCGCTTTCCCGACGTGCATTTTTCCTTTCCCTACGATCAGGCGGCGCTGGTCCAATCCTCGTTCAGAAGCGTGCGCGACGCGATCGTGCTCGGCACGGTGCTGGCGGTTGCGGTGGTGTTTGTCTTCACCCTTAGCTGGCGCAGCGCGTTGGCCGCGGCCGTCGTCGTGCCTTCGACCTTGGCGATAACGTTCGTCGTGATGCGGGCCGCGGGTCAGACGTTCAACATGATGACGCTGGGCGGACTGGCGGCGGGAATCGGGCTTTTCATCGACGACGCGATCGTGATGATCGAGGCGCTCGAGCGACTGCGCGGCGGCGGCTGTGATGCGGCCGAGGCGGGACGCCAGGCGGTGGCACGGCTGTGGCGGCCGCTGGTCGCCTCGACGCTTACGGTGATTGTGGTTTTTGTGCCGATGGCTTTTCTTTCGGGCGCCACCGGGATGCTGTTTCGGGCGCTGGCGGTGACCCTGGGCTCGGGTCTGGCGATTTCGCTGGTGCTGGCACTTTTCTTCACGCCTGCGCTGGAAGAGGTTTTGGGCCGGGGCCGCAAGGCCGTCCACCAACCGGGCCGGGCGTTTGCGGCGCTGCGTGCGGCCTACCTGGCCACGCTGCGACCCCTGATGCGTTTCCCGGTTCTGGCGCTGGCGCTGGGGGCGATTTGCCTTGTCTCGGCGTACATGATGTACCGGCGCGCCGGGACCGATTATTTGCCGGCCTTCGACGAGGGCGGTTTCGTCCTGGACTATATCACGCCGGCGCCCAGCACGATGGCCGATACGCAGGCGCTTTTGCGCAGCATCGAGGCAATCCTGCGCCGGACGCCCGAGGTAAGCACCTTCGTGCGCCGCACCGGCACTCAGCTTGGCTTCTGGCTTACCGAGTCGAATCGCGGAGATATCACGGTGCGGCTCAAGTCCAGGCGCGCGCGCAGCACCGATCAGGTGATCGACGCGCTGCGCGCGCGGATTCTTGCCACGGTGCCCGGTGTCCACATCGAGTTCTCCCAAATTCTCCAGGACCTGATCGGGGACCTCTCGGGCACGCCAGAGCCTATCGAGGTGAAGGTCTTCGGCTCCGACCAGGGCGAGATCGAAGCCAGCGCCCGGCAGATCGCGGCGGTGATGCGAAAGCTGCCCGGGCTGGTGGATGTTTTCGACGGGCTGGTGATGAGCATGCCCGAAGAGGAGATCGTCGTGGACGACATCGCGGCCGAGCGCTACGGGTTTTCGCCGGATGATGTTTGGGCGACGCTTCGCAGCGTGGTCGAGGGCACCGTGGCCACGCAGGTCCGGGTGGGAGATCGTCTTCTCGACGTCCGGGTGCGCTACCCGCGAGTCTATCATCAGGACCTGCACCTTCTTTCGGAAGTCATTTTGAAGGCGCCCGACGGCGGCCTGGTGCCGCTCGAGCAGATGGCGCGCTTTAGGTGGCTGGGCGAGCAAGCCGAACTGGACCGGGAGCGGCTGCGTGCGCTGGTTCGCGTGACGGCGCGGCTTTCGGGGACCGACATGGGCAGCGCCGCTCGGCGGGTGCGGGCCGCGCTGGCGCGGACGGCTTTGCCGGCAGGCGTGCGTCTGGAGTATGGCGGGCTTTACGCGCAGCAGCGCCGCGCCTTTAAGCAACTGGGCCTGGTCCTGGGGGCGAGCCTTGCCGGGATGCTGCTGATCCTGTTGGCCGAGTTCGCGGCGCTGGCGCCGGCCCTGGCCGTCCTGCTGGGCGCACTTTGCTGTGTAGCCGGCAGCATGGCGGCGCTGGCGCTGAGCGCCGTCACGCTCAACATTGCCTCATTCATGGGCGTCATCATGGTGGTTGGCATCACGGCCAAAAACGGCATCCTGCTGCTCGACCAGGCCGAGCACGCGCTTGCCCAGGGCCAGGAGCCGACCCGGGCGCTGGCCGAGGCGGCCTCGGCGCGACTTAGGCCGATCCTGATGACCACGCTGGCCACCGCCGCGGGCCTGTTTCCGCTGGCGTTGGGGCTGGGTGCGGGCGCGCAAATCCAGCAGCCGCTGGCGATAGCGGTCATTGGCGGGCT
Organism: Deltaproteobacteria bacterium; assembly: GCA_021794015.1. Lineage (GTDB taxonomy): Bacteria > Desulfobacterota > Binatia > Binatales > Binataceae > JAJYRQ01. The sequence continues at coordinate 40,543 of JAJYRQ010000022.1, read as the reverse complement.
GGCGCTTGCGATGATGCTCTCGTCGGGGCTGACCGGCGGCATCTACCTGCTCGGACGGCGCCGCCGCCGAGGCGGGCAGGAAGCGTAACCCGCCGATGCGGCATAGCTGCTGCGCTAGGATGCGGGCCAAGACGGCGTGGCCGTCGGGCTTTGCGGCGGGCGCGCCCCTGAGGTTGCTCAGAAGACGCCAGGCAGCAGTCGAAACCGCACTTCGGCGCAGTAGGCCCGGTAGTCGGCGTCCTGCCCGAGCAGCCGCTCTTCCAGGACGGTCCGCCAAGCCATGAACGGCACCGCAAGCAGTGCCACGGCCGCGTTGCGCAGCGCCGGGTAGGTCAGCACGTATCCCGCCGCCAGGATGAGCCACCCGGCGTAAACCGGATGGCGTACGTAGCGGTAAGGGCCGCCACGCACGATTCCCCGGTTGGCAGGCATCAGGGCGAAGCGTCGCCCGAGAAAGAGCCGCGCGGTCTGCGAAACCACTGTTCCCGCCAGCATCAGCAGCATGCCGGCGACGGCAAACGTGCCGCCCGAGTTGGCCAACGGCCGCATCAGCGCCGGCAAAAGAGTCATACCCGCGGTCGCCGCGATAGCCTGCGGCGTCAGCAACGCGGCCACCGGAGCCACCCGGATGAGCGTCAGCACAGCCATCGCCAGAGCGCCGGCCATCCATATAAGGTTGGCCGGGCGGCTGCCGTAGTCGTGGGCGCCCGGCGCCAGGGTAAGCAGAAACATCGCCGCAACGGCTAGGTTGCTCGCGGCATGGCGCAGCGCCCGGCGCCGGCGCAGTTTTTCTGGGTCGGCCGAAGGCACGGGCTGGGTTTTCGCGGCCATAAGCGAGGGTATGGCCGCTTAGCCGCCGACCGCCTCGAAGAGCCGGTCGATCTCGCGCGCCAACGCGAAATCCTTGTCGGTGACGCCGCCGGCGCTGTGGGTCGAGCAGACCAAGGTCAGCCGCGTGTAGCTTAGGTGCAAGTCCGGGTGATGGTCCAAGGCTTCGGCGAGTTGGGCGACGCGGTTGATGAAATCGATCGCACCCATGAACTCCCGGAAGCGCAACGACCTGTTGAGGGCGTTCTGTTCGTAGTGCCAACGCGGCAGTTCGGCGGTCTTGCGGGCGATTTCCTCGGCGCTGAGCTTTTCCACGGAAGCACCCCTTGGCACCTGAGCAGGCCAATGCCGGCCCCGAACGCGAAGCGCGGGCCGAGCTTGGAGGCCGGTGAGCCCGGCCCGCTGCCTGTTCGAATATAACACGCCAAACGCCTGGCGCGCAGGTCGGGAGGCCGTCGCGCGGACTGTGGCCGGGGGCGCCCGGGCGCCGACCGCGCACAGCTCCGGCCGCGCGGGCGCAAGAGCAGCCCTCTAAAGCCGCGCCATCGACCCGAGGTTCTGGCCTTTTCCCCGAGCTTGCCTGTAAGCTTAAGCCTGTAACCGGGACGGCAATCACCGGGGATTGGCTAGAGGCGACCGCAGGGAGCGCCAGATGACGCGGCTGCGGGAAAGGGATAAAGGTCGACCGCAATGGCGAACAAGTATGTGACGGAAGAGGTCAGGAAGCAGATCGGGGTCCGGAGCGAGCCGGTTACCTGGGAAGTCGAGCGCGGCGCGATTATTCGCTTCGCCCGGGCCATCGGCGACCCCAATCCGCTCTTTAACGACGAGCCGCGAGCGCGCGCCACGCGCTTTGGCGGCCTGATTGCGCCGCCCACCTTTTGCCGCTCGCTCACCCCGAACATCCCCATTATCAAGCTCGACATGCCGTCGTTCAGGGTGGTCGACGGCGGCTCGGACTGGGAGTATTTCGAGCCGATCCGCGTAGGCGACCGCATCACCGTGGTGAGCAAGCTGACCGACATCAGAGAGGCGGCCGGCCGGCTCGGCATGATGGTAATAATGAGCTTCGAGTTCACCTATACCAACCAGTTCGGGCAGGTCTGCGTGATTCAGCGCTCGAACCTGATTCGTTACTGAGCCGGGAGGCGCGCACGATGAGCAAGCAAATTTACTTCGAAGACGTCGAGCCGGGATTCGAGCTTGCGCCGGTGGAGAAGCTCCCGACCACGCAGCAGCTCGTGATGTACGCCGGCGCCTCCGGAGATTATTACCAGATTCACTACGACAAGGATTTCGCCCTGGCGAATAACCTTCCCGGAGTGATCCTGCACGGCGCAATCAAGAACGGCTTTCTGGGCCAACTGATGACCGACTTTGCCGGCACCGAAGGATGGCTGAAGAAGCTCTCGGTGCAGTATCGCGGAATGGACCAGCCGGGCTCGAAAGTTGTCGCCCGTGGCAAGGTCGTGCGCAAATACGTGGCCGGCGAGGAGCATCTGGTCGATTGCGAGATATGGCTTGAGAACGCGGAAGGCAAGGTGACCACGCCGGGCACCGCAACCGTGAGGCTTCCTGCACGCGCGCCTCACTAACAGCGCCTGGCGCGGGGCGGTCAGCGGCGCTTAAGCGTCAGTACGGTGCCGGTGCAATCCGCACCGTTGACGTTCAAGCGGGTCGGCTCGATCCCGCCTATAACGCGGCGCTCGCCAGGCTGCTCGCCGCCCATGCCTTGGCTGAGAAGCTGTGGGCCGATGGCCTTAAGGCGGCGTTGGCGCAGCCGGCTAACGCCCGGCTTGGCCCTGCGCTGGAACGGGCGGCGGCCGACGCGTGCCGGCATGCTGTGGGGACGCTCGGGTTGCTTGGTCAGCTCGAGCTGGCCGCGCCGGCGCTCGAACGGCTCTGGAGCGCCACGTCAAGGAGCGCCTCGTTTGCGCCGCTTGGGCGCTTTGCGCGCGGGGGACTTCCGGGCGCCGAGTTCGCGGTTGCGGCCCAGCTCCTGCTGCTGGCCGGCTTGCTGATGGTTGGCGTCAACTACTGCGAGTCCAGCTACGAGCCGCATCGCGAGCTGGCCGGGCAGATACTCGAGGAGGCGGCTGAACATGAGAAGCTGTTCGCCGCAGGGCTGGAAGCCGGCCTGGAACCTGACGGCGTCGAAGCGCTGGAGCAGGCGCTGGGCCGATGGCTGCCGGCGGGGTTGGACTGCTTCGGTCCGCCCGGAAGCGGCTTTTGCTGCCAGTGCCTGCGCTTTGGCCTGAAGGCGGTCGATAACGGCGAACTGGCCGGGCTGTTTGGCGAGTTGGTCCAACGGCGCTTTGCTGCGCTTGGAGTGAAGTGTCCGCCGGCGGGCCAGGACTATCCCCGCGCCGCAGTCTGAAACGGTCGAGGCGTGGCGCCGCACGGTGTCGACCGGCCGCGGCGCTCGGGCCGCTTGGGCAGGGCGAAGGCTGCCGCATGGCGGGCGGCCGGCGGCGAGGCGCTGCGCTCGGGTCTCTTAGGTAGGCTGCCCTAAGCGCTGGCGCAAGGTGGACGCGTTGCCTCGCATATCGGTCATCATACCGGTCTTCAATGCAGCGCCGACGGTAGACGCGACGCTTAAGTCTGCGCTCGCCCAGAGCTTTGACGATTTCGAGGTGATCGTTGTCAACGACGGATCGACCGACACGACGGCGGCGGTGCTGGAGGGTCACGCCGGCCGCATCCGCGTGCTCGATCAGGAAAACCGCGGCCCGGCCGCGGCGCGCAACGCCGGCGTGCGGGTGTCTTCGGGAGAGTATCTCGCTTTTCTGGACGGCGACGACCTTTGGCAGCCCGAGATGCTTGCCGGGACGGCGCAGGAGCTTTCAGCCGCGCCGGATTGCGCGCTGGTCTACGGCGATCTGGCGGTGATCGACGGCAGCGGCCGGCAGTTGTCGGCCTCGCTGGTGGGGCGAAAAAAGGCGCATGCGCCGACGCTCGATGAGATGCTCCGCAAGCTTTGGCCGATAATGCCGAGCGCGGCGCTTATCCGCCGCTCGGTCTTCGAACGGTGCGGCGGCTTCTGCGAGCGCTTTCGCATCGCCCGGTTCGAGGATTATTACTTTTTTCTGCGCGCCCGCGAACTGGGCGATTTCCGGTTCCTGCCGCGCCGGCTGGGAAGTTGGCGCTTCACCGGCGCGCCCAAGCCGCCCAACCGCGCGCCCGGGGGAGGGAATTACGCGCAGATTTTCGCGTCGCTGGTCGAGCAGCGCTACGGCGTATCGGCAAAACCGCTGCTCAGCTCGTGGCGCCGGGCGGCGCGAGGCGCATTCTCGCGCGCGGCATTGCTTGCCTTGGCCTCGGGCGACCGGCGCGCCGCGCGGACGGCGTTGGTTAAGGCACTCAGACTGGATCCGCGCTACGTGAAAACCTACTCGAGGCTGTTAAAGACGCTGATGCCGTTAAGTTGGCTGCCGTTTGTGTCGGGACGAACCGCGGCTGGGGCGCCGCGCCCTAAGCCTGCAGCCGGGGCTCCCCGACCCGTTTAGCCGCAACCGCCGGAGCGATGCGATGACTTCCGGGCGAACCATGGCCGACCAGCGCCGAGCCTGCGCAAGGGCAGCGCCTACCGACGACGCAGCGCGCTGCCGGCGATGCGGCTGCGAGCAGGCGGCGCCGCTCACCGAGCACGGCGAAATTCCGATCCTGCGATGCCTGCGCTGCGACTCGATTTACGCGTTCGCGCGCGGCGCCGAAGCTGCCGGTTGGGGCCTGCCAGGGGCGAACACGGCGCCGCCGTCCTGCAAGCTTTGCGGCGCTTCAACTCGGGCCCATTTCGCGCGCAACTCGTTTCCGGTGCTGCGCTGTGACGGCTGCGGCTTCATGTTTGCGCGCCGGCTCGACGGTCAAAGCGCGCTTGCGCTCTACAACGATGAACGCTACCTGCGCTGGGAGCGCTACCGTGGATGGTGGGAAAAGGTCGAGCCGTTTTACCTGCGCCGGCTCGAAAGAATCGCCGCCCTGGCCCCGCAGGCGGGCTCCCTGCTCGACGTGGGTTGTGCCGAGGGCTACTTCCTGCGCCACGCGCGGACGCGAGGCTTTCAGGTGGCCGGGGTGGACGTATCGGAAAAAATGCGGCGGCGGGCCGAGCAAATCGCCGGCTGCCCGGTCTACGCCTCGCTCGCCGAGGTGCTCGGACTCGGCCTGCGTTTCGACTGCGTGACGATGTTCGAGGTGATAGAGCATCTGGAAGAGCCGCTCGGCGCGATGCGCGAGGTTGCGCGGCTGCTTTCGCCAAGCGGCCTGCTCGCGCTCAGCACGCCCAATTGCCAGTCGCCGCAGGCACCAAGCGGCGCCCCGATGGACATCTGGTTCATCGCGCCGCTCCACATTTCCTACTTCGGCCGCCAGACGCTGGCGGATTGCCTGGTAGGCGCCGGTCTCGAGGTGGTTGCGCTCGAGGGGTTGTCGGGGTTTTGCGCGGTGATGGCCGGCGATGCGGCGCTGCCGCGCTGGCTTGAACGATGGCTAAGGCCGCTTCGGCGGGGCAAGCGTCTTAGGCCCGGCGGTCTGCTCGGCGACCTTATGCGCCGGGCTTACCGCGGCCGACTCGACATCTGCCACAGGAGCCATCCCGGTGACTTGGAAACGGTTGATATTCTGGAGGCCTACGCGCGCAAGCCGCAATAGGAGCCGCGTGCGCGGGTTCTTTGGCGTGCTGGTGATGTGCGCCGCAAGCCGCCTTGCGCCCTGGTGCGGCCGGAGCGCCGGCGGCGCCTTGCGAATCGCTTGGGCACGGCCTGCATGAGGGCGGCGCCGGGGCGTCGTTTGTTGTCGGTGGATAGGCGTCGGCGGCTTCCGACTTTCCTGGGCGTTGGACCGCCGCGCACGGCCACCACCTGGCTCGACCGCATGATGCGCGGCCGGGTGAGCCTGCCGCAAGGCACCAAGGATACGGCGTTTTTCAGCGCTCGCTACGGGCTTGGTCTTGACTGGTACGCCTGGCATTTTCGCCGCGCTGCGGGAAAGCTGGCGGTGGGCGAGTTCTCGGCAACCTACTTCGACCATGGCCAGGCGCGCCGGCGCATCGCGGAACTTCTCCCGCACTGCAAGATCATCTGTACTCTGCGTGATCCGGTAGAGCGGCTCTACTCGCACTACCGCCAGTTGCGCCACGAAGGATGGGTCGGCCGGCGCACGCTTAGGCAGGCGCTCGACTCGCAGCGCCACTGGTGCGACCAGCCCGGCAGCCTTGTCGGCGCAAGCCGCTACGCGCGTCACTTGCAGGCCTGGCGGGAGCTGTTCGGCCGCTCTCGGGTCCTCGTCCTGATCTACGACGAGCTCGTTGCCGAGCCGTGGTCGTGGTGCCGGCAAGTGGAAGATTTCCTGGAAATCGATGCCGGCGCGGGCAGGCCCGCAAGAGAGCTCGGGCGCCGTGTCAACCGCATGGACCGGGCGCCCCGCTCGCCGCACCTGGCGCGGCGGGCGCGCCGGCTGCGCCAAGCGCTGGAGGCGCGGCACCTTTATCGCGCGACTGCGCTGCTGAGCCCGCTTTTCGAGCTTTGTTTTCGCGGCGGCGGAAGCTTGCCGGCGCTCGATCCGGCTGACGAAGCGGAGTTGCGGGCATTCTTCGCTCCCGAAGTGGAGGGACTGGAGCGATTGCTTGACCGCGACCTCTCGCGCTGGAAAACGGCGCGCGCACCGTTGCATCAGGTCTCGATGCGATAAACGGCGGGTGAGCGTCGCAAGGCAGGTTTGCCTTGGGCCGGTGGCTTATATGCCGAATCACAGCGCTAGGGCCTGGCGGGCCGTAGCGCTCGCTGTTACCTAGCGCTGCGGCCCCTTGCGCTCCAGGCAGGCCGCAAACGGCCAGGCGGGCGCGGCGCGGAAAGCCTCCGCGGTCCCTCAATGCGACCCTCGGCCGCCACCCGCGCGCACGGGCAAGGCCTGTTTGCTGGACGATGCTGCCGGCCTGCGCGAGGGGCTGCACGGAGACTCCCGGCTGAGAGGTCCTACTTCTTGCGCGCATGGGGGTCTTCTTCGCGCGCGAAATACTCCGGATAGTCCGGCCCGTGATAGCTAGGTGCGCGCTTTTCGATGAACGCGCGAATTCCCTCGTGGTTGTCTTTGGTGCGGTAGATCTCCATTACCGCTTCCAATTCTCTTCGCCAGCCTTCGTCCGTGGAATCCTTGGCCCAGTAGTAGCGGACCATTTCTTTTGCGTGAAGCACCGACAGATATGGCTGCGCCGCTATGTCCGAGGCGAGGTCCATCGCGGCTTCCATAAGCTGTTCGTGCGCTACCACGCGGTCGACCAAGCCGATGCGCTCGGCCTCTACCGCCTCCACCACCCGGCCGGTCAGGATCATCTCCAAGGCGCGTCCCTTGCCGATCAGTTTTGGAAGATTTCTCGTTCCTCCGGTCTCGGTTACGAAGCCCTGCCGCACAGCCGCCTCCGTAAACTTGGCCCGGTCCGAGGCGATTCTGATGTCGGCCAGCGTTACGAGCTCGAGGCCGGCGCCCACAGCCCACCCGTTTACGGCGGCGATCGTGACTTGCGGCAGGTCCTCGAGCTTCCTTCCGTAGCGCTGCATGAGAACGTGGAACATGTCATTTAGAAAGTACTCGGCCAGCTCCTTGTAGGGACCACGCAGGCCGGAATCCATATCAGTCACCCCGAGAACGCTGCCTTCCTCCTTGAGGTCGCCGCCGCTGCAGAAGCCATTGCCCGACCCGGTCAGGATCAGCACCTTGAGGCCGCCGTTGCGCTTGATCTCGTTCAGCGCGGCGTCCAGCTCCAGGGCCATTCTGGGAGTGACCGAATTAAGTGTCTCCGGCCTGCGGAATTGAATTACGGCGATCGAGTGCTCGCCCTGGCGCTTGCGGTTTTCGAGGATTTTCAGCTCGAACGACGTGAATTGCATAAGGACTTCCTCCTGTCAGTTGGTGGTGCGTGCAGCCGGGTTCTTCCGGCGGAGCAGCTTTTTGAGCACCTTGCCGCTGGGATTTCTGGGAATCGCATCGATCAACTCGATCTCGCGGGGACGCTTGTAGTCCGCGATGAGCCGATTTTCCCTGATCCAGGTGAGAACAGCCTCTGGCGTTAGGTCCGGCGCTTTGGGGACGATGAATGCTTTCATCCTGTTACCCCACACATCGTCTGGGATGCCCAGTACCACACAGTCGCGGACGCCGGGGTGCCGGTTCAGCACGGCTTCCACTTCAGTTGGATATACCTTTTCGCCGCCGGTTATGATCACATCGTCCAGGCGGTCGGCGATATAGAAATAGTCGTCCTGATCGCGATAACAAACGTCGCCAGTGAAGAGCCAGCCTTCGCGTATTCTTTCGGCGGTCTTCTCGGGATTCCGATAGTACTCGATCATAAGCTTGGGGCCGCGACATATAAGCTGGCCGGGTTCTCCCGGAGGGACGGCCTCGCTGGTCGGAGCCCGAGCGTCTAGGGGAACGAGCCGTACCTCCATGCCGAGCAGACTTCGGCCGATGCACGGCATCCGCTCTGAGCGCTCGATCTCCTCGGGAGGGCAGACGGTTATCAGAGTGGTGGCTTCGGTTAGGCCGTAAATGTTAAAGACGCTGCGGCACAGGTGTTCGCGGATCCAACTGAGGCTCTCCCAGCGCGTGGGCGCGCCGGTAACGGCCACCATGCGCAAGAACCGCGGCATGCCGAACTTGGCGATTCCGGACTTCATGCTGAGCTCGAAATGGGTGGGTACGGCCAGCAGCGTGGTGATGCGCTCCTGGTCCAGCAGGTGCCGCATTTGCTCGGGATCAAAGCCGCGTGTGATGACGTTGACGCCGCCCGCCGCCATGTGCGGGACAAAAAAGCAGTCCCACGGGGCCGCGTGGAAAAGCGGCGCGATATTAAGGGTGCGCTCGCCTGGGCGTAGACCAAGCTCTCCGATCATGATGAGACTGTTGAGCCACTCAGCCCGCCGCTCTATAACCACCGCCTTGGGTAGCCCGGTGGTGCCCGAGGTGAACATCATGAGCGCCGGGGCGCCGTCCGAAACGTCCGCAGGATCGTACCGCCCGCTGGCTCGCCGGACCAGAGTTTCCCAGGAAGTCGCGAAGTCGGGCAAAGGCTGCCGGATCGCGATCCAGTGGATCGAGCTCTCCAGGCCGAGCGCGCGCCGCACCTCACCCATCGTTTCGCTCAGTTCTCCGTCGAAGACCACAGCGCGGGGATGGGTAAGCTGCATAAGCGACAGAATCTCGTCCGCGGTCAGTCGCGGGTTGAACAGTACCGCGACACAGCCGGCCCGAACGGCGCCAAGGTGTGTTGTCACCTGCTCGTAGCAGTTCGTGGAGATAACCGCCACGTGGCCCCCGGCCTGAAGACCGAGCCCGCGCAGGGCGTCGGCGGTGCGACTGACAAGCTCATCGAACTGTGCATAGGTGAGCCGCCTGTCTCCTTCGACCAAGGCCTCACAAGCAGGCCACCTGAGCGCCGACTGCCGCAGCAAGACTGCGATGTTCTCGAACATAAGCTGTTGGAAACCTGCCTCTGGCCTCGCTCCGGGCGCGGCCTCTAGCCGGAGGATTGTTCGGCCAGGTCAAAATCCTTGGTCTCGGGCCCCAAAGCGGCGCCTATGGCCATCACCACGCCGCCGATCGCGAGCAGCACCAGTTGCGTGAACTCATAGGGCATGAATCTCGCTAAGCCCAGCATCATAAAGCCGTAGAAGGACGGGGCGATCAGCGCGATACTCCAGCCGGCACCGAACCCTGACGCGCGGACGCTGGTGGGGAACCGCTCCGTAATATAGGCCAGCGGTATTGCTAAAGTGCCTCCCACTGCGAGTACCTCGATTGCAGACAACAAAACAGTCATCTCCAGGGTGCTCCGGTAGCCGCGAATCATCAAATAGTAATAAAGCCCCGGCGAGACAGTGCTGTTCAGAAGACCGCCAATAATGAGCATCCTACGCCTGCCGTAGGTTTGGCCCAACTGTCCGAACAGCAGGTACCCTAGAAACAGCACGGCATTCACGATAACCAGGCTGCCGGTGACTCTCTGGCTGCTCATGCGGAGCGTGTCCTGCAGGACGCGCGGCAAGGTCGCGGCGGCCGCCAAAAACGCCAGCCACACGCCGCTCATCATGATGAACACCTGAAGCAGTGTGCGACCGTTCGGGCCGGAGATCATCTCCTTAAGGGGCGAGGGCGATTTGCTGGCGGAAAGCCAGACCTCCGACTCGGGGATGACCCTGAAGAAATAGCCGAAAAGGATCGCCGACAGCAGGAACCCGACGAGGAAGGGGATGCGCCAGCCCCACCGGACGAAGGGCGCGCCCGGGCCGCCGTCGGGCATGAAATACAGGACGCCGGCTGTGACGATCGCAATCGCGATGCTGCTGGCGGCGTACCCGGCGGTTATAAAGGCGCCGTTGATGCCGCGCTTCTGCTTGGGCGAGTACTCCATCGCAAGGGGATTGGCGGCAGTATATTCGCCGCCCAGGAAAACGCCGTCGAGCAGACGCAGGGCCAGAAGAAGGATAACGCTGGCCAACCCAATCTGGCGGTAACCCGGCAGCAGCGCGATAAGCAGGGTGATGGCGCTGAAGCCGCCGGTGGCCACCAGCAGCGTACGGCGTCTCCCGATTTTGTCGCCGAAGTGACCAAAAATCGTTGCCCCCAAGGGGCGGCCGATTAGCGAGGCGACAAAGACGGAATAGTAAAGCGTGGTCTTCAGGTTGGGGCTGAGGCCGGGAGGCTCGAAGTACGCCGTGGCAGGCGCCAGCGCGACGATGGGAAGGTAGACGTCGAACATGTCGACGCAGAATCCGTAGAAAGCGGCTGTTACAACGTTGCGGGGCCGCACCGGATCACCTTACCGGGTTGCGAAGAACGCCGATGCCGGTTATTTCGATCGCCACCTCGTCGCCGCGGCGAAGGTAGCGCGGAGGCACGAAGCCGATGCCGACGCCAGCAGGCGTGCCGGTGGCGATGATGTCGCCGGGATAGAGCGTGATGCCGGCTGAAATCGTCTCGATGAGCGCGGGAACGCCGAAGATCATGTCGTCAGTATTGGCGTCTTGGCGTAATTGGCCGTTGACCCAGGTACGAATTCGGAGCCCCCCGGGGTCGAGCTCGTCGGCAGTCGCCACCCACGGGCCCATCGGGCAGAACGTGTCGAAAGATTTTCCGAGAAACCATTGCTGGTGACGCGCCTGCCAGTCGCGGGCCGTGATGTCGTTGATGATGGTGTACCCCCAGACGTATTCCAAAGCCCGTTGCCTCGCAATTGCGCGACCCTGCCTGCCGATCACGACGGCAAGCTCGCCCTCGTAGTCGAGGCTGTCGCTGATGCCGTCGGGGTAGAGAATTGCCGCGCCGGTGGCGATCACGGATTCCGGCAGCTTGGTGAAAACTATCGGCGCATCGGGTGTGGGGTCGGACGGCCGTGACAGGCTGCGGTCGAAACCGCTGTTGGCGAACTCGTGCGCATGGTCGCGATAATTCTTGCCGACGCAAAACAAGTTGCGCGCGGGTCGGGGGATTGGCGCCTCGAACTCGACCTCGCGCAGATCGATACCGCTTGAGCGGTGCAGCGTGATGCGATCCCGAAGACGGTCGTACCGACGAATGACCTGGACCATATCGCCATGGCAGGAAGGCTCGCTTCCAGCGAGCAGTTCGGCCAAGGGCCAAACGCAACCACGGTTGAGATCGAGGACGCCAACCGCTTGCTTTCCTCGGTAGCGAACCGTGGCGAGCTTCATGTCGGGCCCTTATGTCCTGAAAGTGGCGGGGGTTGGGCTGCGCCACGGCCTGCGCGATCTCGGCGTCGGCAACGCCGCATCCGCGGTGTGCGCCGGGCCCCGAAGGGGGCCCCGGCAGCAGGACAACCCGGCGCATGCGCATTGTGCTCTGGCACGATCCATAGTACGGTGGTAGCGCCCACGCGGTGTGTGGTAGCGTGAACGGTCTGCTCGAAACGCCTGGTCGCCGCCTTGGACGCTGCCGGCCGGCGTCGCAACTGAGCCCGCGAGGTTCGGGGCGGCTTCGCACCCTGGCCGCTCGGCTGGCGTTCAGTGAACCATAGATAAACCAATTGGCTGTCGCCTCCAGTGCAGTCCGGCACCAGCGTATTCGTTATCTTTGCGGGATGTCAAGAGAGTGATGGCTCATGAATGGACCACATGTGGTTCACCACAACCGTGCGACCGGCGGCAGCACCGTCCGGGAGCGCGCACGCAACAGAGTGGCCGCCCTGCTTGATTTTGTCGAGCAAAGGATGAGCGAGCCCGGCTGTTCCGGAACGAGCAAACTTCCGACGGAGCGGGAACTCGCTGCGCGCTTCGGGATCGCCCGTAATACGGTCCGTAAGAGCCTGGAGTCTCTGGTGGCGCAGGGCAAGATCGTGCGTGCCGTCGGTCGTGGAACGTTTGCCGACGACGGCAAGGCGCGGTTGGAGGATCTGCCGGGCGGGGAAGAGCAGGGGCTTATCAGATCGATTTGGCGCGCCAGCCCGGCGGACATCATGGAGGTGCGCCTGCTGATCGAACCTCCGGCTATGGAGCTTGCCGCAACCAAAGCCAGCCCGGCCGACCTGGCGAGCGCCGAGCAATGTCTGCGCCGCGGCGAGTCAAGCGCAACGGTGGCGGAATTCGAGCGCTGGGACGCAATGCTGCACTACGCTATTCTTCGGGCGGTGCGAAACCAGTTGCTCACCGACCTCTACGCCGTCCTCAATAGCCTGCGTCGCCAGGCACAGTGGGGCAAGCTCAAGCAACGCACGCTGACGCCGGCGCGCTTGCGGACGTATCGGGAGCAGCACCGTCAGATCGTCGCTGCCTTGCGTAACCGAGACCCAGAAGCGGTGCGGGAGGCTGCCCGAGAGCATCTCTTGGCGGTGCGGGCCGCGCTGGTTGGCTTCTAAGGCGGGGGAGCATTGGCACTGCGGCTGGCGTGCCGCACGGCTCCAGTTCGCGCGCCTGCTTTCCCGCTCGCCGGCTCGCTCGCCCGTCGCCCTGAGCGAAGCGGTGCTCGCCGCACGCCAGCGTTCTCGACCCACGGGAGCGCAATGCCATGAGGCGCGACCCGCGTCGCGGCCGCCATGCAATAGCCGAAGCGCTCGTAGGGCAGCCCTCCTGACCGGTATCATGAGTGGCCGCCGCGGCAGCGGACGAACTGGAGGGTAAGCCCGTCGATTATGCCCGGGCGTATCGGTCCACAGTAGACTTCTGCGTCTCCGTCATGAGCTTCAAACAATCCAACCACTTCGCTGGTCAGTGCCTGACCGATAAAGACCCACTCGCCCTGCCGCTTGATCGCACCGTTGCTTCGTACCCGGCGTGGTTCGCACGTATCCGGCCAAACCGCATCCTCAAGCCGGGCCGGATAGTGCCGCGGGGGCTGAGTAGTGTGCCGCCGGGACCGTCTGGTCGAGCGCCTGGTGCGGGCGTTGATGGTTGAACCGGCTGCGGAAGTGATCGAGGCGATGCTGTCGCGCTGCCAGATTGGCGGCGGGCGGGTCGGCGCTCTTAGCTTTGAGGGTGTTGTGCATTCGTTTATGGCGCCCGTTCTGCTGCGGCTTGCCCGGGCTGGTCCGCTCCGGCATGATCCCCAGCTTGACCCACCACACCGACAACCGGCTCAGTCCCTGCCGGCGCAACAAATCGCCGAGGGTGCTCAACGCCAGCCCGCTCTGCGGCGCGGCAAAGGCTGCCGTTTGGGGCGCCTTAGGCCAGGGTTTTCGCTTCGCGCCAGAGGTTGGCAACCTCGTCGGGGGAAAGCTTTTCCAGGGTGAGGCCGCGAGAGGCGGCGAGCGCTTCGACCTTCTGGAAGCGCGCCGTAAACTTGTCGCACGCGCCCCTGAGCAACGCCTCGGCACTGAGCCCCAGCAAGCGCGGCGCGTTGGCGAGCGCCAGGAGCGCGTCTCCGATCTCCTCGGCGGCGCGGACTGTATCTCCAGCTCGAAGGGCTTCGTCCACCTCGGCAAGCTCGGACCGGAGCTGGGCGAGCACGCCGGCTATGTCCTCCCAGTCCATGCCGGCGCGGCCGGCGGCAAGGCCCAGCGCCTCGGCACGCATCAAGGCGGGTAAGGCACGACCGACCGCGGAGAGCGCCGAGGCGCAAGCGCGGTCGCCCCGCTCGGCGCGTTTTATTTGCTGCCAGACGGAGACGACCTGGTCGGCGGTCTCTAGCTTGAGCTCTCCGAAGACGTGCGGATGGCGCCGGACAAGCTTGCGCCTGGCGTGATCCAGAACCTGCGAAGCGCCGAGCCGAGCCTCGGACGGGTCCAGCACCGTCATAAAGAGCGCCTGCGCGAAGAGGTCTCCGAGCTCTTCGGCCAGCGCCGCAGCTTGATGCGGCCGCTCGGCGGCGTCGAAGACCTCGTAGGCTTCTTCAAGCAGATGGCGAGCGGTACTCCCAATGGTCTGCTCCCGGTCCCAGGGGCATCGCACCCTGAGCTCCCGAATAGTGTCGAGCAACTGCTGGAACTGGTCCGCTTCCTTGCTGGTCATCGGGCAACCTTTGCGCCAAAGTGGTATCCCAGAGAAAGCTTAGCAGATGCGCCGGCGTCGGAGCGGAGGCGTCCGAAGGCAGGCACCGCTGTTCGGCACCCACTGGCGAGCGGGCCAGGCTCTCCCGGCGATTCGCCGCAGGGCGCAGGAGCGCGCCTCTGGCAACCGACTGCGGGAGGGCGTTGCACGCCCGCGCCGTCCGCAGTCGGCAAACTTTAGCCGGGCTTGGCTTCGCCCGGGCCGTCAGACAAAGCCGTCAGCAGGCGCCAGCCGACAGCGCCGGCTACCGCCAACGCCGCGAAAACTGCAACCAAGCTCCAGGGGCGCCCGACCGGCACGGGCGCTCGCTGCCGCCGCAGCGCGGCGAGGTCGAAGACAGCAGCCCCGGGCGAAGGAGAGCCGGCCATCAAGACTACCCTGGCGTTGCGGAAAAAAGCTGTCCCGGTGTTCAAGCGGGAGAACCCGCCGAGTCTTAGCGCAATTTCGAGGTCAGCACCCGGAGCCTCAACTTTAAAGTACAAGGTGAGCTTTTGCCAAGACGTACTGCCGCGTAGTTCCGCCGAGCCGGCGTTGTCGTCGAGCAGGCAGAGCGAAGCCCCGGCGCCGTTGGGGCCGACGTTCTCGGCGCGCGCCTCAACGCTGGCACGGTACCATCCGGGGCCGAGCTTCAGAGTCTGGACCCAGCGGGCGTCGTTGGGCTTGAGATTGCGAATGGTGAGTTCCGCTGGCTTGCCGCCCGCCGCCGTCCATTGAAAGGAAGATGCGCGGGGCGAGTTCAGCCAAGCGTCAGGACGCCAAGCCTGGGGAGCGCTGGCGCTGCCCTGAGAGAAGTCGCCGTTGGTGAGAAGGTTAGCCGCCCCGGCCGCGGCCGGGAGTGGGGCGGCCAAAGCCAACGCCAGCGCCCCGTAAAGGAAAGGCAGCCTGGACAAGCGAGCGCAGCTCACCGGTAGCTCCTGGCACTCATATCCAGTTCTCGATCCCCGGTCCTTTGAACCACATGCGGCGATAGAAGGCCGCTCGGCTGATCGGCAGACCATACCAAAGCGGCGCAAAGTAGAAAAAAAGCGCCGTCGCCAAGAGCATGAAGGCCACGCAGAGCATCCGCGCCGACCACGACGGCCGAGTCCGCACGCCGACAAAGCCGGCTGCCAGCAGCGCCACAGCGCCAGCGCCGCCCCAGAGGGGGCCGAGCGCCAACGGCGGCACGACGGCCATGCTGAGCAAGAGGCCGGCCTGCTCCCAGACGTCGGCGTTGCCGCGCCAACAGCGGGCCAGAAGATCCCCCAGCGCCAGAAAGCCCAGGTAGAGCGAAGCCATGTAGTGGTAAATGAAAAGCGTCCGCCCGATCGGTACCCAGATCGCCAGGTAGACCAGGTAGCCGGCGACGACGAAGAGCCGGCCGAAGTCTATTTCCTCGTAGGCGCGCAGCGCAGCGGCCGTAATCGCCGGGAGCACGGCCCACCACAAAAGCGGATTGCCTCCGCCCCAGACCGCTGCGACATCGCCCGCCTGCGGGAACTTGTCCCAGTAGGCGACCGGCCGCAGCATCAGCGGCCAGCTCCACCATGGTGAAGCGTAGGGATGAAGCGCGCTGGCCACGCTCCGCTCGTACCAGATGACCTGCCCGTAGTAGCGCACCAGGTCGCTGGCGCCGCCCCACCAGCCCCAAAGGTAGTGCGGTAGGAACCCAGCCAGGTAGACAATCGCGGCAACCGACCCGACCAGCAAAACGAGGCCGATCCCGGCACGGCGGCGCAAGCCGGCGGCGGCGCAGAGCAAGGGACCGAAGTCACCTCCGGCGGCCAAGCAACGCAGCGCCAGCAGGCCAAAGCCCACCAGCAGGAGAAAGGTGAACGCCGGGACGTAAAGCTTGGCGCCCAGACAAAGACCAAGGCTCAGCCCGGCAAGCAGCAGCGCCCCGCGCGCGCCGGCCGCCGAACGCGCCTGCACGAAGCGGAACAGCGCCAGGTAGGCGCAGGCGGCAAAGGTCAGGTAGACGATGTCGATCACGGCGACCCTCGAGTCAACCAGAAAAAGCCCGTCGCTTAAGACAAAAACGGCGGCCAGTGCCCCGGCCAGTCGGGACGCAAAAATCCGCCGTCCCAGCAGGTAGGTCACGCCCACCAGCAGCGTCCCGATGAGGCTGTTGCCGATTCGCCAGCCGAACGCGCGATCGCCGAACATTTCAATTCCCAGCGCGGTCACCAGCTTGGCCAGCGGCGGATGCGGGTCGAGAAAGGATTCGCCCAGCAGGTAGTGGCGCGCTTGGTTAACGAAGTGGACCTCGTCGAAGACGATCTCCGGCGGACGGCCGAGGCGCCAAAAACGGCTGAGCGCCGCCGCGGCAAGCAGCACAGTAAGGGTTACGGTGTCGGCCGTGTTCCAGGTGGGCAGCGATCGGCGCAGGGCCTCCAGACTGCGCTGCAAACTCGGTTGGAAGGCGCGCCGTCGCTCGCCCGGCACCGGCCGCTGCCACAGCCGGCGCCGGCGGGGAGGCCTGAACGCGCCGGCCGTGAACGCCGACAATCCGGCTAGCGCGAAGAGCGCAACGTTGACGAAGGCCGCGGTCATCGCCAAAGCGTCGCGCGAGCTTAGAAAGACCGTCGTCTCAAGCGTGTGTTTCACATAGGCCAGATTGAACAGGAAGGTCGCGCTCAGCAGCCCGAACAGCCACAAAACCGCAGTCTCCTCAGCCGCAAGCGGCAGCGCGAAGACCAACGCCGGGTAAAGGTAGCGCTCGTGCATCCGGGGCGCCAACATGAAAAACCCCAAGGTCGCCAGGAAAAGCGCGAAAAAGAAGCCGCGACGATCGCGCCTGCGCATCAGCACCACACCCACCAGGCCGTAGAGCGGAACCAGAAGCGCGATCCCAAGGTGGAACGACGCAATTCCCATGACCGGCGTCACGTCGGGCACCCGAAGCCCGCCCAGCAGCGCCATCAGGTTAAACGCGTTGACCGAGGTCTCGTGGTAATAGCCCGCGGTCGTGAGGTAGAGCGACGGCAGCCAGCTAGGCCCGTGCCCGAGCTGGAAAGGGAGCGCGCACAGGGCAAGCGCGACCGCAAAGCCCGCGAGCCCTCGGCCGCACGCCCGCCATCCGCCTTCGACTCCACTCCAGAGGGCGAGCACCGGAAGAATGCAGACTGCCTGCGGCTTGACCAGGCAGGCAAGCGCGGCCAGGGCAGAGCCGGCAAAGTAGCGCCGCTGCAGGACCAGCAGCGCCGCCAGCATCATCGTGAGTGCCAGCCAGGAGTCGCTCTGGCCCCACACCACGGTGTCAAAAAGCAGCGCCGGGTTGAGCGCGAACAGCAGCGCGGCAAGCCATCCCGCGCGGGTTCCCGATTGTGCGCGCACCCAGCCAAAAATCAAGAGCGCCAACAAAAAGTCGGCTGCAAGGGCCGGCGTCTCAACCAGAATCCGCAACCCGCTCCCGGTCAGGTGAAACCAATGCGCCAACACGCCCGCCAGCCAAAGCGGGTACAGGTAGCCGGGCGGATAGTCGAGAAAATAGCCAGGCCGGTAGATGCCTGCCGGTCCGCGCGCCGCCATCTCGAGCGCCCATGACTGGTAGCTGCCGATGTCCGGGCCGAAGCCGGGGAAAAGCCTAAGCAGCACCGTCTTGATCGCCCAAAGGGCAAGCAGAAACAGAACCGCGTTAAGCAAGGCGCCGCGCGCATGCTCGAGCGTGGGACGCAAGCAAACCCAGACACCAAACAGCAGCAACGCGGCCAGTCCGATCCCGCATCCGACGCCCAGAAAAACCGCGGCGCGCGCCGCGTCCGCACCGCCAGGCCGCCCGCAGCCCAAGAGCGCAAGCGCGCTGAGCCCCGCAGCGACAAGCCGCACCGGTATTGCCTGGGCCGGCCGCCTGACGGGTGCATCCGCGGGGGTAAGCCCGCGCCACACGCAAGCACAGATTGCGATGACATTGCGGGATAGATGCGGCCGGATGGCGGGACGGTTCGACAGCGGGGGCGGGCAGGCTTTTGCAGGGTTCATCGGCGAACGCTTGGCGGCTTGTCGTCGGTTCGATTATATACGGGTGCCCGCCTGCACCAGCGCCCCGCTCCCGACACTCCCGGCCCGCGCAAGGTTTGCGGCGCAGCGCGGCGAGCGCGGCCACGTGACAAGACGTCCGCAGGCGCACCGCGCGAGCGCTGGAGAGCAATCGGCGCCGCGCCCGGCGATGGCCGCTCTAGCCGAAGCCGAGCCAGCGCACGTGCCAGACCCCGTAAGCCACGAGGACGATCGAGGCCGTAACCAGCAGCTTGGTAAGCTGGTCGGCGCGCCTGCCGAGGCCCAGCGCCATCAGCGCGAGCAGCAGTGGATAAACCTGAACGTAATAGCGGGCTCCAAACTGGACGAAGCCGTTGGCGTAAACCAGCAGGCCCGGCACCATGATTAGCACTGTGGCCAGGTAAAGCAGCCCTGCGGTTGGACAAAGGAAGCTCGGCCGCAAAGCAAGCAGGAACGCCGGGCTGGTGAGCAGCAGCCCCTGTCCCATCATCTGAGGATGGATGTAGGGAGGCTTGGCGTCATAGATCGGGGGCATGAAGAGCAAAGTGTAAAGGTTGAAGGGCAGATGGACGAGCGCAAACGGGCCGCCCGGACGGACCAGCGCGTAGCGGTCCTGCCGGTGCCAGAGCCAGAACGAGATGTCGCCGACGGTAGCGAAGCGAAGCTCGTTGAAAATTACGAAAATCACCCCAGCGAACGCATAGCCGTACAGTACTCCAGCCACGCGGCGAAGCCTCTGCCCGCGCGCCGCAAGCAACAGCGCCCACAGCGGCCACGCCAGCGCAAGATCGTAGCGCGCCAGGGCGCTTAGGCCGGCCAACGCTCCCACCAGCCACGGGCGCCCGCGGCCGAAAAGTTCGTTGAGCGTCAGCAGCACGGCGCCGGCGCCCACCAGCAGGGCAAAGTCCCAACTGGCGCCCAGCGTCGCCTCGTACCAGAGCGTCGTCCCCGCCCCGAAAAATAGCACCAGCCAGACACGGCCTTGCGTGGCCAGGCCAAGCAAGCCGGTCAGACGCCAGGCCAGCGCGATTTCACCTGCCCCCAGGACGACCGCGACCGCCGTCTGATCGACCCTTAACCCCAGCAGTGCTACCAGCGGCATAAGCAAAAGAGCCGACAGCGGCGGATGGAGCAAATAAGCGTGCCCGTTAACCGTGACATGTTCCATGTAGGAGGGCGCGCTGACCCAGGTGTGCCCGTGGAGCAGCGCCTCGGCCAGCCGCACGTGCTCGTTGTATGGGGTCGGCGGCGCCTGGGTGGCCGCATAGAGGCCGAGAAAGCCGATGAAGACAGCCGCCGTTGCCTGTGACGGCGCCGCCCGCGAGCGCGCCGGTGCGGTCGGCGCCGACAGTGCGCGACGCGTGCCTGTCCAAAGGCCGAAAAGCCCGGCCGCCGACAGCAGGCCCGCGGCCCAAATCAGGGCGCCGGGCGGGCGAACGGCGCCCGACAGATAGAACGCCACGCGTAGAGCGCTCGAAACCAGCCCCAGCAGTAGAAAGAGCAACGCCGCGCCCGGGCTGGAGACCGGCGGCGGCTCTCCGGCCGAAGGCACCTGTTCGACCTCGCATCCGGACCGCGATGCGCCTGCCTGACACGCAAGCGCCATGGAATCGCTTGTCATCGGCGGGATGTCCTCGGTCGTTTGTCGGCCCAGGTTGTCGGCATCTGCTGCGCCACGCCATCCATGGCTAGCCTTTGCGCCGGGCGCCATCAAGCGGGCGACGCCGGCGCGGTCGTCGGCGGCCGGCTACTGCGCCTGGGGCGGGGCGAAGCTCGGCCGTCGCGCGCCCGCGCTTTCCAGTACGATTTGGTCCAACAGGCGGGCTTCCTGAGTGCCCCGGGAAGCGCAGCTAACCCCGGTCACGTGGCGAAGCGGGGCTTTTACGGGCGTGGTGAAGGTGGCCTTTACGCTGACCGCCGTGGATTCGCCGCTTTCA
Source organism: Deltaproteobacteria bacterium (assembly GCA_021794015.1). GTDB lineage: Bacteria > Desulfobacterota > Binatia > Binatales > Binataceae > JAJYRQ01. Next base: position 20,310 of record JAJYRQ010000022.1, on the reverse strand, counting down.
GCCGTCAGCCTGAAATTGTAGACGGCGGTGGCAACCGCGGTCGGGTTGGCTGCGTAACTGCGCAGCAGCGCGTTTAGCGATCCACAGTCGGCGTCAGCCGGCGCAAAGGCTGCAGCCTGGGCTTCGATAATGCCCTCGTTGGGGTCTTCGGCGGTTATCTTGTAGCCTTGTCGCTTGATCACCTGCTGCACCGTCTGCCAGGCCAGATCGTAGGGCAACGCCAGGGTCACGGTATCGCCGCGGGAGGCAGGAGCCGGCGCGTGGGGAGGAATAAAGCAGCCCCAAAGCGCAAGGCCGAAGGAGGCCAACCAGAAGACTGTCAGGCGACAACCCGTGTTCATCTGCGGCGTCTAGACGATGACGCAAGGCAGGCCGCCACTCAAGTCGGCCGCAAAGGCCGGGCGCCTTGTCGAGAGGCCTTTTTTGCAGAGCCTGCTGGGCTCCCAAAGGTGCGCAGTTTTGTGCTAGGCTGAGCGCCGATTGCGGGAGGTTCCGTCTCTTGCGGCGGGCGGGTCAGGCCATGTCCGGGCACTCGAAGTGGAGTTCCATAAAGCACAAAAAGGCGGCGCGCGACGCGCGCCGGGGCAAGCTTTTCACCAAGCTCATCAAGGAAGTCACGGTCGCTGCGCGCCACGGGGGCTCCGACCCGGACGCCAACCCCAGGCTGCGTGCCGCGATCCAGGCGGCGCGCACGCAATCGATGCCCCAGGAAAACATCGAACGGGCCATCAAGCGCGGCGCGGGCGAGCTTGAGGGGCAACGGCTCGAGGAGGTCGTCTACGAAGGCTTCGGCCCCGGCGGCGTGGCGATCATTGCCGAGGCGCTCACCGACAATCGCAACCGCACGGTGGCCGAGTTGCGCTTTATCTTCAACCGGTACGGAGGCAGCCTCGGGGAAAGCGGCTCGGTCGCGTGGATGTTCAAGAAGCGCGGCGTCATAAGCGTTGACCGCGCCGGCGTCGACGAGGACCGGCTGTTTGAAGTGGCGCTGGAGGCCGGCGCCGACGACCTTAGCAGCGAGGGCGACACGCTTGAGGTCCTGACCGCGCCGGAAAAGTTCGCCGCCGTGCGCGACGCGCTGGGAGCAGCCGGCATCGCCGCGGCCCACGCCGAAATCACCCGGCTGCCCGAGACTACGGTGCGGGTCGGCGGCGGCGCGGCCGAGCGGGTGCTGCGACTTGTCGAGGAACTGGAAGACCACGACGAGGTGCAGAACGTAGCGGCCAATTTCGACATCGACGAGCAGGAACTGGCGCGGTTTTCGGCGGCCTGAAGCGCAGGCCGCAGGGGCGGGGAGGACGGGATGCGGATGCTTGGCGTTGACCCCGGCAGCCTGACCACCGGTTACGGCGTAATCGACGAATTGGCGCGCGGGCCGGCCTACGTTGCCGCCGGCACCATCCGTACCGGCGCAAGCGGCGGGCGCGCCGAGCGCCTGCACCGGCTCCATCGGCAGCTCAGCGCCGTCATCGAGGCGGCGCGGCCGGACTTGCTCAGCCTGGAGCGCAACTTCGTCGCCGCCAACGTACAGAGCGCGCTGCGCCTGGGCGAGGCGCGAGGGGTGGTCCTGCTAGCGGCCGCCCAGTACGGGCTTGGCCTGTTCGAGTACGCGCCGGCGGAGGTGAAACTCACCGTGGCGGGCAACGGCGGCGCCGGCAAGCAGCAGGTTGCCTTTTTCGTTCGCCGGGCGCTCGGCCTGGAGGAAAGCCTCGCTTTGGCGGTGGACGCCACCGACGCGCTGGCGATGGCGCTCTGTCATTTTTACCGCTCGCGCAGCGGGCTTGGAGCCGCTTGGGCGCAGGGCCGGGCGCGCGCCGGCCGCGCCGCAGGCGTGGCCGGCAGCCTTCGGCGATGATTGCCAGGCTAAGCGGCGTTTTGCGCGAGCGCCAGCCCGGTCGAGTCATCGTGGAAACCGGCGGGATCGGCTACGAACTGCAGGTCCCGCTGCTGACCTTTTACCGGCTGCCGCCGAGCGGGACGCTGCTGACGCTGGAGGTGCGCCAGGTTGTGCGGGAAGACTCGCTGACGCTTTACGGCTTTTCCTCGGCCGCGGAAAAGCAGGCCTTCGACCTGCTGACCCAAGTGCAGCAGGTGGGGCCGCGGCTGGCGCTGGCCGTCTTGTCGGTGATGTCGCCGCGCGAGCTGACGGCCGCGGTGAGCCAGGGCGACGTTGGCAGGCTGGATGCGGCACCCGGCGTCGGCGCCAAGGTTGCCGAGCGGATCGTGCGCGAGCTGCGCGACCGGATCGCCGAGCTGCACGCCACGCTGGCGGTAGACCTCGAAGGGGCGCAAGAGCCGGGCGTGGGCGATGCCCCGGACGCCGGCGCTCAGTTGCGCGAGGACGCCGTCTCGGCCCTGGTCAACCTTGGCTACCGGCCGGCCGAGGCGCGCCGCGCAGCGGAAACGGCGCTGGCGCGGGCGCAGGGCGACCCACCGCAGTTCGAAAATCTGCTGCGCGAAGCGCTGGCGCTGCTGCTGGGTCAGCGCTAGCGGGGAGCGGTCATGCCGCCAGGGGCGCCGGCAGACGAAGCGCAAGGCTCGCGGTTCAGCGCCGCGGCCGGCGGCGAGGAAGACCGCGCGCTCAACTTTTCGCTCAGGCCGCGCAGCCTCGAGGAGTTCGTCGGCCAGCAACGGGTAAAGCAGGTCCTCGGCATCGCGATCGAGGCGGCGCGCCAGCGCACCGAGGTGCTCGACCACGTGCTCCTGTCCGGACCGCCCGGACTGGGTAAGACCTCCCTGGCCCACATCATAGCGCGCGAAATGGGCGTCAATTTGCGCGCGACTTCGGGACCGGCCATCGAACGGGCGGGCGATCTGGCCGCGATCGTCAGCAGCCTCGAGCAAGGCGACATCCTGTTCGTCGACGAAGCTCATCGGCTGGCGCGGCCGGTCGAGGAAGTGCTTTACCCCGCGATGGAGGATTTCGAGCTGAATATCGTGGTGGGCAAGGGCGCCGGGGCGCGCTCGCTTAGGCTGGCGGTCAAGCCCTTTACCCTGGTGGGCGCCACCACCCGGGCGGGTCTCTTAAGTTCGCCGCTGCGCGATCGCTTCGGCCAGCACTTCCACCTGGATTTCTACCAAGGCGAGGAGTTGTCCCGGATTATCGTGCGCTCGGCCGGGCTGCTCAACGTGAGCGCGGACGAAGCGGCCTGCATCGAGCTCGCCCGCCGTTCGCGCGGCACGCCGCGCGTGGCCAACCGGCTGCTGCGCCGGGTGCGCGATTTTGCCCAGGTGGGCGGCGCCGCCCAGGTGACCGTGGAAATCGTCCGCCAGGCGCTCGACCTTCTGGGGATCGACAATTGCGGCTTCGACGCCATGGACCGCGCCATTCTGAGCGCCGTCATTGACAAGTTCGACGGCGGCCCGGTTGGCCTGGAGAGCATCGCGGCCGCGGTCGGCGAGGAGGCGGACACGATCGGCGAGGTCTACGAGCCCTACCTGCTGCAGGAGGGCTTCATTGCGCGGACGGCGCGCGGTCGGTTGGCCACCGCGCGCGCTTACGCGCACCTGGGACGCAGCCGTCCCGGCCACCTGTTCTAGGGGCCGAAGAGCCATTCGACGCCCAGCACCGCACCGTAGGCCGTGTTGAGGCTCAAGTTTCGGTCGGGACCGTTAAAGCCGCCGTTGGAAACGTGCTGGCTGTGCAGCCCGGCATAGACCGAGCCCCGCTCGCTGAAGAAGTACGAGAGGCCAACGCCGCCCTGGATGAGCGCCGCAAACGGACCCGTCAGCCGATGCCTACCGCGCAGGTCCTCGAGGTGCAAGTCGGTGCCGCCCGGGGCGATCGAGGCCTCGACCCAAGGCACCACCGGGCCCCAGGCGAAGTGCGTAAGGTAGTAGCGAATCTGGAAGTCGAGGCCGCCGAAGTCCTGATGCTGGGTGTCGAAGCGCTCGAAGACCGGGCCGGCGCCGAGTTCTGCGGCGCCGTCCAGGATGCCGTCCAGATGGTCGTAATGGACGAGGCCGAACGGCAGCACCGTGAAGTGGCCGGTTAGGCTCAACGCCTGGACCCAGATGTCGCGGTTTAGCCGGTCGCCGAAATGCGCGGCTGATCCCTCGGCAGCCACGCCCATTCGCCACTGGGTGAAGATGTCGTCCATCTCGTCGGCCCGCGCCTGCAGGCGTCCGCCCACCAGCAGCATCAGCGCCAGTGCCAAGCTCGCGTATTTCCCGATGTGCATTGGGTTGCCTAACTCCAGCCCGGTTGGCTGCGCGGCCCGAGCCCGGCAAGCGGGCAGGAGGCCGGCATCTGTTCAAGTTATCTATTGAATACTTTAGCTCTGCCGGCGCACGGGTCAAGGACCAAATTGCCCGGCCGGCGGGCCGGGCGGGGTGCTCCGGCGCGCCTCCGCCTTGGAGTGCGGGAGCGCGGCGCCGGCCGCTGGCGGCGACGGCGAGGGGAGGAGCGGGCCGGACGTTAGCTTTTTTTCTGCTCCCATTCGGGGGCCCGGGAAAGGGTGGGGTAGCCGGAGCCGAGCTGGATGAGCACGCCGCATGTCGAGCGGGGCGAGATGAACGCCTCGTAGGAGGTGGGGGACCACTCTTTTTCCTCGACCACCCGCACACCGCGCGCCTTGAGCTCGGCGGCCTTGCCCTTGGAGTCGGGCACCGCGAAGGTCAGGTGATGGAGCCCTTCGCCGCGGGTTTCGAGGAACCGATGGAGGAAAGAGTTCTCGCCGAGGGGCTCCATCAGCTCAAGGATGGTTCCGTCGAACTCGAGCTCGCACAGCTTGAAGCCGGCTTCGGGGTTTTCGACCTCGAAGAGAAAGCGCCCGCCCAGCACGTCCTGGTAGAAAGTCCGGGCCTGGGCGAGGCTTCGCACCGCGATTCCGATATGGTCGAGCTTGCCTATGGCTTGTGGCATGGGCGTTTCACCTCGGCTAAGCGGCGCGCCGCCCTGCCGGGGCGCGGGCAACCGCGTTGGTTTGGCCGCAACGCTCAGGGCGCTGCGGGCGGCGCGGCGGACGGCGCCAGGGCGCGCAGGCGTTTGGCAAGGCCGCTTGCCCGGGCGCCGTCCTCGACGTTGCGGGCGGCGCGGCGGACGGCGCTCTTGCTGCCGACGATGACGCAGACCCGCTCGGCGCGCGTGATCGCGGTGTACAGCAGGTTGCGCCGCAGCATCAGGTAGTGCGCGTCGTGCAGCGCCAGCACCACCGCAGGATACTGGCTTCCCTGGCTTTTGTGAACCGACAGCGCATAGGCAAGCGCCAACTCATCGAGCGTGGCGGCGTCGTAGTCGGCGCTCATCTCGTCAAAGTTGACGGTCAGGCGCTCGCGCTCCCGGTCGATCTCGACAATTCGGCCCACGGTCCCGTTGAAGACCAGCTTGTCGTAATTATTGCGTGTCTGGATGACCCGGTCGTTGAGGCGCAGGATGCGCTGGCCCCAGTGCAGCTCGCGCCCGGCCGGATTGAGCAGCCGCTGTAACTCCTCGTTGAGTGCGGCGCTGCCGAGCGGGCCGCGGTTCATCGGGGTGAGCACCTGAATATCGGCCGGACCGGAAAGGCCGAAGCGGCCCGGCAGGCGGCGGGAGACGAGTTGCTTGACCGTGGCGACTATCTCCTCCGGCGCCCCGCGCTCGAAAAAGAAAAAATCGCCGTCGGGATCGTTCTCCAGCTCGGGCGTGAGCCCGCGGTTCAACCGATGCGCGTTGGCCACGATCCGGCTCTGGCGCGCCTGGCGGTAAACCTGGGTCAGCTGCATCACCGGAAAAAGCCGGCAGGCCAGCAGGTCCCTGAGCACCGTACCGGGGCCCACCGACGGAAGCTGATCGCGGTCGCCGACCAGCAAGAGCGAGCAGCCGGGGCCGAGCGCGACGAAGAGCGCCGCCGCGATCTCGAGGTCCATCATCGAGGTCTCGTCCACGATCACGTGGCGTCCCTTAAGCGGGAACTCCTCCGAGCGGCCGAAGGCCCCCTGCTCGGGCGAGTATTCCAGCAAACGATGCAGGGTGCGCGCCTCGCGCCCGCATGCCTCGGCCAGCCGGCGCGCCGCGCGCCCGGTTGGCGCGGCGAGGACCGCGCTGACCCCGATCCGGTCGAGGCCGGCCAGAAGGGCGCGCAGGATGGTCGTTTTTCCGGTTCCAGGTCCACCGGTGATGATCGAGACCCGGGCCTCAAGCGCGTGCCGTATCGCCTCTTTCTGCTCCGCCGAGAGGGTGATGCCGGCGGCCTGCTCGGCGGCGCCGAGCCCCAGCGCGACAGTCTGCGGCGCCCGTGCTGCCCCGCCCGCCAGGCGGGCCAGCGCCGCCGCGGCGCGGCACTCGGCCTCGTGGAGCCGCCTGAGATAGACTAGCGGCTCGGACGGCGCCGGCTCGCGGACGACCTGGCCTTCGCCGGCCAGCTCCAGCACGGCCCGCTCCGTCAGGGTGCCCGGCAACTCGAGCTCCGCCTCGAAAAGCTGCTGTAGCAGAGCCAGCGGAGTAAAAACGTGGCCCTCCTCGGCGCGGCGGTCGAGCAGATACAGCACCGCGCCGCGCGCCCGCTCCGGCGAGTCCTTGGCGATCCCCAGCCGTTGGCCGAGATTGTCGGCGGTACGAAAGCCGATCCCGCTTACCGTGCGCGCCAGCAGGTAGGGGTCGCGCCGCACCAGCGCAAGCGCGCCGGGACCGTAAAGCCGATGGATGCGCCGCGCGTGAGAGCCGGCAATCCCGTGCTCGCGCAGGAAGATGTTCAGGTCGCGGAGATCCGATGACTGGCGCCAGCAGTCAATTATTCGCTGGGCGACCTTGCGGCTTAGGCCTTTGACTTCGGACAAACGCTCGGGCGCGTGGTCGAGGATGTCCGCCAGCTCCGCGCCGAACTGCCGGGTGAGCCGGCGCGCGGTGGCCGGACCGACGCCTTTGACCTCGCGCGCCAGGTAGCGCTCGAGCGCTTCCAGGCTGGCCGGCCGTAACAGCTCGGCGTCCAGCACGCGCAACTGTTCGCCGTAGCGCGGATGGCGCTCGAGGCGGCCGCGCACCTTGAGCGCGGCGCCGGGGCTCAAGTGGGCCAGGTCGCCGACCAGGGTCAGGCGGGTGTGGTGCGGCTCGTCGGTCCTTTCCAGCACGGCAACGGCGTAGCCGCTGTGCTGGTTGACAAACAGTATCCGTTCGAGGGTTCCTTCAACCGTCTGCTCGGGTTGTTGGTTGTCGGCCACGGCGCCCGGTCTCGAGGCAGGCAGGCTACGCCGCAACAGGCGCGCCGTCGAGAGCGCGACGCCTGTGGCGCAGCCCTCCTTGGCCTGGCCGTGTCATGGCAGTGTTTGACCTGGCGTCGGAGCGGGCTTAAGCCGAGGCCGCAGCCGTTTCTTCGGCCGGCGGCGCGGCGGCCATCCCGGGTGCGAGCGCGCCAAGGAAGCTCTGCGACCAGTGCTCGAGGCTGTTGCGGCTCACCTTGGCCCGCAGCGCCTTCATCCGCTCGGCGCGCTCGGCGGCCGGCATTTCGATCGCCTGCTTGATACGAATCGCGATTTCGTCGAGGTCGTAGGGATTAACGGAAAGCGCCTCGGTCAGTTCCTCGGCGGCGCCGGCGAATTCGCTCAGCACCAGCACGCCGTCGTCGTTGAGGCGCGAGGCGACATACTCCTTGGCGACCAGGTTCATGCCGTCGCGCAGCGGCGTGATGAGCGCCACGTCGGCCGCCCGGTAGTAGGCCACCAGCTCGCTGTCCCCGAACTGGGTGTGAAGGTAGCGAATCGGTACCCATCCGTCGGTGGAAAAGCGCCCCACGATTCGGCCCACCAGCTCATCGAGCTGGCGCTTGAGCGCGACGTACTCGGCAACCTTGGTGCGTGAGGGGACCGCGATCAGCACCAGAGTCACCCGTTTCTGGTAGACCGGGTTCGCCTCCAGAAAACGCTCGAAACCGAGCAAGCGCTCGAGCACGCCCTTGGTATAATCCAGCCGGTCCACGCCGAGCACGATGAACGGGCTGCCCAGCCCGCGTCTTATCCGCTGCGCGCGCACCTGCGCCTTGAGGCTGGAGGCAACCAGCGCGAAATGCTTAACGTCGATGCCGAGCGGAAAGCTGCCGACGCGCACCGTGCGACTGCCGAGCAGCACCTCGCCGCGCGTGCGGTTGACCGGCAGGCCCAGAATCCGCTCGCAGCAGGTCAAAAAGTGGTTGACGTAGGCCCGGGTGTGGAAGCCGATCAGGTCGCTGCCCAGCATCCCGCTCAGGAACTGGCTGCGCCAGGGAAAAATTCGGAAAAGCTGCTCCGGGGGAAACGGCACGTGCCAGAAAAGCCCGATCGGCATCCCCGGCTGCTGCTCCCGGACCAGACCCGGCACCAGCCCAAAGTGAAAGTCCTGCACCCAGAGAACGTCGTCGGCCGAGGTCTCGGCCAGCGCGGCCTCGGCGAACAGCCGGTTGACCCGCTCGTAGTAGGTCCATTGAACGCGGTCGAAATGGCAGTTCGGCACCATGTAGTGCATGAGCGGCCAGAGTCCGCGATTGCACATGCCGTAGTAATAGTTGGCGATGTCGCGTTCGCTGAGATCGACAAAAGCCAGCGCAAAGCGCGGATCGTCCGCCGGCATCGGCAGCCGCGTGCGGCCGGTCTTCCCGCCCGGCCAGGCGATCCAGACGCCGCCCCGCTGCTCGAGCAGGTGAAAAAACGTCGTTCCGACTCCGCCGACCGTCGGTTCGATCCGTTCGCGCGCGCCTTCGCGCACCATCCTGACCGGAGCGCGGTTCGAGACGACGACCAGCCGACCGGAATGGTTCGAAAGCTCGCCGGTAGGACCGGCGTCAGCTTTGGAACCGTGCGTCGAGCTGGCGGTCATTGGGAGCAGGTCCTTTACTCGCTGCGGCGCCTTGCGCGCCGTCTGTTGCAAAAGCTAGGGAAGCCCGCCTGCGTAACCAGGTTCAAGTTTATCGAGACCAGGTGCGCAGACGCAAGCCTGGGTTTGGCGCCGCTTGGCGGTTTTCTTCCCCCTGGCGATCTTCTCGCCGCCGGGCCGAAAGCCGCCGGCCGACGCCTCGCTTGCGCGCCGGCTGTCATCTGTCATTGCGGCGCAGGCGCACGCTGCCAGCCATCTCAAAGCGGATGGCGCCGCCGGTTGCAGCCGTTGCGGGGTTTGCTCCACTGCGTTGGGGTGGGCCGCCGCCGGCTGCCGGTCCCGGCCAACCGTTTCCTCTGCCTGCTGCGAGGCCCGCCGCTCGAGCCCGCTCAACATGCGGCAAGCGGTGGGTTAAGCCAGGCTTGGTCCGGCGGCACAAGCAGAGCGCCGCGCACGACGACTCTGCGCTGCTGCAGCTCGAGCCGCCCCTCCTGGTAGAGCCGGATTGCGTACGGGTAAATCCGATGCTCCTGGCACAGAATGCGGGCGCTAAGGCGTCCTTCGTCGTCGTCGGGCAGAATCGGGACCACGGCCTGAATGATTATCGGGCCGTCATCCACACCCGCGCTGACGAAAAAGACCGTGCATCCCGTCCAGCGCGCGCCATGCTGCAGCGCGGCGCGCTGGGCGTTTATCCCCGGAAACGCCGGCAGGAGCGAGGGATGGATATTCATAATCCGGTTGGGGAAGGCGTCGAGCATTACCGGCGACAAAAGCCGCATGAAGCCGGCGCAAACGACCAGCTCGACCCCATGCCGGTTTAGCACGGCGGCCAACTGCCGGTCGAATTCCTCGCGGCTGGCAAAGCCGCGATGGTCGATAACCATCGTCTCGAGGCCGTGGCGCCGGGCGCGCTCGAGGCCCGGCGCGCGGCTGCGGTTCGAAATGACGACGGCAATTCGTGCGCTCAAGCGGCCGGCCTCGATTTCGTCGATAATCGCCTGGAGATTGGTCCCCGTGCCCGAGATCAGAACGCCGAGGCTAAGTGGCTTGTTTTCGTTCACGGCCGTTGGCCTCCCTGGCGGCAGCGACTGAAACCTGCATACCGCAAGCGAGCGGTGCATCCTTGCTGAATTCCCGGCTTCGCCATTGCCGCCTGCCGGCCGGCCGTAGGTGTCAGCGCCAGATGAGCTTGGCGCTGCCGCTGCGCAGCTCGCCGAGCACCCAGGCCGGCTGCCTGGCGCGGCGCAGATGGCGCAGGATCGCGTCAACCTTGTCAAAGGGCACGGCGCCGACCATTCCGATACCGTTGTTAAAGGTGCGCTCCATTTCGGCCTGGCTGAGCGAGCCGAGCCGCGCGATCATGCGGAAGATCGGCGCCACGGGCCAGCCTCCCCGCCTGACGTGCGCGTCCAGGTGATGCGGCAAAATCCGCGGCAGGTTCTCCGGCAGGCCACCCCCGGTGATGTGTGCCAGGGCCTTTAGGCCAAAATGTCGAAACAGCGCCAGCGCCGTGCCGACATAAATCGTCGTCGGCCGCAAAAGCTCGTCGGCCAGCGTGCATCCGAGCTCGTCCACCCGGGCGCTCAATTTCAGTCGCGCCCGCCCAAGCAGCACGCGGCGCGCCAAGGCGTAGCCGTTGGAGTGAAGCCCGTTGGAGGCGAGCCCGATTAGGACGTCGCCGCAACGCAAGCGGCTGTACAAAGGCACCCGCTGCCGTTCGACAACGCCCACGGCAAAGCCCGCCAGATCATAATGGCCGGGACGGTAAAGACCAGGCATCTGGGCGGTTTCGCCCCCGACCAGGCTCATGCCTGCCGCCTTGCAGCCGGTGGCGAGGCCGCGAACGATCGCCTCGACCACCGCCGGGCGAAGCTTGCCCGCAGCGATGTAGTCCAGGAAGAAAAGCGGCTCGGCGCCGTGGCATACGATATCGTTGGCGCACATCGCAACGCAGTCGATTCCGACCGTGTCATGACGGTCCGTGGCGAAGGCGATCATGAGCTTGGTGCCAACGCCGTCGGCGCCGGCCACCAGTACCGGCGAGCGCCAGCGCCGGCGCCTGTCGAGGCCCACCAGCGCTCCGAAGCCGCCCACACCGGCCAGCACGTTTCGCCCAAGCGTAGGAGCCGCAAGACGGCGCAGCACCGGCACCAGCCGTTGCTTGAGGGCGGTATCGACGCCGGCCGCTTTGTAGGTAAGGCGCGTTGCCATCGACGGGGTTCACCCCGGCCGGCGAGCCAACGCCGCGGCTCGCCAGGCCTGTCTCCCGTTTGGGTAGTTAACCAAGCCTTCGCGGTAACGCAGAAGCTCGAGGCCGCCAAGCAGGCTTTTGAGCTCGAAGCGGCGCAAAAGGTAGTCGGGGTTGGAAGGCCCTGCGGCCTCGGCTCCAGCCTCGGCCTGATCGATAAGGTAGGTGTCAAAGAGCAGCATCCCGCCCGGCTTGAGCGCCGCGCAGAGAGAGGCCACCAGAAAGCGCTCCAGAAAACTGATATTCACGACGAGGTCGAACCGGGCCGGCGGCACCACAAAGCGCCTTAAGTCGGCAACCACGGGAAAGACGGCAAGACCTGCGGCTTGCGCCGCCGAATGTAGAATACGCAGCCCGGTTTCGCTGTAATCGACGGCCACCACCCTGAAGCCGGCACGCGCCAGCGCAAGGCTGTTGCGGCCCCGTCCGGCGGCCACCTCAAGCGCCAGTCCCGGGCGCAAAAGGGGCAGCCACTCAAGCACCGACGGCTCGGGCGGCCCGGGCTCCAGGTCGCGATGGCGCGCTTCCCAAAACAGGCGGCGTGGGTCAATCATACGGCCCTTGCCAACGCGAGCACGTCTACGAAATGGGCTCCGGCCTCGAGCATCACGCGCGCGCACTCGCTGGCCGTGGCGCCGGTGGTCATTACGTCGTCGACCAGGAGCACGCGCCTGCCGGCCAGCCGCGCAGGTTTGGCCACCCCGAAGGCGTGCCGGACGTTTTGCGCCCGCGCTGCCTGCCCCCTGGCGGTCTGGCTCGGGGTGCGGCGGCGGCGAAAAAGCAGCTCCGCCTCGAAAGCGAGTCCGAAGCGAGCCGCCAGCCCGCGCGCGAGCAGCGCCGCTTGGTTGAAGCCGCGTCTCCAAAGCCGCGTCCAGTGCAGCGGCACCGGCGCCACCAGGTCGTAGTCGGCCGGCTCAAGCGGCATCCGCTTTACCAGGCACTCCAGCAGCACGGCACCGAGACACTGGTCGTAACCGTACTTGTGCCGGCGCAGAATTGAACCGACCACGCCCTCTGCCGCCGCGCCGTCAGCCGCGTAGCGGATGACGGCGCGGGCGCGCCTGAAGCTTTGCGGCCGGCTCAGACAGCGCTCACAGCAGGCGCCGGCGCCGGCCGCCAGCGGAATTCCGCATGCCGCGCACAGCGGGTCCTCAAGCCACTCGATTCGCGCAAAGCAGGAGGGACAGAGCCACCCCGGGGCGCGCGGCTCAAGCAGGACGGCGCATCCGGCGCAGCGCAAGGGGAAAAGGAAGCCTGCCAGTTCGCTCAACACCTCGCATAAAACTTAGCCTAAAATCGCCGCCCGGCAAGCTGCCCCGGCATACGCGCGCGCCCGCCGCGCCTTCGCGCCGTTGCGCCGGGCAAAGGCTTAGCCGGGTGGCGGCGCGCCGGGCTGGTCCGCTGCACCGCCTGGCTATGCTATAGAGGGAGAGTATGCAAGGACTACTTGAAGGCGTGCGTGTTCTTGACTGGACCATCTGGCAGCAGGGCCCGTTTGCCTCGGTGTTGCTCGCCGACATGGGGGCGGAGGTAATCAAGCTGGAAGCGCCCGACGGAGACCCGGGACGCTGGGTGCTGCGGGTTGCCGGTTTCGAGGCGCAGCGCGGCGGCGTCAACTTTTACTTCGAGGCCAACAATCGCCACAAAAAGAGCGTCGTGCTCGACTTGAAGCGGCCCGAAGCGCGCGCCGTCGTCCATCGCCTGGTCGCCCGCAGCGACGTTTTCATCCAGAATTTCCGGACCGGAGTCGCGTCGCGCCTCGAACTCGACTACCAAACCCTGCGCCAGCACAACCCGCGGCTCATCTATGCCACGGCCTCCGGCTACGGGCCGCACGGGCCGGACAGCGCCGCCCCTTCGTTCGACTACCTGGCCCAGGCGCGCAGCGGCATCATGCGCGTTGCCGGCCTCGAGACCGAAGAGCCGGTCTACCTTTACGGCGGGCTGGCCGATCAGATGGGTGCGATAATGCTGGCTTACGGGGTGGTCTGCGCGCTGCTTGCGCGCGAGCGGCTGGGAATCGGCCAGGAAGTAAACGTGTCGCACCTGGGCTCGATGACCGCCTTGCAGGGACTTAACGTGAGCTGCCTCGGCATGATGGGCAGCGAAATGCCGCGCCTGGCGCGCGACTCGGCTTACAACCCGCTGTGGAACCATTACCGGTGCGCCGACGGCAAGTGGCTCGCCCTGGGGATGCTCCAGGCCGACCGCTACTGGAAGGACTTTTGCCGCGCCGTGGGACTGGCGCATCTGGCGGAGGCCCCGCGTTTTGCCGGCACTGCGGAGCGCGCCCAGAACCGTCGCGAGCTGATCGCGATTCTGGACGAAACGTTCGCCCGGCGGCCGCGCCAGCAGTGGCTGGAGATTTTCCGGCGCGAGGGCGACTTCATTGTCGGAATCGTAAACCAGGTGGCCGATCTGGCGGCCGATCCCCAGGTCCTGGCCAACGGCTATATGGTCGAGTACGAGCGCCCGGAGAGCGGGCCGACCCGGCTTCTGGGTCATCCGGTGGCGTTCAGTGCAACGCCTGCCAACCCGCGCGGGCGCGCCCCTGAGCTGGGCGAGCACACCGAAGCCGTGCTTACCGAGCTGCTGGGCTATTCGTGGGAAGAGATCGCCCGGCTGCGTGCGGCCGGCGCAATCCTGGCGCCGGGAGGCTAAGCTGCGAGCGGACGGGAGACTTCCATGGTCAGCGGCAGTTGGGAGGAACGCGAGGAGATACGCGAGCTTTACGCGCGTTACGCGCTCAGTATCGATGACGGCCGCTGGGATCAGTGGGTGGAGTGCTTCACGACCGACGGCGTGTTCGAGAGTCCCCGCTTCGGCGCTTTCGCCGGCCGCGACGAGTTGCGGCGCTTCGTCAATCTCTACCGCACCTCGCTGGGCGGCAGCCGCGCGCGTCATATCGTGGCAAACGTGAGCTTTGCGCTGGCAGGCGGGCGCGGGCAGGGCTCGTGCAGCTTTATCTACTACCACGTCGAGGCCGGCAAGCCGCAGCTTGTGGCGGTCGGGACCTACCGGGACGACCTGCGCCAGGAGAACGGCCGCTGGTTTTTCGCCCGGCGCCGGGTCGAAGCCGGTTAAGCCTGCGTCGCCGGAAGCTTCGGACTTCCGGCGCAAGGCGCGGCTAGAGCAGCACGTTGCGCGCCATGCGCCGGCAGCGCAGGTGGCTGCCCTATTCGCCGATCACCTTGACGAGCACGCGCTTGGGGCGCCGGCCGTCGAACTCGCCGTAGAAAATCTGCTCCCAGGGCCCAAAGTCGAGCTTGCCGCCGGTAATCGCCACGACCACCTCGCGTCCCATCACCTGCCGCTTGTGATGGGCGTCGGCGTTGTCTTCGCCGGTGCGGTTGTGATGGTAGCGCGCGGGGCTCGGATCAAAGGGTGCCAGTCCTTCAAGCCAGCGTTTGTAGTCCTCAAGCAGCCCGGCCTCGTCGTCATTGATGAAGACCGAGGCGGTGATGTGCATCGCGTTGACCAGGCAGAGTCCTTCGCGGACCCCGCTTGCGGCCACCGTCCGTTCGACCTCGCGCGTGATGTTGACGAAGTCCATCCGAGCCGGGACGTTCATGGTCAGGTACTTGGTGTGCGATTTCATTGCACGATGCTCCATGCCAAAGATCGCGCGACAGGGCCGTCTGCCGCGCCCCTGGTCAAAGGAAAGCGCGCAGTTCAAAAGGCAACGGCGCCTCCACCCGGACGGGCCCCGAGGCAGGAGAATCAAAGACGAGCTCCGCAAGATGGAGCCAGAAACGATCCGGCGGCAGACCCGGCACAGCCGGCCCGCCGTAGAGAGCGTCGCCCACCAGCGGATGGCCCGCCAGCGCGAGGTGAACCCGAATCTGATGGCGACGGCCGGTGCGCGGCGTGACGCGCAGCAAGGTGAACGGGCCAATGGCGCGCAGCGGCTCAACCAGCGTTTGGGCCAGGCGCGGCGCCCCCCGTGCGGCGGCATTACTCGCCGCACCGACCATCCGGCGGCGGCTCTTGCGGCTATGGCCGATGGGCGTATCCAAGAGAAGGCGGCGCTCAACCGCTCCGCAAGCCAAGGCGTGGTAAACCCTGCCCACCTGTCCGGTAGTGAGCGCGGCGCGAAGGCTCGCAAACGCCGCGCCGGTGCGAGCGACGATCAGGGCGCCCGAGGTCCCGTTGTCGAGCCGATGGACGAGGCCGCCTTCCCGCGGGTGCGGCCCGGCGTCTGCCGTCTCAGGGAAAGCAGCCGCTACCCCGTTCATCACGGTTTGCGACTCGCCGGCGCGCAGCGGATGGCAGGGCATCAGACCCGGCTTGTTGACTACGACGACCGTCGCGTCGGCGAAAAGAACCTCGACCGGGAGCCGCGGGTTGGCAACCAGCCGAGCGTTCTCGCTCGCCTCGGCTGTAAGCTCGACCCGGTCGTCCGCGCCGACCGGCGTTGCTTTGGCCGCCGGATATCCGTTAAGCCGTACGGCGCCGTGCTCGAGCAGCGCGCGCGCATGGCGGCGCGACCGCGCCAGGCCGTGAAGCACAAGGTAGCGGTCAAGACGCTGCATGGTCGTGAGCCTTGGCGTGCCGGCGCAAGCCCGCCTGTCTGTTCAGCGGCCCGCCGCGGCATGCGGCAGGCGGCCTAAGGCTTGGCCCGAGGCGTCGCTTAAGGCTGCGGCCTGCCCGCGCCCGGTTGGGGCGGGCGGGCGAATGCCGAAGTAGCGCCGGAGTTCGCCTCCCGTGTAGGAAGCGCGGCAGCTCGCGACCTGCGCCGGGGTACCGGCGGCGAGCATTTCTCCGCCTCGCGCGCCGGCGCCGGGTCCCAGGTCAATCACATGGTGCGCATGGGCAATGAAGGCGACGTTGTGCTCGATGGCGATAATCGAGTTTCCCTCGGCAAGCAGCCGGTCCAGCACCTGGAGCAGGCGCGCGATGTCGGCCGCACCCAGCCCGGTGGTCGGTTCGTCGAGCAGGAAGACGCGCGTCTGGGCCTGCACCTGGCCCCCGCCTTGGCCGGGAGAAGGCGCCGGCATCGCGCGCGGCTGCAAGCCGTGGTCGGCTTGCCGCGCACGCGGTTGCGGCTCTTTCAGCAGGAGGCGGGCAAGCTTTAGGCGCTGAGCCTCGCCAGCCGAAAGGGTGGAGGTGGGCTGTCCCAGTTTCAGGTAGCCGAGCCCGACGGCAACCAACGGCTCGAGCCGGCTTGCGACCTCGGGGCGAGCGTGGAAGAAAGCAGCCGCGTCCTCGACGGTCATTTCGAGCAGATCGAGCAGGTTTTTTCCGCGCAACGCGGCTTGCAGGACCTTCGGCTTGAAGCGGCGGCCGTCGCATACCGGGCATCGCACTTCGACGTCGGCCATGAAGTGCATCTCGACGCTGACGGTACCCTGTCCGCGACAGCTTTCGCATCTGCCGCCCGGGACGTTAAACGAGAAGTGGCCGGGCTTTAAGCCTAGGCGGCCTGCCGCGGGCACCGCGGCCAGGGCTTTCCTGATACCGTCGTAGGCGTGCATGTAGGTCACCGGATTGGAGCGGGCGGAACGCGCCGGCAAAGCCTGCGCCAGGTAGACCATCTCGCGCACCTGCTCGAGGCCCTCGATACGATCGCATTGGACCGGCTCTACTCCCGGCACGCCGAGTCGCCGCAGGTAGCTGTTGTAGAGGACGTCGCGCATCAGGGTCGATTTTCCCGAGCCTGACACGCCCGTGATACAGACGAGCCGTTGCAGGGGAATGAGCAGGTTGAGATTCTTGAGGTTGTGCTGGCGGGCCGCTGCCACCTTCAGTTCGCCTCGCCGGGGGCCGGCGCGGTCCTCCCGCGAAAGCGCCTGCATCAAGCGTACCCGGCCGGCCCGGCCCGGCCCCGAGCGCCGGGCAGCGGTCCTGGAGGCCGGCCCGGCGTAAATCACCTCGCCGCCGCGGGCGCCGCCGCCGGGGCCTAATTCGACCACGTAGTCCGCACCGGCGATCAGCACCGGGTCGTGTTCGACGACGACCACGGTATTGCCGAGCTTGCAGAGGTGGCGGAGAACCTTTAGCAGCGAGCGCACCTCGCAGGCGTGCAGCCCCACGGTCGGCTCGTCCAAAACGTAGAGCGAGGCGACCAGCGCGGTGCCGAGCGCCCGCCCAAGATGGATGCGCTGCGTCTCGCCCCCTGACAGCGTGCGTGCCTGGCGGGCCAGGGTGAGGTATCCCAATCCTACTTCGACAAGGTAGCCGAGGCGGTTGCGCAATTCGCGCACCACCGCCGCGCAGCGCGCTCGCACCTCCGGCCTGCGCGCCACCGCTTCCACCCAGGCCAGCGCGGCGTCGACCGAGAGCCGCTCGACCTCGGCGATGTTTAAATGACCCAGCCGCACATAAAGTGCCTCGGGCTTAACCTTGCTTGCGCCGCAATCAGGGCATTCAACGAAACGCCGGTAGCGCGCCAGCATGACGCGCACATGCGTCTTGTACCGCTTGGCTTCAAGCCAGCGAAAAAAACCCCTAATCCCCGGCCAGCGCTCCTCCCGCTCCCGCTCTGCGCCGCCGTCGCGCTCCCCTTCAACCACCCAGACCTTCTCCCTGGCCGACAAGTCACGGTACGGCACGCCGGTCCTGATTGCGCCGCGGCGCGCGCAGGCAAGCATCCAGCGCTGCATCGGCCGGTAAGCCGGCGTCTGCCACGGCACCACCAAGCCGTCTCTGAGCGCCCGGCTCGTATCGGGCATCACGCGGTCGAGGTCCAGTTCGATCACCCGGCCGAAACCCTGGCACCGCGGGCAGGCACCCACGGGACTGTGCGGCGAAAAGAGCGCCGGCGTGGGCTCGACAAAATTTCGCTCACATTGGGGGCAATTAAAGCGTTGGTTGAAGACCGACTGTTGAAGAACCTTCAGTTCCTGACTGTGGCGCTCGACGCGCAGCGCCTTGGCCCGGCCGCCGCTGAGGTAGAAGGCGCGCTCGAGCGCCTCGCGCAAGCGGCCGGGGGCCTCGGCTGTCGAGGTCACTACGCGGTCGACCACGACCTCGAGCGCCGCGCCCGGAGCGGTCGCAGGCGGCCGCTCGGCGACCTCGGTGGTCGCGGTGACGGCGCCGTCCAGGAAAAGGCGGTGGTAGCCTTGCCCGGCCAGCAGGCTGCAGGCGGCGGCCAGCGAGCGTCCGCCCGGATCGAACGGCGCGAGCACGAGGTAGAAACCCGGCTGCTCGAGCATCTGGGCGGC
This sequence comes from Deltaproteobacteria bacterium, assembly GCA_021794015.1. Lineage (GTDB taxonomy): Bacteria > Desulfobacterota > Binatia > Binatales > Binataceae > JAJYRQ01. Next base: position 2,135 of record JAJYRQ010000022.1, on the reverse strand, counting down.
GGCCTTCTCGATGGTATCGCGGCCGACCTCGCGGCGACAATCCGGGCATACCGTTTGACCGGCCGCGGCAAAGAGCAGGCGCAGGTAGTCGCTTATTTCGGTGACCGAGCCCACGGTGGCGCGGGCGCTGGTGATGACGTTTTTCTGCTGGAGCGCGAGCGCCGGCGGGAGCAGCGAGATGCTCTCGACGTCGGGCCGCTCCAGGCGCTCGACGAACAGCCGGGCATAGGTGGACAGGCTCTGCACGTAGCGGCGCTGGGCCTCGGCGTACAGGGTGTCAAAGACCAGGCTTGACTTGCCCGAGCCGGAGGCGCCGGTGACGACGATCAGTCGGTTGCGCGGCAGCGCGAGCGAGACGTTCTTGAGGTTGTGGGTTCGGGCGCCGCGGATGACGATCGCCGGGTTCGATCTGCCCGGCCGCCTCAACGCGGATCGCCGAGCGGGCGCGCCCTGCGCCGTCTTTCGCCGGGGAACTCGTCGGCCACCTGGCCGTAAAGCTGGGCCACTTGAACGTCGAAACGCGCCTGCAGCCGTTTACGCTCCGCTTCGCGCTGTTCCTCGGGCAGGGTTGCGACACGCTTGAGGTCCTGCTCGAACTGGAAGAGCAGGCGGTTGCGCTGCACCAGAAATTGATAACCGTTCATTGCATCCGGAGGGCAGCTTAAAGCCAATCCTTCGCCGCCCATGGTAACTTATAAAACATGCGTGCGCTGGTGAGCAATGGCCGCCGACAGGGCGAGGCCGCGCTTGCGCCCGCGCCGCCGGCGCTCAGGGCGTGGTCCGATGCGCGCCTGGTCGAGGCTTTTCTCGGCCGCCGGGGCGGCGTTAGCGCGGGACCCTTCGCCACGCTCAACATGTCTGACGCGGTCGGCGACGAACCCGCGGCGGTGGCCGAGAACTGGCGTCGCGCGCGCCGCCTGGCGCCAGCCGGCTTCCGCTTCGTTCGGGCGGACCAGGTGCATGGCAGCGCGGTGTATCGGGTGCGCCGCTCGGCGGCGGCCAAGCGGCCGCGGGCGGACGCGCTGGTTACGGATGAGCCGGGCATCGCGCTCTGCGTGCTCACGGCCGATTGCGTCCCGGTTCTACTTGCCGACCGCGAGCGCGGCGTGGTGGGCGCGCTCCACGCCGGATGGCGGGGCGTACTGGCGGAAATCGGCCGGGTGGGGGTGGCGCGGATGGTCGAGCTCGGCGCACGGCCCGAGGGGATTTGCGCGGCGCTCGGCCCTGCGATCGGCCCGTGCTGCTTCGAGGTGGACGCCGCGTTGGCCCAGAGCTTTGCCGTGACGCTCGGCTACGCGCCGGCGCATATCATGCCCGGCGCTCCAGCCAAGGCGCAGCTTGATCTTCGCGGCCTGATGACCGATCAGCTCGCGCTGGCCGGAGTGCCGCGCGCGGCCATTACTGTGGTGGGGCCGTGCACGCGATGCGCGGCCGGCGCCTACTTTTCGCGCCGCGCGGCAAAAGGCGCTCCCACCGGACTGGAGCTGAGCTTCATCGGCCTCGCCGGTTAGGGAACCTCAGCACAAGCCTCCCAGCGCGCCCTCGAGGTTGTCCCTGGCCCACACTTTTGTGTGAGAGAGGGGCAGGTGGCGCCCTGAGCGGAGTGCAAGGGGTGAGGAGGCCCTGAGACGGGCCCTCGGCCTGCGGCGCCGCGGGGAGACCGTGGGACAGGCTTTCAGCCTGTCGCGCAGCGGGGGCGCCGGCCGGCGCGGCGTGGGCCGCGAGGTCCTTCGACTGCGCTCGCCCAGAGGGTCCTTCGCCTTCGGCTCAGGATGGCCGCAGCGGCCAACTCGCTCCGCTCAGGATGACAAAAGAAGGGGCTGCGGACTCGGTTCGCTCAGGACGACGGAGGGACGAGGCGCGGCCAACGCGGCGGGGAGACCGTGGGACAGGCTTTCAGCCTGTCGCGCGGCGGGGGCGCGTGCCGGCGCGGCGTGCGTCGGGCCGCAACGACAGAGCCACCAGCCGGGCAAGGGACCTTTGCACAAGCCTTCGAGTGCGCCTTCTGGGGTTGTCCCTGGCCCACACTTTTGTGTGGGAGAGGGCGCGCGGAGCGGCGATTGCTCTTTCTCGCAATCGCCGTGACGCGCGGGTGAGGGTGCAGAAGAGCCTTGGCGCGCAAGGTCTTCGGCACT
>JAJYRQ010000021.1 GCA_021794015.1 Deltaproteobacteria bacterium | reverse complement strand
GCTATGGGTGCGCAACCACGCCTCCAGTTGCTCGCGGTCTGCCGCCCTCACTTCCACTCCACCTGCTTTTACGCCCATGCTGCATAGACGAACAAACCCATATTTAATTCAGAGACGGGACACTAGCTGCCGGCGCGGCGATCGAGGATGACCCGGCTTCTCGCCTACATTCGGCGTCTTTGGCTGCGCTACGCGCTCGGGCTGCTCTGCCTTCTGGCGACGGCGACGCTGGCAATGGCGATCCCGTTTCTGGTGCGGCTTGCGGTCAACCGAATCGCCGCGCACCGGGTCGAGCATCTGGGTCGTTACGCGTTTTTAATTTCGGCTGCCGCGCTCGCCATGGGAGTCACGCGCTGGGCCTCGCGGGCGATAATTTTCAACTGCGGGCGGGAGATCGAGTACCGGCTGCGCAACGATCTGTTCGCTCACCTCAGCACCCTGGGAACCGATTTCTACCAGCGCACCAGGATCGGCGACCTGATGTCGCGGCTGGTCAACGATCTTACCGCGATACGCCTGATGGTCGGCCTGGGTGTGCTGACCGTCGTCAACACGCCGCTTTATTACGTTTACGCGCTGGCGATCATGCTGACGCTCAACCTGCGGCTCACGGCGGCCGCCCTGGTGCCCTACATTGCGCTCTTTGCCTCGATCAAGGGACTTTCCCGCGGCCTGATGGAGCGAACGCTCAAGATGCAGCAGCATCTGGGCGCGATCGCGGCCAACGTGCAGGAGGGGATGGCCGGAATCCACGTGGTAAAGGCCTACACGCTGGAGCAGCGCCAGGCCGAACGGTTCGAGCGCCTCAACGCCGACTACAACCGCCAGGCACTGGCTGCGGCGCGGCTGCGCGGCATGCTCAATCCGTTGTTCCAGGGAGCCAACGCGGTTTCGCTGATGATCGTGCTTTTCTACGGCGGACACCTGGTCCGGGCCTCACGGATGTCGATCGGCGACCTGGTCGCCTTCATGGGCTATCTGGGTCTGCTGACCTGGCCGACGATGTCGCTTGGCTGGATGATCTCGATCTGGCAGCGCGGCCGGGCGTGCCTTAAGCGGATCGAGGAGATTTTCGCCGCGCCGCCGTTCGCCGCCGCCGGCGTCGAAGGGCCGAGCGCGCCGGTGGGCGGGGCGCTGGAATGGGCGGGAGTCTCTTTCTGCTATGACGCAGCCGCCGGCGCCGGCCGCGCGGCGCCGGCGCTAAGCGGCGTCAGCGTGCGCCTGGCGGCCGGCACCAAGCTGGCCATCGTCGGTCCCACCGGCGCCGGCAAGTCAACCATGGTCAAGCTGCTCACTCGGCTCATCGAGCCGAGCGCCGGCCGCGTGCTGCTCGACGGGCGCGACATCCGCGAGCTACCGCTTAAGCGGCTGCGCCGCGCAGTGGGCATGGCGCCCCAGGAGGCCACGCTTTTCTCCGACACGCTGGCGCGTAACGTCAGCTTCGGCAGGCCCGAGGCAAGCCGCGAGGAGGTTGCCGAAGCGGCCCGCCTGGCCGGCCTTGCCACCGACCTTGCCGGGCTGCCCAACGGGCTCGAGACCATGGTTGGCCAGCGCGGCATCGCGCTTTCCGGCGGCCAGCAGCAGCGCGTGGCACTGGCCCGTCTTTTGACCTACGATCCGGCCGTGGTCGTACTGGACGATCCGCTCTCCAGTCTGGACGCCGAGACCGAGCGTCAGGTGCTCGAGCAGCTCGCCAGGCGGCTAAAGGGGCGCACCACGGTAGTCGTATCCAACCGGGTTGCGGCGGTCAGGGACGCCGATCTCATCGTCGTCCTGGAGCGCGGCAGGATTGTCGATCGCGGCTCGCACGCCGAGCTGCTCGCCCGCGGCGGGCTTTACGCCAGGCTTTTTCAGCGCCAACTGCTCGAGCAGGAACTGGAGCAGTACCGCTAAGGGCAATGGAAGCCGCGCGCGAAGAAGAGCTGGGCCGCCCTTACGACCTGAAGATTCTTGGCTGGCTGTGGACCTTCCTGCGTCCCTACCGCGGGCTGCTTGGGGCGGCGCTGCTGCTGATGCCGCTAAGTTCGGCCTTTTCGCTGGCGCAGCCCTACCTGGCCCGGGTCATGATTGACGCCTTCATCGCGCCGCCGGCGAGCGCGCCGGCCTCGGCGCTGCGCGCCTGGCTTGTGCGGCGTCCTGAGCGCGGCTTTTTGCTGATGGGCGTGGTTTATCTGGGGGCGCTGTTAGGAGAGGTGGCGGCCTTTTACGGGCAGTTTTATTTCTCGATGGCGGCGGCCCAGTATGCGCTCGCCGATCTGCGCGTGCGGCTGTTCCGCCACGTGCAGCGGCTGCCGATGGCGATCCTCGAGGCGACCCCGGTGGGCCGCGTGGTCAGCCGCCTTACCACCGACGTGGACGCGATCAACGAGATGTTCAGCGCCGGCGCGCTGACCATTTTGATGGACGCGGCCTCGCTCGCCGGTATCGTGGCGATCATGTTTGCCATCGACGCCGGCCTCAGCCTCAAAGCGCTGGCCACGGTAAGTCCGGTGCTGCTGTTCGTGACGTTCTTCCGGCGCCAGGCGCGGCGCATCTACCGCGACGTGCGGGTGCGCCTTGCGGCGATCAACACCTACCTGTCCGAGACGCTCGCCGGGATGTCGGTTGTCCAGTTGTTCACCCGCGAAAAGGTCGCCTGGCGCGAGTTCGACGCCTTGAGCGCGAAAAGCCGCGACGCCCAAGTGATTGCCAATATCTACGAGGCCGGCCTTTACTCGGCGGTGGAGACGTTGAGCTCGGTAGCGGTGGCGATACTTATCTGGATCGGCGGCGGCCAGGTGGTCCACCGCGCGATCGGGCTGGGTACGCTGGTCGCCTTCATCGAGTATGTAAAGAAGTTTTTCATGCCGCTGCGCGACCTGTCGACCAAGTACGCCGTGCTGCAGTCGGCGTTGGCCGGCGCGGAACGGGTCAAGTCGCTGCTCGAGCTGCCCGAAGAGCCGCGCGGCGCGCCCGCCGCCCTACCCGGCGGTCTCCAGCCGACCATCGTTTTCGACAACGTAAGCTTCGCCTACCGCCCGGGCGAGCCCGTGCTCAAGAACCTAAGCCTGCAGATCGAGGCCGGCCAGACGGTGGCCGTGGTCGGACCGACCGGCTCGGGCAAGACCACGCTCACTCGGCTTCTGACCCGCTTCTACCTGCCGGCCGGCGGGCGCATCCTGGTGGGCGGGCGCGACGTGCGCGACTGGGACCTGGAAACTCTGCGCCGCACGATCGGCTTGGTACAGCAGGATGTTTTTCTCTTTTCGACCAGCGTGGCCGACAATTTGCGTCCCTCGCGCGCCCGGGCCGACGGACCCGAACTGCGGGCCTTGTTGGCAAAGAGCCGGGTGCTGGAGTTTCTCGATCGGCTGCCGCGCGGCCTGGCCGAGGAGGTGCGCGAGCGGGGCGCCAATTTTTCCGCCGGCGAACGCCAGCTAATCGCCTTTGCTCGGGCGCTCGCCTACGACCCGCCCATCCTGGTCCTGGACGAAGCGACCTCGAGCCTCGACCCGCAGACTGAGCATCTGGTCGAGCTGGCGCTGGACGATCTCTTGCTCGGGCGCACAGCGCTCATCGTGGCGCACCGCTTTGCCACCATCCGGCGCGCCGACCGGATCGTGGTGCTGAGCGGAGGCCGGCTGCGCGAAAGCGGCAGCCACGAGCAACTGATCGCCAAGCGGGGCCTTTACTGGCGCCTGTTCCAGCTCCAGTATGCGGCCGATCCGGAGGCCGCCTGCGGCGGTTGACCCCAGTGTTCCGCGTTGCCGCCCTCTGGCGCGCACGCCTACCGGGAGCCGGCGTTTTCCGGCTGCGGCCCGGGCCGGCGCTGCTTCTGCTCGCCGGCTTGGCGCTCTGTCTTGGCGGATGCGATATCGGCTACCTCTCACGCGCCGCCTACGAGGAAGGCCGCCTCTTGTGGGAACGCCGTCCGGTGGCGGCCGAGCTGGCTGACCCCACCCTTTCCGGCGAGGCACGGGAAAAGCTTAAGACCGCGCTGGCCGTGCGCCGCTTCGCCCGCGACCGTCTGGGTCTCAACGTGGGCGGCGCCTACACCACGGTCTCCGAGGTTGACCCTGGCGCCACTGTGTGGGTTCTGATCGCCTGCCCGAAAGACTCGCTCACGCCTTACCAGTGGTGGTTTCCGATCGTGGGCGACGTTCCGTACCGCGGCTACTTCAGCCGCGCTCGCGCCGCGCGCAAGGCGCGCGCCATGGAGCGGCGCGGGTACGACACCCTGGTGCGCTCGACGGTGGCCTTTTCGACGCTCGGATACTTCGACGACCCGGTGTTGTCGAACATGCTTTCGCTGGACCGGGTGGAGTTGGCTGCGGTGCTGATCCACGAGTTGTTCCACCGCACTTTTTTTCTTGCCGGGGACGCCCGCTTTGACGAATCGGCAGCCAGCTACCTCGGCGCTCGCGGCGCCGAAGAGTTTTTCGCCGCCTCCCAAGGCGCGGCATCGGCCGATGCCAAAGCGGCGCGGGCGCTGTTTGCCGCCGACATCGAGTTCGCGCGCTTCCTTGCGCAAAGCGAGGCGCGGCTCCTAAGGCTCTACGCCAGTCGACTTGCGCCGGGAGAGCTGATGGCTCGGCGCGAGGCCGCCTTCGCCGCCATCCGGCAGGACTACGTCCGACTCGAGTCCGGCTTTCCCGGCTTAAGGCGCTTCGATCTCGACCGCCGTCCGATCAATAACGCTGTCCTCGCCCATTACCTTGTCTACTTTCACGGCTTCGACGATTTTGCCGCGCTCGACCGGCTACACCATGACGACCTGCGCGCGACGATCCGCGCGGTCATCGAGCTTGCGCGGGCCAATCCCGAGGACCCCTTCTACGCCGTCTGGAAGGCTGGCAGGGGGCCGGTCGGACGCGACGGCGCGCCGCGCTAATGAGCGTTGCGTATCATAGCGACAGTTTCGTTCTTGCCGGATTACCTTTGGTGTGTCATTGTCCCGCGCAGAGGGTCCTTCGCCGGTCCTCAGAGCCCGCCCTGCGCTTGCCGAAGGGACGCCGAGGACGGCGGCTGCCTTTCCTTTCCCTCTCCGCCCAAGGGGAGAGGGAAACAAGGACTCGCACCACGCGCCGGAATGATGGGGTGGGCCCCCGACTGAGCGGAACCTGTGTAATTATATTGCGCAGTAGTTAGTAGGTTCAACCGCTCCGGCAAGCACGGCCTGGGAGGGCGTGGTGGCCGAAAACGGTGCGCGCCTCGCGGTAGACCGGATGCTGGGCCGGCTGGCCCGCTGGCTAAGGCTTGCCGGCGCCGACGTGCTCTACGATCCGGCGCTTGACGGCGCCGCGCTGCTGGAGAGAGCGCGTTTTGAGCACCGGCCTCTGATTACGCGCGACAAGCGGCTTCGGACGGCGCCCGACGTTTTTTACCTGGCCGAGCAGGGGTTTCGCGACCAACTGCGCGCGGTGGCGGAGCGCTTTCGCCTCGCCTTGGTCCTGCGCCCGCTGACCCGCTGCCCGCGCTGCAACCAGCCGCTTAGCGAAGTGGGCCGAGCGGCGCTACTTGGCCGCCTGCCGCCGTTTGTCTGGGCCGCCCATGAGCGTTTTGCCCGCTGTTCCGGATGCGGCAAAATCTTCTGGCAGGGAACCCACGCCGAGCGCATCCTGCAGGAACTCAAGGCGCTGGGACTGGCGCCGCGATCGGAGCGTGGCGGATGATCTCTCGGGACCGCGCGCAACGGATTTGGCACCGCAGCAACTCACGCGAGCGTTCGCCATGCCCACGGGCAAGTTCCTGGCGCTAAACGAGCGGCTGGACGCTTACGCCCGCGCGCACGGACATAATCACGATCCGCTGGTGCGCGAGCTGATCCGCAAGACCGCGGCGCTGGCCGGGGAGGCGGCCGCGATGCAAATCACGCCCGAGCAGGGCACCTTGCTATCCATCCTCGTGAGGGCAAGCGGCGCGCGCCGCGCCGTCGAAATCGGCACCTTCACCGGCCTAAGCGCGCTCTGCATCGCCCGCGCGCTGCCTGCCGGCGGACGCCTGCTGTGCTGCGACGTGAGCGAGCAGTGGACGGCCGTGGCCCGCCGCTTCTGGAAGCGCGCCGGGATCGCCGAACGCATCGAGCTTCGCCTGGCACCGGCGCTCGACACCCTGCGCGCGCTGCCCGAGCGCGCGCTTTTCGACTTCGCCTTCATCGACGCCGACAAGACCAGTTACCCCGCCTACTACGAGGAACTGGTCAAGCGGCTTTGCCCGAACGGGCTAATCGTGGCCGACAACGTCTTGTGGCACGGCCAGGTAGTCGATCCGTCCGACCAGAGCGCAGAGACGCGGGCGCTGCGCAGGTTCAACCACCGGCTGGCGCGAGATTGCCGGGTCGAGGCCGTGATGCTGACCGCCGCCGACGGCATCACGATCGCCCGCAAGCGCTGAGCGACGCGTCGACGCGCGCTTTACCGGCGGCCGCAGACCACCGCCGCCGCCCCGGCTAGGCATCCCGCCTGCGGCGGCTGGCGCGGGAAAGAAGCCTTGCCGGCCCAGCAGCGCCGAACAGCCCCGAGCCCTTGTGCTATGGGGCAGAGCGTGGTACTTACGCTACAAATTTAGGGGTTAACCCCGGGAATTGCGGTTATTGTGGGCAATTTCCGGGGCCTTGCGCTGACGGGGGCAAATATGAGGCGTGCGCATTCGTTGGGCGCGGCGCTTGTGCTGGCGATGATGATCACCGGGTGCGGCAGCGGCTCGGGGGTGTCGACCGGCGCTGCGTTGTCGGGCCAAGTTGTAGGCGGGGGCGCGCACAACCCCATCAGCGGCGCGGCTATCACCCTCTACGCGATGGGGAGCAGCGGCTACGGTGTGGGAAACACTTCGCTGGGCACGGAGCGACCTCGGACAGTTCGGGTGCGTGGACGATCAACTATAGCTGTCCGTCGGGCAATCCTGGGGTGCAGACCTACGTTACCGCGATTGGCGGGGATGCCGGCAGCGGAACGAACAGCGCCATCGGCCTGACGGCGCTTGCCGGGCCGTGCAACGCGCTTAGCTCTTCGAGCTTCGTGATGGTGAACGAGCTTGCCACGGTGGCGGCAGAGTATGCCTTGGCCCGCTTCATCGATTCGACGACCGGCGGGAATGTCGGCGCCTCTTCGACCAACGCGGCGGGGCTCGCCAACGCGGTCAACGCGGTCACAGGCAGCAAGGGCAACAACGGCATGCTGGTGACGAGCTACCTGCCCTCGGGCGGCACGGCGAGCAATACGGGAGTTGCGGCGCCCTTTCTGGCGGGCATCGAGAGCACCTGCAGCGAGGCATCGCCGGACGTGAACTGCGACGGGCTTGAGCGGCTTGACACGCTGGCGAACATCATCGCCTCGTGCATCAACGCGAGCGGGCCGTCCTCCAGCGCCTGCACGACGCCGTTCACCAAGACGGGGGTATCGAGCAGCGAGACGATGCTGGCGGTGGCGCACGCGATTGCGACCAGGCCGACCAGCAACGTCGCGGCGATTTATTTGCTGCAGGGCGCTTCGGCGACCGCGCCCTATCAGCCTAATCTTACATCCCAGCCGGCCGACTTCACCTTGGCGCTCAACTTCAACAACACCAACACCAGCGGCGCCAACTTCAATGGCCCGGGAGGTGTGGCAGTCGACGCCTCGGGCAACGTCTGGGTGACGAACTATGGCGGCAACAGCGTCAGCGAGCTAATCGGTCTGGCCACGCCGGTCAAGACGCCGCTGGTGGCCTGCCTCAAGGCGACGCCACCCAAGGCAGTCTGCTCGCCGTAGCGGAGACAGGTAGCTGCCGCGCCGGCGAAAGCAAAGAAGGAATCGACCTGCCCGGAAGAAGTCCGCCGGACACGTTGCTCCAGCCTGGCTTCGGCTCGCACGGCAGCCTCAGTCGCCGCATCCGGCGCTACGCGGCGGGCCGCTTCGCGCTGCCATGCCCCCGCAAGCGGCCGAGGGACAGGAAAAGCGCCCACCTCGCCTTGGCCCGTTGCGAGGCCGTAGATAAGCGGGCGCGCGTCCATCCCATGATTTTTACCGTCTCGGTCAGCGCAAGCGTAGGACAAATCTGTCCCCTGGGACAAGTGTTGGAAGCTCTTGTCGTCGTCGAGGCTCCGGGCCGCCGGCCAAGCGGCGGTCAGTGCCATCGTTTCGGCGGGTCGAGGACCCGATCCGGTCCGTGCGCGGCCGATTGCCAGAGACACCTGTACGTCCCCCAGACTGTGCGTCGCTCGATTTGGAAGCTGCCAGTTTCGCCGGCTATCCCGCTTTGCATCGGCCTGCAAAAAGCGCCTCTCAGGCAACCTGCCAAAATTAGTCCCAAGACCCTGTTGACAGGTGGATTTCATTTTGCTAGAAGAGTAACTCTTCACATCTCACGTAGGGTCAATGGGGGAGAACATGACTCAAGCGAAGAGATTGGGGGCCGGAAGGCCCGTGGTTCAGCTTGTCCTCTTACTGTCGGCGGCGTTGGCCGTCGCCGCGTGCGGCGGTGGCCCGTCAGGTGTTCCGCTCTCCTCGCCGTCGGGGCAGACGTCTGCCTCGGCCGGCGCGCCGATGGGCGCATTGGGGCTGGTTGTAACCGGCTCGTTTGTGCCGGGGAGTTTCGCGCGCTCGACGCCGCCGTCGTTTTCCGCGCCAGGCGGTGGAATCGTTCGGCTGGAGAAGGGGTTGCGCGACAACCAGCCAACCATGCTTGCCCGGGTTGGCAACTGGCTGGGGCAGCTCGTGAATCATGGATGGAACGGCGCGGGGCCGAGAGAAGCTCTGGCCGCGACGACCGGCTTCATCGCCGTCTACGCGCCGTTGGGGAGCTGGAGTCAGTCGACCAAAGGTGTGGCGCTTATTCCGATCGCCGGCAGCGGCGTAACCGGAGGAGTCGTCAGCACACCTAACGTGGTCAACTCGTGCGCCGCGGTTAGCGCCGGCACGTTCGTTTCGGGCAGCACCAGCCCTGAAGCGGTATGCGTTGCCAACGGCACGGACATCTACCTGATCGACGGCACGACCATCGTGAAAACGCTGACCAGCGGCGGCGTTAGTCCAAATGTGGTGCAGTTCAGCGGCGGCCAATGCACCACCTGCGGCGTCGTGGTGGACGCGCTGAGCGGCAACGCGGTCATCAGCGTGGCGACCGCACCCGACCCGACAACGCACACGGTCCTCGGCGGGTACCAGTTGCTCAATCTGAGCACCTTGGCCCTCAGCAAGGTGATTGGCATGGGGCCTGCCGACGGCATCGCCGAGCATTTCAGCGTGCTGCCGGTATCGTCAGGGTTCTTCCTGCTTCTCTCGCCCCCCGAGGACGATATGGGGACTGACACGGCAGACTACGATATCGTCGCCATCGCTCCGCCGTCCGCCTCGAGTGTCGGCGGTGACGCAATCCTCGATTTCGCCAGCCGCGCGTCTTATCTCTATACGAGTTGCGGTGGTTCCACTACGGAGTTGGACACCGCCGCAGTGGACTCGACCGGGATCATTTACGCCCAGGACGAGTGCACGGGCAACTTGTTTTTGGCCGACCTGATGCAGGCCACGACGGCGACCTCGACGGCCCCCTATAGTTGGAATGTGCCGGCCAAGGCGGCACAGTTTCAGGCCCTGACCGAGCTGAGCACCAGCGACATGAACGGACTGGCGGTGGCCTTCGGAGCGCACGAGGCGCTGACCGAGGAGGAGTTCGACGGCAACGCCTTTGGCGCAATCAAGTTGCCGTCTACCTCGGGCAGCGGCACCCCGGCGGCGTCGGATTGGGTGCTGGCGGCAATGCCCAACGATCCGTCAGGCGCGGCGTGGGCGAATCCCCTGGACCCCCATGGTCTGACCGCGGCCTTTGCCTCGGCCGCCGCCTCCGCCGGTGCAATCATCGTCGGAACGCCCCGCGGCTGGGGACTGCTGATGAATAACGCGAGAACCTACGTCGCCGTGATCGATCTGGACGCCTTGCTGGCGGCTACGCGCGAGGCAGCGCCACCGGCCGCGGGTTCACACACGGTCAGCGCCAGCTACGACCTGGTGAAGAACAACGTGGTAACGTTCGTCAAGTTTCCGTAAGAGACGACCTTCGTCGCCCGCGTCCTCGGCTAGAGGGTTGGCGCCTGGGCAGAGCGCGCGCCAACCCTCTATCGTCGCATGCAGTGTAGCGAGCCGGGGCTGCGTAAGGAGATTCGGCCCCCTACTCCGGCTGCTGGCGCCTAAACCATTCCATGGTCCGGGCGGTGCCCTCGCGCAGCGAGACCTGCGGGGTGACGCCGAGCAGCGTCTTCATCTTGGTGATATCGGGGACGCGGCGCGGGATGTCTTCGTAGCTGGGTCCGTAGATTTCCTCCTGGCGGACGAATTTGAGCTGCGACTTGCTCGGGCCGAACAGCTCGAGCATCAGCTTGGCAAACTCCATCACCGAGGTCTCAACGTCGGTGCCGATATTGATGGCGTGACCCTGCGCCGCCGGCTCGACGCCGGCGCGCACGGTCGCCTCGATGGCGTCGCTGACGTAGGTAAAGCATCGCGTCTGCCGGCCGTCGCCGACCACGGTCAGGTCCGCGCCGCGCAAGAGCTGCCCCATGAAAATCGTGAACAGCCGCCCCACGTCCAGCCGGTCGAGCCGAGGTCCATAGATGTTGAAAAACCGCACCACCGTCACCGGCAGCCCCAGCTTCTGGTAGGCAAAACAGAAGTGCTCGCCCACCGCCTTCGACGTCGAGTAGCACCAGCGGTCGATGCTGGTCGCCCCCAGCACCCGGTCGTCGTTCTCCGACCAGGGAACCTTGGGATTGCGCCCGTAGACCTCGGAGGTGGAACCGAAAACGACGCGCCGAGTGTACTTGTAGGCCGCCTTCAGCACGTTTTGCGTGCCGTTGACGTTGATGTTGAGCGTCTCGTAGGGGTCGGCCACGTAGTGCTCGACGCCAACCACCGCCGCCAGATGGTAGATCAAGTCCGTCTTGCCGGCCAGGCTGTCGAGCAGGTCGAGGTTGAAAACCGAATCATGCACGTAGTGAAAGCGCGGATTGCTCAAAAGATGCCGTACCTTGGAGATTCCGCCCGTGTCGAGCACGAAGACCTCGTCGCCCCGGTCGATGAACGCATCCGAGAGATGAGAGCCCAAAAAGCCGGCGCCGCCGGTAATCAAAACCCGCATTGCAACCCTTTCAGTTGAGTCGGGCGAGAGCCCGATCGGCGGCCAGCGCCGCTGCCGCCGGTCCCTGCGCCCCGTTTTCAAATTGTGTCCGCAAAAGCCAGACGCTGCCCTGCCCCGCGGCAACCTCGACCGCGCCGTCGGGGCCCGGCCCGATAATACTTCCCGGCGCGGCCGGCGCCAGCGTCTCGGCGCTCACTTTTGCCTCCCAGACAAAGAGCTTGCGCCCGCCGGCGAAGCAGAAAGCGCCGGGATAGGGATGGGTCAGCGCCCTCACAAAGTCAAAGACGCGCCGCGCCGGCCAGCGCCAGTCGATCCGGCCGTCTTCCGGCCGGCGGCGGCCGAAATAGCTTCCCTGCGACAAGTCCTGCGGCCGGCGCGGCGCCCGTCCGGCAACGATCGACGGATGCATCTCGCGCACCAGCTCGGCTCCCAACCGCGCCAGTTTGAGGTGCAGGCTCAAAGCCGTGTCGCTCTCCTCGATATCTACCGCCCGCTGCGCCACGATATCGCCTGCATCGGCGCGCGCTACCATGTGATGCAGGGTGACGCCGGCGCGCCTTTCTCCGTTGATGAGCATCCAATTGACCGGGGCGCGCCCCCGGTAGGCGGGCAGCAGCGACCCGTGCAGGTTGTAGGCGCCCAGCGCGGCCAATTCAAGGAGCGCCGCCGGCAACAGGCTGCGCCAATAGAAAGAGTAGAGCAGCGCGGGGCGTAGTCGCGCGACTTGTGCCGTCCCGGCCCGATCGATCTCCGGGCAGAGATGGACCGGGATGGCATGGCGGCGCGCCAGCTCCCGCACCGGTCGCCACCAGATGTTTTCCCCCGGCGCGTCCTCATGGGTAAACAGCGCCGCGATCGGCGCGCCCGCTTCGAGCAGCGCCTGCGTGCAGGCGTAGCCCATCTCCTGGTAGGCAAAGACCACGCAGCGGGCGCTCGCCACCGAGACCGCGCTCGCCTCGGCGCCATGGTTTCGCACGGCCACGCTTAGTCCGCCGGCGGCGGCGGCTCGCCTCCGTAGACGGTGCGCACCAGGTAAGTCGGCCGCCGGCGCACCTCCTGGTAAATGCGCCCGATATACTCGCCGATAAGACCGAGCGCCAGCAGGATGAAGCTGATAAACAGAAACAGCACCGCAAAAAGCACCCAAAGAGCGCCCTCTTCCTGGGGACCGTAAATTATCCGGTGCGCGAGCAGCGCCAGCGCAAGCAAAACGTCCAGCGCGAAAACGGCCAAGCCGGCCACGCTGAGCGCCTGGATCGGCGCCAGCGAAAAGCCGGTTATCAGGTTGAGGCTCAAATTGAGCAGGCGCAAAAAATTGTATTTCGAGGCGCCCCCCGCCCGCCGTTGGTGGACGACCGGCACCTCCGCCACCCGGCCGGCAAAGGAAGTGGCCAGCGCCGGAATAAACGCCGCCTTCTCGTCGCACTGCACGACGGTATCGACGATCTGCCTGCGGTAGGCTCGCAGCATACAGCCGTAATCGTTCATCCGAACGCCGACAATCGCCGAGGTGACGCGGTTATGCAGGCGCGAGGCGACGCGGCGCAGCAGGGGGTCTTGGCGCTCCTCGCGCCAGCCGCCGACGACGTCGTTGCCCGCCTCAAGCGCCGCCAGCAGCTTGGGTATCTCCTCGGGAGGATTCTGCAGGTCCGCGTCCAGAGTAACCACCATCTCGCCGCGGCAGCGCCGAAAGCCCGCCAGCAGCGCCGCATGTTGCCCAAAATTGCGGGCCAACTCGACCACCCTGACCCGCAGCCAGGCCGCTCCGGCAATCGCCCTGAGAATCTCGGGCGACCGGTCGGTCGAGCCGTCGTCGACAAAGACCACCTCCCACGGGCGGCCCAGGCTCTCCATCACGCGCGAAAGCCGCTCCCAGAGCGGTGCCAGGTTCGCGGCCTCGTTATAGACCGGGATGACGACCGAGACCTCCGGCTGGAGCGCCGGTGCGCTCTCAACCGGCGATACTTTGGCGGAAGAATTCATGGGTCACCAGCCACGGTCGTTTGCCGCGCCACTCGAGCAAGGAGAATCGGCGGGACGGGTTAAATTCTGACAAACGGCCCTCCAAGTTTAAAGCCCGTAGCGAGCCGCCCACCGCCTGGCCTGGGTTGCGCCGCCGCGCCGGCGCCGCCGCCTCGGTCGTCGGCCCGGGCAGAGGCTTCCCCCGCCGCGGCGCTTTTATTAGCCTGCGGTTTGAGCTACGCCTGTTTCTAGCCGGCGCGGAAGGAAACCGGCGGACGGGACCCGCAAAAGCTCACCTGGAGCGGAGGGGACATACTGCGGTGGCGGAACAGAAAAGTTCGACGGCGCCTCCGGCTGAGGACCGGGGACGGGAAACTCCCGGTGCCGAGGCGCGCCTGGCCGATTTCCTGGCGGGAATTCGCGAGCAGCGGGGTCTTTCACGGGACGCCGTCGTGCAGCAAAGCGGCATACCGGCGCACTATGTCCAGATGATCGAAACGGGCGATTATTCGCTTATCTCGGACCCGTTTTACCTGCTGCCGTTCTTGCGCAAGTACGCGGCTTTTCTCCGCCTCGACCCCGAGGAAACGGTCACCCGGTTTCTGCGCGAGGCACCGCCGGCCGACGAACGAGCCATACGCATGCCGCAGCCTTGGGCCTTGGGCCGGCGCACCAACCGGCTGTTGCGGTGGCTGCTGATCGCGGCTTTGGCGGGAGCGCTCGTGGTCTTTTACCTGATCATGGCGGAGCGCCGCCGCCTGGTGGCACCGGTCCCGCTCCAGCCGGCAGCGCCCTCGCCGACCTCGACCATGCCGGCACGATCCGCTCCAGTACCAGGCCCGGCTGCGGCGCCACTGTCGGCGCCTCCAGGCGCAAGATCGGCAGCCAACTGACGCTTAACGCGGCAGTCAATGGCGCCGGCCAAACGGCAACCCAGGCCGGTTTGCCGCCGCGCAGGGAGGGCCGCCCTGCGCTTCTCGGCGCCAGCCAGGCAACAAGGCCAGCGCGCAATCCTCTTGCCGCAGCCCGGCGCGTGGTTACTTTTCCCAGTGGGTAAACTACGAAGGGAGGATAAGACGATGGCCAACGAGACCCAGGTTTGGTCTCCGTTTCGTGAACTGGAGCGGTTTCGCCGGGACTTTGACGACCTCTTCGAGCGTTTCCTGGGCGGCCATGTCAGATCTGCCGCTCCCGGAAGCCTGTTCCCCGCCGTCGAATCGTACATCGAGGAAGGCAAGCTCGTGATCAAGGCCGACCTGCCCGGGATCGACCCGAAAGACGTCGAGGTCACCATCACCGGCCGAAACCTCACGCTTAAAGGCAAGCGCGAGCAAAGCCGCCAGGAGCGCAACCACCAGTACTTCCACCGCGAGGTCACCTACGGCGCCTTCGAGCGCACGCTCACCTTGCCGGACAGCGTCAGCGCCGACGATATCAAGGCCTCCTACCGCAACGGCGTGCTCGAACTGACCATGCCCGTTCCCAAGCACCTGGGAATGCGCAAAGTGCCGATCCAGGTCGAGGGCAAGAGTCAGAAGGACTAGCAGGCTGTTGAGAAATCACAGCCTGCTCCCTCTCTCTTGTCTCCCCCGCGAAAGAGCGGGGGAGAAGATTGAGGAAGGAAGCCATTTTTTACGCAGGGTGTTGAGACCATGCCTCCATTCAGATTGTGTTCTCCGCTTTTCTCAACACCCTGCTAAGGGCTGCCCGAGCGCAACACCGCGCTCACGATGTTGCTGGCGATAAGCTTCTTGGCCTCCCTGACATCGTCGTCCGGATTGAGCAGGGCGACGATGGTCAAGGGGCGTCCGCCGGTGCTGAGCACCGCCTGGCTGACCAGCACCGTGCCGAGCGTTGCCTGCGCCTGGCGCGGACCGGAGGCGGCGCCGTAGCTCGGCTGCATCGAGCCAAACGGCATCATCGACAGCGCGCTCATCGGTCCGCCCGGCCCGAGCGGCACCTGGCCGTTCGCGCCCGCGTTTCTTATCTGATCCATCGCTGACATGTTGGGCGCCAGCGCCTCGCGCTTGGCGATCGCGGCGTAGGGATCGACACCTTCACCCTGCACCTCGGCAAGCACGGGCACGTTGATCCCCATGCGGCGTAAGAGCCCCGCCACTTCCGGGTCTCCGGGCGCCAGGTCAGAGACGCTCATCCCGGGGCCAAGCGCGTGAGTCTCAAGCGTAACCGTAAGGGTGACCGGCGTCCGAGCCTGACCGGCCGCCGACCCGCCGTGCAGCTCGTCGTTCAACACCCGCTGGACCACGGGATCGGTCGATACAGGAATCACCGGGGTCTGCGGCGGCACGGCCAAGACGCCCGCCGTCCTGAGCTGGACTGCCCGCGCGCTGCCCGGCGCGGCCAGGAGCAGCGCCAGCACCGTGCAGCCCAACGCCGGCGCAACGAGACGCCAAGAGCGAGCGCGCCGGCCGGCTAAGTCAACAAATCGTCTCATCTTCCCATCATGGCCGGGGCCGTCCGGCCCCCGGCGCGTCCGAAGCGCACACGCCACCGCAGCGGGCAGCCGCCGGCGCCGGGAAACGCTGCCGGCCTTTCGAGCCGACACTAGAAGCCTATCGCCAGCGGCTGCCGCCGGCAAACGCCGGCGTGGGGCGACCCCGGTTTGCCGGCACCCCGCGGCGCGGCCTCACCCGACTCCACTTCATCCCATTGCGCGACCCCGAAGGCGGGATGCCGGGGCGCGCCGAGCCGCGCCGAGCAGCGCCGCGACCTGCCGCGCCAGCGGAACTCGGGATTCCTCGCGCGCGCCAGAGACGCGCGCGGGAATGACAGAGGCGGGACGTCCGGCTCCTGCTTGTCACCCCCGCGCGGTGCTGATCGCACGGCAGCTTGTCCGACCAGCGGGAGCGCAATGCCACCTAACGCGGCCTCAGCATCTGCCGCCATGCAATGGCCTGGCGCGCATCCCGGCGTTGCGCTCCCGCTGGCCTGCCTGCGCCGCAGTCCCAGCAGCCAGCTCGGCCGGTGCGCGGCGGTAGGGACCCGTGGCGGGATATCGTGGCGTTGCGCTCCCGCTGGCCTGCCTGCGCTGCGGTCGCAGCACGCCGGTCGGGCGAGTTGCCGCGCAGCGACCGCTGGGCGCGGGAGGAATCACGAATCACGCTGGCGCCGCGCGGGAAAACCTCGCGCGTCTGCGCGCCGCAACCACGCCCGAGAACCACAGGCCAGGCGAGTCCGCCAGCGGCGACCTTGTCACTATAATATAATAAGAGCGTCGGTTGCGCCCGGAAACGGGCTCCGGGCCTCTTCATGGCTCAGCCACCATGGAAAAGGAGGTGATGCCTATGAAGCAGAAAACCCTGGTAACGATCGAACTGTCATTTCGGCTCTTTGGAATGGCGTTGCGTTATGTCAGGGGCTCGGGCGGAACCGACCGCGGCCTGCGCAAGCAGCTCCGGCAGCTCTTTGGTGCTGCCGGGAAGCGCGGACACAGCCGCTGCTCTCCGGCGTTTCCTCGAAGCGCTCGCCTGCGGGGCGAGAAGCTCGTTCAGGCCGGGACTTCGGACTCCGAAGCGGCTGAGACGCCTCGTCGGTCGCAGCAGAAAAATTTGCGCGCAGCGTGCCGGCGAACAGGTAGCGGATTCCCAGGCGCCGAGGCGCGAAGCCTACGGAAGTTTTTGCTCGAGCACAGCGCGCCGGCGCTTGGCGCGCCACTGATCGAGCCGCCGGGCCACCTTCGCGTCGCCCAGCGCGATCACCGCGGCGGCAAAGGCGGCGGCGTTGGCCGCCCCGGCCCGGCCGATCGCCATGGTCGCCACGGGAACACCTGCCGGCATCTGCACCGTCGCCAGCAGCGCATCCAGTCCGCCGAGCGAAGTTGTCGGCATCGGCACCCCGACCACCGGCAATAGCGTCTTGGCCGCAAGCAGGCCGGCCAGATGGGCGGCTCCGCCGGCGCCGGCAACGATCACTTTGAGCCCCCGGGCCTGGGCCTGCTCGGCGTACTCGAGCACTTGGTCGGGCGTGCGGTGGGCGGAAAGGACGCGCACCTCGACGGGGATTTCGAGCTCGTCCAGCAATTCGCGGGCCGCTGACATATGCTCGTAGTCGGCTTTGCTTCCCATGAGGATTGCGACCAGCGGGCGCGGTTGTTCCTGTGGCATGGTTCGGCTCCGGTTCAGCCAGGGGTTTTACTACGACCAAGGGCCGGCCGGGCGCGCGCCGGTTGCGGCGCCGGTCCAAGCCGCGTAATCACTGTATCAGTTTGAAGCCAGGGAGAAAGCGCCGCGATGGCCACGCCGATTCCGCCTAATTCCTGTCCCTTTTGTCTGGGCGAGGTTGCCCGCGCAACGGGGGGAACGCTTGCCGGGCCGGAAAGGCTGGCACTAGCCGGCGTGAGCGTCGATAGCCGGACGCTAAGGCCCGGGATGCTCTTCGGCGCGCTCAAGGCAGCGGGAGTCGGCGACGGCCACGCCTACCTTAGCGCGGCCGTTCGCGCCGGGGCCGGCGCCGCCCTGGTGAGCGAGGCGGCAAAGCTTCCTTCCGGCCTGCCGGCGGTCGTCGTCGCGGACACCCTGCAGGCGCTGGGCGCGCTTGCCCGGTTTCACCTGGAACGGCTGCGGCGGGCCGGCGGGCTGCGGCTGCTTGCGATCGGCGGCGCGGCGGGCAAGACCACGACCAAGGAACTCGCCGCCGCTGCCGCCGGGGCGCTCTTCGGCGAGGTCGGGGCGACGGCCGGCAACTTGAACAACCTCATCGGCGTCCCGATGACGCTCTTTACCTTGACCGAAAAACACCGCGCCGCGATCATCGAGTGCGGCACCAGCCTGCCCGGCGAGATCGCCCGCCTCGGCGAAATCGTCTCGCCCGACGTCGCGCTGGTCCTGAACGTTGACCTCGAACATAGCGCCGGCCTGGGCGGGCTCGAACAGATCGCCGCCGAGGAGACCGCGCTCTTCGCGGCCGCGCGGGAGACGGCGGTCGCCCCCGCCGACGAGCGGCTCGTGCTGGCCGGCATTCCAGACCGCCTGCGCCGCGTGACCTTCGGCGCAGACGCCGCGGCCGACGTTCAGGTGGACGGCGCGCCCTATTACCGGGACGGACGGCTGATGATACGGCTTTCCCTGGCCGGTACGATGGTGCGGCCGGGAACGGAGCCGGCAGTCGTCCTTGGCCTGGGACTTACCGGAAGCTGTATGGCGATCAATGCCGCTGCCGCGCTGGCGGCGGCAGCAGCCTTGTGGGGACAGCCGCTTGGCCGCGTTGAACTCGACGGCGCGGCCCGCGCCCTCGACTCGGTCAAACCGCTTGCAGGTCGGCTAAGCCTAAGGAGCGTCAAGGGCGTTTCGGTGATCGACGACTCGTACAACGCCAATCCGCGTTCGGTAAGAGCCGCACTCGGCGCCGCGCGCGAGAACGCCGAGGTTCTCGGCGCGCGCCTGGCGGTTGCGCTGGGCGACATGCTCGAGCTGGGGGACTTCTCCGCCGCGGCCCATCAGGAACTGCTGGAACAGGCGCTGGCGCTCAAGCCCGCGCTGCTCATCGGCGTCGGCGCCGAGATGAGCGCCGCCTGCGCCCGGCTTGCCGCGTCGCCCGGCCAAAGCGTGGTCGTTGCCGCGCCGTCTCCCGAGGAAGCGGCTGTTAAGCTTAGCCGGCTGTTGCGTCCCGGCGACCTGCTCCTGGTCAAGGGCTCGCGTTCGGTGGGAATGGAACGTCTCATCAAACGGCTGGAAGAACTCGATGGAAGTTGCGCTTAAGGTCGACGTCGATACCCATCGGGGGCTTAAGCTGGGCGTGCCGCGCCTCGCGCGTCTCTTGGAGCGGGAGGGCGTGCCGGCAAGCTTCTTTGTCGCGATGGGGCCGGACAACTCGGGCCGGGCGCTTCTGCGGATCGTGCGCAACCGCGGTTTTCTCTCGAAGATGTTTCGCACCCGGGCGGTTTCCACCTACGGTCTAAGGACCGTGCTCTCCGGGACTCTGATGCCCGCGCGGCCGGTGGGAACGGCGTTCCCCGAAACGATGCGCGCGCTCAAGGAGGCCGGCTTCGAACTGGGCGTCCACGGCTACGACCACGTCCGCTGGCAGGACAGGATCGAACGGCTTGAGCCCGCGGCGGTCGCCCGCGAACTCGACCGGGCCTTCGAGGGCTACCGGCAAGTCCTGGGAGAGCCGGCGCAAAGCTTTGCCGCGCCGGGCTGGAGAACGAGCGCGACCGCGCTCGAGCTGCTCGACCGGAAAGGACTGCTTTACCGCAGCGACACGCGGGGCGTCTTTCCTTTTCGTTGCCGGATTGGCCGCCGGACCTTCGACGTGCCGGAGATTCCCACAACCCTGCCCACGATGGATGAGCTGATGGGCCTTCCCGGGCTGCGCGACAACGCCGCTTTGCTTGGCCACTACCTTGCGCGTTTCAGCGCCGAGCGGCTAAACGTTCACACGATTCACGCCGAGGTGGAAGGGATGACGCAGCTGGACAGCTTTGCGGCGCTCTTGCGCGGGCTGAAAGCCCGCGGCGCGCGTTTTGTGCGGCTGTGCGAGGTTGCGCAACGGCTCGCCGGCCAGGAGCTTCCGGTCTGCCGGCTTGAGCGCGGCTTCGTTACCGGGCGCGCCGGCTGGGTCTCGGTCCAGGGCGCCGAGCTCAACGGCCGCGAGGCGGCGTGACGCGCCCGCGCCGCCGCGCCGGCCAATTCCTCAAGAGTCGAAGGGGCTTTGGAGTACGATTGTCTGCTCAGGCTGGGGACCCACGCTTACGAAAGCGAGGCTTACTCCGGAGAGCTCGGCGATCCGCTCGACGTAGCGCCGGGCGTTGGCCGGCAGCACCTCCAGCCGCCTTGCCTCGCCGATCTTCTCGCTCCAGCCCGGCAGCTCCTCGTAAAGCGGACGCACCTTCTCAAGCGCAATACCGGGGCTCGGCAACCCGCTTAGCCGAGCCCCCTTCAACTCGTAGGCAACGCAAATCCTGAGCGGATTGATCCCGGTCAGAACGTCCAGCTTGGTGAGCGCAAGAGCCCACAGCCCGTTTAGCCGGGCGGCGTAGCGCGCCAGCGGCGCGTCGAACCAGCCCACCCGGCGCGGCCGGCCGGTGGCGCTGCCGAACTCCTCGCCCTCGCGGCGCAAGAGCCTGGCCAATCCGCCCTTGATCTCCGTGGGAAACGGACCGGCGCCAACCCGCGTGGCATAAGCCTTGCTCACGCCCAGCACCGCCTCGAGACTGCCCGGCGCAAGGCCGCCCCCGGCAAACGCCGCGCCGGCCACGCAATTCGACGAAGTGACAAACGGATAGGTGCCGTGGTCCAGGTCGAGCATCGTACCGTGCGCCCCTTCGAGCAGAATCCGCTTGCCTTGGGCGCGGGCCTCTTCCATGAAAGCCCCGGTCTCGCAGAGATACGGCAAGAGCTTTGGACGCGCGGCGCGAAGCCGCGCGATGAGCTGGTCACCGGCGGTCTTGGGCGCTTTGAGCACGGCCTTCAGGTAGCGGTTTTTCTCCTCGATGTTGCGCTCGAGCTTGCGCCTGAGCGCGGCAAAATTCACCAGCTCGCCAAAGCGCACCCCGCAGCGCGCCATCTTGTCCTCGTAAGCCGGCCCGATCCCGAAGCCGGTCGTGCCGATCGCCCTGCGTCCCAGCCGCGCCTCCCGCGCCCGGTCGATCTCCTGGTGGTAGGGCAGCACCATATGCGCCTCGGCGCTAAGCCTAAGCAGCCCGCGGTCAAGCGGATAGCCGCGCCGGTCAAGCGCTTCGAGCTCGCCGAGCAGAGCGAACGGGTCGACCACGGTGCCGTTGCCGATGACGCATACCGTGCCTGGATGGAGCGCGCCGGCCGGCACCAGGCGCAGGACGAATTTCTGACCGTCCCGGACCACGGTGTGCGCGGCGTTGTTGCCGCCCTGGAAGCGTGCCACCACGTCCGCCTGGGCCGCCAGCAAGTCGGCGATTTTGCCCTTCCCCTCGTCGCCCCACTGGACGCCGACCAACGCGACCGTTTTCATCTGTTTTATCTGAACCGCTCCCGAAGTATGCCAAGTCGCCCGACCGCCTTGCCCGGCCCGGCAAGCGCCTCGCTTAGAGCGCACGCACCGGCTAAAGGGTCAGTCTGCGCGCTCCCGTGATCGCCGGGATGGTGCGCAGGCGTTCGATCACCTCGTCCGGCACCGGATCATCCACCTGCAGCAGGCTGAGCGCCATGCCGCCGACTTGGTCGCGGCCGAGCGCGAGGCCTGCGATGTTGATTTTGGCCTGGCCTAAAAGCGTGCCGACCGCGCCCACCACGCCCGGTACGTCGCGGTTGTAGAGCATCAGGAAGTGTCCCTCGGGCACCGTCTCGAGCCGGAAGGAATCGACCTTGACCAGGCGCAGCATGCGGTTTCCCACCACCGCGCCGACAACCTCGCGCAGGCCCTCGGCGGTGCGCACCGCCACGGCCAGGGTGTTGACGTAATCGGGCGTCTCGCGGGCGCGGCGCTCGACTACGGCGATGCCGCGCTCGCGGGCGATGAATGGCGCGTTGACGTAGTTCAGCTCCTGCTCGAGGAAGCTGCTCAGAAGCCCCTTCAGAACCGCCGCAGTTATCGGCTCGGCCTGCAAAGCGGCCGCCTCGCCGCCCAAGGCAACTGTCACCTCCTGCGGTGCGGCGCCGATTAGCTGGGCGGCCAGCCGTCCCAGCTTCTCGCCCAGCTCAAGATGCGGCGCCACGGCCTCCAGCTCCTGGGGCGAGAGCGAAGGCAGGTTGACCGAGTGGCGCGCCACCCCGTCGCGCAGGAAGTCGACAACCTGGTGCACGATGTCCACCGCCACGCGCAACTGCGCCTCGCTGGTCGCCGCGCCCAGGTGCGGCGTGACGATCACGTTGTCGAACTTGAGCAACGGATGGTCGGGCGGCGGCGGCTCGTGGCTGAAAACGTCCAGCGCCGCGCCCGCCACCTTGCCCGAGCGCAGCGCCTCGGCCAGGGCCGCCTCGTCAACGATTCCGCCCCGCGCACAGTTGACGATGCGCACGCCGGGCTTCATCGCCGCCAAGGCCTCGGCGCCGATCATCCCTTGCGTCTCGCGGGTAAGCGGGGTGTGCACGGTGATGAAATCGGCGGCACGGTAGAGCGCCTCCAGGCTGACCAGCTCAACGCCCAGGCGAGAGGCGGCCTCGCCGGTCAGCATCGGGTCGAAGCCAATCACCTTCATGCTAAGGCCCCGAGCCCGCGCCGCCACGATCCGGCCGATATTGCCAAGCCCGACGATCCCCAGGACCTTGTTGCAGACCTCGACCCCGGTGAACTTGCCGCGCTCCCAACGCCCGGACTTGACCGCGGCGTTGGCCGCCGGGATGTGCCGCGCCATCGCCAGGATGAGCGAAATCGTATGCTCGGCGGTGGTGACGCTGTTGCCCATTGGGCTGTTCATCACCACGATTCCGCGCCGCGTGGCCGCTTCAACATCGATGTTGTCGACGCCGACCCCGGCCCGCCCGATGACCTTGAGCCGCTCGGCCCGCTCGATCACCTCGCGCGTGACCTTGCTGGCGCTGCGCACCACCAGGGCGTCGTAAGGTCCGACCGCGGAGGCCAGCTCGGCTGGCGATAAGCCGGTCTTCACCTCGAAGCTTATCTCCGGGTAGCCGCTTAAAACCTGCAATCCCTCCTGCGAGAGCGCGTCGCTCACCAGAAGTCGCCACTTTGTTTTCATCGCCCCTGCCCCGACACTGCGCGCCGGGGGGCCCCGGCCTGCCCGGCGATTCGCTGTTGCACGGCCGCCACGCCGGCGCCCGGCGCGAAGCTTACTCCCATCGCCGCAAGCGCCTGTTCGAGCGCGCTTATAGCCACCAGCGCGTCCAGCGGGGTCACGTAGCCCATGTGGCCGATCCGGACCAGCCGCCCCTTCATCTGGTCCTGGCCGCCCTGCACCCCGACGTTAAGCTCATCGCGCATGTACCGGACAACCTTGCCACCGTCCACGCCGGCCGGCAAAAGCAGCCCGGTCACGCCCGGCGCCGGCCGTTGCGAAAGAAGCTTAAGCCCCAGGGCCGTTGCTGCAGCCCGCGTCGCATCGGCCGTAAGCGCGTGCCGGGCGAAGACCCGCTCCAGCCCCTCGCCATGGATAAGCTCGAGCGCCTTGGCCAGCCCCAAGACCAGCGACACCGGCGCCGTGTAGGCCATGCTGTGCTCGTCGCGCTGGGCCTTAAGCTCGCGCGCGAGGTCGAAGTAATAGCGCGGCGTCTTAAGCCCGCGCGCCCGCTCCCAAGCTCGCTCGGAAAGCGAGATCGCGGCTAGGCCCGGCGGCACCATCAGCGCCTTCTGACTCCCGGTCAGCAGGACGTCCACCCCCCAGTCGTCCATTCGCTGCTCGAAGACGCCGACCGAAGTGACGCCGTCCACCACCAGCAGAGTTCCGCTCCGCTCTGTAATCGCGCGCAGCTCTTCGACCGGATGAAGCGTGCAGGTCGAGGTCTCGCTGGCCTGGAGGAATACCGCGCGTGCCTCAGGCGCGCCGCTTAGCGCCTGCTCGACCTGCTCCGGACGCACCGGCTGTCCCCATTCGACTTTTATTTCGTGGCCGACCATCCCATGTGCGGCGAGAATCTTGCCCCAGCGCTCGCCGAACTTGCCTCCGTTGACGAAAACCGCATGCTCGCCGGGTGCCAGCAGGTTCACTACCGCGGCTTCCATCGCGCCCGTGCCGCTGGCCGAGAGCAGCACCACCTCGCCCTTGGTGCCGAACAGCGGCTTGAGCCCTTGGCGCGCCCGGTCGATGACCGCCCCAAACTCAGAGGTGCGATGGTGGATCACCGGGCGCGCCATCTCGAGCAGCACTTCGGGCGGCACGGCCACCGGCCCGGGCGTGAAAAGATATTTCTTGGGTCCTGTCATTTGTCCTGGCATCTAAAAGAATCCCTTATAAAAACGTCCCCACCTTAGAAGAGGCGAAAGCAATGATACCCGAACCGCAACGTTTTTGCGAACCGTCCCGCCCGCCCAACAAGCCAGCCCCTTGCCCAGCCGGCCCATTGCTGGTCCGATAGAACAATCGAGGCCGGCCGATGACGGCCGCCTCTGTTCGCCGTCGAACACGGGGCGGCCGCAGCCGCAAAGACATACGCCTGAAAGATGCCGCTTGAGTGGGAAACACGGGACGGCGCCTTGCTCTGGGTGAAAAACCCATTCAACGGCACCATCTCCTACGTCGTCGACGTCGAGGGCAAGAGCTTCGCCTACACGCTGGCGAACAACCAACCCGGCGCGCACGCCGGCGCGGTCGCGCTTGACGCCGAAACGGCGCGCCGGCTGAGCGCCGAATGCCCTTTCTGCCCGGGCAACGAAGCGATGTCACCGGACGAGGTGATGCGCATCTCGATGGACCCAGCCGAAGAAGGCAGAGAAAGCCCGGGCGGGAGCGACCGCGTCGCACCCTGGGCCGTCCGCGTGGTCAACAATCTGTTCCCCCGGGTGCCGGCAAGCCTTACCGGCGGCCGCAACGAATCCTACATCGTGGTCGAGGACCCGCGCCATTTTCTTCCCGCGGCGCGCTCGCCCGACGACCTGCTTTATAGCGCCGCGCTCAGCGAAAGCCAGTTTCTGCGCGGGATCGAGGCCGACGTCCTGGTGATGCGGCGGGCGTTAGAGAACCCGGCGGTGCGCTCGCTGGTGGTGCGCAAGAATCAGGGACGCGAATCCGGCGCCTCCCAGCCGCACATCCATCACCAGATTATCGGGTCTGCAAGCCTGCTGCCCGCGCTGCAGGCCGAAGTTACGGCCACGCGGCACCATCCCGAGCTCTGGCACGAAGCGATCGCGCTTGCCGAGCGTTTCGACCTGATTATTGAACGGGGCGACGGGATTGTGACCTACATGAGCCCGGTCGGCCAGTTCCCCCACAGCTACGATGTCGTGATGCCCGAGTTCAGGAAGCAGCTTTGCGACCTGGAACCGAGCGGCTTGCGCCGCTTTGCCCGCGCGCTGCATCGGGCCTTGCAGGTCTTTGGCGCGAATCCTCTGGACTGCGAGATTCACCAGGGCCAGGATTTGCCGCTGCATGGACACGTGAACGGCCGGCTTTTCCCCTACTCGAACGTGGCCGGCACCCTTAACCTGCCGCGCTCGCTGCTGAAAAGGGCGGCCGACGTGCGCCGCAACCTCGCCCGCCGACCCTAGCCTGCCCTGAGCCGAGCGGCGCCGCCCGCCGAAGCGGCGGCCGAGACCGGCGCCAGCTCGACCTCCTCGGGCCCGAGCGCGTCCAGCGAGCGCAGCACGAACTTGACGCCCAGGCGGCTTTCCAACGCTTCCAGGTTCTTGGCGCCGTCGCTGTAGAGAAAGCGCGCCACCTCGGGGTTGAGCTTCACCACGGCCATGTCGCCGGGCGAGTTGAGCGCCACCCGGCGCTGAATCGAGCGCAGGACCTCGGCGGCGATCGTGGGCAGCGACTTGACGACGCGGCTGCCGCCGCAGTGGGGGCAGGTCTCGGTCAGCATCTGTTCGAGGCTCTCGCGCGAGCGCTTGCGCGTCATCTCGACCAGCCCGAACTCGGAGATACGCAGCACCGCGCTGCGCGCGCGGTCGCGCTTTAGCGCCTGGACCAGCGCCTCGCTTACCCGTTTGCGGTCGGCCTCGCGCGCCATGTCGATGAAATCAACGACGATGATTCCGCCGATATTGCGCAGCCGCAGTTGGTTGACCACCTCCTCGAGCGCCTCCAGGTTGGTCTTCAGGATGGTCTCGTCCTGGTTGCGCTTGCCGACAAAGCGGCCGGTATTGACGTCGATTGCGGTCAGCGCCTCGGCCTGGTCGAAAACCAGATGGCCCCCTGACTTGAGCTCCACCCGGCGGGACAGGGCGCGCTCGAGCTGGCGATCGATGTCGAAACGGTCAAAAAGCGGCGCCTGCTCCTGGTAAAGCACCACCCGCGAGCGCAGCCGGCTCATATAGCGGCCGACAAACTCCTGAATGCGCTCGTAGACGGCCCGGTCGTCGCACCACAGACGCTCAACGTCGCTGCCGAAGAAGTCGCGCACCGCGCGCAGCGGCAGGTCGAGATCGGCAAACAGGGGCGATCCCGAAGGCGCGGCCTCCGCCTGCTTGACGATCGAGCGCCAAAGCTTGGTGAGAAAGGCGACGTCGCGTTGGATTTCCCGCTTGCTTACGCCTTCGCAGGCGGTGCGGATGATGAACCCGCCCTCTTTCGGCCGCACTTCCTTGACCACGCTGCGCAGCCGTGCGCGCTCTTCGGCTGCGGCGATTCGGCGCGATACGCCCAGCCGGTTGCTGGTCGGGGTGTAAACCAGGTAGCGCCCAGCCAGCGAGACGAACGACGTAAGTCTTGCCCCCTTCGTTCCCATCGGCTCTTTGGCGATCTGAACGATGATGTCCTGGTTGCGCTTGAGCTGCTGCTCGATCGGGACTCGGGGCCGAAAGCTGCGTTTGCCGCTTGTCCCGCGCCCGCGTTGGGCCTTGGCCGGTGAAGCCGCGCTGGCGTCGGCCGGGCCTTTCTCGCCCGCCCCAAGGTCGGGCTCGTTTTCAACCTCTTCTTCCTCGCCGACGACATCCGCGGCCTGTCCAAGCGCCGCCAGCTCGTCGTAAAAGTCCGACACGTGCAGAAAACCCGCCTTCTCCAAGCCGATATCGACGAAGGCGGCCTGCATTCCGGGCAGCACGCGGGTCACCTTGCCCTTGTAGATGTTGGCGGCCAAGCCCCGATGGTCCGACCGTTCTAGGTGGAACTCCGCCAACTGGCCGTCCTCGAGCAAGGCAACGCGTGCCTCGGAAGGAAGGCACGCATTGATGACTATTTCACGTTTCACGCGCGACCTGCCGCTTAATCCGCCTGCCCCTCCAGGCTGCCGAGACCGCTGCCACCGATTCACCCGCGCCGCGGCTTGGGCGCCTGCGGCTCTGGCACCGCGCGCGGGAGTTGCCGGCCTCTACCCGCGGCCACGCGTTAGTTGGCCCGCGCCGCGGCTTAGCCGCGCCGGGGCAAGGCAACTTCGTTGTTGAGCGGAAACGGCCTGGAATCCCAGGCCGAGAAGGCTGTGTTAGCGTCACCGGAATCCAGCCAGATCCACACTCGGGCTTAGCCGCCGCGGTACGCTCCCTCCTGGGAACGAATCGCCGGCTGAACCCCACCACCGCAGGGCCCCGGCGGTCGGCCCGCGGCAGGCTTCGTACCGCCTCCATCATAGAAAGGGGGCTTGAGCAAAGCAAGGCGACTCAAAGCCTCGCCCCCGGCCGGGATGGATCGACCGCCGGCGCGCCGGCCGGCGCCTACCGCAGGCCCTAGCGGCGCTGCTGCCGTGTGCCGCGCTAATTCCCGCTCGTGTCGGCCTGCCCTAGCTTACAACCCGAACACTTTCGTCCCTCACGGGCCGACGGCGAGGAAGTTCGGCCTGCTCGATCCGAGGGGTGCAAAGATTTGCGACGGCGTGCTCCAGGTGCCGTTGCCGTTGTTCGCGGCCCGCTTTACGCTGTTGGCGCTCCCCTGGTCCGCTATGTACAGGTTGTCCTGCCCGTCCACGGCGATGCCCAGCGGGGAGACGAGTCCGCTGGTGACGATGAGCTTGGCGCTCCACGTGCCGCCGCTGAAGGTGGCTTCGGTCACGGTGCCCATGTTTGCGTCAATGATAAAGAGGTTGCCGGAGGAATCCCTGGCTAACCCAACGACGTCGCTGCTGGGCGTGTTCTTGCTGACAATCGTGGTCGGCGTGCTCCAGACTCCGCCACTGAAAGTCGAGGAACTCACCCCGTTCGTGGTGGTGTAGTACACCGTACCGACCGAGGGTATCACAATCCCACCCGCTGCCGGCAGGCTATTGTCGACCACGCTGGTGACCCACCTGCCAGTTCCAAGGTTGAACACGGCCTCGAGCAGCGGGCCGGCCTGAACCGCAATGAACAGGTTCCCGCTCGCATCCACCGCGATTCCGCCGGGATACGGCGTGCCGCCGAAATTCGGGTCGCTGAAAGCATCGATGATTGGCGTGGGGGCTGCCCAAGTCCGACCGCCAAGGTAGCTCGCTTCATACACCGCGCCGTTTCCGGGACTCGTGATGAACATGTCGCCCGCAGAATCAAGCGCAACGCCGTACGCATTGAAGCTGGAACCGATGATCGAAGAGGGCGTTCCCCAGGTGTCGGTGCTCGAATTGAAGAGCGACTCCTCGACGTCGCCGGCAGCCACCAGAATGTTGGCCCCAACCACCGCGGTCGCCGTGGGCGTAGGAGTCGGAGTCAACGAGACGGTCGGAGTCGGCGTGGGTGTGGGTGTTGGACTCGGCGTGGCCGTAGGCGTCGGGGTTGGGGTCGGGGTCGCGGTGGGCGTCGGCGTGGCGGTTGCACTCGGAGTTGGACTTGGCGTTATTGCCGGGGTCGAGGTGGGAGCCGCCCCGGGAGTCGGCGTCGGCAACGCCGGCGCCGGGCCAACCATCGGTACCGTCACGGGGCCGGCAATGCCGATGAATTCGGTCACGCTGGCGGCGCCGTCGTTGGCAACCCAGACGTTGCCGGCCGAGTCCACGGCGATTCCCGCCGGATTGCTCATGCCTCCCTCGCTGTAACCGTTGGGCGGGGAGAGCAACATGCCGGTCGGGCTCAACTCGCTCACCGCGCCAGGGCCGCCGGTTGCCGAGGTGCAGCCGTTGGCGCCGCCCAAGCCGGTGGTGAATTGGCAATCGGCCACCCAAACATTGCCGATTCCGTCCACCGCGATGCCAAAGGGCTGGGCGTTGAACCCCGGCGAGCCCAACGCGAAGGGCGAGCCGCTTAGCGGGCTTCCGTCGGCGTTGAGCCCAACCACGTTGCCTTCGGGGTTTCCCGCTCCGTAGTTCGTCGGATTGCTTACCCAGATGGTGCCGAAAGGACTAAACGCGATGCCGCTGGGCGCCCCCTGCGACAGGCCGCCGCCCGGAAAACTCTTGGTGGTGAACGTCGGCACGCCGTTGGAGGCCACAGGGCCGGCGGTCACCTCGGTCACTGACCCGCTGCCCGCGTTGGCCACCCACACCGCGCCTGAGGGACCCACTGCCACGCCGTTGGGCTGGGAACCGGTGGCAACAAAGCCGATCCCGCCAGGTTTGCTCGGGCTGAAGTTCGCGGTGATTTCCCTCACGCCGCCGCCGACTACGTCGGTCACCCAAACGTTGCCCCCAAGGTCTGTGGCAACGCCGAACGGCTGTGCACCGGTGTTGGCGACCTTGAGATATTTCAATCCGGTGGGAGTCACCGACACCTCGAGTACGCTGGGCCCGGCCGGGTTGGCACTGCCTACCCATAGGTTGCTCAGTCCGTTCCAGGCGGCGCCGATCGGGTCAGAGATATCGCCCGTGGGCGGCGAGATGCCGCAGCTTGGGGAGCGCGGCTCGCCCGTCGCCGACAGCTCGGTCAGCGTTCCATTCCTGTTAGGCGCCACACAGCCGGAGCCGAGGAGGCCTGCTTGATTGGTCACCCAGATATTGTTCTCGAAGTCGATTGCGATCCAAGCCGGGAAGGCCAAGCCGCCGCCACTAAAATTAAAGGCCATCGCCCAGTCGGTCGGCTGCGCCGCGAGAACCGGCGTAAAGGGCGGGGTGGCGAAACCCCTAAAAACCCCGAATAGCGCGCCAGCGTTGACTGCGGCCGGACCGGCCGCGATCGCATGAGCCGCGGCCAGCGTAGTGGTCGGAGCAACTCCGCCCGATACGGTGGCGGCAGCAAACAGGTCGGCACATGGGGTCGATGCCGGGCCGGAACTTTGCACGCAGGCAGCAAGAATATCAGCCAGCGTATTAATCTTCTGTACGGGCGCGACCGTGGTCTGCGGCAGCGATGCGGGAACCCGCCCGGTCAGCACGTCCGCCATATTCCCGACGGTCAACATCCCGACCTGCACTCCGGGCGAGGAGCCGCCGATCGTCTCGCCGGTGGCGTCGGTAAACGCCGCCAGCGCGTAAGCAGTGGCCACCGTTGTCACTTCATTGACGACCACCTGACTCAAGTTGGGAATGGAACTACAGGCGCCCAACCCCGCGCTGAAGCCGATCGCCGAATTGGGGCCGCTGGGAGTGCTGCCGCCGGTTGCGGTCAGATAAATCTGAGAGTCGCCCGCCGAGCAGGTGAACGGCAGAGAGAAATTGCCGCTGCCGTCCGCGGTTGCGCTACTCAGTAGCGCCGCGCCCGCGCGGTAGCTGCTGCCCGCCGCCCACGCACTGACGGTGGCGCCGACAATGGGAACCTGTCCGCCCATTATCGCGCCCTGGACGACCACGGGCAGGCCGGAGCCACCGGCACCACCGCAACCGCTCAGCCAAGCGACCGTCGCTAACAGAGCCAGACAGACAGCCAACAGAGGCGGCCCAAACCCCCGAGTCATCGCAGGAATCCCCCGAGCCAGCTCCCCAACTGGCTACCGTCGCGCCCAGCGCCGTGGGCGCCAAAACCGCCGGATTGAAGTCACGCTGACCGGCGACAATATCCCCCGCGGCCGTGATCCGCTCACGGCGGAACTCACTGCCGAATGTCGCATTACCAGTCCAGGCTTTTCTGCACGGAAGACAGCGACGCAAGACGTCTGCCATCATCCGGTCTTAATTGTCAACGCCCTGCACTCGTTCAGTAGATGGGTGACAGTTTTTGGCTGGAAGGGTTCACTACGCGCCATACGCGCGCGGGAGGCTCGCGGCAGAGGCCAGCGTCCGTGCGACTTGACTTGGGGCCTATTGTGCAGCTACTCGTTTGGTAATGTCCGCGTCAGTTGAAATGCTGGCGGGGTCCCTGCCTGCGCAGAGCCTGCTGAACAGCAAGGTTCTGGTGCTGAACCGGTCCTATCTCCCGGTTCACGTGACCTCCGTCAAGAGGGCCTTTGCGCTGCTCTACCAAGGGGTGGCCAAGGCGGTGGACGAGCGCTACCAGACCTTCGATTTCGACAGTTGGCAGGCGCTGTCGGCCGAGGTCCATCACGAGCGTCTGGGCGTGGTGGGCGGCTTCGTGCGGGTGCCCCGGGTGCTGCTGCTGACGGCTTTCGAGCGGATGCCGCGCCGGCACGTGCGTTTTTCCCGTTTCAACATTTTCGCCCGGGACGGGAACCGGTGTCAGTATTGCGGGCGGCGCTTTGCGCGCAGCGAGCTCAACCTGGACCATGTAATACCGCGCTCGCGCGGCGGTCTTTCGACCTGGGAGAATGTGGTCTGCTCCTGTCATACGTGCAACCGGCGCAAGGGCGGCCGAACGCCGGAGCAGGCGCAGATGTCGCTCATCCGCGCCCCCTTCAGGCCGCAGTGGACGCCTTCCACGCCGGGGCTTTTCAGCCTGCGCAGCTACCGCCAGTGGATGCCTTTCCTGACCACGGTCGACGCCGCTTACTGGAACACCGAGCTTTTGCCGGAGTGAGAGGGCCGATACGCCGGTGCCGACGACGAAGAGCGCGCCGTAGGACAGCCGGCTGGGGAGCGCCGAGCGTTGCGAACATTTCGTGTTGGGCCGGGACGCGCCGAGCGCGACGGCGTAGCGCAAGCGGCGGCAGCCCGGGCCTTGCCCGAGGCCTTAAGCCCGGTGGAGGGGACGAGGTTGGCGAGGGATGCGTCTTAGGAGCCTTGAACTTTTCGGTTTTAAGTCGTTTCTTGAGCCCTGCGTCGTACATTTCCCCTCGGACTTGAGCGTTGTGGTCGGGCCCAACGGATGCGGCAAGTCGAACCTGACCGACGCTATCCGCTGGGTGCTCGGTGAGCAGGCGGCCAGCCGGCTTCGCGGGCGCAACGCCGAAGACCTGCTTTACGCCGGCAGCGAAAGCCGGCCTCCCGCCGCCATGGCGGAAGTCACCCTGGTGCTCGAAGCCAGCGAGCGCGCGCCGCTGCCGCAACCCTACGACAAGCTCAGCGAGCTGAGCATCGCGCGCCGCCTCTACCGCTCGGGCGAGGGAGAGTACCTCATCAACAAGGTGCCCTGCCGGCTTCGCGACATCAGCGAACTGTTCATGGCCGCCGGTATCTCAAGCCGCAGCTATGCTCTGGTCGCCCAGGGGCAAATCGAGGAGGTGATCCAGGCGCGCCCGGCCGACCTGCGGGTCATGGTCGAGCAGGCCGCGGACCTCGCGCTCTTCAAGGAGCGGCGCGAGATAAGCGAGCAAAAGCTTGAACGCACCCGCAGAAACCTGGCCCGACTGGAAGATATCGCCGCCGAGACCGAGCGCCAGATGGCGCTTTTGCGCCGCCAAGCCAAACGCGCCGAAGCCTTCAAGGTCTTAAGGGACGAAATGCGCGAGCTCCAGCGCCTGGTCGCCACCCGCCGCATCGTCGCGCAGCACAACGAACTGGCGCAAACGCTCGCCCTTGCCGAACAGCTCGGCGCACAGGCCGAGCACGAGCAGGCCGAGGCCGAACGCCTGGGCGCCGACTCCCAGGCCCAGGCGCAACGCCTCGCCAATTACCGCGAACGCCTGAGCACCGTTAGCCGCGAGTTGGACAAAGTCCGCGCGCGGATCGCCGAGCGGACGCGATCCAGGGAGATTTTGAGCCGCCGGCTGGAAGAAATCGCCAGGCTCACTCCCGAACTGACCGGCTTCATCGCTCAACTCGAACGGCGCCTGGAGGCAACCCGCGCGGAGCGTGCCGCGCGCCAGGCCGAACTGGCCGTCGCCGAGGCGGCCGGCGCCGCCGCCCCGGACCAGGAACTGGCCGAGCTCAGGCAGAGCGAGAGCGGGCTGCGCGCCGAACTTGAGCGGCTCGGCGAGCAGGAAGAGGAGGCCAAGGACGAGTTGGCCGAGCTGATGCGTCAGGCGGCGACCAGCCGGGGACACCTGGCCGGCGCCGATAATGAACGGCTGGCGCTGGAACGCGAGTGCGCCGCTCTGGCCGAGGAAGTAACCGCGCTCGGCCGGGAAATCGAGCACGGCACCAGCGCGCTTGCCACGCTCAACGTCGAGCTGGAAAAGCAGCGCGAGGAGCTGACGCATCTCGAACAGTCGCATCGCGCCGCCCAGGCAGCCGAACTTTCAGCCAGGGCGAGCCTTTCCCAGGCACAGGCGAGAATGGACGCCCTTCAAGAGCGAATCTTAACGCCGGTTGCAGCCTCAGAGCCTTCCTCGCAGCCGCACCATCGCCGGCGCCTCGAGGCTGTCCTTCAGCTCTTACAACAGCGCGCAATCGCCGTGGCGCCGGCCTTTATTGACGAGATGTTCGAACTCCCCGCCCCGCTCAAGCCGGCCCTTAAACGGCTTTGGGGCGACAACCGCGAGGCTCTGTTCGCGGCTTCGCCCGAGCCTGCGGTCCAGGCGGTTGAACTGCTGAAAAAGGAACGCGCCGGGCGCGTGAGCATTCTTCTTGGGCCGCAGCGGCCGTCCGATTCCGCCGCGCCGCATTTTCCCGGCATGGTTGCCAGGCTGCTTGACGCCATCAAGGTGCGCCCGGGCTTCGAGCAGACGGCCGAGGCGCTTGTGGGCAACGTGCTAATTGTCGAGGACCTGGCGGCCGCCCTGCGGGCGTGGCAAAGCGGTTTGCGGCAGTGGGTTTTTGTCACCGCCGCAGGCGACCTTTTCCGGCCGGGCCAGATAGTCCACGGCGGCGCGGCGCAAGACCAGGTTTTCGCCGATCCCGCCGGCCAATCCCAGAGGCAGCAGCCCGAGCCGGCGGCCGCGCTCGCCCGGGAGGTAGAGCGGCTCGAGGGCGAGGTCAAAGCCGCCGCTGCCGAGCAGCAACGGCAGGCCGAGCGCCGTGCCGCACGACGCGCCGAGGTCGGCGAGCGGGCCCGTGCGGCCACCTCCAGCGCAGGTGCGCTGGCCCAGGCCGAAGCGCGCAAAGCGTTGCTCGAAGACCGCGCCGCTCGCCTACGCAGCCGGCTCGAAGAGCTTCGCCGAGGCCGCCTCGAGGCCGAAAAGGAGATCGCGGCACTCGGCCAAGTCGAAGAAGCTGCCGCCGCGCGGCTTGAGTCGCTCGAAAGCCAGAGAGCCGCTCTGCGCGCCGAACACGAGCGGCTCGCGGCTGAGACCAGTCGCCGGCTTGCCGTGCTTGAGGGACAAGCCGCCGCCCGCCGCGCCCTGGAACGGGACGTGGGCCGGCTGGATACGCTGGCGGGCGAGATGGCAGAGCAGGCGCTCAAGCATCGCGCCTCGCTTGAGGGGACGGAGCGCGAAGGGCGCGAGTTTGAAACCGAGCTCGCCCGTATCTCCCGCCAGGAGGAACTCGACCGGGCCGCCGAGGCCGAATTGGCCAGCCAAGCGGACCAGCTCGCCCGGCTCTGCTCCCAGGCCGAGCACGAGGCGACGGCCGCGCGCCAGCGCGCGGAGAGCGCGGCGCAACGGCGCACCCGCACCGAAGCCCAACTGCACGAAAACTCGCTGCGCGGCGCCCGGGCGCGCGCCCTTTGGGAAGAACTTGGCGCCGCCTTCAGGGAACAGTTCGGCGCCGACTTCGAAACCGTCAGGGAAGAGAGCGCCGCGGCACTGGCCGGCCGCGACGCCGGCGCCGACGAGCAGCGGCTTGCCGAGATCAAGGAGCGGCTCGACCAGATGGGCGACGTCAACATGGGCGCCCAACATGAACTGGCCGAACTCGCCGAGCGCGCCGGCGCGCTGGCGGCCGAACGGGCCGACCTACAAGCCGCGGTCAAGGACCTCAGCACCACCGTGCAGCGGCTCAACCGCGAGGCGCGCGAACGTTTCGAGGCCACCTTCCAGGCGGTGGCGCGCAATTTCACGGCGATGCTGCCGCGGCTGATGCCTGACGCGACGGGACGGTTGGAGCTTTTGCCGGGCGAAGACGACGACAGCGCCGGCATCAACGTCCTCATCCAGCCCAAGGGCAAGAAGATACGGGGAATCGGGCTTCTTTCCGGAGGCGAGCGCGCGCTCTGTACGCTGGCCTTTATCTTTTCCCTGTTCCTGCTTAATCCGAGCCCGTTTTGCGTGCTCGACGAGGTTGACGCGCCCTTGGACGAAGCCAGTATCGGCGTGTTCACCTCGCTGGTGGGCGAGCTTAAGGAGCGCACGCAGTTTATCGTCATAAGCCACAACCAGCGCACCATTCAGTGCGGCGAGCAGGTGCTGGGCGTCACCATGGAGGAGCCCGGCATTTCCAAGCTGGCCGCGCTCAAGCTGCCCGAGGCGGCCTAAGCCGCAGCGCCGAGCGGTAAAGGTGTCGCAGCCGCAACGCAGATGCTGTAATATGGCGGCGGGCGCTGGCCAGCGGCGGCCGCCGGGGTCGCGGACGGCGCCGGCTGCCGGAATCGACGCAACACCGCATGGCGGCGCGCCGGCGTTGGCGCGAACCGCCTGCCGGCTGCCTTGGGGGCGCAAGCGAGAAGGCTCAGAAAAAGGTGGCGCTGACACCTCACCAGATCGTCGTTCTTGCCGTTGCGATCGAAATCGCGCTGCTCGGCATCGCAGCGGTTGTCGAGTTTAGTTGCCGAAAAAAACGGCCGCCCTCCGCCAGTCAGCCTGCCGGCCCCGCCCCGGGCCGACCGGACATCGCACAGACCGCCGCAGGGCGCGGCGGGCCGCTCTCGGCGGGCACGCCCTCCGCAACCGACGCGCAGCCGGAGAAGCTACCCCTCGGCGCCGCCGGCACAGCCCCGACATCTCCGGCGCCCGAAACTCGGGCGCGCGCCGAGGCTCAGCCGCCGGCTCGGGCGGCCTCGTCCGCAGCGCCGAACGGAACGCAACCCGCGCCCGCCGGCGGACCGATTCGAGAGACGGCCGACTCGGCACCGACTGCCGACGCAGGATCGCTTCGCGCGCGGCGCATTTTTCACGGTGTCGGCAAGACCCGGGCCAAGCTGCTCGCGGTAATCACGGGAGTCCTTGGCCGCCCTGGGGCGCCGCTCGCAGAAACCTGCGAGCAACTGGAAGAAGCCCTGATAGCAGCCGACGTCGGCGTGGCCGCGGCCGCCAAGCTGGTCGGGCAGGTCAAGCAACGGCTCGCGCCCGGCGCCACCCCCGAACAGGTTCGCCAGGCGCTCAAAGAGGCGATGGTCCGGATTCTCCAGGCAACGGCCCGGCCGCCGGCCGACCCGGGCGAGGCGCCGCTTGTGGTCCTGGTTGCAGGCGTCAACGGGGTCGGCAAAACGACCTCGGTTGCCAAGCTGGCGGCAAAGTTCAAAGCTGAAAGAGGCCCGGTGGTGGTGGCCGCGGCCGACACCTTTCGCGCAGCCGCGATCGACCAGCTCGCGGTATGGTGCAGGCGCGCGGAGGTCGAGTTGATTCGCCAGCAGCAAGGCGCCGATCCGGCGGCGGTCGCTTTTGACGCGGTGCAGGCCGCCCGCTCGCGCGGAGCCAAAACGGTCATCATTGACACGGCCGGACGCCTCCATACCCGAACCAACCTGATGGAGGAGCTGAAGAAGATCGCCCGCGTGGTCGGCCGGGAGATTGCCGGAGCACCGCATGAGCGATGGCTGGTGGTCGACGCGACGACCGGCCAGAACGCCATCAGCCAGGCGGCCGTTTTTACCGGCGCCCTCGAACTGAGCGGGGTGATCCTGGCCAAGCTTGACAGCTCGGCCAGAGGCGGCGTCATCATCGCCATCGCCGACCAGCTTGGGCTGCCGGTGCGTTTCGTAGGGCTGGGGGAAGGGCTGGAAGACTTGCAGGAATTCGACCCGGCCGAGTTCTGCGAGGCGCTGCTCGCCGAGGAGCGCGCGCAGGGCGAGCAGGTGGAAGCGCTGCGGCCGGCTGCGGCTTGACAGGTCGGACAAGCGGAAATAGAAAATGGAACCGGGTTTGTTTAGTCATGGCATTTGAAATCTTGGAACAGCTCGAGGCGCGGATTCAGGCTTCGGTCAAGAAAATCGAGGAACTGCGCCGCCTCAACGAGGAACTCCAGAAAAAGCTTGCCGAAAGCGAGCACAAGTACCAGGAAGCCGCCGCGCGCTTCGACCTGGAACGCAAAAGTCATGAAGACGAGCGCCAGCAGGTGCGAGCAAGGATCGAAAAGATACTTGCCCGCTTCAACGGCCTCGAACTCTGATGACTCCGGGTGGGGATTAGCGTCGAAATACTGGGCCAGAACCTCGTCGTCGCCAGCGATCGGGGCGACGAGTGGGCCCGTTTCCTGGCCCGCACCGTCGAAGAGCGAATCAAGGAAATAAAACAGGCAAGCCGCACCGTCAATTCCATCAACCTTGTCATCCTGGCGGCACTCAATTTCGCTGACGAACTGGAAAGACTGCGTCATGAGCATGAGGAGTTGCTGGAGCGGATAAACGCGTTGAATCAGCGGCTTTCGGCGGTGACCGGAGGAGTCGAGCAGGTTTGATCGGCATTGGGGGTGGGTGGGGCGATGCTTAAAGCTCGGCGGAACATCGCAAGAGCTGTCGCAATTCTTGGTCGTACAAAAGGCGAAACTCGGGCCGCACGATCCGCGGCCGGGAGCCTTCGCACCAGCGGTTGTCACTTGGCAACGGAGAACCGGCGAGCTGCCGGCGCGGCAACGCCGCGCCCAGGCGCGGGAGAGATTTTCCGCGCTTCGAGCTCGTTGTTCGAGCTGGCGCCGCCGGCTGGCGTTCGACCATCGCTAAGGAGTTGCTTGCGGCCCTGCCCGCCATCGGTCGAAGGTCCGTGGCGGCGCAAAAGAGAGACTTAAGAGCGATTCTGGCCGAGAGCCGGCGCGCCCTGGCGCCGCAAGCGGTCTCTGCCCTCTCGAACGAGGTGCAGGCAAGGCTAGTCGGGTCGGCCTGCTTCGCGGCGGCCTCCGGGCTGGTTCTCTACGCCGCCAAGGACAACGAAGTTCTCACCGACCGGCTGTTTGCGTCGGCCGTAAGCCGCGGGCGGCCGGTCTATTTTCCCCGGCTCGAGAAATCTTCGGGCGACTTGCGCCTGGTCCAAGTGCAAAGCCAGGCCGAGCTAAGGCCCGGAGCGTTCGGCGTTCTGGAGCCGGGCGACGGCGAGGAGGTTGTGCCTGCGCGTCTGGCCGGGGCGCTTATCTGCGTGCCCGGGCTTGGCTTCACGGCAAGCGGGCAGCGGCTGGGTCGGGGCGGCGGGTTTTACGATCGGCTGCTGGCGCGAAGCGCGGGCAACGCCGTCAGCGTAGGGCTCGCCTATTCTTTCCAACTTCTGGGGTGGCTTCCCCAGGCAGCTCACGACGCGCGGGTCGACTTCGTGGTAACGGAGCACGCCTGCCATGCGGCAGCCGCGGCTAAGCGCCAGGACGCAGCGTGGGACTCCGAAAGGTAAGCAAAGAGAATGGAAACAGTGGTGGGTGTTTTGGCTTTTCTCGCCGGCGCCGCGGCGGCGTTGGCTTTCGCGGCCGTGCGCCGGCGACGGGCCGCCGCGCAAAACGCTGCGGCGCATCGGCGCGCCGCGCAAATCGCGGCCGAGGCGCAAAGCCGCTCCGAAGAGCTACTCGCCGAGGCCGCGCGCAAAGCCCGGGAGATGGTCGCCGAGGCCGCCGCGCAGGCCGAGCACGAACGCAAGGAACGGGAACGCGAATTGACCGGGCTTGCCAACAAGCTGCAAGCGCGCGAGGAGAGCTTCGACCGCCGCATGAGCGCACTTGACCGGCGCGAGCACGACCTTTCCCGGCGCGAACACGAGCTGCAAACCCGGGAAAAAACCCTGCAGGAAAAGGAAGCCGAGCGCCAGGCTCTCGCCGAGTCCGCCCGCCGCGAGCTCGAACGAGCCGCCGCCATGACCCGCGAGCAGGCCAAGCAGGCCCTGGTCGAGGAAATGACCTCCCAAGCCCGCCACGACGCCGCCCGCCTCATCAGGGTCATCGAAGAGGAGGCCAAGGAGGAGGCTCAGCGCAAAGCCAGGCGGATCATGGCAATCGCCATCGAGCGGCTGGCGGGCGATTTCGCCGCCGAACGGACGGTCTCGGTAATCACGCTCCCCTCGGACGAGATGAAGGGGCGGATAATTGGGCGCGAAGGCCGCAATATCCGGGCGATCGAGGCTGCCACAGGGGTCGACATCGTGGTCGACGACACGCCCGAGTCGGTGGTGATTTCCTGCCACAATCCGATTCGCCGCGAAATCGCGCGCCGCGCGCTCGAGCGCCTGATCGCCGACGGCCGCATCCATCCCGGACGCATCGAGGAAGTGGTCCGCAAGGCCGAGCAGGAGGTGGACGAGTCGGTGCGCGAGGCGGGACAGAGCGCCGTGCTCGAGGTCGGCGTGCATGGCATCCATCCCGAGCTGGTCCGGCTTTTAGGGATGCTCAAGTACCGCTACAGCTACGCGCAGAACGTGCTGATGCACTCGATCGAGGCGGCTTTCATCTGCGGCGCGATGGCCGCCGAGCTCGGGCTTAACGAAAAGCAGGCGCGCCGCGCCGCCCTGCTGCACGACATCGGCAAGGCGCTTACCCACGAGGTCGAGGGCTCCCACGCGATCATCGGCGCCCAGATCGCCCGCAAGTACGGAGAGTCGGCCAAGGTCGTCAACGCGATTGCGGCCCATCACGAGGAGGTCAAGGCCGAGACCATCCTGGCGCCGCTGGTCGACGCCGCCGACGCGCTGTCGGGCGCGCGGCCCGGCGCCCGCCGCGAGGTGCTGGAGAGCTACGTCAAGCGACTCGAGGACCTGGAACGAATAGCCAAGTCGTTCAAAGGCGTCGAGAAATGCTTCGCCATCGCCGCCGGCCGCGAGATGCGCATCATCGTCGAGCCCAACCGCATCTCGGACGACGAGACGGCGATGCTGGCCCGGGAGATCGCCAAGAAGATCGAGGCCGACGCAACCTATCCGGGGCAGATTCGTGTCACGGTCATCCGCGAGGTTCGGGCCACCGAGGTCGCCCATTAGCGGCGGCCAAAGCGCGGCTGTGCCTTTCGCCGCGCGCCGCCCGTCAGGCGGTGTTGCCCGGCGTGGCGGCGGCACGCGATGCCCGGGGGCCGGCCGGCGGCTTGTCTTTACCGGTGGCGGCGGCCGCGGCTATCATTAGACCCGATGGAGTCAACGGGCAAATTGCTGCGGGTTACGACCGAGCTGGAGCGCCGGAGCATGGCGCTTTACGCCCGTTTTGCCAAGCTCTTCGGGGCGGACGCCAAGCTGCGCGAGTTCTGGTTCGGGATGGCGCGCGACGAGGCCCGCCACGTAGCGGCCCTGGACCTGGTTTCCACGGTACTCGACCTCGAGGAAAAGCTGGAGATGGCAAGCCCCATTTCCCTCGAAGACGCAACCATCCGCCGCCTGCGCGCGATCCTGGACCGGGCCGAGGCGGAAGCCGGCGGCAGTCGGAACTTTCCGCTCAAGCGGGCGCTCGAGACTGCGCTCGAGATCGAGGAGACCGAACTCGAAGACAAGGTCGGCTACCTGCTCAAGGCGCTGCAGGACCCCGAGGAGTACGGACGCTGCCTGAGGCTTTTGGTGCACGACCTCGGCGAGCTCAGTTACAT
The DNA here is from genome assembly GCA_021794015.1 of Deltaproteobacteria bacterium. GTDB lineage: Bacteria > Desulfobacterota > Binatia > Binatales > Binataceae > JAJYRQ01. The sequence goes on along the minus strand of JAJYRQ010000021.1, from coordinate 23,611 downwards.
GATCGAGCGGCACTGCGACGACGCGGCGCTGCTGCAGCGCTGCGATGCGATCGTCAACCATCACATGGCGACGCTGCGGGCCGCCTCGCAGGCCTAGCCGGCGTTGCCCGGCATGGAGCGCTTGTTGGCTCAGCGGTGCCCGAGCTTAGGATGAATGATGCTGAGGAGTCGGCTAATTGGTAAGCCACCTGACTCTGGATCAGGCGATTGCAGGTTCGAGTCCTGCCTCCTCAGCCAACTCTCTGGCGTGTCGTTGGAGGTCCCATCGTCTAGCGGTTAGGACGCCGGCCTCTCACGTCGGTAACGCGGGTTCGATTCCCGCTGGGACCACCATCGCACAAGCCGGCAAAGCTCGGGCCGTTCTCCGCGGGGCATAGCCATCCGAAAACCGGGCGGCTGCTCGCGCAGCGCCGCCAACAGGACGCCGAGAACGGCGCCCGGCGCGCGAAGGAATCCCGATCTTTTCCCCTTGTCGGGGCGCCGCAATCCGGGATTCCTCGCGCGCGCCAGGCGATTGCATGGCGGCAGGGATGGAGACGGTCTTCGCCGTGGCATTGCGCTCCCGTTGGCCTGCCTGCGCCGCGCCCGGCGCGGCAGGCAGGTCGGGCAAGCTGCCGTGCGGCGAGCACCGCGCGCGGGAATGACAAAGAGAGTGCGCAGCGAGCAGGACCGTGTAACTATATTGTGCAGGTATCAATAATTAGCATGGCGATCGATACTCTCAAGTTCGCGCGGAGACTCGAGGCCGCCGGCGCCTCGGCAAAACAGGCCGAGGCGGAAGCCGAGGCCATCCGGGAGGCGCTGGAAACCGGCACTGCCACCAAGGGTGACATCGCGGAACTGCGCGGCGAGATCGCTACGCTCAAGCGGATGGCCAGCTTCGACCTGGCGCTGACCGCGGCCATCCTCGCCAAGCTGCTCATCATTGACTAAGCCCTCTTGTCCGGCACCCCGCTTACCGCCGGCGACACGCCGTCTGACCTAGCGGCGGCGCGGCCGGCGGGCGAGCTGGGTGCTGCTGCGCGCGTTAGGCAGAAAAGCCCGCTGCGTCAGCCGTCGCGGACCCGGCAGAACGCTCGGGCGGCGCGGGAGCGGGCGGGCTGTCTCCAAGGCGGGCCAGAATCTCGGCACTGCGGCGGCGGGCCCGGCCGATAGCGTCAAGCCGTATCTGTTCGTAGCCCCGAATTAAATCGGGAAGCCGGGCCAGCTCGTTTACCAGCTCGTAGCTCTCGGGCGAAAGCCGCTCAAGCGCGCTGTCGAGTTGCGCCTTATACCACTCGACTGCGCGCCGCTCCTCGCGTCGAGCGCGGCTCATCCCGAACGGGTCCACGACCGTGGCGCGCAGCCGGCGCATCCCGCGCAGCATCCGGAGCGCCAGCTTAAACCAGGGTCCGAGCGCGACCTTGTGCTTGACGCCCAGGGCGCGCAGCAGCGGCGGGTGAAAGTGATAGGTCACGGTTGCCGGACCGTCGAAGGTCTCCTTAAGCTGGGCCTCGAACTCGGGTCTTAGGTAGAGCCGGGCGACCTCGTACTCGTCCTTGTTGGCCATCAGCTTGTAGAGGTAGCGGGCGACGGCCTGGGTGATTTCGCACCGGCCGGGGGCCAGCCGGCGCTCGCGCTCGGCCACCCGCAGGACGTAGTCAAGATAAGCGCCGGCGTAGCGCGCGTTCTGGTAGTCGATAAGCTCCGCAACCCTGTTTGCGACCAGGCGGCGGCTCTCCTGGTCAAGGTGGCTGGCGCGGGCCGTCAACGCCTGGTAAGCGCGGAGCTGGCGAGGCCGCAATTTTTCCGGCAAGTTGCCCGCATCCTGGTTGCTGCGGCGGTTGGCGTGGCCGCTCTCGGCATGCCCGTTGTCGGCCGGCGCGCCGCCGTTGCGAGCGTTTGCGCCCGCCGCGTACGCGCTCCTGGCGCCGGCCTCGCCCTCGGCCAGCATCGCGTCGATCCGCTCAGGCTTTGCGACCCACAGCCGGCCGAGCCGAAACGCCTGCAGGTTGCGCTCGACCGCCGCGCCGTTTAGCCGGACAGCCTTTTCGATGCTCGCGGCGCTAAGCGGAATCAAGCCGGCCTGGTAGGCCACCCCCAAGCTGAAGACATTGGTCGTCATGTAGTCGCCGAGCAGCGCCTCAGCGATCCGGCCCGCCTCGACCAAGATGCTCGCTTGCGCGCTCACGAACTGCGCCAGCGCGTCAGCCATCTCTGCCACCGGCGCGCCGGCCTCAATATTGCGCACCATTTCGCCGCTGGGCAGCACGGTGGTGTTCACCACGGCGGCCGTGCGGGTCGGCGAGCAGCGGTCGAGGTTCGCCGGCGCCGCCGCGCCGAGCAGATCGTAGGCCAGGTAGAGATCGGCTTTGCCGGCGCCGATCCTGCTGGCCGCAAGCTGACTGCGGTCGGCGGCCAGCACCAGGCTTGAGAGCACCGAGCCCCATTTTTGCGCCGCCCCGGTTTGGTCGTAGTTGAGCACCTGCCTGCCGTCGAGCAACGCCGCCTGGCATAGCAGGGCGTTGACTGTAACCACCCCGGTGCCGCCGACGCCCGGACTATAGATGTGGTAAGGCCGATCGAGCGCGGGCTTGGACGCGGGTTCGCTAAGCTCATCCGCCGCCAGGGCGCGCGTGCGCGGCCGCTTAAGTCCCGTGCCGTTTAGCGGCTGCACCGTCACGAACGCAGGACAGTCGCCGGTAAGACAAAGCTCGTCCTGGTTGCAGGAGGACTGGTGGATGGCGGTCTTGGGGCCGAATTCGGTCTCGACCCGATGGAGCGACATGCAGTTGCTCTTGACGCCGCAGTCGCCGCAGCCCTCGCAGACCTGCTCGTTGATCATGACGAAGCGGCCGGGAGGCGCCAGCCGGCCGCGCTTTTGGCGCCGGCGCCGCTCGTTGGCGCACAGCTCGTCGTAGATAAGCACGGTCACGCCGGGCGTGGCGCGCAACTCCTGCTCGGCCTCCTCCAGGCGCTCCCGCGGATAAACCGTGGCAACCGCGGCCAGCGCCTTGCCCCGGTAGTGGCGCGGATTCTTGGTGACAACCGCGATCCGCCGCGCGCCCTCCAGCTCGAGCAGACGCGTAAGCTCGGGAACCGGCTGCGCTCCCACCGGCCACTGGGCGCCGGTGTTGGCCACCGCGCCGTTGTAAAGAACCTTGAACGTGATGTTGACCCCGGCCGCAACGCAGAAACGAATGTTCAAAAGGCTGGAGTGAAAAAGCGAGCCGTCCCCGACGTTCTGCACCATATGGTTGCGGTCGGTGAAAGGCGCAAGACCCACCCACGGAGCGCCCTCCCCGCCATACTGCGTCATCGCCACGATCTGCCGGCGCGGCTGCTCGATGATCGACGCAAACGAGTGGCATCCCGGACTCCCCCAGGCGATCTGCCCGTCAAGCAGCAGGGTCGAGGTGTTGTGCGGACAGCCCGAGCAGTAATTTGGGGCGCGCCCCGGATAGACCTGGTAACGGCGGGAGCGGATCGCTTCCAGTTCAGCCAGCCGCGCTGCCGCCTTCGGATAAGCCTCCAACCTGGGCAAAAGCCTCCGGCCCAGCCGCTCGGCAATTAGGTCGGCGTCAAGCGCCCCAGAGACCGGGAAGAGCGGCTCGCCCGCCTCGTCACGCTTGCCGATAACCCGCAAGCCCGCCGCGCTCCCGAGCGCATCTTTGATGAGGCCCTCGAGAAAGCCGCGCTTTTCCTCGACGACGATTAGCTCGTTAAGCCCGCGCGTGAACTCGCCCAGCGCCGCGCCGTCCACCGGGTAGATCAGCCCCATCCGAATCAGCCGCACGCCCAGGCGCTGCAGGGTCGGCCCGTCCAGCCCCAGGTCGGCCACCGCCTGGCACAAATCGGCGTAGCTCTTGCCGGCGGCGACCAAGCCTATGCGGTCGGCCGGGCCGCTGACCTCGACCCGGTTAAGGCGATTGAGTCGCGCGTACTCCCGCACCGCCAGATGCCGCTCGTAGTAGAGATGAGCCTCGGTCTCCAGCGTTTTGCCCGGGAAAAAGCCGAAATCGCAGACCTTGGTAAAGGGCCGCCCTTTTATCTCAAGGTCGGGCAGAACGATCGCCGGCCGCGCGGGGTCAACCTCGACCGTCTGGCCTCCGTCGCACAGCGCGTTTACCAGCTTGAGCGCCACCCAGCAGCCGCTAAAGCGCGAGAGCGCGACGGCGTGCAGGCCGAGTTCCAGAAACTCCGCCGCCGAGGCGGGATAGAGCACCGGTATTCCCGCGCTCATGAAGGCATAGTCCTGCTGAAACGGCATGGTCGAGCTCTTCGCTTCGTGGTCCTCGCCGCTCAGCACGACCACGGCGCCGTGGCGGCTGGTGCCGGCGAAATTGCCGTGGCGCAGCGCGTCTCCGCTCCGGTCCGCGCCAGGCCCCTTGCCGTACCAGAAACCGACCACGCCGTCGAAGCGGGAATGCGGATGGCGGTCGAGCATCTGAGTACCCATGAGCGCGGTGGCCGCCAACTCCTCGTTGGCGCCCGGCTGATGCACGACGTCGTGCTGCCCGAGCAATGCCCCGGCGCGGGTCAGCGCCAGGTCCAGCCCGCCCAGCGGCGAGCCCGGATAGCCGCTGATAAATGTCCCGATGCGCAGGCCAGCGCGGCGGTCGCGCCGGTTCTGGTCCATGGGCAGCCGCACCAGCGCCTGAATGCCGGAAAGGTAAACCGTCCCGCGCTCGAGGACGTAACGATCATCCAGGCTTACTTGCAGGCTTGCTTGGCGTCCGTGAATCATCTTCGTGGCTTTGCCTTCTAACGTTACCTGTTTTCAGTGATGGATAAAGACGGTCGATTAAGGCAACCATCACGGCGCGCCTCGCTAACCAACCCGCAGCTTGCGGCACTGCGCGCCTGCCCGGGTTATAGCGCCCCCGTTAAGACGCGCGCTGAGCGGGGCGCGCCCATGATGCCCTCAACCGGCGCGCTATGGGGACGCCAGCGCAAAATAGCTACTGGCGCGGGTGCTCCTCGGCAAGCGGCATGGCGGCTGAGAGCGCTTCGATGCGCCGGTACCGGTCCTCGGCCTGTCTGCCGAGCGCGTCCAACTCGGCCGGGCCGAGATGGCGGAAGCGGCCGAGCAGGCGCGTGAAGTCCCCCACCGGGCGGGGCCGCGCGATGGGATGGGTGATGCGAAAGCGGCCGTGGTCGGCTTCCCACAAAGGAAACATGCGGGTCTCGACCGCGCGCCGCGAGATTTCTACCACCGAATCCATGGGCGATTCCCATCCCACGTAGCAGGGAGCATAAAGGTGGACGTAGGCGAGGCCGTCGTTGCTCGCCAGCGCGCGCTTTAACTTGGCGGCAAAGTCCTCGGGATAAGCGATGCTCGCCGTGGCAACGTAGGCGGCGCCGTGAAAGGCCATCAGCAGCGGGACTTCCTTGGGCGCTTGCGTCTTCCCTTTGAGATGCGGCCCGACCGGCGTGGTCATGGTGCGGGCGCCGGCGGTGGTAGTGGCGCTGCGCTGAACGCCGGTGTTCATGTACCCCTCATTGTCGTAGCAGATATAGACGATCGGTTCGCCGCGTTCGGCCGCGCCGGAAAGCGGCTGGAATCCGACGTCGGCCGTGGCGCCGTCGCCGATGAAGGCGACGCATCGTGTCTGCTTGCCGATCTGCCTGAGCCGGCGGGCTACTCCCGTCATTATCGACGGTCCGTTGGTCATCAGGCACATTACGGCCGGCAGCCGGGTCGTGGCTTTATCGCCGAAGCCGTTGGCCAGCGCGCAGGCGCATCCGGGCGCGGCGAAGACGATCGCGTCCTCGCCGATCACCCGAAAGGCCATGCGGAAGCCGAGTTCCGCCACGCAGCCGGGACACAGGCTGGCGCCGCGGGTGAAGAGGTCCGGCTCCCGATACTGGCGCATCAGGGCCGCGCTCTCGACCCAGCGCAGCACCCCGGTTGGGCATGCCGCCGCGCATGCCGGGCGGCCGTCGCAGGTGTCGCACTTGAAGGCGCGCGCGGCTGCGAAATCGAAGTTGATTCCGCCCCATTCGCAGGCGATGGCGCACGCGCCGCATCCGACACAGCGGCCCGAGTCGAGACGGGTGACGCCTTTTTCGTCCTGCGCAATGGCACCGGTGGGACACGCGTCGCGGCAGGCGGGCTCGCTGCATTGCAGGCAGGTGACTGCTCCGTGGAACGGTGCCTCGGGCAGGTCAAGCGCGACGATGCGCGCCAGCGAACGCTGATGCTCGCAGGCCTTGACGCACTCGCGGCAGGCGGGCGGACAAGCACCGAAAGCGATGGCCAGCGTGTCGCGGACGACTGGATTGATCCCGGCAGTCATTTCAGTTTCCCCTTTGCAGTCGGGCGGCCAGCCAGCGGCTGGCCTCAAGCGGTCGCTGCGCCAGCAGCTCGGCGTATTCTCTAACCGGCGTCCGCCTGCGAATCAGGAGGGACAGCGCTCCCGGGTCGGTCGGGACGCCCAGGAAGCTGGCGCCCACCAGCCGCTCGCCCTCGAAAAACAGTTGCCCGCGGCCGCCGTTGGCCTTGCGGTCCACCGTCGAGCGGGCGGGACCGGCGCTGTTGTCGCCGACCGAGACTGCCACCCGCCCGAAGAAGTTGAAGAAGTTGGCTGGCACCCACCCGTCATGCTGTACCGACCGGCCGGCCATGTTGGCTCCGGCAATGCGCCCCTGCGCTGCCGCGGTCGGAAGCACGGGGTTCAAGCCGGCGCTGCCGTCGGCCGCCGGCCCCTCGGCGGCGTCACCGGCCGCGTAAACCCCGGCAACGTTGGTCGCCATCCGCGCGTCGACCGCGATGCCGCGCCCGAGCGCGATTCCCGAGCCGGCAAGCCACGAGACCCGCGGCTTGACACCGACGCAGCCTATCACCAGGTCCGCCACGTGGCTGCGCTGGTCGGAGAGCGTAAGCGTAACAGCACCGCCTGCCTTCTCCAGGGCGACCGCCCGCAGCCCGAGCTGAAACCGCACGCCATGGGCGCGAAACAGCGCGAGCACTTCGCCGGCGATCTCCTGGTTGAAGGTGCGGGGCAGCACCTGCTGCTCCTGTTCGACTACCAGCACCTGAAGTCCCCGCCCAAGACCGGCAAGCGCCTCGGCCAGCTCCATCCCGATAAGCCCGGCGCCCAAGACCGCGACCCGGCATCCGGGCGCAAGCCGCGCCCTAAGATCGTGCAAATCCGTCATCCGCGTGAAGCTCAGACAACGCACCCCGTCCGGGTTGTCGAGCGCCGGCGTGAGCGGCTCGGAGCCGACTGCAAGCAGCAGGCGGTCGAAGTCGATTTGCGAATCGTCATCCAGGCGCACGGCGCGCCGGTCGGCGTCCAGGGCGCTGACGCTTCGGCCCAGCAGCAGGCGGCAGCGAATGTCGTCGAAGAACTCGGCCGAGCGCAGCGCCACTGCGCGCTGACTTATCCGCTCGGCAAGCAGATGCGGCAGGACGGTGGGCGAGTAGGGAGCGTCGGATTCGGCGGAGATCAGCGTTATGGAAGCGGCCTCCGGGGTCTTCCGGATCGCCTCGGCGGCGGCGATCCCGGCGGTGCCGGCGCCTACGATCACATGGCGAAGTGTCGGGTTCATTTTTCTATTCCAGCCCCAACCAGATTACTTCCGCGCCCGCCCGGCCGCGGCCGCGCTCCCAGGTCGTGCGCGCGGCGCCGGCCAGCAGATCGCGCCGCAGATCGGTGCCCGCCAAGCCGCCAATGAAGCTGACGACGGGGATGCGCGGCTCCAGGTCCTGGGCTACCGCCTTAACGTCGATAAACAGATGACCCCGGTTCCAGCCGAAGCTGACCGAGCGATCCACCACGCCGACGGCGCGCTTGCCCCGCATCAAGCCGAGCAACTCGCGTGCCGGCAGCGGCCGAAACATCCTGACCCGCGCCAAGCCGGCCGCGATTCCCTCTTTGCGCAATTCGTCCACCACCACCTTGAGGGTTCCGGCGGCGCTGCCCATCGTGACCATCAGGAACTCGGCATCCTCGGCGCGGTACGCCTCGACTGCGCCGCCGTAAGGACGGCCCAGGGCGGCGCGGAATTCGCCATCGATGGCGTCCAGCATGCCCCCGGCCCGCTCCATCGCCTGACAATGCTTGTAGCGGTACTCGGCGTAAAGTTCGCCGACCACGTAGGTGCCAAAAGTCATGGGATGCTCGGTGCCAAGGACAGGGCGCCGTTTGTCGCGCACCGGCAGCAGGAAGCGGTCAACCGCCTCCTGCGCCGGCACCGTAACCGGCTCGGACAGATGGGAAAGGTAGTAGCCCTCGTAGCAAACATTGACGGGAAGTTGGACCTGCGGGTCTTCGGCGAGCCGGTAGGCAACCAGGATGGAGTCGAGAATTTCCTGACAGCTCTCGCACACTAGCTGCACCCATCCGCCTTCCTTGACCATCATCAGGTCCTGCTGCCCGCATGATACCGTGGTGGGAGCGGTCTGCTCGCGCATCGCGATGACCATCACCACCGGCACCCGCGTACCCGAGGCGAAGAGGTAGGCGTCGTACATGAAGGTCAGGCCCATCGAGGAGGTTGCCGTGAAGGCGCGTCCGCCCGCGACGGTAACGCCCAACGCCGCGCTGAGCGCCGAGTTCTCGCCTTCCACCTCGACGGTTTCGGCCGTGAGCCGTCCGTCTGCCTTGAACTTATAGAGTTGTTCAAGCAGCGGCGTCTGCGGCGTGATCGGGTAGGCGGCAATCAGGTCCGGGCGGCACAGCAGTACCCCATACGCGGCTGCCTTGTTGCCGTCGAGCAGCCGCGGCGCCAAGCCATCGGCCGGCTGCGCTCCTTGTGGAAGGTAGGCTGGGGCGGCCATCAGCATCCCTCCTCAGCGCGCATCGCAATCGCCGCAGCAGGGCAGATATAGACGCACAGCCCGCAGCCTTTGCAAAACTCCAGCTCGGCTTCAAAGTGAGTGACGCGGTCGCTGATGCATCCGGTGGGGCAATACAGAAAGCAAAGACCGCACCGGCAGCATCGCGCCCCGTTGGCAACCGGCCGCTGCTGGCGCCAGTCGCCGGAGCGAACGCTGAACAGCCCCGCCTCCGGATCGGCCCACGGACCTTCGAAAGGGCTATGAAACCGCATGGGTCGCCTCCTCCGCCCTGATCACCACAGTCTCGTCATGGCCGCGCTGGACCGCCCTGCGGTTGGCGGCAAGCGCCACGCCGGTGAAATAGTCGGCCAAAGCCTCTTGGAGGGCGCCGACCGAAATCCAGCCTGTGGCGCGCGCCAGGCCGCCCAGCACTGCGGTGTTGGCTGCCGGCCGCCCCAACTCCGCCGCCGCGATGGCCGTGGCAGGCACCGCAGCCAAAACGCCGACCGCAACCGCCGCAGGCATCGCGGCCGCGCCGATATTCGCCACCACCACCCCGCCAGGCTTGAGACCCTGGTAGGTGTCGGCCATGCGGGCAATGGCCGGATCGATCACGACGCAGCAATCCGGGGTATAGACCTGGGTCCGTTCGCGGATTGGCTCGGCGTCAAAGCGCAGGAAAGCGCTCACCGGAGCGCCGCGCCGCTCAAAGCCGAACATCGGAAATGCGGCGGCAAACTGGCCCTGGCGCAGCAAAGCCGCGGCCAGCAACTCGGCCGCCGTCACCACGCCCTGCCCGCCTCTGCCGTGGAACCGGATTTCTTTCACCTCACGCCTCCCAACGGCGCCAGCTTGGGTTACTCCGGCCAAGACGCCCAGCGACTCTGCGGCGCGGCGCGCTCAGGGTTTTGAGCTTGTGCCGACCTCCGGCTTGGCCGGCGCGCTGCGGCGCTCGATTTCGCGCTGGCGCAGCTCTTTGCGTTTGATCTTGCCGGTCAGCGTCATCGGCAGCTCGCTTACGAACTCGATTTCGTGGGGGCTTTCGTGAGCGGCAAGGCGCGTCTTGACAAACCGGCGGATTTCCTCGGCCAGGCCGCTGGAGGGCTCGACCCCGGTGCGCAACTTGATGAACGCCTTGATAGCCTCACCGCGCCGCTCTTCGGGCACGCCCACCACGGCGCAGATGGCGACCGCCGGATGCTCGATAAGCTTGGCTTCCACTTCGCCGGGCCCGACGCGGTAGCCCGAGGTCTTGATTACATCGTCGGCCCGGCCCTTGTAGTACAAGTATCCCTGGTCGTCGCAGTAGACGAGGTCGCCGGTGACAAACCAGCGGCCGATGGTCCGCTCGGCCATCGCCTCGGGATTCTTCCAGAAGCCCTTGGTCACCACCGGATCGTCGCGCGAGATGGCAAGCTGGCCCACCTCGCCCGGCGGCAGCGCCACGCCCTCGTCGCTGACCACCGCGACCTGGTGTCCCGGGTAAGCCTTGCCCATCGGGCCAAGCTTGGGTTCCTCGATGGCCGAGCAGTCGCCGATAAAGCCCATGGCCTCGGTCTGGCCGTAGAGCTGGTTGAAGGCGCTGCCTACTTCGTCCTTCATCCAGCGCACCAGCTCGGGACTGACCGGCTCGGAGCCGCAGCTTACGCAGCGCAGCTTGAGTCCAGGGAATTTTTGCCGGGGATGGGCCACGACCTCGCGCAGTTGCTTGATGACGGTCGGCGTCTGCAGGCTCAGCGTTACGCCGTAACGGTCCATCAGGCGAAGCATCAACTCCGGGTCGAACCGGCCGCTGCTCTTGTAGGCGAGCACCGGAACGCCGTGGGGCCACACGCCGAGCAGGCCGACCAGCAGGCCTCCAATCCAGGCCCAGTCGGCGGGACTGTAGTAGAGGTCGCCCGGACCGAAGAAGTTATGGGCGTAGTCGTTGCCGTTGTAGCCGGCCACGAAGCGCGAACCATGGACCACGCCTTTGGGCTCGCCGGCGGTACCCGAGGTGTAGAGCAGCACGCAGGGGTTCTCGACTGAGCCGCGCTCCATCGTAAACTGGTCCGAGGCTCTTGCCACCAAGTCGTCGAAGGAGAGCGCGCCCGCCTGCGCCGGGCCGGCCGCGATTACGTGGCGCAGCGCAGGCAGCTCGGCGCGCACCGATTCCACCTTGGCCAGGTTCTCCGGCTCGACCAGGATGGCCCGCGCCTCGCTGTGCTTGAGCCGGTAGCGCAGCCCGTCGGCGGCAAATAGCCTTGAAATCGGCAGCGCGATCGCCCCCAGCCGGTAGAGCGCCAAGTGCGCCAGCGCCGTCTCAGGCATCTGCGGCAGATGCAGCGCCACCACGTCGCCCGGCTTGATGCCGAGGCCACGCAGCGCGTTGGCGAAGCGGCGGCTTAGTTCGTCCATCCGGCCGAAGCTATAGACCTCGCGCCGGCCGCGGTCGTCTTCGTAGTAGAGCGCCGGCTTGTCGCGCAGCTCCTGATGGCGGTCGATACAGTCGGCGGCTATGTTGTAGTCGGGCGGGATGCGCCACTGATGGCGGGCGCGCGCGTCGGCCCAACTCCTGGGTGCCGCAACGGTCTGCTCTCTGAGGCCCTCAAATCCCATGGTCGTCTACTCCCGGTGTGAGCGCCGAGTCGAAAGACCTGCTCGGCGTGCGTTTGCTTCCGATTCACGCTCGATCAACGAAAATCGACCGGGGCGCCCCTGCGAAGCGGCACTCGCGGCACAACGCCGCTGCCCCCGGCCGGCGGATTGTTGAAACGCATTGCGGGCCGGCGACCCGACCACCCTTGCTCAACCTGCCCTCCGCAGCCAGCGTCGGATGGCACATTGTGAGCCCAACTCCAAACTGTTATTAAGGATAGCATAGGAAGCAGCTTCACGGCACCATGCAGCTACCACCGAACGCAGCGGCACGGCGCGCGGCCAGGCGCAAGGCGCCAGCCAAGGGAGTGACGTTTCATGAGCGCTGACGGGTCCGCCAACCGGCGGCTTGTTCCCACCTACTGTTACAACTGCGTATCGGGACCGGACCTGCTGACCGTTAATGTCGTGGACGGCGTGGCGCAGTCCATCGAGCCCAACCACGGCGCGGCAAGTCTGGATCCGATGCGCAACAGACCCTGCGTAAAGGCCTACGGCCTCATCCAGAAGACCTACAACCCCCATCGTATACTGACGCCCATGAAGCGGACCAATCCGCGCAAGGGGCGCAACGAGAATCCGGGCTTCGTCGCCATCTCCTGGGACGAGGCGCTGGACCTGATCGCGGCCAAGATGCGTGAGCTACGCGCGCGCGGCCTGCTCAACGAGCAGGGCGTCCCGCGAGTCGCCGTGACCCTCGGCCAGGGCGGAGTCCCGCACGCCTACATGGGGACGTTCCCGGCGCTGCTCGCGGCCTGGGGATCAATCGATTACAGCTTCGGCACCGGCGAAGGCGTCAAGTGCGTCCACTCGGAGCACCTCTACGGCGAATACTGGCATCGGGCCTTCACGGTCAGCGCCGACACGCCGACCTGCAACTACCTGGTGTCGTTCGGCAACAACGCCGAGGTCTCGGGGGGCGTGTCGGCGGTGGCGCGTCATGCCGAGGCGCGGGTGCGCGGCATCAAGCGGGTCAGCATCGAGCCGCACCTGTCGGTGACCGGAGCCTGCTCGGCGCGCTGGATTCCGATCAAGCCCAAGACCGACGCCGCGTTCATGTTTGCCATGATAAACGTGCTGCTGACCGAGCGGCCGCGCGAGCAGTTGGACGTCGCCTTTTTGCGCGAGCGCACTTCCGCGCCTTACCTGGTCGGCCCCGGCGGCTTTTACCTGCGCGATTGGCAAACGCACAAGCCCTTGGTGTGGGATTTGCGCTCGGGACGCGCCGTGGCGTTTGACGCACCCAACAGCGAGCCGGCCCTTGACGGCCGGTTCGAGATGGCGCAGGCGGTCGAGATCGGACCTGACAACGAAGCCACGACGCATCAGACGGTCACCGCAGAGACCGCCCTCTCCCGCCTGGTCGAGCACGTGCGCCGCTACACGCCGGAGTGGGCGGCCAAGGTCTGCGAGGTCCCCGCAGCGGCCATCCGGGAGGTTGCCAACGAATTTCTCGACAATGCATGCGTCGGGCAAACCATCGAGGTCGACGGCCAGAAACTCCCCTATCGGCCGGTTGCCGTTACCCTGGGCAAGGGTGTCAACAACGGGTGGGGCGGCTACGAGTGCTGCTGGGGACGCACGGTGCTGGCCGTGCTGGTGGGAGCGCTGGAGGTGCCGGGGGGAATCCTGGGAACCACGGTACGGCTCAACCGCCCGCATGAAAACCGGCTCAAGTCGGTCAAGCCCGGGCCTGACGGTTTCATGCTGAACGAACTCAACCCGACCGATCCGGAGAACTGGGTCAGCCATCCCACCGGCCGCAACGCCCACCGCACCCTGGTGCCGCTGGTGGGCAACAGCAGTTGGAGCCAGTCGCTCGGTCCCAGCCATCTCTCCTGGCTCAACCAATTTCAGGACCTCGAGGGCTGGCAAAAGCCGGCGCTGCCGGACCTTTGGTTCGTCTACCGCGCTAACCCGCCGATTTCCTTCTGGGACGGCCTGCGGGTGAGCGAGACGATCTCCCGGATGCCGTTTACGGTCGGCTTCGCCTATACGCTGGACGAAACGAACTACATGGCCGACGTCTTGCTGCCCGAGGCAACCGACCTGGAATCGCTGCAGCTCATCAAGATGGGCGGCACGAAGTACCAGGAATATTTTTGCGATTACGCCGGCCTGGTGCTGCGCCAGCCGGCGGTTGCTCCCCTGGGCGACTGCCGCGACTTCACCTGGCTCACGACCGAGCTTGCGCGCCGCGCCGGGCTCTTGAAGGAATACGTCGAAGCCCTCAACCGGGGCGCAGGCGTCAGCATAGCGCTTAAGGGCCCCGACTTTGACTTCTCGCTTGACCCCGAACAGGTGCCGCAGGTGGAGCAGATTTGGGATGCGGCGTGCAAGGCCGGCAGCGCCCGTCTTTCCGGCGGGCGCGAGGTCAAAGACCTCGCCTGGTTCAAGGCCAATGGCTACTACGCGGTGCCCGGCCGGCGCCTCGACTGGTACCTTTATCCGACCATCGTGCGGCTGGGCCTGCGCTTTGAGCTTCCTTACCAGGAGCGCATCCTGCGCTCCGGCCTCGAGCTGGGCCGCCGCCTTCACGAGCAGGGAATCCATTGGTGGGACGAACAGCTCGCCGAATATGCCGCCTTGCCCGAGTGGACGGACATCCCCGGCCGCTGGGAGCGGATGATGGTCAAGCTGGGCGCCCGCGTCGAGGACTACCCCTTCTGGATGATGACCTCGAAGAGCATGCAGTACTACGGCGCCGGTAACGCCTCGATTCAGCTCATGCATGAGGTCGCAAGCAATGTGCGCGGCCACGGCGGCCTGATGATGAACGCCCGGACGGCTGCGCGCATGGGTATCGCCGAGGGCGACCTGCTGGAAATAAAGTCGCCTTTCGGGGTCACCAAGGGACGCGCCATCCTGGTCCAGGGGATAAGACCGGACACCGTCCTGACCATTGGCCAATTCGATCACTGGGCGATGCCCTTTGCCTCCGAGTTCGGTGCGCCCAGCGTCAACTCGGTGGTGCCGATGGCGCTTGAGCTGACCGACGCCACCGGCTCGGCGGCGGACTTGGTCAGGGTGAGCGTTCGCAAGATGGAAGCTTCGGCCCGCAGCGCCGGCCGGCGAAACGGCCAGCGCCGCGCACAGGAGCATCGTGCGCCACAGTAAGGCGTTGCTGAGAACGATGAGCCCGGTAGCGGCCGCGCCGGCCGGCCGCCGGAGCGGCCCTAGGAGCGGGGCGCGAACCGAGACGCTGCGGTTGTCCGCGCATAGGGCATCAGCACTTGCGGTGGGCGCCCTCAAGCGCCCGGCCGGATGCGCAACTCCGGCCTGAGCCAGAGGTCCTACATGACACGCTACGCGATGGTTGCCGATCTTAGGCGCTGTGTCGGATGCCAGACCTGCACCGCCGCTTGCAAAGTATCGAACAGCACGGTGCGCGACATCCAATGGCGCTGGGTACTCGACATCGAAGCGGGAGAATTTCCCGAGGTCACGCGCACTTTCGTCCCGGTCGGCTGTCAGCACTGCGCCGAGCCGCCCTGCGTCGAGGTTTGCCCGACCGGGGCCACCGGGGTGCGTCCCGACGGTATCGTCTTCATGAACTACGATACCTGCATCGGCTGCGGTTACTGCGCCGTGGCCTGCCCCTACCAGGCCCGCTACAGGCTGGAAGGCAAGGGCTACGCCTACGCAACCCCGATGGAGACCGAACGCAACGGCCGCAGCCCGCTGCAGCTCGGTACCGTAAGCAAGTGCAACTTCTGCTCTGACAAGGTTGACGCCGGACGCAAGCGCGGGCTGGTACCGGGCGTCGATCCCGAGGCCACCCCGGCCTGCGTGAATTCCTGCATCGCCAGCGCGCTCTACTTCGGAGACATCAACGACGAAACGAGCATCGTCGCACGCCTGGTCCGAGAAAACGAAACCTTCCGGATGCACGAGGAGCTGGGCACCAAGCCGTCGTTTTACTACCTATGGGACAAGAAGCAATAAGGGGTCCGGAGCCCGGCCGCCAGACATTGTGGGACTGGCGCGCGGCGGGAAACTTCAGCTTTGGCGGAACCGGGACAAGCCTGTTCGTTTTTGCCGCATTGGCGGGGTTGCGCAATCCCGACTGGCTGCGCCTGGCGGGATTGCCGGCGCTGGTGTTAGTCGGCGCGGGGCTCGCCTGCGTCGGCTTGGAAATCGGCCGGCCGTTTCGCAGCCTTAACGTCTTTTTCCGGGTGCGCAGCTCGTGGATGAGCCGCGAGGCGTGGGCGGCGGCGGCGCTTTTCGTCCTGGGCGCGCCGGCTGCGGTTTTCGAGCTTGCCTGGCTGGCGGTCGCGGCGGCGGTTTTGAGCCTTGCGATGCTGTACACGCAGGCGCGGATGCTCCAGGCAGCCAAGGGGATTCCCGCCTGGCGCGTGCCGGCGGTGGTGCCGCTAATGCTCGTCACCGGGCTGTGCGAAGGAATGGCGGCACTTGGCGTCGGCGCGGCCGTGCTCGAGCGGCGCGCCGCAGCCGTAGCTGCCGGGCTGGCGGTGCTGCTTGCGCTTCGGCTGTGGACGTGGCGGAACTATCGCCGCGCGCTGGGAGAGGCAGGCGCGCCCCGCGCCGCTATCGCCGCGCTGGACGCGCTCCAGCGCAGTTTCGTCATTGCCGGCCATCTGCTTGCCTGGCTGCTGCTTGCGACTTGGCTGCTCGCGCCGGAAGCGGCGCGGGCGCCGGTGCTGCTCATTGCCTGCCTTGCGGCGCTCTTGGCCGGTTGGTACCTGAAGTTCGTCCTGGTCACGCGCGCCGGCTACGACCAGGGGTTTGCGCTGCAGCGGATGCCCGCGCGCACCCCGCACTTGAGTCCCGCCGGGAGCGTCAAGCCCGGCTGGTGACGCCAGGAAGATTCTCCCCGGCTGCCGGCGCGGCCAACCTGGCGACGATCGGAGCGCCTAAGCCGAACGGAGGCAAGCGCCCCGGGGCGCAGCGGGCGCTCGTCACTGTCCACAGAATTTGCTGGAGGCCGCGTCCATGCTTAAGATTCACGGCACTGTAAGATCGCGCACCGCCCGAACTCTCTGGGCGCTCGAGGAGCTTGGCGTCGCCTACGAGCATGTCCCCACCGACAGCTCGCAGGCCAAGAGTTCCGGCCATTTGGCGCTCAATCCCAACGGCCATGTGCCGGTCCTTGAAGACGGCCCTACCGTGCTCTGGGAGTCGATGGCGATCAACCTTTACCTCGCCGAAAAGTATGGCCGGGCGCCGTTCTGGCCGTCGCTGCCCGAAGACCATGGACGATGCTACATGTGGAGCTTCTGGGCGATGACAGAATTGGAGCCGCATCTGCTCACCTTCCTGATGCATCGGGTGATTTACCCGGCGGAGCGCCGCGACGAGCAGGCCGCCAAGCAAGCGGCCGACACGCTCAAGGCGCCGCTTAGGATGCTCAACGACCATCTGGCCGGGCGCGACTATCTCTTGGGCTCCGACTTCACGGTGGCCGATCTGAACGTGGCGTCAGTCCTGAGTTGGGCGCTGTTTGGAAAGCTCGACCTGTCCGGCGTGCCGGCCGCCGAAACGTGGCTGAGCAAGTGCGTCAAGCGCGAGGCCAACCAGCGCGTATACGCCATGCGGTAAGCTGAAGCGCGGCTGCGCGCGACCCTCTGATTGGCGGCCCGACCAACCGGCAGACTGCGCGGGCGGCGCCAGGGGGGCTACACGCCCCGGCAGCGGCTTGGCTGGCAGCGATGCTCCATGGCAACCGGGGGCATTGACTGGGCCACGGGTGCCGCGTAAGAATCCGCAAGCTCCTTTGGCACGCGGCTTTAACTCCGCAGCCGGCGGCAGATTGTCCGCCTTGGCGCCCGGTGATGCTGGTTTTTTTGGTCAATGTTCGCGATCCGCAATTCTATGCCGTGCCGGCGGCTGCCCGCGCCAACAACGGCAATATTCGCATCGTAGGCTTCCCCCCCATTGGCATCATGGCGCTTTCGGCGGTGCTAAAAGGCGCCGGCCACGAATGCGTCATGTTCGACCAGGCCAACCCGGAGACCCCCAACTCGGTCATCCTCGAAGAGATTCGCCGGCAGCGGCCAAGGCTGGTAGGGCTAAGCTTTCTCAGCACGACGAGCTACCCTTACGCCAAGGTCCTCGCCCGCGCCGTCCGGGCCGTCGATAGCCAGGTTAAGCTGGCTTTTGGCGGGGTCTTCGCAAGCCTCAATGCCCCCTTGGTGAAGCAGCAGTGCCCGGAGGTGGATTTTGTCTGCCGGGGCGACGGCGAACAGCTCATCCTCGACCTGGTCGAGCGGCTCGCCGATCCCGACACGGTGGCCGGCCTTAGCTGGGAGCGAGACGGGGTGGTCGTTAACAACGCCAATCGTCCGGTCGAGCGCGACCTCGACCAGTGGCCGTTCCCCGACCGCGAGGGGCTGGCGCTCGACTTCGTCGAATCGATGCCGCTGGACGTTCCCGCGATCCTCTCCCTGGAGCGGTTCACGACGATGCAGACCTCGCGCGGATGTCCGTGGCCGTGCGTCTTCTGCGACATACCGGCCTTCAACCAGGGCAAATGGCGCTCGCGCAGCCCGCAGCACGTCGTCGCCGAATTCAACCATCTGCGCGACCACGGCTACGGCGCGGTATACTTCGTTGACGACCACTTTCTTCTGCAGCCGAAGCGAATCGAGGCGATCTGCCGGGGAATCGCCGCCAACGGCCTGCAAATCCACTGGGGCTGCGAAGGCAGGGTCGATTCGGTCGCCCAGCATCTGTTCGCGCCGATGGCCAAGGCCCACTGCCGCACCCTCATGTTCGGAATCGAAAGCGGCAGCCAGCGGGTGCTCGACCGGCTCAAGAAAGACCAGACCCTCGAGCAGATCGAAACCGCGGTGACCAACGCCAAGCAGGCCGGCATCGAAATCGTCCACGGGTTTTTCGTCGTCGGCAGCCCCGGCGAGACGGTGGCCGACCTGAGAGCGACCTTTGACTTCGCCGCCCGGCTGCGCATCGACAGCTTCAACTTCAATCGTCTGTGCGTCTACCGCGGCACGCCGCTTTGGCAGGAGTACCTGGCGCGGGGGCTGGTCGACGACCGCCGGGACTGGTTCAAGTATTTCAAGTGCTCCGAGATCGACCCGACCTGTCTTGCGGGCGAAGTGATCAACCGCGAGCGCAGCGCGGGCCTGCGCCGTTTGTTTCTCCGCCGCCTGCTGCGCCATCCGCTGCACACGCTGGCGCTTGTGCGCCGGTTCACCCGCTATATGCCGCTGCGGGATGTGGCCTACCTCATCGTCAAGCCCTTTCTCGGCAAGCGGCGTGGCCCGACGGCGGCTGAGACGCTTTCTCGGACCGTCGACCACGCTCGTTTCAAAGACGCGGCCGGGGCGCTCACCCAGGTGCCTGACGCAATGCTGGACGGCACGCCGGCGCAGCCAGCGGCCGCGGCCGCCCTCGACCCCTTGTTAAAGAACCCTGCCTAACCGGCCGGCGCGGTCCCAGCGGCGCGCGCAGCGGCGCGTCGCGATCCAAGGTGCAATTCCGAAAGGACGGACGACCGCACCGTGCCTTCAGCCCTAAGCCGTCTTTGCAGCGTTTCCGGTAAGATGGTTGAATAGCGGGCAGTCGTGAACTGGCCGCGGGTCTGCCGCGCGTGGATACCGAATTGTAAGCCCATCGAGGACGCAAGCATGATCAAACGGATCAGGATTCGCAACTTCTTGAGCTTCAAGGAGTTGGACGAAAAGCTCGGCCTGCGAACGGTGCTGGTCGGCCCCAACATGTCGGGCAAAAGCAACTTCCTGGACTGCCTGCTCTTCCTCACGTTGGCCGTGAACCCGGCGGTGGCCGCTGCGCCGCCAGGCTCAGTACCCGGCGGAGCCCCACCGGCCCCTGAGCCAAGCGGCTTGTCTTCGGCTCTTCGGCGAGCGATCGGTTACCTCGGCGGATTTGCCGAAGTCGTGTGGAAGGGCACGGAGCAGATTGTTCAGACGCTGGAGATAGGCATAACGACGGAGGTTAGAACGGCCCCGCGCGCTCCCGCAAAGACCTTTGAATATGACATAGCGATAGAGGAAATTGAGCGCCACGGCGCCATCCAGGTGGTCCGCGAGAGACTCACGATGGTCGAAGCCCGCGGGCAGCCAATTACGCTGCTGGAGACGCAGGGCGGGCAAGTCGAGTACCGGGCTAATGCCTCCGACAAGGCTCAGACATACCCAATGCGGCAACCCGACCGCCTTGGCCTCGAGGCGCTAAGTATACCAGGCTCAGATCTGAACGCCTTCAGGGACTTCGTCTCCTCCTGGCGTTTCTACAAGCTGACGCCAAGTCTGATGAAGACGGCAAATCCCTCCGCTCCGCAGCCGTTCTTGGTAGATCTCGGGGTCAATCTGTCGAGCTGGCTATTCACCCTGCAGGGGCATCCAAATGAGTTCCAGAGAATCCGACAGGTTGCGCTGGACGTATTCCCGAACCTGGCAGAATTACTGATACAGCCGGCGCAGGCGGGGATGGTCTCTCTTGGCTCGACCGAAAGGTATCTGAAACGGCCCGTCTCGCTTGCGCGCATGTCAGACGGCGAGCTCGCATTCCTGGCCCTGCTCTCCCTGATCCTCGCTCCCGATAAGCTGGGCGCGCCGCTCTACTGCATCGAGGAGCCAGAAACTCACCTGCATCCGCACCTGCTCGAAACCCTGGTCGAGATTCTCAACCAGCGCCAACGCGAGCTGGGGCCTCGCGCTGCGCAGATCATTGCCACGACGCACTCGCCCCTGCTCGTGGACAAGCTCGATGTCAAGGACCTAGTGGTGGTCGAGAAGGTCGGCGGCGCGACCAGATTTACGCGGCCAGCCTCCGACAAGCAACTGCGCAAGCTGCTTGAGCGCAAGGAGTCGGGCCTCGGCGAACTCTGGTACTCTGGCGCCCTCAGCCGCAACTGATGCCAACCCTGGGCATCGTCGCCGCCGGGGTTTTCGACGGCGCAGTCCTACGGGTCCTTGCCAGGAAGTGCCGCGAGGACGTTAAGCCCGTTTTCCGGCAGTGCGGAGGCTCGGTGTCGAACAGGCTGGGAAAAGTTGTCAGAATCGTCCACGAGCTGAAGCGGGTTGCCAAGGCGGATGCAATCGTCATTGTCGAAGATGCCGAACAGGAAAATCCCCACGAAGTGCGGGATAAAATAGAGCAGCGCCTCAACAGCGAGGGGCCTGCGTCCGGCCGGCGCCCAGTGACGGTGGTCGTGGCTGTTCAGATGATGGAAGCTTGGCTTCTGGCGGATAGAGACGCGGTAGCAAGCGTCGTCGGTTCAAGAGTCAAGCTCCCAGAGTTCAACCAGCCGGAGAAAATCCGTCATCCCAAGCAGGAACTGACGAGGCTTCTGTCGAAGGCCAAGATATCTTACACGTCCCAGCAGGCGGCGCGGCTCGCCGACGCCGCCGACGTCAGACTGATCCGCGAGCGCTGCCCTTCTTTCGAGCGATTTTGCGAGGCCGTATCCCAACTCTAGCCCGGCAATTCAGGGCGGGAGGTGGCCGCGATGGAAATCGAACTGGATCACATAGCGATGCCGGTTGGCGACGTGGAACGCTCCGTCCAATTCTACCGGGAGGTCCTGGGAGCAGAGCCGATTGGCTTGGAAGACTGGCGCGCCGGCGGCGCCCGGCCCGTCGGCTTAAGCTTCGGCCGTCAGAAATTCAACCTGCATCCGCCGGGCGGTGCGATTCTGCCGCGTGCAGCGAAGCCAACGGTCGGCAGCGCCGATGTCTGCTTTGTCTGGCCGGGTCCAATCCAGTCGGCCGTTGCACATCTTGCGAGTCACGGCGTTGCGCTCGAACGGGGGCCCGTACCGCGCCTGGGCGCGCGCGGCAAGGGCGTAAGCGTCTATTGCCGCGACCCCGACGGCAACCTGCTCGAATTCATCAGCTACGGCAAGGACCCGACCTCGCCATCATAGCTATCTGCCGAACCAGCGCGAACACTTGACCACGGCAGGGTGCCGGACTACGCTCACGTCACACAGTCTGGGCGGCAGGAGGCGCACATGAAGCGGAGCAAGATAGACGGTCGGCGAAACGGCAGGGACATATTCGCCTTACGCAAGCGTTGCGCGCCGAGCGGCTCGGGCTTGACCCACTACTTACTTCTCAGTAGCGCGCCAAGGCCTGCGGCCGTCCGTTCAGCTTTGCCGACGCCAACCCGCCAGGCCGCCGAGAGTTAGCCCGCAGCGGCATCAACCGGGACGGCGCAGGCCGCTCGCAAAGGCCTCACCGCGTCGAGCCGACCAGAGCTGGCGTGCCGCCGAAAAACCAGCGCCCGACCGACCGCGCCGCCATAGAAGTGCCTTCACGCGGCCGCCACGTCAACAGCGGCGCGGGCCCCGCCTTTCAGGTTCTCGAGATCGGGCACCCGCGCTATGTGGCGCTGGTCGCCGCCGACACAGCCTTTTGGGCGCTGGTGCGCAAAGAAAAATTGGCGGACGCGCTCGCCGGGGGCAGGCTGCTGGGTCGCTACCGTCGCCAGGCGGTGCAGTTTGCCGCTGAAATGGAGGCGCTGCGGTTCGGGACTAGCCCGTGGACGGTATACTTCAACCCCACCGACCGCTGCAACCTCAACTGCACCTACTGCTATCTGCCGGCGTCCACCCGCCGCCACGGCCAACAGATGCCGCGCGCCAGGATGCTGGACGCCCTGGAACGGCTGCGGCGCTACTTCGAAGCGGCCCCGGCGCAGGACGGCCTGCCCCAGGTCGTCTTTCATGGTGCCGAGCCGCTGCTCAACCGCAAGGCGGTATTCGAGGCGATCCGCACCTTCTCCGGAGTTTTCCGCTTCGGGATTCAAACCAACGGGACCTTGCTGGACGAGGCGGCAATCCGGTTTCTGCAAGAGCACGCGGTCAGCGTCGGAATTTCGCTCGACGCGCCGGTTGCGGCGGCGGCTGACCGCACAAGGCGCTCATGGGCAGGCAGCGGTGTCTACGACCGGGTCGTCGCGGCGATGAAGCGTCTCAAAGACTACCCAGGCTGGAACGTAATCGCCACGGTCACCCGCCACAACATCCGCTATTTGCCGCAGATGGTCGCCTTCCTGCATGCGCACCACGTTCCGGCGGCAATGCTCAACGTGGTCCGTTGCACGACGCCCTCGGCGCGCGCCCTCAGGCCCGCCGACCAAGAGGCCTCCGCCTGCTTCCTGGCCGCCCTCGACCGCGCTTACGATTTGTACGCGCAGACCGGGCGCAAGCTGGTTATCGCAAACTTCGCCAATACGCTGCTCGCGATCCTTGCTCCGACCGCGCGCCAGCTCATGTGCGATATCTCGCCCTGCGGTGCCGGGCGCTGCTTTTTCGCCGTAACCGCCGGTGGCGACCTATTCCCGTGCAGCGAATTCATCGGTCTGCCGACATTTCGCGCCGGCAATATCTTCGAACAGGGAATCGACCGCATCCTGGCCGGCCCCGTCTGCCGCCTGGTGACCGGCCGGCGCGTCGAGGATATCGAACCATGTCATCGCTGCGCCATCCGGCACTTTTGCGGGGCGCCATGCCCGGCCGAAGCTTACGCGTTGCGCGGCAGCGTCGCCCGGGTGGGCGGCTTCTGCGAGTTCTACGAGGAGCAGGTCCGCTACGCGTTCCGCGCGATCGCCGACCGCAAGCAAGACGCCTTCCTGTGGGATGGATGGGACCGCAACACCGTCGAGAGCTTCTCCTTCAGCGCGCCCTGAGCGGCGATCCGGCCTCGATGCCGGCGCTCGTTCGCCGAACTATTGGTAATTGCATACTGCAGTGACAGAGTCGTCCTGACCCGGCTCGTTTGGCGCGTGATTCTCCGCTGTAGCCGCCACGCCGAGAATCGTAACGTTTCGCCCGCGCTGCGTCAGCCGAACCCGGGATTCTCCTCGGCAGGGCTTGGGGCAGGCCTCGCGCCGCAGCCGCCGTCCTCGGCGTCCCTTCGCCTTCGCTCAGGGCGGGTTCCGAGGACCGCCGAAGCACCCTCTGCGCCCGGGAATGACAGAGGTGGGGCGCGCACCCCCTCCCATTCCTCTCCCCCGCCGGGGGAGAGGAAAACAAGAAGGCGCACCACGCGGGAATGACAAAAGCGGGGCGCGCACCCCCTCCCATTCCCCTCCCCCGCCGGGGGAGAGGATCAAGGAGAGGGGGGACGTACCGCCCAAGCGGAGCCGAAGGGAGAGGGGGGACGCGCCGCCCAAGCGCAGTCGAAGGAAGAGCGGGGACGCACTCAGAGGCTCGAGGTGGCGCCAGCGTCCCCCCTCACCCTCCCCTCTCCCCCCAAGGGAGAT
>JAJYRQ010000020.1 GCA_021794015.1 Deltaproteobacteria bacterium | reverse complement strand
AATCATCCGGGTTCCCCCGCGCACGCGGGGATAGACCGGTTGCATCACAACCTGCACACACACGGTGGCGGGTTCCCCCGCGCACGCGGGGATAGACCCGCCTCCCTCAACGCGGGCAACTGAGCTTCGTGGGTTCCCCCGCGCACGCGGGGATAGACCCTGTTCGGGTATCTCGTGAGCCAGACCTTCCATGGTTCCCCCGCGCACGCGGGGATAGACCCCCGCCGCGCCTCGTCGACTACCGCGACAACCCGGTTCCCCCGCGCACGCGGGGATAGACCCTGTTCGGGTATCTCGTGAGCCAGACCTTCCATGGTTCCCCCGCGCACGCGGGGATAGACCGGTCGCGGCCGTGCACGAGCAGGCGGTCAAAGCGGTTCCCCCGCGCACGCGGGGATAGACCGATACCTGAAGATGCGCCGCGCGTACGCCTCGCGGTTCCCCCGCGCACGCGGGGATAGACCCTACTATCCGGTCGGTTTCCTATTGAGGCGTGGGGTTCCCCCGCGCACGCGGGGATAGACCGTATGTCTGCCTATCCGGGTCTGGTGAAGAAGAGGTTCCCCCGCGCACGCGGGGATAGACCCACGTGTTGGCACTATTCGAGGCGAAGTACCCTGGTTCCCCCGCGCACGCGGGGATAGACCCCCAGTGCCGGCCTGGCTGTCCCGCGCCGCTCTGGTTCCCCCGCGCACGCGGGGATAGACCTTGCGGGCGAAACGCGCGCCACGGGCGCCGGAAGGTTCCCCCGCGCACGCGGGGATAGACCGCACTGACGGTGCGAGCTGGGCGACCGCGCTGGGGTTCCCCCGCGCACGCGGGGATAGACCGTGCAGCTGCGGCGGATCGCAGAGGCGCTTGAGGGTTCCCCCGCGCACGCGGGGATAGACCCGCTTGGTCAAACAGTGGCGTCAACAGGGACCAGGTTCCCCCGCGCACGCGGGGATAGACCCCCGGGGGCAGCCCAGGCGGCATGGGACGCAGGGGTTCCCCCGCGCACGCGGGGATAGACCGTTTGCTGAAGGCCGTTGCTAGCTCTTAGCAGCGGTTCCCCCGCGCACGCGGGGATAGACCTGATGCTCAGGCGCGCCTATTGTCCTAGCTTGGGGTTCCCCCGCGCACGCGGGGATAGACCCGTCTTAGTCTCTCCGCGCCTGCGCCTGCGTTGGGTTCCCCCGCGCACGCGGGGATAGACCTGTCACGAAGAGGAGCCGGTGCAGCGCATACGTGGTTCCCCCGCGCACGCGGGGATAGACCTGTCACGAAGAGGAGCCGGTGCAGCGCATACGTGGTTCCCCCGCGCACGCGGGGATAGACCCCCGCTCGTGCTCGATGAGTATGAAGAGCTGGAGGTTCCCCCGCGCACGCGGGGATAGACCCTACGCTCAGTACATCTTCGTTGCGTTCGCAGAGGTTCCCCCGCGCACGCGGGGATAGACCTGGAGGAAAGGACTATGCCTAGATGGCATCATGGGTTCCCCCGCGCACGCGGGGATAGACCTCCATGGCGCATCTTCACAAGGCGATTCAACATGGTTCCCCCGCGCACGCGGGGATAGACCGAAGAAGTTCCTGGCGCTCCTGCTGCTGTGGGGGGTTCCCCCGCGCACGCGGGGATAGACCTGATGGAAGCATCGCTAGCGTCTTTCCATCCCAGGTTCCCCCGCGCACGCGGGGATAGACCTGCGTCCCGCTTGGTTCGCCCAATGGTATCAGGGGTTCCCCCGCGCACGCGGGGATAGACCTTGTCGGCTTCCGAGAAAGAACAGCTTGGCTATGGTTCCCCCGCGCACGCGGGGATAGACCTTGTCGGCTTCCGAGAAAGAACAGCTTGGCTATGGTTCCCCCGCGCACGCGGGGATAGACCGACTGCGTGGAAGAGATTGCTCGGGTTGCAGCGGGTTCCCCCGCGCACGCGGGGATAGACCGGAGACTTAAATGCGTCAAGCAGAGGCATTACCGGTTCCCCCGCGCACGCGGGGATAGACCTGTGCCCGAGGACGGCTTCCTGGCGATACTCGGGGTTCCCCCGCGCACGCGGGGATAGACCCCAGGCCGGCAGGGGGTTTGCCACCAGCTGGCGGGTTCCCCCGCGCACGCGGGGATAGACCCGCGCCGACCCGGCGGCGTTGCCCAGGCGTTGGGGTTCCCCCGCGCACGCGGGGATAGACCCAAGCGCAACATCTTGTTGCCGCCTACTGCGGTGGTTCCCCCGCGCACGCGGGGATAGACCCGTCCCATCAGCCGGCTGGACGTTGAAGGGCTTGGTTCCCCCGCGCACGCGGGGATAGACCCGTGTTAGTCTCTCCGCGCCTGCGCCTGCGCTGCGTTCCCCCGCGCACGCGGGGATAGACCGCGCAGGCAACCGGCCTGACTGCGCTCGGCACCGGTTCCCCCGCGCACGCGGGGATAGACCGCCCCCCTGCGCCGGCATCGGGCTGTTTATCAAGGTTCCCCCGCGCACGCGGGGATAGACCCCCAAGATTCTTGACTACTTTCGCTATGACAGAGGTTCCCCCGCGCACGCGGGGATAGACCCGGCGTCGCGGTTTCGAAAGCCACATATTCACCGGTTCCCCCGCGCACGCGGGGATAGACCCAATCCTGAATCGTTGGCGTTCCCCCCCTGAGTGGTTCCCCCGCGCACGCGGGGATAGACCCACGACCCAGCTTTTCTCATCCCCCTCGTCCGGGGTTCCCCCGCGCACGCGGGGATAGACCCAAGAGGAACATCCTGCTCCCGCCTACGGCGGTGGTTCCCCCGCGCACGCGGGGATAGACCCGAGCATCTCGCGCCTGAGACATGACCGCATAAGGTTCCCCCGCGCACGCGGGGATAGACCCCGCTGCTCTAGACTCATCTGCACTCGCTCGCGGGTTCCCCCGCGCACGCGGGGATAGACCGCAAGTCGTCGCACCGCAGGCGCAGGCGCGGCGGGTTCCCCCGCGCACGCGGGGATAGACCCGGAGTTGTGAGTTTCGCCGGCGGAGCCGGCGGGGTTCCCCCGCGCACGCGGGGATAGACCGGCACCGGGGAACGCTTCCAACAATGCCTTCTGGGTTCCCCCGCGCACGCGGGGATAGACCTTGAACCGGTCGAGAAGGGGAGTTAGTATGGAAGGTTCCCCCGCGCACGCGGGGATAGACCGGTATCCCCTACGGCCCGTTGGCTTTTTGCATTGGTTCCCCCGCGCACGCGGGGATAGACCCATCCTTGCCCTGCTTTGTTGGTCAGACAAACAGGTTCCCCCGCGCACGCGGGGATAGACCAAGCCAACATGACTGAGCAAAGAAAAAGCGAAAGGTTTCCCCGCGCACGCGGGGATAGACCTCACGCTCCATGATTCCTGTCCGTTTCGCGCCAAGCCGCGCGATCGCGCAATGCTGCTCCTCTTGATTCAGCTCAAGCTTGACAAGCAAGTTGTAGCGATGAGGCACGAATACCGGCGCAGCTTCGTTCCAGGGGCTTGGATGTTGCTGGCGCCATGGCTGATTTTCTTAATTGGATGCGGCCCCGCACCTTCATCCAATCCCTCCCCCCTGTCTTCCGCCTACGTGATGCCGGCGGCCGAGCTGCCCGCGGCGCTCAAACAACCCGGTGTGGTGCTGTTGGCCGCGCAGAGCAAGCTGGAAATTTCCGCGCCTGGCTTCGTCAACAACGCCGTTGCCGTGGACGTCGATGCGGTGGCCGCCTTCGGCCAGACCACTGGAGCATTCACCGCCTTCAGCGGCTGGGCAAGTCTGTTCGGCGCGCTGGGAATCTCGGGCGCGCAGGAAGTAATTCTGTACGACGACGGCGAGATGAAGTTCGCATCGCGGGTGCGTTTTCTGCTGGCCTATTTCGGCGTCGGCCGAACTTTTATCGTTAACGGCGGTTACAACGCGCTGCTTCCGCTCATCCAGCAGGGACTGCTCACTACTACGCCGCCGGCAACCCCGACTGCGGCGAGCTTCACCGTGCAGGTGCAGGACCGCCCAATCCATCTGGCGGATCAGCAGGCCGTGGCCGCGGTGCTGAACAATCCCGCCGTCGCCCTGATCGACGTCCGCACGCCGGCCGAATACGACGGCTGCCTGCTGCTGCCGGGAATCACCCGCGGCGGACATATCCCCGGGGCGCGCAATCTGCCGATCGCCAACCTGCTCACGCCTCAAAACAGCGAGCCGCAATTTTCATTCCTCGATTCGCCACTCGAGCTGTTGGCCATCTTCGACAACTTCGGCCTCTACCGGGATCAGCAAATCATCGTCTATTGCCAGGACGGAGCGAAATCGTCGCTGGCCGCGACCGCCCTGATCGACGCCGGCTACAGCGACGTATCCCTTTACTATCTCAGTTACCTCGACTGGCAGAGCGTGGCCGCAAATCCGGTGGAAAGTGTCAGCCCCTGCGCCGGGCCCTGAGGGTTTCCCGACTCCTCCCCCGATCTCGCGGCTCAGGGGTAAACGTTGGCCCGGATATAGGCCCACAGCGAGTTGAGATCGCCGGCGCCCAGGCGGCGAATCCCCAGAGTGTTGATGATGATCAGCGGCACCGCGCCGCCCGTGGCGCCCAGGGTGGAGGCGTAGAACAGCATGTACACCAGCTTTATCGGCGGGTATACAGCGGTCCCCATCAGGCCCGTCACCGTCACCCCCAAGAGCAGGCAGTTGACGATCAGCACCGACCTCGGATCGAACCTGTCGGCGGCCCGTCCGGTGATGATCAGCCCGAAGGGCAGCGAGAGGTTTTGCACCCGCAGCAGGGGGGCGGCGCGCTGCAGCCCAAAGCCCAGGCTCATCAGATATGGCACGACGTGGAAGCAAACCGCGCCCATCACCGCGAGCAACGGGAAGTTCAGCACGATCAACAGCCAGAACGCCGAGGTGCGCAAAGCGGCGCCGATTTTCAGCCCTGGCTCGCTGGTGCGCGCCCTGGTTGCCGCGCGCAACTGCGCGCCGGGCGGCGGTCGCAACAGCACCAGGTCGATGCTCAGGCCGAAGACCAGCACCTGGACTCCCACCAACGCCATCGACCAGCGCCAGCCGTAGCGCAGGACGAGAAAGGAAAACAGTCGAGGATTGTACAGCAGCCCCAGCGCGAGGCCGCTGAAGACAATCCCGATTACTAGCCCGCGCTGTTCGGCAAACCGTTCCGTTACCAGCACGATCGCCGGCAATATCGTGCCCGCCGCCGCGCCCACGCCGATCAGGCAATACAGCGCAGTCAGGTCACCCAGGCCGCGGGCCTGGCTGGCGAGCAGCAAGCGCCGCCCGATAGCAGCACGCCCGCCGCCATCAGCCAGGGAATGCGCACCCGGTCGCACATCCAGCCGGCGAGCGGCGAGGTCAGCGCGACCATCAGGAGAAAGACCGTGGGGATGCGCGCTACTTGCTCGTGAGTGGCGGCGAACTCCCTGATCAAGGGATGAGAAAAGACCCCGCATGGTTCCGGTGCACGAAGCCCAGGGTTCCCCCGCGCGCACGTGTTTGCACTTTGCTGATGTCGGACCCAGCCTGCGAGGAGATGGCTAAGGCATTTTCACGTTTGGTCACGAGGTCCGGTTGAGGTCCAGTGTGGAGATGGGCTGCGCCCGCGCCCCAGCGAAGGCGAGAAAGAAGAAACCGGCAGCTTCCCCGCGGCATAGCGAAGGCGCAGGCCATAAACATAAGAGAAGGCGGCCCCGACCGTGCGTGCGGGCGGCGCCGGCAAAGAGCCGTGCTCACTGCTACGGCAGCGCGGATTCGCCGGCTCGGCGCGGCAGCGCATAGGTCAGCCGCGCGCGGGCGCCAAGCCCGTGCTCCGTCTTGACGCTGAGCGCGATTTCGACCAGGGCGCGCCCGGCCTCCTCGTACTTGCGCGTGACCTTGCCTTCGGTTCGGATCGTGTCGCCGATACAGACCGGAGCGGCCATTTCGAGCCGCCGGCGCGCCAGCCATGCCAGCGGTCCCAGCCAGTCGCCCGCCACGCGGTCGACGAAGCCCTGCAAGAACATCGTGTTCAGGTAGGCGTCGCGCGCGTTCTGCGCGCGCGCGTAATCGCGGTCGTGATGGCCCGGGAAGAAATCGCGCGTCGCCGCGGCGTCCAGAACGCATAGCGCCAGGGTGAGCTTGAATGTTACGACCGGCAATTCATCGCCTGCGTTCACCTGGTCCCAGGTCCGCGTGACCGTTGACTCGGCCGCCAATCCTGCGCTTTCGCTCATGACAGTCACTCCCTGCCGGCGCCGAAGCGATATAGTATGTTGGTGTGCGTGGCCACGATCTCGCCGTGCTGGTTGCGGTACGTAAAGCGGGTGGTAACGAAGTGCCCGCGGCCCAGGCTGGTGCGCTTCTCAGGCGTCACGTCGATGACCTCCTCCTCGAAGCTCAAATGATCGCCGACGCGGACCGGCCGGAGAAACTCGCTGTCGGTGGAAACGTTGATGAGCGTCGCGCCCGGCAGCGGCACCTGCGTGGCAAGCAATGTTGCCGGAGGTTCGGTCTGCCCCGGCCGCCACCCAAGCGCCATCGACCAGACAAAGAGCATCCCAGGCGGCGCCAGCAGGCCGCCGCAATGGGCGTGCGCCCACGACTGGTCCCAATACGCCGGGCTGCCGTCTCGGACCAGAGAGCAATAATACTTGATCGCCGGCCAATTGATGCCATCTTCACAGAGCTGCGCGCCTGACTTGCGCCCGATCCAGGCGCGCGCTTCCTCGTAGGAGCCGAATCGTAAATTGAAGCTCGTCTGCGTAGTTTCCAGCAATTCCGGGTTGCCCACCGAATCACGCCTCCTTTAGCTGCTGCCGACCCTCGCCAGGGCGTCGCCCCCGTCGGCCTCTGCACTCGGGTGCTGCGCGCGGCCTCATCTCGGCCTGAATTCTGCGATCAAATCGGCCGGTAAATCAATGGCGCGAAAGGAAACAGACCGGTAGTTCACTTACACGCCTCGGTCTGTTATACGGGCTTGTGTGAAGGAGCACAATTCGATCGCACAGGTGATCGAGGGCGCGAAGGCGCAGGGGCGCCAAGTGCTCTCGGAAATCGAAACGAAGCGGATACTGGAAGCGCTCGGGATTCCCACCGCGCTCGCAGAGGCGGCCGAAAGTGCCGAGCAAGCCGTGAGGCTGGCCGAACGCGTCGGCTTTCCGGTTGCGCTCAAGGTCATTTCGCCCGAGGTGAGCCACAAGACCGAGGTGGACGGCGTGGCGCTCGGCCTCAACTCGGGCGGGGCGGTGCGCGCGGCCTTCGAGCGCATCCGGGATAGCCTTGCGCGCAAGCTTTCGGGCGCCCGCTTCGAGGGCGTCGCGGTACAGGCGATGGCGCCGCCGGGGGTCGAGCTGCTGGCGGGTATCACGCGCGATGCGCAGTTTGGCCCTCTGGTGGTGGTTGGGCTGGGCGGTGTGCTGGTGGAAGTGCTCGGCGATACCGCGGTGCGCCTGGCGCCGGTCGATGCGGCCGAGGCGCGCGCGATGCTGGGCGAGTTGCGCGGAGCGGCGCTTTTGGAGGGCTCCCGCGGCCGACAGCCGGTGGATCGCCGGGCGCTGGCCCTGCTTTTGGTGAAGCTTTCTGAGCTGGCGCTGCGCTATCCGGAACTTAAGGAGCTGGACTTGAACCCGGTGGCGGCCTACCCGCAGGGCTTGCGGGTGCTGGACGCGCGCGCGTTGCTGGAGGCGGCGCCGGAGGCGGCGGCGCACGCGGGGGACGCGGCGCGGGCCGCATCGGCCGAGCGGCGCGGGCGCCGGCTCGAAAACCTGGCGCGCGCGCTTCGGCCGGCCGGCGTGGCGGTTATCGGCGACCGCGGCACGCGCCAGTACATGTGGCTGCGCGCGCTCGACCGTTTCACGGGAGCGCGCTACTCGGTTCAGCCGGATGCGCGGGAAAGGGCCGGGATCGAAGCTCTTGGGATCAAGAACTTCGCCAGCATCGGCGAGATACCCGGCCCGGTCGATTACGCGCTGGCTGCCGTCCCGCGTCAGGCGGCGCCGCAGGTGCTGCGCGAGTGCGTGGCGAAAGGGGTGGCTGGCATCGCTTTTTTCACCGCCGGGTTTTCCGAAACCGGGGAGGAGCTGGGGGCGCGGCTGGAGGCCGAGCTGCGCGCGATCGCGCTTGGGTCGGAAATTGCGCTGGTCGGCCCCAACTGCATGGGCCTGTGCAATCCGTCGCTGGGGCTGCTCAACTGGCCGCGGCTTAAGCCGGGCGCTGCGGGCGACGTAAGCTTCATCTCGCAAAGCGGCACGCATGCGATAGGTTTCTGCATGCATGCGCCGTGGCACGGGATCAAGGCGAATACGGTGGCCTCGATCGGCAACGCCACGGTGCTCGAGGTGGCCGACTACCTCGACGTGATGGCTGACGATCCGGCCACCCGCGTGATCGGCCTGTATGTCGAAGGCGTGGGAGACGGGCGGCGTTTCTTCGCCAGCCTCAAGCGGGCTGCGCGCCGCATCCCGGTGCTGGTCTGGAAGGGGGGCGCAACCGACTCCGGCGCGCGGGCGACCTTTTCGCACACCGCCTCGCTGGCCACCTCCGGCGCGGTCTGGCGCGCCGCGATGCGTCAGAGCGGCGCGGTTGAGGTGACAAGCCTGGAGGCGCTGCTTGACGCGGTGGAGCTGCTAACGCGGGCGCGTCCGCTTGCCGGACGGCGCATCGGGCTGCTCGGCATGACCGGCGGCCAGTCGGTGGTGCTGTGCGACACCTTTGCGCGCAACGGGCTGGAGGTGCCCGAGTTGTCCGCCTCCTCTCACGCGGAGTTGGCGCGCTTCTTCACGACTATCGGCGGCAGCTACCGCAACCCGCTGGACGCCGCCTGGACGGTGCTGGACCCGGCCGGGCGCAACAACCTCGACCGGATGCTCGACATTCTGGACGGCGACCCGGCGCTGGACGCCCTGGTGATGGAGGTGCGGCCTGGAATGGGTTTGGCAGCCATCGACCCGGCAGCGACCGAGCAGGAGATGGTACCGGTGCTGGACAAGCTTGCCCGCTTCAACGAGCGCGCCCGTAAGCCGCTGGCGGTGGTTGTGCAGGGCGGCCATGTGCCGGGCGATGAGGCGGCGCGCCTGGTTGCCGGACTGCAGGCGATGGCGCGCGGTCGCGGCCTGGTCGCGTTCGACGGCTTCGAACGTGCCGCGGCGGCTTTTCGCACCGTCGTGGAGCGGCAGGAGGCCGGCGCGCGCCTCGGAGAAGCCGACTCGGCGGCCTAGCCGGCCCTCTCGCATTGCGGCTTGGCGCCTGCGCGACCTGCCGAGTTGTGGGCGGCGTCGCCCGGCCGGGCCGCCAGCCGGCCAAGGCGATACCTAGCGGCCGCTCCAGCGCGCAGGCCGTCGCTCGTTGAAGGCGCGCATCCCCTCACGCGCGTCCTCGGTGCGGGCGATCTGCTGGAGCAGCATCTGCATGAATTCCAACGCCTGCGCGATGGTCATGTCCTGGACGGCGTGGAAGCCGTGCTTGCCGAGCCGGATCGCGCTGGGCGAGCCAAGCTCGATGCGCTCGAGCAACTGGCTCAGCTTGAGGTCGAGTTGGTCGGGTGCCACGGCGGCGTTGACAATATGCAGGAGCGCCCCCTGCTTGGCGGTTATCGGTTCGCCGGTGATGCACATCTCGAGCAGCACGCGCCGGGGAACCACCCGCAAAAGGTAGGGCAGGATCATCGCTGGGAAAACGCCCACGCGCACCTCGGGCGTTCCCAGCCTTGCCTCTTCGACGGCCACCGCCAGGTCGCAGGCGCACACCAGGCCGAAGCCGCCTCCCAGCGCGTGGCCGTTGACGCGGGCGATAATCGGCAGGTTGCAGGCTTCCATCACCTTGAACAGCTCGATCAGCGGATGCTGGGGTTGCGAAGGATCGAACTGGAAGGGATCGCCTGCGGCGCCGGGCTTAAGGTCGGCGCCTGCCGAAAAGACCTTGTCGCCGGCGCCGGTGAGGACGATCGCGCGCGCCTCCCGGTCGGCCTGGGCGTCGCGGATTCCCTGAGCCAGGCTCGCGAGCACTTGTTGGTTGATCGCGTTGCGGCGCTCTTCGCGGTTGATAGTCAGCCACCGTACTGCGCCGCGGCGTTCGACCTTCACATCGTCATCCATGAGCTCCTCCATTGTTTCCGTTCTGTAGTCATTACATGGTCCGGGGCAATTCACCAGTAAAGGGCGTGGGCGCCGGCGCGGGGCGACCCGTGTCGCGCCGGGCTTGGCGGACAAGCGAGCCGCTCCCGGATCGCCACGGCGCGAGGCGCTGTGCTATGCTCGGTAGCGGCCGGCAAGGGGCTGCGGCTGGCGCCGTTGGCGGCGCCCCAAAACCGCAGGCGCGGGCGGGCGCGCGCAGGGCCAGAGCGCTCTGCGCGCAAGACCAAAGAAGGCGTGCCGGTGCCGGTCGGTGGCCGGCGGCTCGATGGAGCGGCAAACCTGCTAACGCGTAACGAGGCGAAGTTCGGGCGGCGTACCCAAGTGGCTAAGGGAGAGGTCTGCAAAACCTCGATTCGTCGGTTCGATTCCGACCGCCGCCTCCAAGAACCGGGAACGTAGGAAGAATCGCCCGGGTCGTTGGCCGCCGCAGCGCAGCCGGCGGCGCAAGAAGGGGCCGCCCTGTCGGCTGCCTTCGGAGCGCCGGGACTTGTCAGGAGCCCAGCCTGCGCGAGAGCGCCCGGGCGGTGTACTCAACCAGCGGTATGACCCGCTCGTAGGGCATCCGCACCGGCCCCATCACCCCGACGCTGCCGATGGGCCTTGCACCGCTGGCGTAAGGAGCGGCCACCAAGCTGAGCGTGGCCAGCCTACGGTTGGCCAGTTCCGAGCCGATTAGCACCGTGGGTCCTTCGCTTTCCAGGGTTTTCTCCAGGAGCCCGAGCAGCGTCGTTCGGTCCTCCAACGTTTCGAGGACGCCTCTCAGAGAGTCGCGGTCGTCGAACTCGGGCTGCGCAAGCAGGCGCGCGCTGCCCTCCACGTAGAGTCCGGCCGAGGCGAAGCCGTCGATTGCCGCGCCGAGCAGGGTCAGGCCGACGCGCGCCGGCGGGTCGTCGTCTCGCCAGTTTTCATTGCGTCGCTGCTCGATCCAGCGGCGCGCCTCGGCGAGCGGCAAGCCGTGCAGCCGCTTGTTCAAGTAGGCGGCCATCCGGTCGAGCTGTTCCTGGCTGACGGTTTCATCGATGCTGACCGGCTGGCTGTGGACGGTGCCGGCGTCGGTGACGACGATCGCCATCACCCGGCGCGGTCTAAGCCACGCGAACTTGGCCCGTGCCAGCGCCATCTGGGCCACCCTCGGTGTCATCACCAGGGCCGCCTGGCGGGTCAGCAGCGCCAGAAAGCGCGAGGTTTTGCGAATGGCTTCGTCCGCGTCGGACGCCGACTGCGAGTAGTGATACTCGATCTGTGCCCGGTCCTCGAAGCTTATCCGGCTGGCCGCCAGCGCCCGGTTCACGTAGAAGCGAAATGCTTTCTCGGTGGGGACTCGGCCGGAGGAAACGTGAGGCTGCCAGAGATAACCCGAACTCTCCAGCTCGGCCATCAGGCTGCGCAGCATCGCCGGCCCCACGCGCAGGCGGCGGTGGGCCGCCAGTTGCTGCGAGCCCACGGGGCCGGCCGAGGCGATAAACTCCTCCACCGCTGCCAGGAGGACATTACCCAGCCGCGCAGAGAGATCGTCCTGCGACAACTGCTGCTCCACCGTTGCGGTTAACGGATAAGTTGCAACACGCACCCAAGCTCTATTATGGCGAATCCGGGGCGGCCTTGCCAGTTGGCGGCGCTTGCCGCAGCCGGCAGTTGGCGCGCCGGCTGGCGCCGGGCCGCGCGCTGGTTTGCCGGTTGCGGGCCGGTGTACTATTGAGCAAGCGGCCAACGGCGTGACCAGAAAGGCGACATCTTTGAAGCGGGCGGAGTTGCCGGCGCCGCCGGCCGAAAGCGCCTGCTGGATCGAGACCGACCGTTATGACCGGCGCGTCTTCGGCGAGCTGCGGGCGGTTGTGGCGGGTCTCGACGAGTTCCTGGAGAAAGGCCGTCGTTTTCTGCCTCATTTCGAGGCGCTGCTGCAGGACCTCTTCGCGGCCCTTTTCAAGAATAACGTCGTCTGGCTCAGCGGAGGATCGGTCCGGCCGGCTGCCGTGCTCAACCGGGCGCTGCTCGGGCACCTGATCCAGGTTGGCGGGGTTGCCTTGCTGCGCGAGCAGTGCGTGCTCGAGGAGGGGCGCGCGTTTGTGGCGGCCCTCGCCTTGGGCGAGGAAATTGTGGCGTCGGTTGAACGGCGAGAGCTGCTCAACCTGGCCGAGATGCGCGACCTCTGGGAGCTGGCGCATGCCGAGCAGGAGCTCGAAAGCCGCTTCGAGCAGAGCAGGGCGCTCGACCAGACCGCGGCCGAACGCCCCGGCCCCGACGAAAGCCGGCAAACTCTGGCGTCGCGCCTGCAAAGGCATCGGGACGAAGCTTCGCACGCGCTCAGGGTGGCGCGCGGGCGCGTTCGGCAGAAACAGGAGCGGCTGGAGGACTATTTCCGGCGGCGCGGCGGGCAAGCCCCTGCCCGGCTTGGGCAAAAAAGCCTGGAGCTTGCCGCTAAGCTGGAGCGGGTCGCCCAGGACGAGCGCGATTTCGGACTGGAATTCGGCGGCGGCGCTCGCTCCTCGGCAGCCGAGCGGATCGAGCTTAGTCGGTTTCTGCTGAAGAGCCCCAGGATAGGCAACCTGGCGCGGCTGGTCGGAAGGCTGAGAAGCCAGGCGCGAGCGCTCAGGCGCGAACGGTTTGCCTCGGGCGCCAGCGAATTCTACGAGCTCGAGCGGGGCGCCGAACTGGGCCGCCTCATCCCGGGCGAGTTCCTGGCGCTGAGAAACGACCTTCTGGCGCGCGACTTCAAGCGCCGGCTGCTCGAGGCAACCCTGATGCAGTACCGCCTGCGCGCCGACCCCAAGGGAAAGGGGCCGATGGTCGTATGCGTGGATGTAAGTTCCTCGATGCAGGGCGACAAGGAACTCTGGGCGAAGGCGCTGGCGCTGGCGCTGCTCGACATTGCGCGCCGGGAACGGCGCCGCTCGGTTGCGTTGCTTTTCGCCGCGCCCGAGAGCGAGCCGCGCGTCTTCGAGCTAAACCATCGACGCCGTTACCAGGTCGAACTGGCGACCATCTGCGAGCTGGCCGAGTATTTTCCCGGCGGCGGCACCGACTTTATGCGCCCGCTCGATACGGCAGCCGCCCTGCTCGAGGAAGGCTCGCTCAAGCACGGCGACATCGTGATTATCACCGACGGGCAGGCGCAGGTTGATTCCCGATGGCTGCAAGGCTTTAGCCGGCGCAAGCAACTGATGGCATTCAGGGTCTTCGCGGTGATGGTGGACGTCGGCTCGACCGACCTCGCCACGGTTGCAAGCTTTAGCGACCACGTGACGGCGGTGCGCAGGCTCGGACCTGAGGCGACGGGGGACTTGTTCCTGAAGATACAGGAGTGACGAACGACCCGGCGCGGCGGCAGAGCGCGGCGCGTCAAGGTGTACGCCCCGCAACTCAGCCGGTAAAGCGGGGGCCGGCAGGAAGCGGGCCGGCGCTCACCGATCCGCGCGCAGGGGCGACTCGCCGTCGCTGACAAACTCGGGTCGGACGTTGCAGCAGAGTTCGTAGCTGGTGCCGGCGCGAGGGTCCGCGGTGTAGCCCTCGACGCCGCCGTCCGGGTCGATTTTGACCGCCTCGAGGTTGGCAGCGCCGGATGCCCGTTTCACCGCAAAAACGTAGTAACGGCCGGCCTTCAGCGGTTCAGGCGGCCCTTTCTCCGGGACGACCTGAACGAAATGCTCGGGCAACTGGCCGTAGACCAGCGAGGAAGGGCTGAGCTTCTTGCGATAGTTAAGCCCCGGCATCCGGCTCAGCAGGCCGAGTTCGGCGCGCACGGTCCACACCGGCACGCCCCCGTGAAACCGCACCACGCTGGCCCTCTCAGTGGCGCTTACCCGGCGGGTACGCAGCAGCGTGGCGCTGGTATACTTGACGACGCGGATCGATTTGAGGTAGTCCTCGGTGCCTGAGTATTTCACCCCGATTGAGACCAGCGGCGGCGTTCGGCCGGCGTCCTGGCCCGCCGCCGCGGCTTCGCCAGGCTCTGGCGCCTGAGCCTTGCGCGCTGCGCATCCGGACGCCGCGCCGCCTATCAGACAGAAAAGCAGCGGCAGCGCGGCCGGCCATCTGGGACGCCTTCCAAGCATGCCAGGGTTTGCGCCTCCGTACCGCCTACCGGGAGAACTCGATCGGCTGACTACAGGCGTTTCCGCCGCCGTTGTAGTCGTAGACCATGCGCGCGCCGTAGTCGGCACCCTTACCCATGATAAAGACCAGCACCACCAGCGCGATAACGAAAACGCCTCGGCCCCGCCGAGGTATCGGCGGTCTCAGCGAAGACCATATCAGCAGCGCCAGAGCCAGCGCGAGCGTCGCCAGCATCAAGTTGCGGTGAGGAAGCAGCAGGTGGCGCTTCACCGAAAGATCGAGCATCACGCCGGGCGCGGCGTAAAGGCCGCTGGCGACGGCGCTCGCCGCGCCCAGCACACCCAGCAGCAGCAACCACCACCCGGTCCAGGCTGCCTGATTCCGCCCGCTCAGCCAGGCGATTAGGTAGAGCACCAAGGCGCCCGGGATGAGTCCCAGCGGGAAATGCACCAGCAGCGGATGGATGTTCTGCAGGTGCTCGACGCCGGGGAAACTCAGCAGATAATCAGGCCAGCGCAAGGACCGGCTCCGCAAGCCCCTATTGCACCGACTTTACCCTAAGGTAGGAAACGCCTCCTTTGGTATAGACGGTTCCCGTAATCGAAGCCTCGCCTTCCATCCGGCTAATGACGCTCTCGGGCAGTCCCTGCTTGTCCTTGGGAGGAAGCAGCACGTAGGGCTTGTTGGTGCCGTCCTCGACCAGGGTGACCGGGATGCCCTTTTTTGCGCAGGCGATGGCGCAGGCCCGATGGCTTGGTCCTTGGGCGCCTGCGACGTTCCAGCAGAAGCTGTCGCGCAGTTGGCCTTTGACCGTGGTGTCTTCGGCGGCGGCCACGCCGGCCGCGCCGAAGCATAACGCGATACTGAGCAAAAGCCCAAGTCGCGCTTTTTTCATTTGCCTCTCCTCCTTTTCTGGCGGTTCCTGGACGGGCTTCGACCGGCCGCAGGCAGGTGTCCGGCAACGTTACCGGCAGAGGCGGGGCCATCCATTGCGGCGCGTGGTCCTGCGTTGCGCTCGAAGCGGTCGCGGCCCGCCGTTATAGGCCTCTGAGCCACGCACCCCCTTATTCCACCCTATTTGCCCTCGCTTGGGCAAGGCGTTAGGCACGGGTACGAACTGGCCCTCGGGCGGAAGTCACGGCGACGCTGGGCGATCCCGAACTTGGGTTGCCGCTACTCGACGGGCGCAGCGGTGGCTTAGCCGTCGCGCCGTCCGGTGCCGGCTTGTGCGGGGGAACTGATCTTGGCGATCAGATCGCCGACCGGCGGCTGGCGCCTGGTCCGGCCAAAGCTGAAGGGGGAAGCGAGTTGTCGGAGATGGAGATCAAGAATCTCTTTGAGCTCTTCGTCGAGGCGGCGCATCTCGGCTTCCTCCGGCGTCTCGGCGCCGCCTTGCTGGTCCGGCATTCCGCGCCGGCGCCTGCCGTAAAGTTCCTGAAGCCGCAACTCGGCCTTGGCCAGCAGCACCTTGTATTTATGATCGAGGCGGCGCAGTGAATCGTTCATTGCCGCCACGAGGCGAAGCTGGCGTCTGAGCCTCAGCCATTCGGCGACGGCGAGCGTGGTGACCCCGAGCATCAGCAGCGCGGCGACTGCGGCACTGAGCGCGCTGTCGCGCCACCATGGCAGCGCGTGGACGCTTTGGCGCAGCTCGCGGTTCACGGCCATAACCTCGTTGAACCGGGTCATGGCACCGGCATAGTCTGCCTCGGCTTTCGCGGCGCGCCGCTCGGCATCCTTTGTGGCCCGATCGAGCTGCGCCTGTTGGTCGAGGAGCTCCTTCACCCGGGCGGCGAATGGATTGGGTACGCGAACGGTGCTTCCCGCCTTGAGCACGGCTTCGGGGTCCAGATGATTGGCTGCGCCCAGGTCTTTCGCGCGCAGGCCAAAGGCTGCCGCGATTTCGCTTAGCGAGTCGCCCGGCCGTACCGTGTAGGAAAAGAAAGCTCCGCTGTCGGAGGCCGGCGCGCTCGCCTGGCTCTGGGAGCCGCCGGGCGCGGGCGCCGGCGGATCATCGACCGCCACGGCCGCCGAGCAGGCAAACGCGAGCAGGACCAGAACGGCGCCCGCCGAGCGGCCAAACGGCAAATTCGCACGCCGCCGGTTCATCATCCCCTCAGTTGTTCAGCCTAAGCCCCGGCAGAAGACAATGCAAATGACGCCCTAGGACCGCCCCGGTCAACGCTGGCGCCCGCCCCAGGAGCCGAAGATCGAGGAAACCGGTCGGCTGCGGCGTGTAGTCGGGGAATGCTCTGGCAGCGAAGTCTTGTTCTCGACAGGGTACGCCGAACCTTCGCCGTCAGGGATGTGTATTGCTTGGCTTTGGTCGCTGGGCCGTACGCCTTGCTCCGGCCGGAACCGGACAACTCTCTTTCCGCCTTCCGATCTCGAAACCGGGGCCGGGCGGGAAACGGCCGTCCCTCGCCCCGGCACCAGGGCTCAGCGGCGCAGCAGGAGGAGAAACTCAACGTTGCCTTTGGCCCCGCGAATTGGCGACTCGATCACCCCCGCAGGCGCAAGACCGATCGTCCGGGCAAAGTCGAGTAGGCCGGCCACGGCTGCCTGGCGCGCCTGCTCATCTCTGACCACACCCCCTTTCCCGACCTTCTCGCGTCCCACTTCGAACTGCGGCTTGATGAGCGCGATTATGTTGGCGTGCGCCGCCGCGCATCGTGCCACCGCCGGCAGCAGCATCCGCAAAGAGATGAAGCTGGCGTCGATCGTCGCCAAGTCGGGCAGGTAAGGCAGGAAATCCGGCTCCAGGTAGCGCGCGTTGGTGCGGTCCATCACAGTCACTCTGGCATCGTCTCTCAGGCGCAGAGCAAGCTGCCCGTAGCCCACGTCCACGGCGATGACATGGCCGGCGCCCCGCTTTAGAAGCACGTCGGTAAAACCGCCGGTTGAGGCCCCAACGTCGAGCGCCATGCGTCTGCTGACGTCGATCCCGAATGCGTCGAGCGCGGCGATAAGCTTGTGGGCCGCGCGGCTGGCAAACGAGGGCGCCTCGATTATGGTGATGACGTTTGCCGGGCCGACGCGCTGGTCGGGTTTAGCAGCCGGCCGCGAATCGACGCGGACCCGCCCGGCCATTACCAGACGGCGCGCGCCTTCGCGGCTTTCGGCCAGGCCGCGGCGGGCGAGTTCAACGTCCAGCCGTGTAGTTGGCCGCTGCATCAAAGCGCGCCTTGCGGGCAGGTGCGCGCCGTGCTTTGGGCAACCCGGCGCGCCGGTTCCTCTACGCTGGGCGGCTGGTGCGCCGCGGCCGCCCGTTAAAACGGAACATCGTCATCCTTTTGCTCGGCCGGTTCGCCGCCCGGCGTCGCCTGCGTGGTGGTGTGCAGCTCTCCTTGCGCGTCGCGCATCAGGACCTCAACCTTGCGTTCGGCCTCGTCGAGACGCTGGTTGAGCGAACGCATCAGGCTGACGCCGCGCTCGAAGGCTTTGAGCGAGTCTTCGAGCGAGAGTTGGCCGGAGTCGAGTTGGGCGACCAGGGTTTCCAGCTCCTTGAGTTCCTCTTCGAAGGTCTTACGAGCGGCGGCCATGACGTTCCCCTAAAGCTTGCGCGTCTGCACGCTTACCCCAAGCAGTCCTTGCTTGAGGCGAACATCGAGCATCTCGCCCGCAGCGACTGCGGCTGCGCTGGTAACCAGGCTTGCGTCGTCCGCGCGGGTGACCACCGCGTAGCCGCGTTGGAGGACCTTTAGCGGCGAGAGCGAGTCGAGGCGCGCACTCAACTCGCCCAGCTCCTTACGCCTGGGGGCAAACACGCTGCGCCGCAGCGCGCCAAGCCGCGTGCTTAGCGCCAGGGCGCTCTGCCGTCCGGGTCCCAGCGCGCGGTAGGGGGCGGTTTGGCAAAGGCTGAGCCCGTGCTGCCTGACGGCCAGACGCAGAATTTCAGTCCGCCGGCCCGGCGCGGCACCCAGCCGGGCGCCAAGCTGCGCAACTGCCGCGCCCAACTCGCGCAGCCGCGCCCTGGGCGGGCGCAGGCTGCGCGCGAGGCCGGCGACACCGGCCCGGCGCTCGCGCGAGGCGCTGCCCAGCGCCCGCAAGAGCCTGGCTGCCGCCTCATCGACTCGCTGCCGCGTCTGGCGCACCGCGTGGTCCGGGCGGCGCAGCTTGAGCGCGGTCTGCTCGATACGGCGGTGGCGGCTGCCGAGCGCGCCGACAACGGCGCCGGCCAGCCGCGCGCCCATCTCCCCGAGCTGTTGCTTGAGCCGGCGCTTTTCGGGCACCACAAGCTGGGCCGCGGCCGTTGGCGTGGGGGCGCGCACGTCGGCGACGAAATCGGCAATCGAGTAGTCGAACTCGTGGCCCACCGCCGACACCACCGGGATTCGCGACCGGTAAATCGCGCGCGCCACCGTCTCCTCGTTGAAGGCCCACAAGTCTTCCAGGGAGCCGCCCCCGCGCCCCACGATGATGACCGCGGCGCGGCCGTCGCGGTTGAGGTCATCGAGCGCCGCCGCGATTTCAGCCGCCGCGCCGGCGCCCTGCACCCGGGCCGGCCGGACGATTACGGCCAGGTTGGGGTAGCGCGCGAAAAGAATGC
The DNA here is from genome assembly GCA_021794015.1 of Deltaproteobacteria bacterium. Taxonomy (GTDB): domain Bacteria; phylum Desulfobacterota; class Binatia; order Binatales; family Binataceae; genus JAJYRQ01. The sequence continues at coordinate 46,508 of JAJYRQ010000020.1, read as the reverse complement.
GCAGCATGTCGCCCAGGCCGCGGCCGGCAAGCGCGGTGACGATTCCCACCACCTGCGGCAAGGCCGGCAGGGCTCGCTTGCGGGCCGGGTCAAACAGCCCCTCGCGCGCCAGGCGCTGCTTGAGCTGTTCGAAGGCGAGTTGCAGCGCCCCCGTTCCGCGCGGCACCAGCTCTTCGGCGTAAAATTGGAGCGCTCCGCGCGCTTCGTAAAGACTCACCCGGCCGCGAGCCAGCAATTCCAGCCCGTCGCTGAGATCGAAGCGCAGTCGCTCGCGCTGCGCGCGAAACATCACAACATTGATCGCGCTTTGCCGGTCCTTGAGGGTGAAGTAAAGATGACCCGAGGCGGCAAGCCGGACGTTGGAAACTTCGCCTACCACCCAGCATTCGCCGAGCCGGCCTTCCAGCGTTTCGCGCACCGCGCGCACGAGTTGCGTTACGGTGAGCGCGCGAGGCTCGACTGTCAGCGAAGACCCCAGCTCCTGAGCCATGTCCACGACGTTAGCAGAATCAGCGTCTTGCGGCCTAACGTCAGCCGTCAGTCCGACGGCAGGAGGCTCGCCGGCGCGGGCCGCCCGGTCTTCCCGGTTTGCCGCGCGCGCTTCCCTCGCGCCTGCCGGGTCGCCTGGGCTCAGCCGGCCGAGGTGGTCGCGTAGCGCTCTTGGCCCTTTTCGAGCAGGCTCTTGTACTGGCCCCAGTGTTTGAGGATGCTGACCGCCTTCTCCAGTTGGACGTCCTTCGGGGGCTTCTCGGCGCCCTTGGCGGCGCCAGCGCCTGCCTTTTCAGAGGGGGTCCGGCTTGTTGCGGGGCGTGCGGGCTTGCCGGGCGCGCCATGGCCTGCGGCCGGAGGTGGCGGGTTTTGGCCTCCGTTTTCGAAATGGTGCGGCAGGTCGCGCTCCCGAATCTCCTCGTTGGTCTCGACGGTGGCTCCGCGCAGTTCGAGGCTCGCCAGCGACGGCTTGGGCTCCTCGACCACGATGTCGGGCGCGATGCCAACGGCCTGGATCGATCGGCCGCTTGGAGTGTAGTAACGGGCCGTGGTCAGACGTAAGGCGGAATGGTCGTCCAGAGGTAGGATGGTTTGTACCGATCCCTTGCCAAAGGTCTGGGTGCCGACCAGCAGCGCCCGATGCTGGTCCTGGAGCGCGCCGGCGACAATTTCGCTGGCGCTGGCGCTGCCGCCGTTGACCAGGACGACCATCGGGTAGGGGGCGAAACGGACCTTTTTCTCGGAGAAGTACTTCTGCTCCTGCGACTGGCGCCGCCCTTCGGTATAAACGATCAGGCCGCCGTCGAGGAACTCATTGGCGGTTTTGACCGCCTGGTTGAGCAGCCCTCCGGGATTGTCGCGCAAATCCAGCACGAGTCCTTTTATCTGCCCCTGGTGGTCGTGCTTGAATTTGTCGAGCGTCTGGTCGAGGTCGTGTGAGGTGCCGTCTTCGAAGGTGGTAATCCGCAAGTAGAGAAGGTCGTCCTTCAGGTTCTGGGTCTTGACTGACTTTATCTTGATAACGTCGCGCGTGAGCGTGAAGGTAAGCAGTTGCGCCACGTTCTTGCGCCGGATGGTGAGGGTTATCTTGCTGCCCTTGGGGCCGCGCATTCGCTTGACCGCCTGGGTGAGCGTCATGCCGTGGGTGAAATCGTTGTTTATCTTGACGATTTCGTCGGCGGGCTTGATGCCAGCGCGGTAGGCAGGGGTGTCCTCGATGGGGGAGACGACGGTGAGCTGGTCGTTGCGCAGCGTGATCTCGATTCCCAGGCCGCCGAAGCTGCCGCGCGTTTCCACCTCGAGGTCGCGGTAGAGATCGGGCGTGAGGTAGGCGCTGTGCGGGTCGAGCGAGGAAAGCATGCCGGTTATCGCCCCCTCGATCAGGCGCTTGGTAGTGACCGGTTCGACGTAGTTCTTCTGGACGATTGCCAAGACGTTGGCGAAGGTGGCCAGCTCGCGGTAGCTTCCGTCGGAGACCGCCTGGGCGCGGCGGACCTCGACGTAGCTGAGCATGAGCAGGCTCATCGCCAGCGCCAGAGCGAGAGCGGTTAAGGTGCGCTTGGGTTTAAGCTGCGAAATTAAACGTTTCATGAGGCTGTCATTTCACCACGCAACGCGTTGGCCCCGAAGCTGTTGGCAGCCCCGGGGCGCTCCTGCGAGCCGCAGGTGCTAGGTTTTTCCTTCGCGCAGCAACTGCGCAAGTACGCTTTCGAAGTCCGGCCGCGTCCAGTCAAAGGCGCCCACATGGTGAGCAATTATCCTGCCGTTCTGGTCGATGATAAACGTTTCCGGCACCCCGGTCAGGTGATAGGCTTGGGCGAGCCCTCCTTCGGGATCGAGCAGGACTTTGAAACGGTAGCCGTGGCGCTTTACGTACGCGGCCACCTTTGCCGTCACGCTCTTCGGGTCGCCCGCGTCCTGGCTCACTGCCAGCATGGCAAACTTTGGGTTTTGTTTAAACCGCTCATAGAGTGCCTCCATGGAGGGCATCTCTTCGCGGCAGGGCGCGCACCAAGTCGCCCACAGGTTGAGAAAGACCACCTTGCCTCTAAGCGCCGCCAGCGATACGGTTTTTCCCTCAAGGTCGCGCAGCGCAAAAGCCGCGGCCAAGTCGCCGGCGGCCACCGGCGCGAAGTCACTGGGCGCCGCGGCCGCTCCGGCGGGCCCCCCCAGCAAGGCGGGCCGCGGCCCGCGCGGTTGCGAAACCAGCACCATCCACGCGCCCGCAGCCGCCAGAACCAGCGCCAAGGCGGTGAGCGGCTTTAACTTAGGTGCCATCGCCAACCGGATGTAGCGCGTGGTCGGGCGCAAGCGGCGCTGCGGCACCTCGCCTAGCCAGAAGCCATAGCCCCGCGCCTCCCGCCGCCATCATGACAACAGCGATGATCTGCGCTTCGCTCAGGCCGTAGAAAACCCGCGGGTTAATCCGCACAAATTCGACCAGGAAACGCGCAGCCCCCGCCAACACCAGGTAAAGACAAAAAAGCCGCCCCTCGGGCGCCGAACTTCTGCGCAGCCGCCAAAGCAGCCCGAAAATAGCAACGTACAGCGCAAATTCGTAAAGCGGCGCCGGATGCACCCGCACCCCCGGGAAGTAGCCGGAAACCAACTGGCCCCCAGCGTCAAGCTTCAGAACCGTGCTCGCGTTCCAGCCCACGATCGCGTTCGGATAGGACATCGCCCAGGGAAGCCGCGAGGGAAGACCCCAGTCCCCGTCGCCCGAAAGCTGACATCCCAGCCGTCCGATCGCCTGGCCCAGCGCCAGTGCCGGACCGCACATGTCGGCGGTTGTCCAAAGGCCGACGCGGTACCGGCGCGCCGCCAGGCTGACCCCCATCAGCCCGCCGATAAGGCCGCCGTACCAGACGAAGCCGGAGGCGGAAAACAGGATGCTCCAGGGCTCCGCCGCATACGCCGGCCAGTTATCGATTACGTCATAAAGACGCGCACCGGCGAGCCCCGCCCCCGCTGCCCAGAGCACCATCGAAGTGGCATAATCTCGGCTAAGGCCGCGGCGGCGGCATTCGCTTGCGATGACCAAGTCGGCCGCCAGGAAACCGAGCGCCATCATGAGCCCGTAGCTGTAGAGCTTGAGCGGTCCGATCTGGAGCAGGACTGGTATCATGAGAAACCTTCCGTCATGGCAAGCCTTCAACCATTATAAGCGCGCCGGCAGGGGTGGGCGAGACGGCCGCGCCACAGGCCGGCCGGGCGGCCACTGGCGGGCGTGGCCGCGCCCGCCCGGCGCTGGTTGCACCCGGCGCGCTGGTTAAGGCTGCGGTGAGAGCGGTAATCCAGCGCGTCAGCCGAGCGTCGGTAAGTGCCGGCGGGCGCCGGCTCGGCGAGATTGGCCGCGGGCTGGTCGTTTTGGTGGGCGTTGCCCAGGATGATGGCGAGCGGGATACGGCCTTTATTGCCGACCGCATCATTGGCATGCGCCTTTTCGACGACGGGCAGGGGCGGATGAATCTTGCCCTGCAGGCGGCAGGAGGAGCCCTGCTGGTGGTCTCCCAGTTCACGCTCTTGGCGGACACCACGACGGGGCGCCGGCCGTCGTTTGCCGGGGCGGCGCCGGCGCAAACGGCCAGGGCGCTCTACCAGCGGCTCATCGAGCGATTCAGGGAAAGCGGCGCGCCGGTCGAGCATGGCGAATTCGGCGCCCGGATGGAAGTTGCGCTGACCAACGAGGGGCCGGTGACGATCGTGCTGGATAGCCGCAAGGGGTAGCCCATGGCGCGCGGCGGATTCTACCCTGTCGAGTCGGGCAGCCTTTCGTTTCGCCGTGACGGCCGCTGGTACAGCGACGACGAGCCGATCCTGAACCCGCGCATTGCGCTGCTGTTCAGCCGAAGCCTCCAGCGGGCTGCCGATGGACGCTACTTTCTGAAACTGGGCGATGAGCGCGCCGAGGTCAGGGTCGAAGATGCGCCTTACGTTGTGCAGACGGTGGAAGGTGAGCCGCACCAGCGGCTTTGGCTGCTGCTCAATGACGGCACGCGCGAGCCGCTGGACGGGGCCACGCTGGCGGTGGGTGCAGACCACGCGCTGTATTGCCGCGTCAAGGGCGGGCGTTTCGAGGCGCGTTTTCTGCGCTCCGCCTACTACCACTTGATCCCATTTATCGACGAGGACGGCCGCGGCGGGTTCTGCCTGCGGCTTGGCGGCCGTACCTATCCGCTCCGGCCGCATCCCGCTCGCGCGCGCCGGCGCAGCGGGCACTAAGGTCCGCGCCGGGCAAAGAGCGCCGCTGCTTAAGGTAGGCTTGGTACGCCCCAAATTCCCCAGAACACCGGCGCAGCGGCCCGGCTGGCTGCGGCCGCGCTTAGCCGGCTGCGCCTGGTCGGTCCCGTGGGACTTTCCCTCGAAGACCGCTACCTTTGGAGCAGCGGGACTTGGCAGCGATCGGTATCTTGCGGAGGATGGAGGAGCAGCATCGCGCGATCACTAACGGGTTTGCCGCCACAGGGTTTAACGGCAACCCAACCAAACAGTACAATCAGCGGATGTGGCGGCGGTCCCTTGATCTCCGGGACTTTGCCGGTCGAGCGAGGTTCGGCAAGCTTCCAGGAAAAAATTCGAGGCAGGTTGCTCGAAGGCATGCAGGCTCAAGATATAGCGTTGTCTGTACTGCTGGCGCCAGCGATTCGTCCTGGCGTCGTCCTTGCCCAACCGCCCTCCTGTCCCAGAATCCATCTTCTCTGCCGCCGGCCTCTCGTACAACGGACAGACCCTGGGCATGACGGTGAGCTTGCATTATTGAACGCCCGTTTGTCCGGGGTGATGGGCACTTGCCAAGTCTAATCCGGCGAACTCTTGACCTCACGCCTACTTTGCGTCTTCAGGCGGGCGCGGCAGTCCCGTGACCGCGACGTGCGATAGTCTCGGAGCCTCAGAGACAAACCGATGCCGCTAGCCATCGGCGGAGAAAACAGGGCCCCCTCGCGCGCCGTTCAGGGAACCACGGCCGCTGCCGCGCTCACCGCGCTCGGCATCGTCTTCGGCGATCTTGGGACGAGCCCTCTCTACACGTTGCAGACGGTCGTCCAGATAGTCGGCGTGAAATTGACGCCCCAGGCGGCGCTCGGGATTCTGTCGCTCATCTTGTGGTCGCTGCTCATCACGATCTCGGTGAAGTACTGTCTTTTCGTCATGCCGGCGGACAACCATGGCGAAGGCGGAATTCTGGCGCTCATGTCGCTCACCGGGGCAAAGTGGTCCGGCCGCGGGCGTCTGCTGGTCGCGATGGGCCTATTTGGCGCGGCACTGATTTATGGCGATGGGATCATCACGCCGGCCATCTCGGTGCTAAGTGCGCTCGAGGGTCTGGACGTCGCCACGAACGTGTTCAAGCCGCACATCGTGCCCATGGCGGTTGCCATTCTGCTCGGGCTCTTTGCCATTCAACCGCGCGGGACAGCGCAAATTGCCAGGATTTCCGGGCCCGTGATGCTGGTCTGGTTTATCGTCATCGCAGCGCTGGGTCTCGGCGGCATCGCGCTTCATCCGGGTGTGCTCGCGGCGGCGGACCCGCGCTATGCAATCGGCTTCCTGGCGGGCGGCGGGTGGGGCGGGTTTGCGCTTCTCGGCGGGGTGTTTCTCGCCATCACCGGCGGCGAGGCACTCTATGCCGACATGGGACACATCGGCCGCAATCCGATTCGTACAACCTGGTATGGGGTGGTGCTGCCGGCACTGGTGCTCAATTATGCCGGCCAAACGGCGCTCCTGTTTGAGCATCCTGCCATGGACGGCAATCCGTTCTTCAGGCTGGCCCCGGTATGGGCGATTTTTCCGCTCGTGGTTTTGGCGAGCGTGGCAACCGTTATTGCCAGTCAGGCGATCATTACCGGCTCGTTCTCGCTGACGCGGCAGGCCATGCAGCTGGGCTGGTTCCCAGGCCTGCGAATTCGCCAGACCTCGGCCGATGAATACGGGCAAATCTACGTGCCCTTCGTGAACTGGACGATGATGCTTGTTACCGTCGCCCTCACTATCAGGTTCGGCAGTTCTGTCCGGCTCGCCGCCGCTTATGGCACGGCTGTATCAACCACCATGGTGCTGACGACCGGTCTTCTCTATACGGTGATGCGTGTGCAGTGGAGCTGGTCGGCGCGCTTAGCGCTCTTAACGACCGGGGTTTTCTTCGTCGTGGATTTGGCGTTCTTCGCGGCCAACCTGCTGAAGGTCACCGAGGGTGGCTGGATTCCGCTTACCCTGGGTCTGATCCTCTTCGTCATCATGACAACCTGGCGCTCCGGGATCGACGCGGTACACGACAAGTTGGCAACGATGACGGTGCCTCCGGAGGAATTTCTCAAGCGTCTTCAGGAAGACAAGATCACGCGTGTGCCCGGTACGGCCGTGTTTCTGACCCGGATAACGGACGGGATGCCGCCCTTGATGGTCGAGCACCTTGCGCAGATAGGTGCTTTACACCAGGCTTTAATTGCGCTCACAGTTAAGTTTGGGGACGCACCCCGCGTGCGCTCTCCCGATCGTCTGACGGTGGTCCGGGTTTTCGACGGCTTCTGGCGCGTGACCGTGCGCTATGGCTTTATAGAGGTGCCTGATCTGCCCGCCGAGTTGCGCACTGCAGAAGAACTCACCTGCCATGTCAATCTCGACAGGGTTGTTTACTTCGCCGCGCACGATGAGGTAGTTCATGGCAGGACCGCAGGCGCGCTCTCGTGGTGGCGGCTGCGGCTGTTCGCTTTCCTACTGCGCAATTCGGTGCGCGCGTCCGATCTGTTTAATCTTCCCGCGTCCAATCTCGTAGAGCTGGGGCGTCAAATCGAAGTCTAGTGCTTCAGCGCCAAAAGCGCGCAGATGAACGCGTCGGGCCCTTATTGAGTGCTACAAAGGACAATGACGAGGCGTCTGGGTTCCGCTAATGAATGTAAGCGGAATCGTCACTAATGATATCCGGGATCCAGTAGAGCTCGCGCCGTGAAGAGAGTGCCGCTGTTTAACGTGGTTTTGGTGCGGCCGGAAATTCCCCAGAACACCGGCTCGGTGGCCCGGCTGGCTGCGGCCACGCTTAGCCGGCTGCACCTGGTCGGTCCCTTGGGATTTTCCCTCGAAGACCGCTACCTTAGGAGGGCGGGCCTTGATTACTGGCCCCTGGTTGACCTGCGCACCTACCGCGATTGGCGGGAGTTTCTGCTGACGCACGAAGCGGCGGGGCTTAGGTTTTTCTCAGCCCGCGTGGAGAAGAACTATACGGCGGTCCGTTACCGCCGGGGTGATTTCCTGGTGTTCGGCAGCGAAACCACCGGCTTGGGCCGCGAGGTGCTTGCGGCCTACGCTTCCCAGACCTGGCGGATCCCTATACTGGAGCCGGGGGTGAGGAGTCTCAACCTGGCCAACGCGGTTTCGGTGGTCGTCTACGAGGCGCTAAGGCAGATCGGAGTGCCGGGCGGCTGAACTGCGGCGCTCGGCGGCGAGTTGGTGCGCAAAGTATGGCCCCGGCTGTGGATACGGGATGGTCGGCGTTGATCGTTGACGATGACCCCGGCGTTCGCCAATCGGTGCGGCTTTGCCTGGAGGCGGACAGCGCCCGGGTCGTGGGCGTGGCGACTTCGGCCGGGGCGCTCGAGGCGCTGGAGCGCAGCCGTTTCGACGTGGTGTTTCTCGACCTTTGGCTGCAGGGGGAGTCGGGCCTTGCGGTGTTGCCCGAAATCCTGCGCCGCCAGCCGGGAATCGGGCTTATCGTGATTACCGCATTTGCGACCTTCGAAACGGCGGTCGAAGCGATGAAGCTGGGCGCGGTCGATTACCTGCCCAAGCCGTTCACGCCCGACCAGATTCGCCACGCGGCGCGCCGGGTGGTGACGGCCAACCTGCTGCGGCGCCAGCTCTCCGAGCTACAGGACCAACTCGACCAGACGCAGGACGAGCTGACGTTCGAGACGCAAAGCCCGACCTTTGCCGCCTTTCTGGAGATGGCGGCCAGGGCCGCGGCCTCGGATTCGGCCGTGCTGCTGCGCGGCGAAAGCGGTACCGGCAAGACGGTACTGGCGCGCTGGATGCGCGCGCACAGCCGGCGCGCCGACCGGCCTTTCGTCACGGTGCACTGTCCGATGCTCTCGAGCGATCTCATGAGCAGCACGCTCTTTGGCCACCGCAAAGGCGCTTTTACCGGCGCCGTGGCCGACAGCGTCGGCAAGGTGGAGGCGGCCGAGGGCGGAACGCTTTTCCTTGACGAAATTGCCGATCTGAGCGGGGACGCGCAGGCGCGGATGCTGCGCTTCCTGCACGATCGCAGCTTCGAGCGTCTGGGCGAGGCGCGGGAGCGCCAGGCCGATGTCCGCCTGATCGCAGCAACCAACAAAGCGCTCGAGGCCGAGGTGGCGGCCGGACGGCTGCGCGAGGACCTGTTGTTTCGGCTGAACGTCATCACGTTGACGGTGCCGCCGCTGCGCGAGCGCCGCGAAGACGTGCCGGGGCTGGCCCGCCACTACCTGCAGTTTTTCGAGCGGCGGCAGGGACGCGCGCAGCTTTCGTTCTCGGCGCGTTGCGAAGCGGCGATCCTTGCGCATTGGTGGCCGGGCAATCTGCGCGAGCTGCGCAATGCCGTGGAGCGGGCGGTGATCTTGTCGCCATCCAGGGTGCTCGAGCCGGCGGACCTCGGACTGCCGCAGGCCGAAGCGGCGGCGGTGCAAGACCGCGCCGAATCAAGCGGCGCCGGCCCGACCACCGGGCGGACGGCGGCCGCGCTTTTGGGCGAAGAGGTGCCGATCTCGCTAATCGAGCGGGAGCATATCGCGCGGGTGCTGGCACGCGCCTCGTCGCTGGAGAGCGCGGCGAAAATTCTCGGAATCGATCCAACCACGCTTCAGCGCAAACGCAGGCGCTACGGCCTGGCCTAAGGTGCCCGCGCCCTGACGCCCCGCCCGCAGCTTGCAGCCGCAATGAAGACGCGCCATCTGCAAACCCGTTTTATCCTGGCCGGCGTGCTGGTCGTCATGACCGCGGTCGTGCCGGGCATCTGGAGCGTCTGGACCTTCGCCCACTTGAGCCGAATGGCGGGCCGGACGCTGCGCCTGAGCGAGCAGACGATCACCCTCACGGCCAGCCTTTCGGATGCCCTCGAGCGCGAGGATGACGCGCTGCTGCTGGCTGTCGGCGGCCAACAGGTCGAAGGCCGGCGAAGGCTTGAGAACCAGCGCGAGCGCTTCGCCCGCTCGTATGGGCGCCTGCGCGCGGCGTTGGCACGCCCGGAGCAACAGCGGGCCTGGGTCGAGTTGGGCCGCGACGCCGCGCGGTACGGTCGGGCCGCCGACACCCTGCTGGCCGCCAGCGGGGAGGGCAACGCGCTTGGCGCCTACTACGAGCGGGTGAACCCAGCCCTTCGCCGGGCGGTGGCCGACTGTGCCCGCATCCGCGAGGCGCATTTCCGCACCATGGAGCAAACCGCTCTGCTGGTCGGCCGGCGGGCGCACCAGGCCATCGTGGTGGTCGGTGCGATATCGGTCGCAGCGTTGCTGGTTTCAGCCTTGGTCGCCCTGGCGCTGGCGCGCTCGGTGCTACGGCCGGTCCAGGAGCTGCACGCTTCGGTCGAGGCGCTGCGCGCGGGTGATTTCGAACGGCGTGTGCGCGTCAGCTCGGGCGACGAGCTGGGCCGACTCGCCCTGGGTGTCAACCGGATGGCCGAGGCGCTGGCCGAGTTCCGCCGCTCCAACCTGGGCGAAGTGATGCGTGCCAAGGAGGCGCTCGAGGCGACGATAGCCGCCCTACCGGACGCGGTTCTGGTGATCGACCCGCAGGAGCGTATCGCGGCGCTCAACCCGCTGGCCGGCGCAATCCTTAAGGCAACCGGTGCAGAGACAGCAAGATCGCTGGCCGCCTTGCCGTTTAGCGCAGCCGGCAAGGAACTCATCCGAGCCGCCTTGCGGGGCGCTCGTCCTAGCCGGGCGCAAATCGACCTGGGTGGCGCATTCTCGGTGTCGCTGGATGGGCGTCGGGCGAAGTTCATCCTGACCGCGGACCCGGTTGGCGATCCCGGCAAAGGCAGGGCCGGCGCGGTCGTGGTGCTGCACGACGTGACCGAACTGGCGCGGCTCGACGAAATGCGAATGGAGCTGGTCGCCGTCGCCTCGCACGAGTTGAAAACCCCGCTCACCACGCTGCGGATGAACCTCCTGATGCTTGGCGAGGACGCCGGCGGCTTGAGCGAGCGCCAGCGGGAAGTTCTGGCTACAGCCCTTCTCGGCTGCCGGGAGCTGGCCAACACGATCGACGAACTGCTTGACATGGCGCGGATCGAAGCCGGACAGCTTCGACTCGCCCGCGAGCTGGTCGATCTGCGCGGGGTGATCGAGCAGAGCGTCGCAGCGTTGCGCCAGCGCTACGAGGATGCGCGCGTGGCGCTTAAGGTTTTGCCGGACGACCGCCCGGCTCGCGTCGAGGGCGACCCGGCGCGCCTGGCCATGGTCTTCAGCAACTTGCTCGACAACGCGCTCAAGTACACACCCGCGGGCGGCTCGGTAACGGTCCAGGTGGCATCCGGGCAAAACGCGGCACCCGGCGGCGGCGGACCCTTGCATATTGCCGTGACGGACACCGGGCCTGGCGTCCCGGCCCACCTGCGCGATCGGGTATTCGAAAAGTTCTTCCGGGTCGAGCAAGCCGGCGCCGAAGACCAAAGCGGCACCCGAGGCGCGGGCATCGGGCTCTACCTCTGCCGCCAGATCGTCGAGGCGCACGGCGGCTCGATCGTCTGCAAGCCGGGCGACAACGGCCTGGGTACCAGCATCGAGTTCGTGCTGCCGGCCAGCGAAGCGGCGGCTTGACGCCGCCTCTTTCCCGCTTCGGGCAGCGGCAGGCGGCTAAATCGGGCGCGCAGCCGCCCAGTCAAATGACCGTGGCAAACCCGGCGCGAACCAGTCGCCAAGAAGTTGCTCTAGCGGGTCGGCCGGCAGCGATTGCATGGCTTGGCACGCAAGTTGCGCATAGGCCTGCTGCGAGAGCGGCGCTGGACGGCGGCATCGTTGGAGATCGCGAAGGGCAAAGCTATGGCGCGGGCGAGGTATCGGAAGGGCGCGCGGGCTGGGCGGGGAAGGCACAATGCGGCGCCTGGCGAAGACGGCCATACTGGCCGCGGCCCTCGCGCTCGCGGCGCTGGCTTTGCCGAGGCCGTCGCGCGCCTGGGGCCCGGCCACGAGCGGCCCGGAATACACGGGTACCGCCGAGGTCGAACCGCCCGGTTCCTGGTACTTCGAGCCGTGGTTCTACGGCAACCACGAGCTGGGGCTTGGCACGTGGACGATGGCCATGCCGGAGCGCTGGGCAATTGGACTGGGGCATAACCTCGAGTTCGACTTCTACCCCAACTTCATTCTCAACACGGCTGCGCCGCCGACAACACCGGCGGGCCGCTCAACCTCGCGCTTCGGCGCCGGGAACCAGCATTTCGAGTTCAAGTATCAGCTTCTCTCAGACGCCGACACGCATCGCTTGCTCGCCTTGCCGGCGCTCTCGCTCAAGACGATCACCTGGGTTCCGACCGGCAATTATCAGAACCTGAGCCCCAGCGCGTACAACACGGATCAGTTCGGCAACGGCACCTGGAACCAGGGGCTGGGGCTGTTGGCGCATAAGCGTTTCGAGCCGTTTGAGCTCTACGGCGAGGTTGACGACATAGTCGAGCTGCCGACCCAGGTGCATGGCGGCTACACCTTCAACAACGGCTTGACCGTTGTGCCGTTTGGCCAATCGCTGCGGATGGTCGACGGCAACCTGCTCTACTACGCCGCTGCCTTTGAGCATGTGATCAGTTCGCGCTGGGGCTTCGGCTACCTGCTTGAAGTGGCGGGGCAATCGCAGAGCGGCTACAATCTCTTTTTCGGCCGTGCCAGCGCTCCGGCGTGGTCGTACCTGTGGCTCGTGCCCACCCTCGAGCTTACGTGGCCTAACACCGACACTTTTCAGACCACGTGGGGTGCGGGCGTTGCGCTGCCGGCTTACCAATGGGACTTCCCTCGGACGATCGTGGCCATTTTTACCGTGACGTTCTACTTTAACAGCCGGTATGGCCGGCGCGCCGACTAGCGCAAACCTTTAAATTCGTCGTGGAACCAATCTTCGGCCGCTGCCGGCAGGCCGGCCAGTGAAGCGGCTAAAAAGGACGCATCCCGCGAAGACTTGACAGCGAAAATGTCCAAGCGCAGATTTAGAACGCGCCTGGGTGCCAGGGAAGCCGGTGCAAGTCCGGCGCTGCCCCGCAACTGTGAGGGAGGACGAGGGTCCATTGCGCCACTGGGAAACCGGGAAGGCGGACCCGAGGACGAGCCCCGAGCCAGGAGACCGACCAGGCGACTCACGAAATCTGCTTCTTCGCGAGGGAAGGGAGATGCGGGTGCGCCAATCTCGGACGACAAGGCGGCAACAGGTCGGCCGCTTTCCCCGGAGCAAGCGTCTCTCGCCGTGCGCTCGATACCGGCGAGCGGCGCGATGAACGGACCGAGGCTTTTCCCAGGGGCGACGGCGCCGCGCGGGCGCGGCCGCGAGGTCGCCGAAGTTGCATTGGGCGGGAGCGTGGCGGCGCCGCTACTTGGACTGGCGGTGCTGAACGCCGCTGCCGGGCTGGGCTTGGCGCTTTTGGGCATGGCCAATGGCGGCGCCGTTTTGGGGACCGCTGCGCTGGCCTACTTCCTCGGCCTGCGCCACGGCTTTGACGCCGACCACGTCGCGGCGATCGATAACGTGGCGCGCAAGCTGCGCCAGGATGGCGCGCGCGCCAGTTGCACGGGTCTTTTCTTCGCTCTCGGGCATTCCACGATTGTTGTCTTGCTGTCGCTGGGCGTGGTTGTTACGGCACGCTCGGGCGGCAGCGCGGGCCATTGGGTCAGAACGGGCTTGCACAGCATGGCCGGGGCGCTCTGCTCGGCGGCTTTCCTGACCGCGATCGGGCTGCTCAACTTCGGGTTGTTCAGGCAGTTGTGGAGGGCGTTTTCCAGCGCGGCGCAAAAGCCGTCGGGAGACGCTGACTGGGAAGGCGGCGTCGACCGGCTGTTGGAACAGCGCGGGATCGGCGCGCGCTTGTTCAGCCTGCTTTATCGCCAGGTTGACGCGGCCTGGAAGATGTACCCGATTGGGGTGCTGTTCGGGCTCGGCTTTGACACCGCAACCGAGATCGCCATTTTGGCGCTTTCGGCCGGGGCCGCGGCCAAAGGCGCCTTGCCGTTGTGGAGCATAATGGTCTACCCGCTGCTGTTCACCGCCGGGATGAGCCTGGTCGATACGCTGGACGGGATCCTGATGGCGCGGCTTTACGACTGGGCCTTCGTTGACGGCGCCCGCAAGCTGCTCTTCAACGTGACGATCACCGGGCTTTCGGCCTCGGCGGCGATTCTTATAGCGGGCGTTCAATGGCTCCATATCTGCGGCGCGGCGCTCCACCTGAGCGGCCCGTTCTGGAACGAGTTGGAGAGCGCAAGCTCGGCTCCGGTGGGCTTGGCGCTGAGCGGCCTTATCGTAGTCTGGTGGGCTGTGGGATGGCGCGAGTACCGCCAGTTGGCGCGCCAGGGCAGGTGATTCTCAATGAGCGGTCGCAAGGCAGGGGGCGCGCACCGACAGCCGCGCGGAGCGCTTGACAGCGGGGGTTATGAAGATGAGAATCATTCTCAGGCCAGCTATCGCCGGGGGCAACGTAGGACGAGGCCAATGATCGGCTACGAACGAGCGGCGTGCGCCGCCTTTTCGGGGCGGCGCAGGGCAAGAAGGCTGGGTTTGGCGATACTGCTGGGGTTGCTGGCACTGAGCGGGTTGACGCCGGCGGTGCGGGCGCAATCGCGGCTTGACCCGAGCCGGGTATGGACGCTCGCGCAACTGATCGAGGTATCGACCGAGGTCAATCCGGTTATCAGGGCGGCGCGCAACCGGTGGTACTCGGCGCTGCATTCGATTAAGCAGAATTATGCGCCAGCCGATCCGGTGTTCAGCTACTTCAACGTGGACAGCCCGAAAAACCCCTTTATCGGGGCGACCGAGCACTCGTTCATCGTGAGCGAGCAGTTCCAGTTTCCCGGCAAGGCTCTGCTGCAGGCAAAGACGGCGCGCCGCAGCGCGCGCATTGCACGGCTGGCCTACCAGGCGGCGGTGCGCGACATCCGGGCGCAGACCGAGAGCGCCTACTACCAGGCGCTGCTTGACGGCGAACTGGTGAAGGTCAACGCCGACAACGTCGAGGCGCTCAGGCGGGTGCTAAAGGTAACGCAGGTCGCCTACGCTGCGGGGCAGGTGACCCAGACCGATTTCATCAGCGCCGAATTCGACCTGGCCGCGGCCGAGCAGCTTCAGCGCCAGTTCGAGGTCAACGCGCAGAACGACAAGACCGCGCTTAACCAACTCCTTTACCGGCGTCCGGACGAGCCGCTTAAGCTAAGTGGGGAGCTGGCACTCAAGCCTCTTAAGGTTCCGGTTGATCGGCTGGTGGCGCGTGCGACGGCTCGGCGTCAGGAAATCCTTCAGATGGCGCTGGCCGAGCACAATTCCGAGACGGCCTTGGAGCTGGCCCGGCTCGAGTATGCGCCGGATTACCTAATCGGCTACGAGTTCGACTCTTTCGTCCTGCCCAGCGCGGCGCCGGCGCCGACGTTTCTTCGCGACCACAGTCTGCTGGTGGGAATCAACGTTCCGCTGTTTTTCTGGATCAAGCAGGATGAAGACGTGCGCCGGGCGCGCTACGACCTCGAGGCGGCGCGCGACGACGTAGGCTCCATCAGGAGCCAGACCGAAGCGGCGGTTACCACGCTCTACCGTAACGCCCGGCTGGCTTACGATACGGCGCTGCTTTATCGGGATTCGCTGATCGCGCTGGCGCGCCAGGACTTCGAGGTCGCCTTGATTGCCTACCAGTCGGGAAAGATCGATTTCGCCACGCTCACCCAGGCGCTCAAGCGCAGCTACGACGCCCGGGTGGCCTATCTCCAAGGGACGAACCAGTTCCTGGCCGGCGTCGTGGCGCTGGAGCAGACCGTGGGCGAGCCGCTTGCGCAATGAGCCATCACCGTAGCCGGTATCGGAGCGTCCTGGCCGCAGGCCTGCTGCTGACGGTCCTGGCCGGGGCGGGGTGCGACGAGCCTGCGGCCGGGCCCGCCCCGGTGGCGACCGAGCAGCGCATCCCGCGCCTGGTACGTCAGGCCGACGGCAGCGAAGCGATGGAGCTTAACGTCAGCCAGATGCCCGGTCTTACCGTGGCCACGGTAGCCGCGAAGCCGCTGGCCGGGGTGCTGGAAACCAACGGTGAGGTGAGCTTCGACCAGCGGCGCGTGGCGACCATCGTATCGCGGGTGGCAGGCCGAATCGAAGAGGTGCGGGTGACCCAGTGGGACCGTGTAAGGCGCGGGCAGGTCATCCTGTCGCTCTACAGCCCGGATTTCATGACCGCCGAGGCGGAGTACCTGCAAGCGCTGGTTACCGATCGGATGAGCGCGCGTTTGGAGACCAACCCGGGCACCAACCTGGCACCGGCGCTGGTCAGCGCGGCGCGCCGCAAGCTTGAGCTTTTGGGCATGGACGCGGCGGACATCGCCGCGCTGCGGGCGCCTGCTCCGACGGTCCGGATGCGGGCGCCGATCGGGGGCGTGGTGGTCGAGAACAAGGCGGTGCGCGGCGCCCAGGTCAACCCGGGCGATGTTCTTTACTCGCTGGGGTCGCTCGACCGGGTGTGGATAACGGCGTCAGTCTACGAGGAGGACCTGGCGCGGGTGCGGGTCGGCCAGGAGCTTGAAGCGGTGACGACCGCGTTTCCCAACGAGGTGTTTCGCGGCCAGGTGGCCCGCATCAGCCCCAACATCGATCCCGACACGCACACGGCGCGCATCCGCTGCGAGTTGCGCAATCCGGCGGGCCGGCTCAAGCCCCAGATGCTGGCCCGAGTGCGGCTGATAACCGCGCCCGGCCGCGCCCTGGTCGTGCCGCAAAGCGCCGTCGTCTTCGACACCAACGCCTACTACGTCTTTGTCGTGCAAGGGGCCGACCGGGTGGTGCGCCGGCGGGTCAGCCTCGGCTCGTGGAACGAGCACGGCTACGCCCGGATCGCTTCGGGAGTTGAGCCCGGCCAGCGCGTAGTGAACCGGGAATCGCTGCAGGTGCTGGCGCTTTGGCATCTGGCGCACGGCGAAAGCTCGTAGGCCTGGGGGGCAGGTTCGGCTCATCATGATTCCCGCGCTGATGGAGCTCGGCCTTAGGGAGCGGGTGGTCGTCGTCGGCCTGGCCGTGGGGCTCTTGCTGCTGGGTCTTTACTCTTTTATGCACCTCGACATCGAGGCTTATCCCGACCCGGTGCAGCCGATGGTCGAGCTGCTGGCGCTGCCCAGCGGATGGAGCGCCGAAGAGACGGAGAAGCTGGTTACGGTTCCGCTCGAGTTCGGGCTGGCCGCGATGCGCAACCTCGAGCGGATGGAGTCGATCTCGCTCTTCGGGCTGTCGGACATCCGCTGCTACTTCTCCTGGGAGAGCGACTACTACTGGGACCGGGTGCAGACGATCGACCGGCTGGCGCTAACTACGCTGCCCCAGGGCGTGTCGGCCGGGATTTCGCCGGAAAACCCGATCGGAGAGATTTACCGCTACACCATCGAGAGCCCCGACCATGACCTGGTACGGGAGAAGGAGATCGAGGACTGGCTGGTCGAAAAACAGCTCAAGACCGTGCCCGGCGTGATCGACGTGTCGGGTTTCGGAGGCCTGACCAAGCAATACCACGTTGTCGTCGATCCGCAAAAGTTGAGTTACTACAAAATTCCGCTGAGCACGCTGGTCGCGGCGATCCAGAACGCCAACACCAACGTCGGAGGCAACTACCTGAACGTCGGCGAGCAGGCCTGGGACGTGCGCGGCATCGGCTTCATCCGCACTCTCGACGACATCCGCAATATCCTGCTGAGCGCCAACAAGGCCACGCCGGTAAGGGTGGGCAACGTGGCCCGGGTGCGCCGGGGCTACGCCCCGCGCCTGGGGATCGTCGGGATGAACGACCGGGACGAGGTGGTCGAGGGCATCCTGTTGATGCGCAAGTACGGCGACACGCTCAGGACGCTGCGCGGGGTTGAGAAAAAGGTCGCCTGGCTTAACCGCTCGGGGCTGATGCCGCCCGGCTACCGGATCGTGCCCTACTACGATCGCACGCAGCTCGTTCACGTGACGCTGCGCACGGTTTTGGAAAATCTGAGCCTGGGTGTCGTCCTGGTCTTCCTGACGCTCATCTTTTTCCTGGGCAACCTGCGCGCGGCGGTGGTCGCCGCGGTGAACATTCCACTGGCGCTTTGCGGGGCGTTCGGCCTGATGTACTGGAGCGGGACGCCGGCCAATTTGATTTCGCTGGGCGCGGTTGATTTCGGCATCATCATCGACTCGACCGTGATCGTGGTGGAGAACATCTACCGGCATTTGACCACCGAGGAAACGCTGGCGGGCGAGACCATGGCCTTGCGGGTGCTGCGGGCGGCGCAGGAGGTGGGTGGTCCGATGCTGTTTTCGACGCTCATCTTCGTGATTGCGTTTTTGCCGCTTTTCACGATGCGGGGGGTGGAGGGCGCGATCTTTTCGCCGATGTCGCACACTTACGGCTACGCGCTGGCAACCGCGGTGTTGCTTGCGGTCACGCTTTCGCCGGCGCTGGCTTCGTTTGCCTTTCGGCGCGGACTGCGCGAGGCGCACAATCCGCTGTGGAGGGCGGTGAGCGGCTCTTACCACCGGCTGTTCAAGACGGTGCTGCGCTGGCCGTGGGTGACGCTGGCGGTGATCACGCTCTTTATCGCCGGGGTCTTATCGCAGTTTGCAAGACTGGGCGGCGAGTTCCTGCCTAAGCTTGAGGAGGGCAACATCTGGGCGCACGCCGTCATGCCGGCGACGATTTCGCTCGATCACGGCGCCGACCTGGTGCGGCGGATGCGCGGCGCTTTCCGGTCTTTTCCCGAGGTCACGACCGTGGTATCGCAACTGGGCCGGCCGGACGACGGCACCGAGACGACGGGGTTTTTCAACATCGAGTTTTCGCTCGATCTCAAGCCCAGGTCGCAATGGCCGCCCGGGCTGGACAAGGCACGCCTGGTGGCGCAGATCGACCGGCGACTGCGCCACGATTTTCCCGGGGTCAGCTTCGCCTACTCGCAGTATATCGAGGACAACATCAACGAGGCGCTCTCCGGCGTCAAGGGCGGGGCCAACGCGGTCAAGATTTTCGGCGCCAATCTGGCCGAGGACGAAAGCGTCGCCAACCAGATTCGCGGCGTTATGAGCGGCGTCCCAGGCATCACCGACATCGTCGTCTACCGCTCCCTGGGCCAGCCCAACCTTCTCATCACGCCCGATCGCCGGCAGTGCGACCGCTATGGGCTGAACGTGGGAGACGTGGCCAACGTTATCCAGGCGGCGATCGGAGGCAGCGCGGTGACGCAGGTACTCCAGGGCGACCGCCGCTTCGACCTGGTGGTGCGCTGGGAGCGCGCTTACCGAAACAGTCTCGACGCGATTCGGCAAATCCGGGTGCCGCTTCCCGCCGGCGGCGAGGTGCCGCTTGGACAAGTGGCTGAGATCCGCACGCGCGAGGGTTCGTCTTTCATTTACCGGGAGAATTTCGAGCGCTACGTGCCGATTACCTTTTCGGTGCGGGGGCGCGACCTGGAAAGCGCGGTCGCCGAGGCTCAGGCCAGAATCGCCCGCGAGGTGAAACTGCCGCGCGGTACGCACCTTGCGTGGGTGGGCGAGTTCGGCGAGCTTAAGCAGGCGCTGCATCGCCTGGCCTATATCGTGCCGTTCTCGCTTTTGCTGATTGCCGGCGTGCTCTATGCCGCGACCTACTCGGTTGTAGACACGTTAATCGTTCTGGCGCAGATTCCGGTGGCCTGTTCCGGGGGAATCCTGGGACTTATCGTTACCGGGACGCCGTTTAGTGTCTCGGCGGCGGTCGGCTTTATCTCGATCTTCGGCATCGCCGTGATGGACGGCATCCTGCTGAGCTTCTACATTCACCAGCTCTGGGAGCGTGGCCATCCGTTCAGCGAGGCGATCATTCTTGGTTCCGACCGGCGCTTTCGGGCCATCGCCATGACGGCGCTGGTTGACGGCTTGGGGCTTTTGCCAGCCGCGCTCTCGACGCGGATCGGCGCCCAGACGCAGCGTCCGCTGGCGATTGTCGTTATCGGCGGCGCGCTGGCCATCGTCTTAATCACCCGAACCCTCCAGCCGACGCTCATCTATCTCTGCCACCGCCGGCTCAGGCTGGCCGAGAGCCGCGGCGGTTCGGCCGCCCCCGCCGACTGAAGCCTTGGCGCCGAAGGACCCCGGCCGCCTACGCGGACTTGTTCTCGTATTGCCGGTAGGGACGAAGGTCCACCGCGCGTATAGCCACAAGACTTGCCAGAACGATTAGAGAGGCGGGCAGAAAAGCGGTGGCGGAAATACCGGTCAGGTCCCAGGCCAGACCGCCAAGCAACGGTGTGAGGAAGGCGCATAGATAGTTGATCGCGAACATCGCGGCCGAAAGCAGATGCGTCTGCTCGGGCGACGACAGGATCGGCGGCAAGGCCAGCCCCAGGATGAAGACCAGACTGGTACAGAACCCAATCAGCGAGCTTAGCGCCAGAATCGCGCCGCCGCCGGGATGGAAGCCCAGCGCGACCAGCGGTAGAAACGCTCCCAGCGCGGCAAGGAAAAACGGCAGCCGTCGGCCGATCAGCCGCCCGGCGAGGCTCATTACGATGAAGGAAGCCAATGCCTGGCTGCCGTTGAGCAGGCCAAGCGCCAGGCTTAGCAGCTCCGGATGGCCCGTCGCGCGCAGGTAGTCCGGCAAAAACGCATTGGCGCAGAAATAGGGACTGCTCGATGCGGTCAGCGTCAGCCCCACCAGCCACGTCCGCCCGCTCTTCCAGTCGGGCCACCAAGTCGCCCCGGCGGTTTTAACCGTGGTCTGCGGCGGGGACGCTGAGGCCCGCATCACGCCTGTTGCGTAAGCAATCAGGGCCACCGGCAGCGCCCACGCGACGAAGGCCAGCCGCCAGCTCGCGCCCGCCAGCGGCACGATGACCGGCGCGGTCAGCGCCGCGCCCAGAAGCTCGCCGACCAAGAGACCGTTGGTATAGACTGCGGTCGCCTGCCCGACCCGCTCCGGACACCATAACCCAACCAGCGTAGGCAGCGCCGGCTGGGCAATGGCAATTCCCACGCCCATGACAAAGGTGGCAGCTATGATGAACCAGACCGCGGGATAGGCGCCGCGCAGGGCCGCGCCCGCGCCCAGCAGTACAAGACCCCACACCAGCGTCCGTCGCGCGCCAAGGCGGGCTATCAGATAGGAGCCGAGGACCGCAGCCAGCGCGAACAACAGCACGGGCAAGGTCGTCAGCAGCGAAACGATCGTCTCGCTGAGCGCGAGATCGCGCCGCATGAGTGGAATCAGCGGCGGCACCGCGAGCACCGGAATCCGCAAATAGGCGCCTACCAGCCAGAACAAAACGTAAAGCTTGACCGGCAGCGCAGTCTCTGTGCGGCTCCCTGCGCGGTCGCCGCGGTCGTTCGATTGTCCGGCTACGCTTGCTTGGCGCGATAGGTCCATCGGACCTCTTCCTGCGGGCGGCACGGCGGCGCCGGCTTGGTTTGCTTGGGCGTTCAATCTGGCCGGTACGCAACCATGCAAGGCTCAAGCACAAAATTTCGAGCCTCATCGCAGCTTTCCATGAGCGGGACCGTCTGACAACAGGGCGCGGGCCGGCGCCGCCCGCTTCGCTTCACGCGAAGCAAAGCGGGCGCCGAGAGCCTGCTGGCGCCGGTGCGCTCGAGCCGGCAGCGCGTCTTTCGGCAGGCCGTCGCGATGGTCCATAATCGTTGAGGGGTTCGGCGCGGTTGGTAGCCGCGATTGCGTTTGCGGCCGAGCTGCCCGGCTCAGGGTCCTCGAGCTGGGGTTAGAATCGAGGTGATCGGCATGAGGCTGACCCGGATAAGACGCAGCACGGACGCTTTGATTCTTGCTGCGGCGCTTTTCCTCTGCATGGCGGGGGCGCGGGCCGGCGCGGCCGAGAGGGGCGCGAGCAAACCGGCCTTCCTGGTCGCCACGCGCGACCTGCCCGACCCGATCTTTCAGGAGTCGGTCATCCTGATGCTGCCGCCGGGCAGCAGCCCGCTGGTGGTGGGCCTGATTGTCAACAAGCCGACACGGATGGGGCTGGGACAGCTTTTTCCGCAAAGCGATGCTCTCGGCAAGCGGACGGATAAGGCCTACTTCGGAGGCCCGGTGGACGTGACCGCTCCTTCGGTGGTGTTGCGCAGCTCGAAGCCCGTGGCGGGGGCGGTGACGGTGTTCGACGGGGTTTACGTGGGTCTTGATCCTCGCCTGGTAGGCGGGGTTTTGAAAGACCTCTCCCGGGTGCGCGACCTCCGGGTCTACCTGGGCCGGGCGCAGTGGGCGCCGCTTCAATTGGCGGGCGAGCTAAAGCGCGGCTCGTGGTACGTGGTACCGGCCGACGCCGAAGAGGTTTTCAGCGCTCGTCCCGGTGATTTGTGGTCCGAGTTGGTGCGGCGCGCCGAGATGCTGCGCGCCGAGGCCTCCGGCTCGCAAAGTTTGCCTTTCACCTCCGTGTCGGCAGGCTTATCCGTGTCGGAAGCGGCTGGGCGCCTGCCCCGACGAGCGCTGGCGCAAGGGCTTTTGAATTGAGACGCGGCAACGGCGGAACGGACAGGAATCCTTGGCAACCGAGACTGCTGGAATGAGCGCGGACCGCCCTTTGGAGGAGGGAGCCGGATCGGGAGTGGGCCGACCCGTGACAATTGCGGAAGCGGACCCCGTGTCTCGAGCGCTGAAGCTTCCCAACGGCGCTCGCCTCTACTAAACCCGGATTTCCATTTTCTCAGTGAACTAGCGATTTGATAAAATCTGACAAAAGCCCTGATGGATGCGGGCTTGGATGCTGCTGGGGTGGTGCGGAGGAGGGCAGCCGGTGGGTGAGACGCAAAAAAGGTCGTTTCAGCTCTCGTACAGCAGCTCCTTGCGGGTCGAGTTCCAGGGCGCGCGAGTGACCTCCGACGGTGGTGTGATTCTGGTGCGCGAGCTGGATGAACCTCTGGGCTTGAGCACGCTTATGGAACGACACCTGAGCGATTCGGGCCGGGGCAAGAAGGTGTAGCTGCCGTTATCCGACCTGCTGCGGCAGTCGATCTACAGCCGGTTGGCCGGGTATGAGGATGTCAACGACGCCGCGCGACTTTCCCAGGATCCGACCTTTCGCCTCGTCGGCTCGCGGCGAATCTGGGAGCGGGGCACGGCCTTGACCTCCCGCTTGCAATCGTTGGGGACGGACGTGCTGACACAAGCCAACAATCTTGCTGGCCTGGCCGCGCTCAACCGGGAGTTGATTGGCAAGGCGGAAGCCACCGCTTCACCGCGACGGGTAGTGCTGGATATCGACAGTACCGAGATCCCGGTTTACGGCGAGCAGGAGCAGAGTGCGTACAACGGACACTTCGAGTCCACCTGCTATCATCCGCTGCTGCTGTTCAACTGCGGGGGCGACTGCCTGGCCGCTGAGTTGCGTCCCGGCAATGTCCACAGCTCCGATGGCTGGGAGGAACTGCTGCTGCCCGAGATCGACCGGCAGCAGGCGCAGGGCAAAGAGCTGGCCTTCCGCGCCGACCCCGCCTTTGCCAAGCCAGAGCTCTACGAGGCGCTGGAAGAACGGACGGTGAAGTACGCGATCCGCCTTCCCACAAACGACAATCTGCAGCGCAACATCACGCAGCTGCTGCAGCGGCCGGTGGGCAGGCCGAGCTACGGACCGGTGGTGCGCTACAAAAGCTTTCTCTATCAGGCGGCGAGTCGGAAGCGGGCGGGGCGGTTGGTAGCGAAGGTCGAGTTCCACTTCGGTGAGTTGTTCCCACGGGTCGGCTTCATCGTGACCAACCTGGCCGCCTCGAGCCGCGCGGTGGTGCGGTTCTACAATAAGCGCGGCACGGCGGAACAATGGATCAAGGAAGGCAAGCAGCCGGCCGCGACGATGCGGCTATCTTGCCATCGCTTCCGCGCCAACGAGGCGCGGCTGCGGCTGAGCGTAATCGCGTATAACCTCGGCAACCTGTGGCGGCGGTTGGCGCTGCGCAGGGCGATCGGCAAGTGGTCGCTGACCAGCCTGCAGCAGCGGCTGGTCAGGACCGGCGGCTGCTTGGTCAAGCACGCGCGTTATTACTGGCTGCTGGCGAAGGGCCATCTGACCCCGCGGCTGTTCGCCGGCATGTCGGAGAAAATCGCGGCGCTGCCGTCCCCGGCGGGATAACGCGAGCGCAGAGCAGAGTAGATCTCGATGATGACGCTGGGGCAGCGAGAGAAGTGTCTGCAAAAGCGCTCGGAAAAGGGGCATTCCCGCTCGCTGCGCGCCCTCCAGACGTGAAACGGCCCTTCGCGGCGTCGCTTTTAGCACCGGGGACCGAAACCAGCCTAAAACCCTTGCAAGGGAAGGCCGCTCGCTCTATACGACCAGATGGAATCGGAGAGTCAAAACGGTAATTCCGGCTTAAAGAGGAAGCCGACCCGTCCGGGCACTAAACAATTATGTTTCTTGACGGGGTGACTCCAATTTGATAGGGTGCCAAAAACTGTTCGCTCATCGCTCCGGCCGGGTGGAGTTCGGCCGAAAATCATCGGGCGTAGAACCGCCAATGGATTTACGCGGAATATCCGATACGGAAAAGCAAATCCTCGTTTTCAGTTTCTATCGTGACGCGGAACTGCGCGGCGCGCGCCTGCTCTTTAATTTAATCGGCCACATCAAAGATGCCGACGCCCAGGTCAAGACGTCGAAGCATCTTGCCGACGAGACTCGCCATGCCTGGCTTTGGACCAAGCGAATCACGGAACTCGGCGGCGCACCGGTTCACTTTGAGGACGGTTACCAGCGCCGGCTCGGGCTTCGGACCGGCGTGCCCAAAAACGTAATCGACCTGCTTGCCTTGACCGTCGTTGTCGAGGAGCGCGCCCAAAGCCGCTATAACAGTCACGCCGCGCTTCCGGGCGTGGACGCCGGGACGCGCCAAGTACTGAAGGCGGTCACGGACGACGAACACTGGCACCTGTCTTGGATTGAAAAGAAGCTGCGCGAGATCGCACGTGCTCAAGGTGAGGAGCGGCGGGCCGACGAGGTTCTGAAACGCTACCGCGACATCGAACGCGAGGTTTACGCCACCATTGCGGCCGACGAAGCTGAACTGATGCGTTCCTGAACGGCGCCCTTACCCTGTGCGCCGCCGCGCCCTGAGCGCTTGTCCAGCGCGAGTCGCATCGCTTCCGCTGCCTCTGCCGCGGCTTCACCAGGTTTCCTCGCCGTATTCTTTCTATGCGCGTACATGAGGGCTCGGCTTGCGTTGACGATGATGCCCGTTAAGGGCGCGCTTCAGGTGAATCAGCGCTGCTACGCGGCCAATTTCCGGGGACGAAGGGTTGCTGAATGTGCTCAAGGGGCAAGCGCGGATTCAGGCGCGGCGTTCAGAGCAGCTCCTAGCGGCTATTGCATAATATAGTGATAGCCGTTCGGCTGCGCCGGGGCGCTACTGTCATTCCCGCGCAGAGGGTCCTTCGGCGGTCCTCAGAGCCCGCCCTGAGCGAAGCCGAGGGGACGCCGAGGAGGGCGGCTGGCGCGCGAAGGAATCCCGTTCTTTTTGCCTTGTCGGAGCACCGTAACCCGGGATCCCTCGCGCGCGCCAGACACGCGCGCGGGAATGACAAAGAGGGTGCGTAGCGAGCAGGGCCGTGTAACTATATTGTGCAGGTATCAATAGCGTTGTATCTCTGAATTGAGTATCGGATGTGTCCGTCCAAGCAGCATGGGCGTAAGAAGATGGGCGGCGGAAGTAAGCGAAGGCTCGCCGCCCGCCCCCGTTTGCACCTCCATTTCAGGCCCACCAGCGCCCCCTGGCTCAATCCGATGGAGCGCCTACCTGCGCCGCCGCGGCAGACAGGTTGCTTTGGCTTGATTACCGCGCAAGCCGTACGCCGCGGCAGTGTCGACGGCGTCGCCCCCCCCTGGAGCAAGCCACCATCTCCTGGTTGCGTAACTGGAGCCAGAGCCCGGCCCTTTCACTGGACCAAGTCTGCCGCCGACATTCAGCGAAGCCTCAACAATGCTGCACTCATTTACGAGACGCGACAGTAGGGGATGCCTGCGTACCTGAAGTTTCGCGACGAGCCTTGCTTGTCTGCCTGTTAGAGCCGCTGGAGTTACGGCTTAAGCGCAAGCGTTCCACGGGAGGAGTTCGTCGGCGACGCCTCCGCCTGGACACTCCAAGCGTGGGAGGCGCGCGAAGCGCGATCCTCCAGCCTCGCCGGCGTCTCCCTGCAACACTGCCTAAGGCATGGGCAAGCGGCCGTTCGTATGCGCATTGCGTGAGCAGGCGCGGCGGCGGGGCTGAGGGGCTTGGCAGCAGAAGCCGCTATGCAGCGGACAAATGTGCCGGGTCGGCGCTCGGCATCTTTCTTGCGTGATGTTGCTGGCGCAAAGTGCGTGTTGCTTAAGGCCCGAGCAGCGGCTTCAGTTTTTGCACGCGAGGAGGACGATGCCGGTACGGGTGCCACCGAGGGAAAGGCTGATCGTCATCGGCAACGGTATGGCCGGCAGCCGGGTGCTGGAAGAGGTTTGCGCGCGGGGCGGTGCAGAGCGATTTGCCATCACGGTTTTCGGAGAGGAGCCCTGCCTTGCCTACAACCGTATCCTGCTGTCTGAGGTGCTCAACGGATCGCAGGATGAGGCGGCGACATTGCTCCATCCGGCTCAGTGGTACGAGGAGAACAGGATCGATCTGCACACGGGGGTTCGGGTGGACGTTATCGCCCGGCCCCACAAGGCGGTCCACTGTGATGACGGCAACTGGTACCAGTACGACAAGCTTATTGTTGCCACCGGCAGCCGGCCCTCGATCCCTCCGATAGCCGGCTTGCGCGGCGTTGACGGCGAGCTTCGCAAGGGTGTCTTTGCCTTTCGCACACTCGGCGACTGCCGGCGAATTGCCGAATATGCCCGCAAAAGCCGGCACGCCGCGGTCATCGGCGGGGGCCTGCTCGGGCTCGAGGCGGCTCGCGGCCTGCTCAATTACGGCCTCGAGGTGAACGTTGTCCATCTCTTCGGCCATCTGATGGAGCAGCAGCTCGACGCTGAGGCCGCGGCGATGCTGCAGCGCGCGGTCGAGAAGATGGGCATCAAGGTGCATCTCAACAAGGCCACCAAGGGGGTGCTGGGCGACGGTCGGCCAAGCGGCCTGGCCTTCGATGACGGCAGCACGCTGGAGTGCGACTTGCTCGTTATCGCGACAGGCATCACGCCGAACGCGGAAATCGGGGCGCGCTGGGGACTGCGTACCGAACGCGCAATCGTGGTCGACGACCAGTTGCGGACTTCGGACCCGGATATCTACGCCGTGGGCGAGTGCGCTGAGCACGCAGGCCGCGTTTATGGCCTGGTGGCGCCCCTTTGGGAGCAGGCCCGAGTATTGGCGGACCACCTCACGGGTTCCAACCCGACGGCAGCTTACCCGGGATCGAAGCTCACCACAAAGCTCAAGGTTATGGGCGTCGAGTTGGTCTCGATGGGCGCGGTCAGCGGGGAGAGCGACGCGCAGGAAGTCGTCAAGTTGGTCGAACCGAAACGCGGCGTCTACACAAAGCTCATCATTCGCGACGGCCGCCTGGCGGGCGGCATCGCGCTCGGCGACGCCCCCCGGGCCGCCGATCTCGTGCGGGCCTTCGAGGGCGGCACGCCACTGGCGGCGCAACCGCTGTCGGTGCTGTTCGGCGGCCCGGGCCCGAGCGCTGCGCGCCGTTTTGAGGAGATGCCCGACGCCCTGCCGGTCTGCCACTGCAACGGGGTCAGCAAGGGCGCGATCGTCGCCTGCGTCGGCGCAGGCGGTCGTAGCCTCAAGGCGGTCATGGAGGCTACCCGTGCGGCGAGCGGATGCGGATCGTGCAAGCAGTTGGTCGGCGAGTTGGTCGAATGGGCCTGCAAAGGACAGGCCGAGGACGACCCTGCGCTGCATTACTACGTGCCGGGCGTTCCACTGACCAAGCCCGAGTTGGTGCGGGCGATTCGCGGCCGAGGCCTCAGGTCGGTCTCGGCCGTTTTCGCGGCGCTGGCCGACGGTAAGGACGATCCTGCCAGCAAGCCCGGGCTCGCCTCGCTGCTGCGGACCGTCTGGGGCACCCGGTATGACGACGAACGCGACGCGCGCTTCATCAACGATCGCGTCCACGCCAACATCCAGAATGACGGAACCTTCTCGGTGGTGCCGCGCATCTACGGAGGCGTCACCTCGGCTGCCGAGCTTAGGCGAATCGCCGAGGTGGCTGAGAAGTACCGGGTGCGCATGGTGAAAATCACCGGCGGCCAGCGCATTGATCTCCTGGGCGTTCGCAAGCAGGACCTGCCGAAGGTCTGGCGCGAGCTGGGGATGCCGAGCGGACAGGCCTACACCAAGGCGTTGCGCACCTGCAAGACCTGCGTCGGCACCGATTTCTGCCGCTACGGACTGGGGGACTCAACTCGGCTGGGCATCGCAATTGAAAAGCGCTTCCAGGGGATCGAGTCGCCCCACAAGATGAAGCTCGCCGCCAGCGGATGTCCGCGTAACTGCGCCGAGGCAACGGTCAAAGACCTGGGGGTGGTCGCCGTTGAGGACGGCTGGCAGGTCTACGTCGGCGGAGCCGCGGGCTCCCGGGTCCGCGCCGCCGACTTGCTGGCCACGGTGAAGACAGATCAGGAAGTGCTGACTTTGGCGGGCCGCTTCATCCAGTATTACCGCGAGAACGCGCGTTACGCCGAGCGGAGCTACGACTTCGTGGAACGGGTCGGGATTGAGCGGCTTAAGGCGCTGCTCGTCCAGGACAGCGACGGCGAGGCCGACCGCCTCGACGCCGAGATCGCCGCCGCGGTGGCCGCCTACCGCGATCCGTGGGAGGAAGGAAGGCAGCCTTATGAACCGACCCAGTTCGCTGAGCAGGCGCGGGCCGCGGGCCAAGCCACGCACGCCTCACTCTGATGCCCGGCGATGACCGACTCCCGGCGGAGGCTACCGGCTGGATGCTGGTGGCAAGCACAGCCCAGATCGGGCTCGGGCAAGGACGCTGCTTTCTGATCGGTTCTCGCAGGATCGCGCTATTTCGCTTGCGCAGCGGCGAGGTGCGAGCGGTCGACGCCGTCTGTCCGCATCGCGGCGGCCCGCTCTCTGAAGCGCTGGTTGGTTGCCAAACAGTGGTCTGCCCGTTACACGGCTACAAATTTTCGCTGGCCGACGGGCGCGGTTTGGACAACGGCTTGGCTATCGGCGTCTATCGCAGCGCGCGGCGCGGCGAGAAAATCTACCTGCAGCTTGCACAGCCGGCAGACGGTATCCCCGGCCCGCCAATCGCCGCCGGCGCGCCGCCTGGTGAAGACGCAGACGATCGGGCAGGGGCGGCCAAGCCCGATGTGCAGCGCCTCGTCGCCGTCGGGCTTCGGCCCCGCTGACAGCGGGGCTTACTTCCGGCTCTCTTTCTGACTGCGCTGGCAGCCAGTCCAGCTCCTGGCTGGCGCAAGGCGCGCCTTAACCCAGGGGAGCTGCGGCCCCGGCGGTTTAAAGATTGGTGGAGGCGGGGGGAATTGAACCCCCGTCCGGAGACCTTCAGGCAACAGCCGCTACACGCTTAGTCCGCGAATTCATTCTCGTCCTAAAAGCGCCCACGGACGGGCTCTTAAACGACCAGCCGGTTTGAAACTCGGCACACCGCTCAATCGGCGAACGGCGGCTGCCCAGCCCACTTAACGACGCCCCGACCCGCAGCCGTGGGCGAACTGCGGCGGAACGCTGGCGGCTTAAGCCGCCAGAGCGTAACCGTGATTGTCTGCGGGTAAATTTCGCAGGCTGTTTGTTTTACGGGCCAACAGCACCCCGGCGTGCAGCTATTACCCTCCTGACCCCGTCGAACCCAGATCGCCCCCAGATGGCGGCAGCGGCCGGTCACACCGCTATTGATATACTAAGCTTTACGAGCCGATGCGGCAAGCAGCGACCGATTCGCCGCGGATGCTGCGGCGCAAGCGTGGCTCGAAGCCGGGGCGGGGCGGGCGCAGCCGTGGACGCCGCCTGGCGCCCTAGATGAGGCGCACGGCCTCTGGGGCCAGCGAGGCGTCAAGCGCCTCCAGGAATTCGTTGCTGGGGGTTACGCGGAAGCGGTCGCTCAACAGAAAAACCGCCTCGCGCTCGCGGTCCAGCGCCAGATGAAGATAGGTCAGGGCGCGGCCGGCGTGGCCCTTGAGCAGGCCGTGAAGCTGTTCCAGCCCGCCGTCGACCAGCCGCTCGCGGCTCAGCGTGATGTGGACTTCGTGGGTCGAATCGGCCAGGGCTTGCGCCAGCGGCTTGAGTTCATCGACGATCACCTGGGCGCGTTCCTCGTCGGCGTCGAGCTTGCCGCGCGCCACCAGGGGCGCGTTGCCGTGGATCACGGTTTCGAAGCGCTGGTAGGTTTCCGGCCAGGCGATCGCCTCGACGATTCCCTCGCGGTCCTCGAGCATAAAAGTGGCGTAGCGTTTGCCGCTCTTGTTGTTCTTGAGCTTGAGCGCCTGCACCACGCCGGCGAGCTTGACTTCGCTGCCGTCGGGCAGCGCGGCCAGTTGTGTGGTGGTGAGGTTGCTTATGCGGCGCAGTTGGCGCTCGTACTTGTCCAGCGGATGGGCGGTAATGTAAAAGCCGAGGGCCTCCTTCTCGGCGGCCAGCTTTGTCTCCGGGTCCCATTCGGGCAACTCGGGTAGCGTCGGCGCGAACGCCGCTGCGGCGCCCGCGGCGCCGAACAGCCCCATCTGGTTGCGCGCCGTTTCGCTTTGCAGGCGCTGGGCGGCCTTGAGCAATTCATCGGCGGCGGCCGCCAGCGAGGCCCGCGTGGCGCCGGTCGAATCGAAGGCCCCGCACTTGATCAGCGCCTCGAGCATCCGGCGGTTGAGAAGCTGGCTGCCGAGCCGCCGGCAAAGCTCCCAGGCGTCGCGCAAGGGGCCGCCCGCCTGGCGCGCGGCAATGATAGCTTCGGCCGTGCGAACGCCGAGCCCGCGAATCGCTCCCAGGCCGAAGCGGATTTTGTCGCGCACCACGCTGAAGGCGACCCGGCTCTCGTTGACGTCGGGCGGTAGGAGCGCGATACCCATGACGCGCAGCGCGGCGATGTTCTTGTAGGTGCTGTCGACGTTGTCCATCTCGAGCGACATGAGGGCGGCCATAAATTCATGGGGGAAGTGCGCCTTTAAGTAGGCCGTGACGTAGCTAGTCATGGCGTAGGCGGCGGCGTGCGAGCGGTTGAAGCCGTAGGAGGCGAAGGTGGCTATCTTGTCGAAGATAGTCTCGGCCAGCGAGGGCGAAAGCCCGTTGTGCTGCGCACCGGCTACGAACCGGCGCCGCTCCTGCTCCATCACCGCCTTCTGCTTCTTGCCCATCGCGGCCCGCAAAATGTCGGCCTGTTCCAGGCTGTAGCCGGCCAGCGCCTGCGCCGCGCGCATCACCTGCTCCTGGTACAGGATCACCCCGTAGGTGTCGCGCAGCACCGGCTCGAGCAGCGGATGGTCGTAGGCCACCGGTTCGCGCCCGTGCTTGCGCCGGATGAAGGGCTCGACCATCCCGGCGTCCAGCGTGCCCGGCCGGAAAAGCGAGATGGCGGCGATGACGTCCTCGAAGTTGGACGGCTTCAGCTCGGTCAAAAAGCGCCGCATCCCCGAGCCTTCCATCTGGAACACCCCGACGGTGTCGCCCCGCGCCAGCAGCCGGTAGGTTTCGGCGTCCTCGAGGTCGAGCGTGCTTAACTCGGGCGGCGTTTTGCCCTGGGCCCGGATGAGCTCGAGCGTTTGACTAATCAGCGTGAGGTTCTTAAGCCCCAGAAAATCGAACTTCACCAGCCCAAGCTGCTCGATTCCCTTCATCGTGTACTGGGTGATGGCCAGGCTGGCCGGCCCTTGCTCTTTGTCGGCGTACAGCGGCACCAGGTCGGCAAGCGGAACGTCCGAGATGACCACGCCGGCGGCGTGGCGCGAGGCGTGGCGGACCAGGCCTTCGAGTCTCACCGCGAAGTCGAAAAGTTCCGGGTGCTGCTGGCGGGCCTGCTTGAGCCGTGGCTCCATTTCCAGCGCCTGCGCCAGCGGAAAGTCGCGTCCCTGCTTGGGCGCCGGGTAGAGCTTGGCAATCCGGTCGGTCTCAGCGTACGAGAGCCCCAGCACCCGCCCGACGTCTCGGATCGCCTGTTTACCCTTGATCGTGCCGAAAGTGATAATCTGGGCGACCCGCTCGGCGCCGTAGCGCTCGCGCACGTAGTCCAGCACCTGGTCGCGCCGCTCAAAACAGAAGTCCACGTCGATGTCGGGCATCGAGCGCCGCCCCGGGTTGAGCCAGCGCTCGAAGAGCAAACGGTGCTCGATCGGGTCAACCTCGGTAATTCCCAGGGCATACGAGACCAGGCTTCCCACCACCGAGCCGCGCCCGGGTCCCACCGGGATTCCCGAGCGCCGCGCGTAGTCGATGAAATCGGCCACGATCAACATGTAGGCCGAAAAGCCCATCTCGCGGATGACCGGCAGCTCGCGCGCCAGCCGCTCCTGATAAGGGGCCTCGTCGAAGGCGCCGCGCCGGCGCTGCAGGTCGGCCAGGCGGCGCGCCAGGCCGCGGCGTGCGGCCCGTTCGAGCGCCAGCTCGGGCGCCTGGTCCTCCGCTCCGGGAAGCTGCGGAAAGTGCAGCGTGGCGAAGTCGAACTCGAAGTCGACGCGGCGCGCGATCTCCACCGTGTTGCTGAGCGCCTCCGAGTCGGCGCCGAAAGCCGCGGCCATTTGCGCTGGCGTCTTGACGTAAAGCTCGTCGGTATCGAAGCGCCAGCGGTTATCGTCCGACAGCGTCTTGCCGGTCTGAATGCAGAGCAGCACCTCGTGCGCGCGGGCGTCGTCGCGGGTGAGGTAGTGGCAATCGTTGGTGGCTACCAGGGGAAGGCCCATCTGCCGGCCCAGCTCCGCCAGCTCGGCGTTGTACGGCGCATGCAGCCGGTTGTCCTGGAGCTCGAGATAAAAGCGGCCGGGAAAGGTCCGCGCGTAAAACTCCGCCGCCTCGCGCGCCTTGTCGCGCCGCCCGGCGCGCAAGTTGCGCACGATCTCTCCCGAAAGACAGCCGGAAAGCGCGAACAGACCCTCCGCATGCTCAGCCAGCAGCTCCCGGTCGATGCGCGGCTTGTAGTAGAGACCCTCCCGATAGGCGGCGGTGAGCAGCCGGCAGAGATTGCGATAGCCGGCCCGGTTCTGCACCAGAAGAATCAGATGGTAGTTGCCGTGGCCGTCGTAGTCTTCACTCGAGGCCGCCTGCGAGCGGTCGCTCAGCCGGCCCGGCGCCAGGTAGGCCTCGCAGCCGATGATCGGCTTAATCCCCTGGGCCAGCGCCTTGCTGTAGAACTCGACCGCGCCGAACATGTTGCCATGGTCGGTAATTGCGATCGCCTCCATGTTGGAGCGGCGCGCCTCCTCAAGCAGCGGGCCGATCTTGTTGGCGCCGTCGAGCAGGCTGTACTGGGTGTGAACGTGCAGGTGGACGAAGCTCATCGCGCAAACGACTCTCGAGGCAAAGCGGGCGCCGTAGGTAGACGCGGGCGCTGCGGCTACGCCTTGCGCCCGCCCTGGGACGGTTCCTTGGCCGGCCCTTCGCCGCTCTCCTCGGGGGCGGCGCCCGGCGCGGGCGCCGCTTCGGCCCCGGCCGGGGCGCCGGCGGCCTCGGCCGGCTTGGCCGGCGCCTCTGCCACGGTCGGCGGCAGCACCGTCACCAGCGCCGGATCGGCGCCGGCGACGGCCTTTATCCCGGCGGCGAGCTTCAAGGCCGAGACGTGGATCGCGTCATGAACGCCGAGCGCCGAGACGTCGACTTCGATGGCGTCGGGAATTTCCAGCGGCGGGCATTCGATCTCCAGCTCGCGCATCAGCGGCTGAAGTATCCCGCCCGCCGCCACGCCCGCCGGCCGGCCGGCGAACTTGAGCGGTACGCTTACCCTGAGCGGGCGCGACAGGTCGACCTCGAAAAGGTCGGCGTGAATGATCGCGCCCGAGACCGCGCGGCGCTGCACTTCCTTGATGATGACATGCCTGCCGTCGAGTTCGGCCGCGCTCGAGCGAAGCCGCATCAGCCGCTGGCGCGCCGCGCTCCTCAGGTTCGCGGCAAGCTGCTTGGACTCGAGCGCCACGGCAAGCGTTGGCCGGCGCGGTCCGTACAGGACCGCCGGGACGCCGCCGGCGGCCCTAAGGGCCGTCAGCCGGCTGGCGGGATGGGTCTCTCTCGGTTCGCAAGCAAGTTCCACTGTTTCCATAGTTTCGTTCCAATCGTGGGCGGCCCCTGGCCAGCCTAGTTGAACAACGAGCTGACCGATTCCTCCTGGTGGATTCGGCGCACCGCTTCAGCGATGAGCCCGCCCACCGAGATTACGCGTATCTTTTGCAGTTCGGCCTGGACCTTGGAGCGCAGCGGCACCGTGTTGGTGGTAACGACCTCCTTGATGCCGGAGTTAGCCAGCCGTTCGCAAGCCGGGTCGGACAGAATTGGGTGAGTGGCGCAAGCCAGCACCGCGCCGGCTCCGGCCTCGTAAATCACCTTGGCGGCCTCGGTCAACGTGCCGGCGGTGTCCACCATGTCATCGACCAAAAGCGCGGTCGAGTCGCGCACGTCGCCGACCAACTGCATCTCGGCCACCTCGCTCGCCCTCCGCCGGCGCTTGTCGATGATCGCCAGGGTTGCGTTAAGCCGCCCGGCAAAAGCGCGCGCCCGCTCCACCCCGCCGGCGTCCGGAGCCACCACGGTTACTCGCTGTCCCTCAAGCCGCTTGCGCAAGTAGCCAATCAACACCGGCAGCGCGTAGAGATTGTCCACCGGAATGTTGAAGAACCCCTGAATCTGGCCGGCGTGCAGGTCCACGGTCAGCACCCGAGCGGCTCCGGCGGTCGTTATCAGGTCGGCCACCAGCTTGGCGCTTATCGGCACGCGCGGCGCCACCTTGCGGTCCTGGCGCGAGTAGCCGAAGTAGGGGATCACCGCGGTGGTGCGCTTGGCCGAGGCCCGGCGCAGCGCGTCCAGCAGCAGCAAAAGCTCCATCAAGCTGTCGTTGGGCGGATGACAGATCGACTGCACCACGAAGCAGTCGCCGCCCCGGACATTCTCGCGTACCTCGACCATCACCTCGCCGTCGGGAAAGCGGCCGACCTCGGCCTCTGCCATGCGCACGCCAAGGTTGGCGCAGACCTCGCGGGCAAGCGCCGGGTTGGCGTTCCCGCTGAAAATCTCGAGCTGATCTTTCGCTCGTTCGGGCATCCTTCTTCCCTAACAGCCGCGCCCCGCCGCAGCTGCCTGGCGGCAGATCGGCGCCGGCCTCAAAACCGCGCACGCGCTGCCCGGCCGACAACCCGCCCGCAGCCGGTCGCGACCAAGCTCCTGGCTGGGCGGGAAGGATTCGAACCTTCGAATGCCAGGTCCAAAGCCTGGTGCCTTACCAACTTGGCGACCGCCCAGCGCCCCGGCCTGCGGCCCTCGCGCCGTCCGAAGTTCTCCCGCGCTCACGAGGCTGGCCAGCGCCCGGTCCGCTTTGCCGGCTACGCAACTCCACAGCCGCGCGCGCCGCTGCGAACCGCCGCCGCCCGCGCGCACAAACGCCCCCGACTCGGGCTCGGCCGGCCCCTAGCCCTGCTCCAAATCCGTATCGCGCCGATGCCCAGGATGTTATTGCGACCTCCCAACGCTGTCAATGCGAAGCTCCCGTCGCTTGCGCCCCGGCGAGCCCGCGGACCGCGACGCGCCGGTACGCAGCTCTTCGAGTCCTCGCAGCGTCTCCACGACCGCGAACCGTGCCGCCGGGTAATGTTGTGCCGCCAAGGCTGCGGCCCGGTCCACGTCGGCCCCGTTGTCGAAGGCTCCGAACACAGCGCTTCCGCTGCCCGTCATCGAGACCGCGCGCGCCCCCAGGTATTCAAGTAAAACTTTAAGCTTTGCCACCACCGGAGCAAGGGCGAGCGCCGCCGCGGTCAGATCGTTGGCCAGATCGGCGCTGGTGAACGAGCCCAGCCTGATAGCGCGGAGCTGCTGCTCGCCGATTGGGCCGGTCCAGTGCGCGGGCTTAAGGGCGGCAAAGACCCGGGCAGTGCTCAACTCAAGCGGTGGGATTGCCAGCAGCAGCCGGTAGCGCCAGGCCAGCTCGATTGGCTCGATCCGTTCGCCGATTCCCGTGACGCGTGCCGGGCGGGCCCGCAGAAAGAAGGGAACGTCGGCGCCCAGGCGCACAGCCAAGGCGTCGAGCCTTTGCGGCGCGACGCCCGCGGCCATGCGTGCCAGCGCGCGCAGCGTCGCCGCCGCGTCGCTGGAACCGCCGCCCAAACCCGCACCCTGGGGAATATTCTTTTGCAACGCAATCTGGAGGCGCAGTGGGAGGCAGAATTCTTCCATGAATTCCCACGCGGCGCGCGCGGCAAGGTTGCGCCTGTCCAGCGGCAGGTCGGCGCCCCTGCAGCTAAGCGTGACTGAAGGCTTTGCCGCCGCGACTGCGGTGACTTGTAGAACGTCCCAAAGGGAAACCGGCACAAAGACCGAGTCGAGTTGGTGGTAGCCGTCGGCGCGCCGCCCGACGATCCTGAGACCCAGGTTGAGCTTGGCCGGCGCGAACTCAACGATCGTCTTTGAACGGCTCATGCCCGTCGGCTGGCATCAGGCGCCGCCTCCTTGAAACTGCGCCGGCGGGTCGTCCGGCCGGATGCGCGGCGCGAAAAGGGCTGCTTCATGGCGACAACGGAAGCGGCTGGTTTGGCTGCAGGCTCGGCGCGCGCCGGCGGGTGGCCCGCTTCATGTTGTCCCCCGCTTGCGTAAGGCGCGGGCGTTGTAAAAGTTGCGCCGCTCGGTGCGCAGGCGAAGGCCAAGGCCGACCAGCGCAAAGAAAAGACCGGCCAAAACCATGCCTTCTCCGGCCCACAGCATCGCATGGTAAAAATCCAGCCGCGCGGTGGCGTAGGAAACGCGCTTTTGCTCGGCGCTAAGCGGCGCCAGGACGGCGCTGCCCGCGCCGGCGTCCAGTTCCTCGAAATGGCGGTAGGCTTTTTCGGCGTCGATTCGGCGGGTGCCCGCCAGCAGATGCACGAAGTGCTGCGAGCGGGCAAGGCCGATGGTCCAGTCGGCGGCCCCGATCGCCATAAGCGCAATCCCCACGGCAACACGCCAGTCGGA
The DNA here is from genome assembly GCA_021794015.1 of Deltaproteobacteria bacterium. Classification (GTDB taxonomy): domain Bacteria; phylum Desulfobacterota; class Binatia; order Binatales; family Binataceae; genus JAJYRQ01. The sequence continues at coordinate 9,812 of JAJYRQ010000020.1, read as the reverse complement.
GGCTAACTGTGCAACTCGCATGACGGCTGCGGCCGGCCCCGGACGCGCCCTTCGGGCGCGCTGAGCAGCCGGCGCTTTTCCGCTCCTTTGGTTAGGAATAGCATAAAGAGCCAGAGGTCGTGCAGGTGGCGAAAAACGAGCGACTCGAACAACTGGTGGAGCGCTTTTGCGCCGCAGACCGGCTGGCGTTGGCGCGCATCATCACCCTGGTCGAGAGCGGAGGCGACGAGGCAGCGGCCCTGATGGAGCAGCTTTACGGGCGTACCGGCCGCGCCTGCGTCATCGGCGTCACCGGGTCGCCCGGAGCCGGCAAATCAACCCTGGTAAATCGCATGGTCGCGGGCTACCGCCAGGGCGGCCGCTCGACCGCGGTCGTCGCGGTGGATCCGTCGAGCCCGTTTTCGGGCGGCTCGGTGCTCGGCGACCGGGTCAGGATGACCGAGCACTGGGCGGACCCCGGGGTCTTCATCCGCAGCCTCTCGACCCGGGGATGGCGCGGCGGTCTTAGCCGGGCGGCGCGCGACGTCGTGCGCCTGCTGGACGCTTTCGGCTTCGACGTCGTGCTCATCGAGACGGTGGGTGTGGGCCAGACCGAGCTGGCGATCATGGATTTGGCAGATACCACGGTAGTGGTGACCGTGCCGGAGGGCGGCGACGCCGTGCAGGTGATGAAGGCCGGCCTTAACGAGATAGCCGACCTCTTTGTGGTCAACAAGAGCGACCGCGACGGCGCCGGCCGGCTCAAGGCCGAACTGCAGCTCAGTGTGGAGCTTAGCGGCAACAAGCAAGGATGGCGGCCGCCGGTGCTCCTGACCAGCGCGCTGCGCAACGAGGGAATTTCCGAGCTGCTCGACGCCGTGGACCGGCACATCGAGTTTGTCCGTGCCGGAGAGCGCGCGGCGGCTCAGGCGCAACGGCGCGTGCGCGAGTTCCTCGACGTTTTGCTGGGGGAAATTGAACGGCGGGCCGGTCGGGCCGCGGCCTCCGGAGCCGAGCCGGCTGTGCTGGCATTGGTCCGGGAAGGGCGGCTCAATCCCTACGCCGCCGCGCGCAGGGTGCTCGAGTACGATGGGGCGCTTGCCCAGGTGCTGGGGCTCGGCCGGGGTCAGCCGGCAGCCGAGCCGCCGGCTTCGCGACAATGACCGGAGCCAAAGCCAATGGGTCGAGCGGCGGCCGGCTGTTTGCGGTCGGCGATCTGCACGGATGCCCGGCTGAACTTGCCGCGCTGCTCAAGACGATCGCGCCGGGGCGGGGCGACACGATTGTGTTCATTGGCGATTACGTTGACCGCGGTTTCTCTTCCAAGGAGGTTGTCGAGCAGCTTCTCGAGCTGGAGCGCGGGCCCGCGTGCGCCGTTTTTCTCAAGGGCAACCACGAAGACATGCTCCTCTCTTTTCTTGGCCTGCCGGGTAAATTCGGCGAGTGGTACCTGCTAAACGGCGGCCTGATGACGGCCGAAAGCTACGGCGCCAAGAGCGGCCGGCGCGAGGAATTGCTGGCCCGGATGCCGCCGCTTCACCTTGATTTCTTCAAGCGGCTGCGCAGCTACTACCAGGCGCCGCCCTACCTGTTCGTTCACGCCGGCGTGGCGCCCGGAGTGCCGCTCGAACACCAGAGCGAGGAGACGCTTTTGTGGGTTAGGGAGCAATTCCTGGCCCAGCCGCACGGCCTGGGAGCAACCGTCGTCTTCGGCCACACGCCCCAGCGCGAGGTGGCCTTGGACCTGCCCGAGCGGGTCGGCATCGACACGGGGTTGGTCTTCGGCGGCAAGCTGAGTTGCATCGAGTTCACCGAGGGAATGCTTTACCAGGTCCCTCGGGGTCGTGTAAGAGTACAGGCGGCCCCCATTGCGCTGCGTTGAGCGCCTTCGACTTGAAGCATGCGAGACGCCGACGGGGCCGGCTGGCTTGGCGGCGTAGCTCAGTTGGTCAGAGCACGCGGCTCATATCCGCGCCGTCGCAGGTTCGAGTCCTGCCGCCGCCACTCAACTTCGCGCGACGCCGGCTGTATGGCGTCGGGGGCGCCAGCCTGGATAGCGGTGCCGCTTTTTTGAGGGGCTGAAGGCAGCATGTCGCGTTTCCTTCTGGGATTGCTGCTTGCCGCCGTACTGGCGGCAGCACTCTTCTACCTCTGGAACCGCCAGCAAGAGCAGGCGCAGGAGCGACTTGAGAGCCAGGTCGCTCAGCTTAAGCAGGAAACCCAAACCCTGCGCAAGGAGAACGATCGCTTTAGAACCGACCTTGCCAAAGTCCAGGAAGAAGAGGGGCGGCTCGTCACGGAAAACCAGATGCTCATCAAGGAGATCGAACAATCCCGCCTCACCGGTAAAGTCCCCGTGAAAATCCCGCGCCTCCCGTACCCACCCAAATAGCCAATATCCGCCCCGCCGTCTCAGCCCTTGACGGCCACGGTTGCTCAATATTGCGAGGTAGGTTCCGCTCCATCGCGAGTGCTTCAGTCATATATGGGTTGCGCGCGCGTCGAGGGTCCTTCAGCGGCGCTCAGAGCCTGCCCTGAGCGAAGCCGAAGGGACGCCGAGGACCGTGGCTGCCGCACGAGGAATCCCGGGCCACCGCGCGGCGGCCGGGCCCCGGGACCCCTCGCGCGGTGCTCGCCGCACGGCGGCTTGCCCGACCAACGGGAGCGCAATGCCACGGCGAAGGCCGTCTCCATCCCCGCTGCCATGCAATGGCGGCGCGCGCGGGTGACACAGAAGGGCGGGCCGGCGCTGCGCGCGGGAGCGACAGACCAAAGCAATTCGGTAAGAACGAGACGGTCGCTACATTATGCAGGCGTAAACAGCCTAGCTTCGCTCGGGCGGTTGCGTCCCGCCGAGCGCGGCCGCGGCTGATTTGGCCGCCCCGGACGGCTGTCCGGCGGTGGCCAGGGCGATCGCCCCAAGCAGGCTCGCGCGGGTTACCGGCTTGGCCAGATGGCTGGTACATCCCGCCTCGAGGCACTTCTTCACGTCGTCTTCGAGTGCCGAAGCCGTAAGCGCTACAATCGGCGTCGCCGGCAAACCGTGCTCGCGCTCCCATTGCCGTATCAGGGAAACCGCGGTGCAGCCGTCCATGATCGGCATCTGGATGTCCATCAGCACCAGGTCGTAGCGATGGGTGCCGGGCGCGGCGGTGGTGAAGCTTCGGACGGCCTGCTCGCCGTCGCAGGCGTAGTCGAGCGTGTACGGGTAGGTCTTGAGGTAGGCGGCGATGACGGCTCGGTTGTCGGAGGAATCTTCCGCAAGCAGAAGCCTAAGCGGCTGCTTGCTCAGGCCCGGCGGTTCGCCCTGCTTGGGCTCAGAAACGACGCCAGCCGCCGGGGCGGGGGAGGCCTTGAGCAGACCGGCAATCACCGAGAAAAGTTCGCTTCGCCGGATCGGCTTTATCAGGTAGGCGTCAATTCCGGCTTCGTTCAGACACTTGAGCTGCGAGCCGAGCCCGTCCGAGGTGAGCATCAAAATGGTCGGCCCGCCCCGGGGAGAGTCGCCCGCGTGAAGCTCCCTGATCTGCCGGGCCAATTGAAGCCCGTCGACCTGAGGCATGCGAAAGTCAACCAGCAAGAACCGATAGGGGTCGCCGCTGCGGGCCGCGGCGTTTAGCTTGGCCATCGCGCTTTGCGCCCCGTCGGCTTCCTCAAGGCGCGCCCCGGTGGGAGCGAGCAGCTCGCGCACGACCATCCGGTTGGCCGCGGTGTCGTCCACGACCAGCATCCGGCAACCCGACAGGTCCAGCGGCTCGGGCGGCGCCGTAACGGCATCGCCCTCGGCCTTTTGCAACGGCAGGGTGACGCGGAAGGTGCTGCCGATTCCCGGTTCGCTTTCGACCGAAATCTCTCCGCCGGCCAGTTCAACGAGCCGCTTTACAATCGCCAGGCCGAGCCCGCTTCCGCCGAAGCGGCGCGTGGTCGAGGAGTCGGCCTGAACGAAAGCGCCGAAAATGGTCCCCAGCTTGTCGCGCGGAATTCCGATCCCGGTGTCGGCGACGCTGAAGATAATTCTCGACAACGGACCGGTCGCCGGCTTCGGCTGCGCCGGCCGGGCCGCGGCTGGCTCGGCGCTCTCGGCTTCCCCTTTGGGCTGCGGGCTGGCCGCGCTGAGCTCTGCCTCGGCCGACTCAACGCTCAGGACAACCTCGCCGCGCGCGGTGAATTTGATCGCGTTGGCCAGAAGGTTAATCAGAATCTGGCGCAGGTGAAGGGCGTCGCCGATGAGCCAAAGCGGCGTGCCGGGCCTTATCCTGACGATCAGCTCGATCCCTTTTTGATGCGCGCTGAGCGCGAGGTCGGTCGCGGTCTGCTCGACGAGCTGGTCGAGAGCGAAGGCGGCGCGCGCCAGTTCGAGCTGGCCGCTCTCGATGCGGGCGAGGTCCAGGATGTCGTTGATGAGGCCGAGCAGCGTGGTGGCGTTGGAGCGGATCACCTCGAGGTAGCGCTGCTGCTCGGAATTGAGCGGCGTTTCGGCCAGCACGTCGCCCATGCCCAAGATGGCGTTCATCGGGGTGCGGATTTCGTGCGACATGCTGGAAAGAAATTCGGACTTCGCCTTGGAGGCCGCCAGCGCCGCCTCGCGCGCCGCCACCAGCGCCCGTTCGACCTCCTTGATATGGGAGATGTCGCGCGAGACCGTGACCGCGGTCTTGCGTCCGCCCAAGTTGACGATAGCGGTGTTGAGCAGCCGGGGCCGCTCGTTGCCGCCGGCATCTTTAAACAGTCCCTCGAAATTGCGCACCTCGCCGGTGGTTTGTAGCAGGCGCGCGAAACGCTTAAGCTCCTCCGGCCGCGCCCACATCCCGGCCTGTTCCCGGGTGCGGCCGACGGCGCGTTCGCGGCTGATCCCGGTGCGCCGGGCAAATTCCTGGTTGACGTCCAGGATGACCCCGGTCTCCAGGTCGGTAAGCACGATTGCGTCGAGCGACGAGTCGTAGACCTGGCGGAACTTCTCCTCGCTCTCGCGCAGCGCGGCCTGGATGCGCTTTAGCTCGCTTATCTCGCGTGCGATCCAGACCTGGCAGGGCTGGCCCTGCCACGGCGCGCGGAAACTGGAGACGAGCATCGGAATCGCGCGGCCGCTGCGATGGCGCAGGAGCAACTCGAAGTTGCGCACGAAGCCGTTGCGCTCCATCTCCATGTAAAAGGCGGCCCGCTCCTCCAGATCCGCCCATAGGCCGGCATCCGCTCCGCTGCGGCCCAGGATTTCCTGGCGCGTGTAGCCGAGCTGCTCGGTGAAAGCGGGATTGACCTCGACGCAGACCTTGTCGTCGAAGCGCGCGATTGCCATCGGATCGGGGCTCATTTCAAAAAGCGCCCGGAACCCTGCCTCGCTTTCCTGGATTTTGCGCTCGGCGGCTTTCAGCTCGGAGATGTCGCGGGCGACCGCGGAATATCCCAGCAGCTTGCCGCCCCGGTCGCGCACCGGCCAGAAGCTCAGCGAAACGTCGAAGAGCGTGCCGTCCTTGCGGACGCGCCGGGTTTCCAGCGCCTGAATGGTCTCCCCGCGCCTGAGCGCGGCCATGATCCGATCCGTCTCCTGCTGGCGGTCCGGCGGCACCAGGGTTGATAGGTGCTTGCCGACAATCTCCGCGCGGGAGTAGCCGAAGAGCTTTTCGCCGGCGGGATTCCATCCGCTGCAGACAAAATCAGGAGTCCAGATCCCCATCTGGTCGACCGACGACTCCCAGACCGAGCTCCACAGCGCGTTGGTCTGCTCGGCTTCCTTGCGCTCGGAGATGTCGCGCACGTAGGACAGGATGACCTTGCAGCCGCCGAGCTCGGCGACCACCGCGGAAAAAAGGCCGGTGAAGCGCTGTCCGCCCCTGCGTCGAAAACCGGCCTCGTAGTTGATGACGCGTCCCGACTCGCGCAGCATCCGGTCGATGGCCCGCAAATCGTCGATCTTCTCCCAGATCTTGATTTCAGCCGGCCTGTGGCCCAGCACCTCGGAGGCACTGAACCCCCACGTCTTCAACCACCCCTCGCTCACTTCCAGGTAGCGCCCGTCGTCGAGCCGATTGATCGATACCGGGTCGGGACTGAGGTTGAAGACCGCTTTGAACTTGGCCTCGTTGTCGGCCCGCTCGCGCTCGACCCGTTTGCGTTGGGTGATATCGCGCGCGGTCGCTGAATAGCCGAGCAGCTTGCCGCCCCGGTCGCGCACCGGCCAGAAAGTCAGGGCGATATCGAGCGGCCTGCCGTCTTTGCGCAGGCGCTCGGTTTCCAGCCCTTTTATGATCTCGCCGCGCTGCAGCCGGGCCATGATTTCGCGCAGTTCCGGATGGCGCTGCGGGGGAGCCAGAAACAGGACATGACGGCCGAGCGCTTCCTCGGGGCGGTAGCCGTAAAGCTCCTGGGCGGCGCGGTTCCAGCCGGTGCACAGAAAGTCGCGACTCCACGTGGTCAGCGAGTCGGCCGACGTGTCCCAGACCGAGGCCCACAGCGCGTTTGCCTCGGCGGCGCGCTTGAACTCGGTGATGTTGCGGGTGACCGCAACAAAGCAACGCTGCCCGTCAAGCACGGTCGGCATCGCGGAGATGAGACACGGCACCTCCGTGCCATCCTTCTTGCGAACCGTAAGCTCGAAGTTGTGAATCGCCTCGCCCGCCTGCAGGCGGCCGAGGAACTGCTCCACCCGATCCTTCTCCGGCCAAAGAGCCAGCTCGCCTGGAGCCCTGCCAATCAGCTCTAAGCGAGAGTAACCGGCGGCGCCTTTTTTGCGGTTGAGGTCGATATACCTGCCGTCGGCAAGCGCATGAACTGTGATGACGTCAATGCTGCTGTCGAGCACCGCCCGCAGCAGGGACTCCTGCTCGCCAAGCTCCTTGAGCGCGGTATCGAATTTGTGCCGCTGGCGCGCGCGCAACTCGGTCGAGGCCAGGCCGCCGGCAACCGCCGCTAAAAAGACCAGCCAGCGCAGACCCGCGCCAAGCTCAAAGGACGCGCCCGAGCCGTCCACAACTGCGACGGCGGTCAAGCTGAGCAAAGCCAGCCCCGCCTGCCAACTCCACTCCCAGGGCAGCGTCAACCCCGTGCCGACCAGAACCACGAGCACCCAAAAGCCAAACTCGTCGCCCCGCTGCGTCACAAGCGCAACCGCCATGGCTCCGGCGATCACCGCGGCGCAGCCCGCCATACTTGCCGCGCGCCACCAGCGCAGGAACCACGACCTCCACGAAAGCGAGACTATCGCCAGCGGTATAAGCAGGCTGAACAGATGCCAGCCAAGCGGACAGTCCCCCGGCCGGCCGTTGACATGGCAGATCGCCAAATCCGCCACTTGAAAGCCGGCGATGAGCCCCATCCCCACTCGTAAAGTAGTGACCGCCGACGCGGCGGTCTCCGTGGCTGTCAGCTTCTCGACCTGGGCTAACACGCCCCCCTCCGGCGCAACTACTTGCTCGCCGCTGGCGGAGCGATGGAGGCTGGCAGCATCCCGTCCAGCCGCGGCAGGGTCGCCGCCTTCGCGCTTGGTCTCTGAGCTCATTATGCTAGGTAGTCTTAGGCGGAGAAGTACGCAAGAAATGTTCCATGCAATGTGCCTTGGCTTCTATCAATGCAAAACGTTCTCTACTTGCTTCTCTTACCCTATGCTGTGCCTTTGACGCTCGGAAAGGGGCGGTAAGCCCACTTCCCAGCTTCATCGAGAGGGCCGGCGACCGGAAATTGTCACTATGTGTGCCAAATACCGACAAAGACCAGCCTAACTGCTTCCAGATATGCGCTCGGCAAGCCTGTTCGCTGAAGGCAACTTCCAGGCGCATTTGTTGGGCCCTCGTCGCACGGCTAAGAGTGTTGCGTGGCGGCAACTTCGCGTCGCACCAGTCTGGCGCCTTCGACCAGCGCTTGCAGCTTTAGGAAGGCCAGCCAGCGCGGCGTCTCCCAAAAACCGCAATCAGGCACCGCCCAAAGGCGTTCTGCCGGGACATGGCGCAGCGCCAGTCTAAGGCGCTCAGCGACGTCCTCGGGTCTTTCCCGGTGGTAACTCTTTACGTCGATTACCCCGGCGGCCAGGGTTTGCGGCAATTCGCACCTGGACCACAGCTCAATTTCGGCCATCTCGCGGTTGGCGAACTCGAGAAAGACAACGTCGGCGCGCGCCTGGCGCAGCGCGGGAAGAATTTCGCCGTAGCTGCGGCGCGACTGCGCCCGCCCGCGCAGGTTGCCGAAACAGATGTGCAAACCCAGGGCGGACCCTTTGACGCCGTCCACCGTGGCGTTGAAAAGCTCGACGATGTGGGCCCGATCGGCCCAGTAAGCAGAGTACGAAGGCTCATCGACCTGGATAAACGGACATCCCGCCGCAGCCAGCGCCTTCAACTCAGCGTTAACGATGGCCGCCATGTCGGCGACCAGCGTGTCGCGATTGCGGTAGCCGTCGACCAGCCGCACGGCGTTGGTCAGGGTAAGAGGCCCCGCACAAGCCACCTTTACCGGGCGCGAGGTGCGGCTTCGGGCGAAGCGAAACTCCTCAACCGTGCCGAGCCCGCGGGGCGCTGCCACCTTGCCGGTGGTCTCGTAGATCGGGGTTGAGTCGTACATGTAGGGGCCGAGCCGGCGGCGCGGCGGCGCCTGGCGCAGCCCCTCCAGGCGGCCGTAGAAGCTCATGATGAAGTCATGGCGGCGCACCTCGCCGTCGCTGACAAGATCGATACCCGCCCGCTCCTGGTCGGCGATCGCCGTGGCCGCAGCGTCTTCCACGGTTTCGCGCAGGTCGGTCTCGCCGTACTCGCCGCGGCTGATATGGTCGAGCGCCGTCAGGTACCAGCCGGGCAGGGCGTAGCTGCCGATAATCGTGGTCGCAATGATTGGGAGACCGTTTACCACAGCCATAGCTTTCCCCGGTATGCCGACTTTATCGAATGCTGCACAATATGGTTACACAGGTTCCGCTCGATGGCGGATAGTTATGTGATTCCCACCGGCGCTGCGTCCTTCCTCTCCCTTCGACTGCGCTTGCGCGGAGCGTCCCCTCTCTCCTTGATCCTCTCCCCCGCCGGGGGAGAGGAATCGGGAAAAGGGGATGCGCGACGCGCGTCCCTGCCGCCATGCAACGGCCTGGCGCACGCGAAGGACTTCGGGACCCCTCGCGCGCGGTGCTCGCCGCCCGGCAGTTCGCCCGACCTGCCTGGCGGGCCTGCCTGTGCGTGCCCGCACCCAGACAGGTTGGGCGCGGCGCAGGCAGGCCAACGGGAGGGCAATGCCACGGCGAAGGCCGTCTCCATCCCCGCTGCCATGCAATGGCCACGCGCGGGGGTGACAGCAGAAGCCGGACGCCCCACCTCTGTCATTGCCGCGCCGGGTGCGCGTTCTTCTTTCCCTCTCCCCGCCGGGGGAGAGGGAAGGGTGAGGGGGGCCGCTGGCGCCACCTCGAGCCTCTGGGTGCGCCCCCCTCTCCCTTCGACTCCGCTTGCGCGGAGCGTCCCCCCCTCTCCTTGATCCTCTCCCCCGGCGGGGGAGAGGAATCGGGAAAAGGGGATGCGCGACGCGCGTCCCTGCCGCCATGCAACGGCCTGGCGCACGCGAAGGACTTCGGGATCCCTCGCGCGTGGTGCTCGCCGCCCGGCGCGTTGCCCGACCTGCCTGGCGGGCCTGGCTGTGCGTGCCCGCACCCAGACAGGTTGGGCGCGGCGCAGGCAGGCCAACGGGAGCGCAATGCCACGATGCCGGCTCTCTCCACCTCTGCTGCCATGCAATGGCTGGTGCGCGCCTCACCTCTGTCACCGCCGCGCGCGGTGCGCGTTCTTCTTTCCCTCTCCCCTTGGGGGGAGAGGGAAGGGTGAGGGGGGCCGCTGGCGCCACCTCGAGCCTCTGGGTACGTCCCC
>JAJYRQ010000054.1 GCA_021794015.1 Deltaproteobacteria bacterium | reverse complement strand
TCATAGCGGTCCCTCACCCGGCGCTTCGCGCCGACCTCTCCCAATCGGGAGAGGCAAGAAAAGCGACGCCCGCCTCCCTCCCTCTCCCCGCCGGGAGAGGGCGCGCCGCAGGCGCGGGTGAGGGACCGCTTTCCGAGTCAGAGTCGCGGGCGATCGGTAATCTTTCAAGCAGCGTAAACCACCTCGCGAAGTCGCGCGCGGAGAGTATAGTTTCCGATGCTCCCCGGATGAGCGGGGATAAGTTCAAGCAGCTTCCTTTGGTATTCGCCCTTCTTCCATTGATCCATCTTTGTCGACCCTTCGCGGACGCTCTTGGCTTGCCGCTGCTTCAAGGCGCTGCGTACCGTAGGACCCCAGTCTCGTCGATAATCACGCCGCCTTTGGCGGTAGCGATGAGTTTTCGGAAGGGGTCTTGCACTCTGAGGAGGCGTGGGTTGGGTGTTCCGCAATCATAAACGACATAGAGCCAGTAGCGCTCTCGCAGGTTGCAGGCGCGGCTCCGCTCATTCTCGGTAAGCTCGATATCGCAGGCGCCGGCGCGTCCCTTGACCTCGATCGCGCGCTCCAGCGGATGCTTGCGATGTGTACGGGGGAAGCTTAGCATACACATCAGGTGATTCGCCATGCGGACCAATATCGTGATTGACGACGAGCTGATGAAGCAGGCGATGCGCGCGGCGGGCGCCAAGACCAAACGCGAAGCAGTCGAAGCCGGGTTGCGCCTGCTGCTCAGGATCAAAGAGCAGTCAAGAATCCGCGAGTTGCGCGGCAAGCTCCGCTGGGAGAGCGACTTGAAGGCGATGCGGCGAAGCCGGTTCATCGACGAATGATTCTGGTCGATTCCTCCGTCTGGATCGATTACTTCAATGGGTCGGCGAGCGCCGAGACCGATCTGCTCGATCGCTTGATGGATACGGGACGGCTGCTGGTCGGGGATTTGATCCTTGCCGAAGTCCTGCAGGGATTCCGCTCCGAGCGCGACGCAGCACGCGCTCTCGCCCGATTCCGGGCGTTCGAGTGCAGCTCCATGGTGGACCGTGAAATCGCGATCAGCGCGGCGCGGAATTACCAGCTCCTGCGGCGAAAGGGCGTCACCATCCGCGCGACCATCGATACGCTGATCGCAGCCTTCTGCATCCGAGACGGCCATTCGCTGCTTCACTGCGATCGCGATTTTGACGCGTTTGAGCGGTATCTCGGCTTGCGCGTGATAAAAGGCTGAGCTCGGCATGGCTCAAACGGCGCTTGCCGCCCTGAAGATCTCGGTTTCATCGATGGTCACGCCGCCCTTGGCCGTCGCGACGAGCTTGTAGAAGGGATCCTGCACGCGCATCAGGCGCGGCGTCGGCGTGCCGCAATCGTAAACCACATAGAGCCAGTAGCGATCGCGCAGGTTGCAGGCGCGGCTCCATTCGTTCTCGGTAAGCTCGATGTCGCCGGCGCCGGCGCGTCCCTTGACCTCGATCGCGCGCTCCTCGAACACCGTCGATTTCGCGCTGGTTGCGCCGAAAGCCGGGCGATTCGAGAGAATGTCGAAGCCGGGGTTGTCGGCAAGTCCCGCCGCGCGGGCGAGCGGCGGCGTCGAAACGTCGCGCGGCGTCCATCCCTGCTCGCGCTCGTATTCAGCGGCAATTCTGACTGCGACCTTCTCGACCTCGGCGTCGTGGCGCTTCGCGTCCTCCGGGTCGGACGACGCAATTACGAGCGCGTGGGCCAGGAATTCGATCTCCCCCGGCTCGATCAGCTCCGGCTCGCGCCGGAGCGCGGCGAGCGCCTGCTGTTTACGATCTTCGAGCGAGCGCTGGCGCTGCTTGATCCGCTCAAGCTCGGCCGCCGCTCGGGTATCTCCTTCGCGCGCCCGATTGGCTGTAATTACCCGTTGCGCCAGGAGCGCATCCTCCTCATAGCGGTAGCCGGCTTCGATGAAGCGCGCGCGCTCGGGCAGGCTGGCCAGCAGCGCGGCGCGATGGCGCTCGGCAATCGGCGCCGCTACCTGTTCGCGCGCGAAACCGATGGCGAGTTCATTCGCGGCCTGTGGCTGAGCCGCGAATGGGCGGACGGCGAGCGGGATTGCGCCGGGGCCGCCACGCAGCAACAGCAGATGCTCGACCGGGCATTCCTCGATACGGCCGGCGCTATACTGCCGCAATCCGATTAGCCGGTATTCGATCGGCTCTTCCGCGCGGAGAGCGCCACAATCCCGGTCGGCCCTGCGCACCACCTGAACGAGTCCCAGATGAAAGAAATACGGAGCCTCTGCGGCAGGATCGACGAAGACCGCGCCCCGAAGCGCATCGGCGGAGAAGCGCGACAGCACGGCCTCGCGCAGCGCGTCGAAGAAGGATTCACCGGGGTGCAGGAATGCCGCCGCGGTTGAATCGCCGGGGTTGTGGAGCATGAAGCGGTTGCGGCTCTCCGGCGGATACTCCTCGAGAATCGGCCAGAACGGCTCGAGCGCGCGCGGACCTGCTTCGGCGAACGAAAACACCCCATCGAGGTCGCCCTCGATGCGCAGCCCGAGCAGGGGGGCAGCTCTCTCGATGAAGCTGCGGACGTAACCGGGGAGCAGGCGGCGAAGCTGTTCGCGCGAGACGATGGCGCGCTCGGTATCGAGCCTAGCGGCGACTTCGCCGCCCTCGCCGTAGAGCTTGCGCTCCCATTGCTTATACGCTTCGACCTGTTCGGGTGTGAGTTTTCCCTCGATTTCGCTCACGCTGTCTGCGGCGCCTTGGTCGGTTACCGACTTTTCGAGATAATCCTTGAGGCTTAGGCCCTCGAACAGCCGGCCGATCACGTCGAAGACCTTGTCGGAGTTGAGTTCTTTGCGGATTTTCTCGAGCTTGTCGAGCAGCGTCTTGAGCACGCGGCCCTCGCGCGTACGGCCCGCTGCCAGGTTGATGATGCGGACCTCGTGGGTCTGCTTGTAGCGGTGGATGCGGCCCATCCGCTGCTCCAGGCGCGCCGGGTTCCACGGGATATCGTAATTGACCATTAGCCAACAAGCGCGCTGGAGGTTGATGCCTTCGGCGGCGGCGTCGGTGCAGATCATGTACGCCGCGCCGCCGTCCGCGGTTGGCTGGTCGAAGAATGCGACCTGTTCCCGGCGCTCCAGGTAGTCCATCGCGCCGTGGATTCGGGCGAGGCGCCCGGCAAAGCCCATCGCTTCGAGGCTCTGCACGATGAAATCGAGGGTGTCGCGGTGCTCGGTGAAGACGAGCATCTTCTGGTCGCGCCATTGCGGCTCGCGGATGACCTCGCGGAGCTTGTCGAACTTGGAGTCCTCGCCGCGCTCGTAGACCTTGCGCGCGAGATCGAGCAGGTCGCGGACCTGGTTGCGCTCGGTCTCGAGCTCGCCAAGGGTGGCACCGACGACGCCGGCCATCGCCTCGAGCTCGGCGGCCTCGTTTTCCTCAAGCCCGTCTTCGGCCTGCTCCTCGTCGGCCGTCTTTTCCTCTGCGACGTCGCGGATGCGCAAGCTGCGCTGAAGCGAGACGAGCTGTTCGCTGGTTAACTCACCTGAGAGCAACTTCTCGACAAGGCGGTCGAGCTTCTGAAGCCGCCGCTCGAAAGAACGCATCAGCGCGTAGGTCGAGCTGGCAAGCCGGCGCTGAAAGACGCTCATCGCAAGGCGCGCGGCGGAGCGATTCAGGATGCGGGCGCGATTATAGTACTCGCGCATGTAATCGGTGGTGCGATCGTAGAGCGCTTGCTCGCTGGCCTCGCCCTGTGAAAGCTCGTAGCTGAGGGTGTCGGACTTGCGTGGCGGGAAGATGCGCGAACCGTCAAAGCGGACCATCTCCTCCTTGGTGCGGCGGATGAATTGCTGTCGGCGCGACTCGGGCGGAAAAGCGTCGAAAGCCTCCTTGGTTGAAAGAATCTCGGGCTCAAGCAGCCGCCACAGGCAGTAGTAGGGGAAATCCTTGCCCATGTGCGGCGTCGCGGTGAGCAGCAGCAGATGGCGGCAGCTCCAGGGCAGCCGGAAGTCAGGGTCAACGCCGTGGACGCCGGCGAGCGCTTCGGCAAGCTTGTAGCGGTCGGTGCGGCGAATCGTGAAGCCATCCTCCAAACGCGCCGAGAGCTTGTGCGCCTCGTCGAAGATCGCGAGGTCATATGGAGCGACTTCGGCTTCGCGCAGCCGGGCGAGCATTCGGTCGCCGGTCAGCGTATCAACGCTCACGATGGCCAGGTCGCCATCAGCGCCTGCGAATGGATTGCCGGCGCGCGCATCAGCCCCGGTGACGATTTTGAAGCGAAGTCCAAAGAGCGTGCGCAGCTCGCTCTCCCAGTTTCCGATCAGGCCGGCGGGCGGAACGACAAGGACTCGCCGAACTAGACGGCGGGTCAGCATCTCGCGGATGTAGAGGCCGGCCATGATCGTCTTGCCGGCACCGGCGTCATCCGCCAGCAGAAACCGCAGCCGCGGCTGCACCAGCATCCGCTGGTAGACCGCGATTCGCTGATGCGGGAGCGGGTCGATGCGGGAGATTTCGGTGGCGAAGCCCGGGTTAAAGATATGCCCGTATGACAGCCGCTCGGCCTCGGCCACAGTGCGGACGATCTCGGGATCAGCAGAGAAGTCGAGATTAAGAGCTGCGTTGGCCCGGGCCGCGCGATCGTCGGGTCGGCTGTTGCCGGCGCCGCCCGGCCGGCGCAGTAGCGCGTCGAGCCCGTGTTCTTCGACGGCAAGAACCCGCTGCCATGCCAGCGGCGACGGGCGGGACTGGCCGTTCTCCCAGCGGTTGACCGAGGCGAAGGAGACACCCATCAACTCGGCAAACTGAGCCTGGGTTAGGCCCAGCCTGCCGCGAAGCTCCCGAACCCGCACGGCAATTTCGCGGGCCAAATTGCCTTCGCCAGTCGTTCGCATTTAATTAACTTTATATCACGAATAAGCTGCTAAACAAGGCCGAAAAAGAAGCACGTCCGACCTAGTACAGGCATATCGCAGGTGCTATACCGCCTCTGATCGGTTTTGGTAATCGGCAGCTAGTGTGTCGTCCCGCAAACAACTTTGAGAACTCCAGCCGCCATCCTGAGCGCCAGCGAAGGACCTCGCCCGGTCTTCCGGGCGAACCGGCCCGGCGCGGGGCTCTGACGCGCGGGGCGCCGCGCGTGATCCTTCGCTCCAGCAACCTCCGTTCAGGATGGCGGATTATTGGCTGGCCTCGAGCATTTCGTAACTTATCTGGGGGACACAACACTGATATGGAACGACCAGCTCCGGTTTGCGGCTGACGCAGGTTACGCTGCGAATTGGAGAACCGTAGCGCAGAGCTACAGGCGAAAGGAGCCGGTCGTTCGATGCTGACTAGGCTTCTCGCCAGGTGGGGGCCTTCTCTCGGTCGCGGGTGAAGTGCGCGACATCCGTTGGCTCCCGCAAAACTCGACCATTTATGCGGCTTTTTTGGTGCGAGAGGGGGGACTTGAACCCCCACGAGCTTGCGCTCACAAGGTCCTGAGCCTTGCGCGTCTGCCATTCCGCCACTCTCGCCAAGCGCAGGGCGACAAGAACAAGGGTTTAGTCGGCTTGGGCCTTGAATTCAAGCCGGCAGGCCTCGCATCCTGTTTGCAGCCACCGACAGACCGCCGGTGCGCGAAGCCAGGCAGGGCCATCGTCAAGCGGTGAAGACCTCGGTAATCATAGCAACCTGTCGCCGGCCCGAGGCGCTGGGACGCCTGCTGGAAAGCCTGAAGGCTCAGCTCGCAGAGAAAGGGCGCGAGCTTTTCATCGCCGAGAACGGCAGCGCCGAGCCATGCGCGGTTACCCTTGACGGCGCCAGGATTCACCGGCTGCACGACGCGCGTCCCGGCAAATGCCGGGTCCAGAACCGCTGTATTGGTCAGGCCTCGGGCGAGATTGTCGTTTGCCTGGACGACGATCTGGTTGCGGCGCCCGATTATCTCTCTCAGGTCGAGAGCTTCTTCGATGGCCATCCCGAGTTTGCCGCCATGAAGGGGCGAACCCTGGCTGCTCGGGATCCCAAAGCCGCCGCTGGTGAGAGCTGGGTCTACCTTGATCTGCCGATCGTCGATCACGGCGAGCGCGTGGTTGAAGTTCGGGGCGTGGTCGGCGCCAACATGGCATTTCGCAAGCGCGCGTTCGACCTGGTGGGGCTTTTTGACGAGCGGCTGGGCCCGGGCGCCGCCGGCCATGAAGAGGAGACCGAAATGTCGGCGCGCCTGCGGGCTGCCGGGCTGCGGATCGGTTACGCGCCGCGAGCGCTGGTCTACCACGAGGTGGACCCGGCCCGCGCCGACGCGGCACGCTTTATCCGGGTGGCGCGCGAGCGCGGCCGCTGCCGGATGCTGCACGAACGGCACGGCGCGGCGGCGATCGTGACGGCCAACGTTATCGGACACATCAGGCTGCTCGCGGCGCGGATGCTTGGAGCGGGCCCGGCGCGGCTGGCGCGGGAGCAAAAGAAGCTCGCCATCGCGCAGGGAATGCTTGACGGGCTTAGCCGGCCTTCGCCCGCGCCTCTAAACCGTGGAACCGCTCCACCGGTGGCATAAGCGGGCAACGCCGCACCCGGGGCGATCCGCTGCCGGCCTTGGCCGCCAGGGATGGCCTCAGGCCAAGGCCGCAACCAGGCGCGTCAGCTCGCCGCCGTAACGTTCCCAGGGATGCCGCTCGGCGGCTTGCCGGGCGCACGCAGCCATTTCCCGGCTTCGCGCCAAGAGCTCCTCGATCCGTGCGCCGAGCTCGGCCGGGTCGGTTGGCTCGGCCACCACCAGGCGCGCCAGTTCCCCGGTCATAAGCTCGGCAACGCCGCACTGGCGCGTGGCAAGCGCCGGCACGCCGCAAGCCATCGCTTCCATGACCACGTTGCCGAACGGCTCGAAGAGCGACGGCAGAACCAGCGCGTCGGCACCTGCAAGGAGATCGGCCACTTCGGTCTGCCGGCCGACGAAGTGGACTCGGCCGTCAATGCCCAGCGCACGTGCACGGCGCCGGTAGCCGCCCGCCGTCCGGTCGGCACCCGCCACCACCAGGTGGGCGGGCAACTGCAGCCTGCTCCATGCCGTAAGCAGGAAGCCAAGTCCCTTGCGGGCAAAACCGTCGCCGGCAAACACTGCCACGGGCGCCTGCGGCGCAAGGCCCAGGCGCTCGCGCAACGCCGGGCGCGCTGCCGCCTTGCGACGCGGATTAAAAAGGTCGAGGTCGACTCCGTTATAGAGCGTGACGACCCGGTCGGGAGCAGGCGCGAATTCGGCCAAGAGCTGGCCGCGCACCAGGTTGGAGACCGCGACGACTTTTCTTAAGCCGGCGAAGGCAAAGGCGCGCCGCTCAAGCCAGAGCTGGAGCCGATGGTACGGGCTTAAGCGCATCGCCAGCCGCTGCGCCGGGTCCTGCCAGCGTGCCGCTGCGCGTACGAATGCGGCGTGCGCTCCGCCGCCCGAGCGCAGCAGGTCGCTGCTCACAGTCCGGGCGAAGCTCAGCACCAGCCGAGCCCCTTGCCGGCGTGCCTCTGCCGCGGCCCGAAGCCCGAAGACCAGCAAGCCCGGGATTCTGCCGGGCGGCGCCGGCAAGCGGCGCACCCGGAACGGCAGATCGCCGGCTGACACGACCTGGGCGGCCAGAACCATCACTTCGTGCCCGGCGCGGCGCAGAAACTCGGCGCTGACCAGGAGGTCTCGCTCCGTTCCGCCGCCGCGCGGATTGAACCGGCGCGCCAACAGTCCAAGTCGCATCGCATCTCCTCCCGGAGCGCGAAGGACTCTCCGGCCTCGGGACGCAGCAATTCTCCCCGCCCGCCTGGTGCGAAGTCAAACCTTGCATGCTAGAACTATGCTGGAAAGCTGGTGCCGCCTGTTGCAGGAAAGATGCGGCGGCGGGAGACGCGACAGCGGGCCGGCCTGCGCCACCCGAACAACGGGCGTTCCTGTCTGCCGCGGGCGTGCTCGAAAAGCGCGGTCGCAATGTCCTGCCGGCGGGCCCCGGGAGGGTCTTGGCGCCGATGATCGAGATTCAGTGCCCTAGCTGCCTTACGCGCTACCGCGTGGACGAGCGTACGCTGCCCGAGGGCAGCTCGGCATTCAAGTGCTCGCGCTGCTCGCACGTATTTACGCCGCCCGCTTCGCTGCTGAGCGGCGAGCCGTCGTGGCGCGGAGACCGGCCGCCGGCAGATGCCCCCCTCGCCTCGCAGCACGAGGAAACGTCTTTCTCACTTGGCAAAGCAGTTGCGGCGCCCGAGCCAGCGGCCAACCCGGCCGCCCAGGCACAGAGAAAAACCGCGTCGCAGGACTCCCCGGGCCCGCAATGGGGCGATTTCTCCGCCGGGGCCGAGGCGCTACCCGAACAATCGGGCAAGGCCCCGGCCGGCGGCGCGGCAGTCCCGCCCAGCCGGGAGGCGCACGCAGCCTTTGCGCCGCCGCCGCCCAAAGCATTGCTTCCCGAAGCCATCGACAATCCCGATTTCAACCTGGGCCCGAGCCGAAACACCGAGCGGCCGCCGTCGGGCGGCCAGTCAAAGCCGGGAACCTGGCAGCTCGGCGACGACGGACAGCCCTGGAGCTTCCTTGGCCACGAGCCAGCGCGCGGCGCCGGCGCAGACTCCGAGTTGCGGCTACCGCCGCTGTCGGCAGATGAGCGAGGGGGCGCCGAGACGCGCCCGGGCGAACCGCGGCCCATTGGGGGAGTTGAGCCGGCGCGCCGTAAAATCCGCGGCGCGGCGCTCGTGCTGGCCGTTTTTGCGGCGGTCGGGCTGGGATACGCCCTGGTGGCCTTGGCCATTTCGACAGCGCCGGGGGCCAGCCTGCGGCTGTTCGAGGTGCTGCCGGTCGTGGGGCCTTATTTCGAGTCGCCGCACAACGCTGCGCAGTCGGTGACGCTTTCCGATCTGCGCGCCTCTTACGTGCGGTTGAAGGACGGGCGGCAGGCGCTGGTGGTGGGCGGGCTTGCTCACAACGCCAGCCAGGCTTCGCTGGACAGCGTTGAGCTAGACGTGAGCCTCGTCGGCGCGGACGGCCGGGAGCTGTCCTCGCGCACGGTTTATTGCGGCAACAAGCTCTCGCTAACCAGTCTGAGCGAGATGACCCCGCAGGAACTCGACTTTTTCCAGAGACTCAAGCCGCCTCCCGGCTTCGCCCTTGCTGCCGGCCAGAGCTGTCCGTTTCTGGCCGTCTTCAGCGAGCCCGCGGCTGCAGCCTTCAGGCTTCGGGTCGCCGTATCAGGCGCGCAGCGTGCCGGCGGGCCGCCCGGGGCTTAAGGCTCATTCGCGAGCTTCGGCGACCAGCGCCTCGTACTCGTCGCTCTCCAAGAGGTCGTCCAGGTCCGCGCGGTCGCGGATTTTCACCTTGATCAACCAACCCTGACCGTACGGGTCCTCATTGATGATTTCGGGATGGTCTGACAGTTGCTCGTTGACGGCAACGACCGTGCCGCTGAGCGGAGCATAGACATCCGAAGCAGTCTTGATCGACTCGACGACGCCGAAGGGATCGTTCTTGCTTACCTCGTCGCCGACCGACGGCAACTCGACGTAGACGATTTCGCCGAGTTGCTGCTCGGCGTAGTCGGTAATTCCGACGGTGGCCACCTCCTTGTCGGCCGCCACCCATTCATGCTGCTTGGAGAATTTAAGTCCCGCTGGAGCTTCCATGAAATCCTCCGGACCGCTGAGCATCGCTGCGGGTCGTGGGGCGCGGTTTGGTCCGGGCCGAGTCCCACGTTTCAAGGCTGATAAAGCCCATTCCGGCAAAGCTTGTCAAGCCGTCCGGCGCGGCTTGCACCCTCAGTCGCTTGCGCTGTAACTTGCCTCGCTGCAAGCGCGGCCTGGCGGTTAAGCTCGCGAGGCCTGGCCGCTTCAGGCCGGGCGCCGAATCTTTTCCCGCAAGCTCCCCAAGCTCATCCATGGCCGGCTGCGGCCGCGGCTCGCTACGGCTTCGGCCCGGGCGACGGCGCGCCGGCGGGCGGGCTGGGGCCTTCGTTTTCGGGCGCCGGCTGCAAGTTCAAGCGTCCGTGCAGGTCTTGCACCGCCTCCCGGGCCCCTTCCGCCGCCAAGTCGTAGGCCCTTACCCAACGGCCGCGATGACGGATGAAACTGGCGAGATCGAACGCGTTGTCGGTGAGCGCTTTCTGCTCGTTGGCGTAGGAGGCCGACCAAATGACGGTCTTGTAGCGGACGTCGTAGAGAAAGAGGTCGAATGCGACGGCGGCGGGGCTTTCGGCAGCGAACTCTTCGCCGATCCGCTCCCGGTAGCGGTAAAGCGTGCCGTAGAGCACGGCGTCGGCTCTGGTCAACTCGCCCAGCTTAAGCGCCTGTTGCTGCAGCGTGGCGCCCTTGAGCGGCCCCAGCGTTTGCATCGCCACCGCCACGTCTTCCTCGGAGAGCACCGTCCAGCCACCGAGCTGTGCCATGTCGCCGTAGATTTTGGCCGACACGCCGGAGGCCGCGCTTGCCATGATGACGCTGCCCTCGGGGCTGGGTGCGGGCACCAGCGGCATCACGGCTATCCGCTGGACCACCACGCTCTTGATCGAACGCACGGCGTGGGTGCGCAGGTTGCGATGGCCCAGGCCGGGCAGCCGCTCCAAAAGGTCGCTCACCCAATTGGTGACGGAGGCGCATCCGGCGCCAGCCACCAGCGCCGCCAGCGCGGCGGCCGCTACCACCAAGCGCCCGCGCCGCCTCATGGCACGATCCTGATCGAAAGGTCTTTGAGCTGCTCGGAGTCTACCGCCGACGGCGCGCCGCTCATCAGGTCGACGGCGCGCTGCGTCTTGGGAAACGCGATAACGTCGCGCAGCGACTCGCTGCCGCAAAGCAGCATCACGATCCGGTCTACCCCGAAGGCGATTCCGCCGTGGGGCGGAGCGCCGTAACTGAGCGCCTCCAGCAGGAAGCCAAACTTTTCCCGCGCGCGTTCCTGCGGGATGCCCAGAAGCTCAAGCACCTTGAGCTGCAGTGTCGGATCGTGGATGCGGACCGAGCCGCCGCCGACCTCCTGGCCGTTGACCACCAGGTCGTAGCTAAGCGCGCGCACTTCCAGCGGAGCACGCTCGAGCTTGGGCAGGTCGTCGGGGTGCGCAGCGGTAAAAGGATGGTGGTAGGAAACCAGCCGCCTCTCCTCCTCGCTGTAAAACATCAGCGGAAAGTCGGTCACCCAGACAAAGCGCGGCGTTGCGGCGCGGTCGAGCCCGAGCTTCTGCGCCAGCCGCACGCGCACCTCGCCCAGAACCTCGCGCGCCTTCTGGCGCGGTCCGGCGGTGAGCAAAAGCGTGTCGCCGGGCACCAGAGCGGCGGCCTGACACAAGCGTGAGCGCTCGGCCGGGCCCAGATGGTTGGCAATCGGACCGTGCCACGCCGCCTGCTCGACCTTGACCCAAGCCAGGTCGGGCCGGTAGGCGCCCGCGCCGGCCGGCGCCAGGGCGCGAACCGCCTGCACCAAGTCGTCGAGGTCGCGGCGCACGATGCGGTGAGCGCCTTCAAGCCTAAGCCCGTAGATGCTTTCGCCGCGCGCCAGCGCTGCGGCAAAGACCCTAAACGCCGTTTCGGCAAAGGCCTCGTTCAGGCGGCACAGCTCAAGGCCAAAGCGCAGGTCGGGCTTGTCGCTTCCGTAGCGTTCCATCGCCTCCTCAAAGCTGAGCCGGGCAAACGGACGCTCGACCGTGATCCCGGCCGCCTGGGCGAACATCGCGGCAATCATTCCCTCGCCGACCGCCATCACCTCCTCGGGCCGCGGGCAGGTCATCTCGATATCGACCTGGCTGAACTCAGGCTGGCGATTCGCGCGCAGGTCTTCATCGCGAAAGCAGCGCGCGATCTGGTAGTAGCGGTCGAGTCCGGCGACCATCAGGAGCTGCTTCAGGAGCTGCGGCGACTGCGGCAGGGCGTAGAATTTGCCCGGGTTGACCCGGCTGGGAACCAGGTAATCGCGCGCTCCCTCCGGCGTCGCTCGCCACAGGATGGGAGTTTCGACCTCGACAAAACCCTCGGCGTCCAGATGGGCCCGGGCGGCGCGCACCGCCAGATGGCGCCGGCGTAGGTTCTGCAGCATGCGCGGCCGCCTAAGATCGAGAAACCGCATCCGGAGCCGTAGCTCTTCGCTGGCCCCTTCTTCATCGTCAAGCGCAAACGGCGGCGCCAGCGATTCATTCAAGACTTGCGCCTTTGCGCCCATGACCTCGACCTCGCCGGTTGCCAGCTCGCGATTAACCGTTTGAGCGCTGCGCCCGACGACCGTACCGGCGACCGCGAGGAAAAACTCGGCCCGAACCTGGCGGGCCACGCCGTGCGCCTGCGCGCCATGGGCCGGATTGAAAACGACCTGGACAACACCCTCGCGGTCGCGCAAATCGACGAAGATGAGGCCGCCGTGGTCCCTGCGCGCCGCAACCCATCCCCACAGCCCCACCTCGCGCCCGGCGTCTTTGGCGCGCAGGGCGCCGCAGTAGTCAGTGCGCGGCCAAGGAGGAAGCGGCGAGTATGCGCCCTGGCGGGACATCGTCGGTAACGCCGCAGAGGATAACGGCTGTGCCTCCCGAATGAAAGCCTCAGGCGACGCCTTGGCCGCCCAGAACCGCCGCCAGCTCGGCGGTCCTGACTTCGCGCTGCGAACTCTGCCTGAGGTCCCGCAGTTGCACCACGTCCCGTTCCAGCTCGCGCTCGCCAACGATTACGGCATAGCGCGCGCCGCTTCGGTCGGCGCGCCGAAGCATCGCTTTGAGCGACCGCGTAGGCGCCAGCGTCTCCACCCCAAGCCCGAGTGCGCGCAAACCCCGCGCCATGGCCACTGCCTGCTCGACGGCGCGCTCGCCCAGTGCGATAAGCGCGACCTCGGGGCCGTCGCCGGCCGGCTCGGCCGGCAAGAGCAGGGCCATCCGCTCGACGCCCAGGGCAAAGCCGCTGCCTGCCACCGCCGCACCGCCCAGCGCCTCGACCAGGCCGTCGTAGCGTCCGCCGGCGGCAACGGCGTTTTGCGCCCCCAAAGCGGGCGATGCCGCCTCGAAAGCCGTCCGGCAGTAGTAGTCGAGCCCGCGCACCAGCCGTGGATTGACCTCGAAATTGAGACCGACCGCCCCAAGCAGCTTGCCAAGCGCGACGAAATGCGCCCGGCATTCGACGCAAAGAAAGTCGAGCGTTTGCGGCGCTTGCGAGGCGACCTCAACGTCCGTCTTGCAGTCAAGCAGCCTAAGCGGGTTGCGCTCCAGCCGGCGGCGGCAGTCGGCACACAGGCTCTCCAGCCGGGCGCGCCCGTACTCCAGCAATGCCGCGCGAAAGGCGGGCCGGCAAACCGGACAGCCAAGCGAATTCACCTCAAAGCGCAGCGCCACGCCCAGCGGTCGAGCAATCTCGTCCACCATCTCGATCAGCTCGGCGTCGCACAACGGATCGGGACGGCCGAAGATTTCCACCCCGAACTGCGTGAACTGGCGAAAGCGCCCCTTCTGCGGCCGCTCCCGACGGAACATCGGACCCAGGTAGTAAAGGCGCTGCTCCGGATCGCTGCGGTCGAGCCCCGCCTCAACGTAGGCGCGCACCACTCCCGGCGTGCCTTCGGGCCGAAGCGCGGCCCAGGCCGCGAGCTCGGGATGCCCGGGGCTCTGTCCGGCCGGCGCAATTGTGTTGTCGGCGCCCGATTGCTCATCGTCGTCGGGCTCTCGCAGCGCAAAAGCGAACATCTGCTTCTCGACCACGTCGGAGCTCTCGCCGCTGGTGCGCCGGTAAAGCTCGAGCGGTTCGAGCGCGGGAATGCGGATTTCGGCTGCGTTGTGCAGGCGCGCCACCTGCCGGCATACGGTCTCGACCCGCTCGGCGGCGCGGGCCTGCTCAGCGCGCAGGTCCTGGAAGCCGCGCAGCCGCCTCAGCCCGGCCGCGCCCGGGCCGGGCTCTTTATCGTGCCGGTTTGCCATAGGGGCGTAAACGCAAAACAGGCTGCCAGCGGGCAGGGAAACGCGCTATGCGCAAAGGGCCGCCTGCGGGCGGCCCTTTGCGCGGCGTCCCGGCCAAGCTGCGGCCTTGCCGCTTAAATCGTCAAAATATGGACCGTGCACGCGGAGCCGAGTCCGATTACGTGCGCCATGCCGACCTTGGCGTTGGGCACCTGGCGCGGACGCGCCCGCTCATCCTCGGTCAGGTGCCAGGTGATTTCACAGATGTTGGCAACGCCGGTCGCCCCCAGTGGGTGTCCTTTGGACAAAAGACCGCCGGATACGTTGACGGGCGACTTGCCGCCCAGCGCGGGATGCATCCCACCGCCCTCGTCGATGAACTTGGCGGCTTCGCCGTCGCCGCACAGCCCGAGGTTTTCATAATGGATCAACTCTGCGGTGGCGAAGCAGTCGTGCAACTCGGTAAGGTCCACGTCCTTGGGTCCTACGCCCGCCGCCTCGTAGGCCTGCTTGGCGGCGCGGCGGGTAAGCGTGCTTACGTCGGGCAAGGCGAGATCGTGCTCGGTCCACGGATCGGAGGTAAGCGCCGCAGCGGCAACGCGCGGCCGGCGCCGCCCGCCGGCAAGCTGGCGCAGCTTCGCTTCGGAGACCAGGATTGCCGCGGCCGCCCCGTCGCCGGTGGGACAGCACATATAGAGCGTGTTGGGATAGGCGATCATGCGCGAGTTCAGCACGTCGTCGAGGGAGAGTTCGTTGCGGTACTGCGAGAAGGGGTTCTTGGTCGCATGCTTGTGCGACTTGACCGAGATTTTGGCGAAATGCTCAAGCTTGGTGCCGTACTTGCGCATATGCTCAACGCCGGCCTGCCCGAACACCGCCGGCATCAGGCCGGAGCCAAGACGGCCCTCGGTGGCGTAGGCCGGGTCGCTGCCGCCGCCACCGGACCCGAGCAGTCCCTGCTTGCCCATCTGCTCGACTCCGACGGCCATCGCGATTTCGTACATCCCCGAGGCCACCGCCATGTAGGCTTCGCGAAAGGCCGTCGAGCCGGTGGCGCAAGCGTTGGCGACGTTAACCACGGGTATCCCGGTCTGTCCGACCTGCTGCAGGACGCGCTGACCGACCATGTTGGGGGCCTGGAAGAGGTTGCCGCAGAAGAAAATCTCCACGTCCTTGATTCCGACTCCGGCGTCCTTGAGCGCCATCAGCGCCGCCTCGCCGCCGAGCAGCGGGACGTTCTTTTCCGGGTAGCGTCCGAACTTGGTCATCCCGGTGCCCAGTACGTAAACGTTTCGCATCGCTGGAATCCTCCTGTCGCCGCCGGCTTGCGCTGCCGGACCGCGGCGATCTCGCTCGCCGGCTCTGTTGGCTCAACGCTTCGCCGGACGAAAACCAAAAGCCACGACGTCGCGCCCCTCGCGGTCTTTGGCCACCACCCGAGTCACCATCTCGACCGGCAGCCCGAACACCTTGTGAGGGTCGCGCTGCGCCTGTTCGGGCGGGAAGTCCAGCAAGTTGCCGCGTATCGCCGCTCCCTCGGCCAGATCGACGATCGCCGTAATGTAAGGCGTCGGGATGCCGGGAAAGGACTGGTGAACCACGGAAAATACGTAGACGCTGCCTTTGCCGGAAAAACTGACCTGCTCGAACGGGCCGGCCGAGCCGCACCTCGAGCAGGCCACCCGGTTTAGGTCGACGTAAATCGCCCCGCACGAACACCGGATGCCGACCAGATGCGGCTTGGGTTCAAGCCTTAGAAATGGGACGATCGGCCGGGGACCGGAATCAGCAGCCTGGGCCTTCTCCGAAGCCATTGTTCATCCTCCGAAGCGGGTCTCGACGGGTGCCCGGCGGACTGCCGTCCTCCGGGCGCTCAGCCATCACTTACTCTTTCACAGCCGCCCTTGGAGCGTCAACTGCGCAAGCGCCGACCGGGCGTGCGCCAGCCCGGCGAATGGCCCGAGCGTCGTTGAATTTGCCGACAGCGCCGCCCGTTAGCATGGCTGCGCGACCTTCACGGTTGCGTCAAGCTGCAAAGCTTGGGTGCGCCGGCCTTGCGCGAGCAGCGGCAAATGGCGATGGCCCCCGATGCGGTGAGAGCCTTGCCCGCCTCTCCCTGTGGGAGAGGCGGGCGCTTCGCGCCGAGTCAGGGTGCAGGCGGCGCGCGCTCTGCTCGCCGCACGGCGCCCGGGTCCGGGATTCCTCGACTCCGCTCCGATGCGCTCGGAATGACGAGAAGAGGGGCCGCCACGCTCGGAATGACAGGACGGGGACCCCCTCGCGCGCCAGGCTATTGCATGGCGGCAAATGCTGAGGCCACGTTAGACGGCATTGCGCTCCCGTTGGTCGGGCAAGCTGCCGTGCGGCGAGCACCCGCGCAAGGAGCCCCGAAGTCCTTCGCGTGTGCCAGGCCGTTGCATCGCCGCAGGGACAGGCGTCCCGCATCCCCTTTTCCTGATTCCTCTCCCCCAACGGGGGAGAGGATCAAGGAGAGGGGGGGACGCGCCGCGCAAGCGCAGTCGAAGGAAGAGCGGGGACGCACCCAGAGGCTCGAGGTGGCGCCAGCGGCCCCCCTCACCCTCCCCTCTCCCCCCAAGGGGAGAGGGAAAGAAGAACGCGCACCACGCGGGAGGATGACAGAAGCGGAGGCACCGCGCGGGGGCATGGCAAGGCCATCCGCGCCGGCGCGGGGATGGCCTTGATTAACGGCCGCGCCAGACCGGATTGCCCTTGGCGAGAAAGGCGCGCACGCCCTTTTCCTGATTCCTCTCCCCCAACGGGGGAGAGGATCGAGGAGAGGGGGACGCGCCGCGCAAGCGGAGTCGAAGGAAGAGCGGGGGCGCACCCAGAGGCTCGAGGTGGCGCCAGCGGCCCCCCTCACCCTCCCCTCTCCCCCCAAGGGGAGAGGGAAAGAAGA
>JAJYRQ010000019.1 GCA_021794015.1 Deltaproteobacteria bacterium | reverse complement strand
GGCTGGAGGCTGCCATCAACCGCTGGCTCGCCCACTGGAACGAAAATGCCCGCCCGTTTCGCTGGACCAAGTCCGCCGCCGACATCAAACGCAGCATCCGCAATGCTGAACTTATTTACGGGACGGCACACTAGCGGCGCGTTGCGAGCTGGTCCCAGCCGCCAAAGCGCGGCGGCGGCCGGCGCCGGCCGCCGTCCAGAAGCACGGCATGGCGGCCCCTGACCACCGTTCCGATGCGCCGGACAGGAACTCCCAGGTAGCGCGACCATCGCGCCTGCGACGGACCGGGCCGGGCGCAGAAAAGCAGTTCGTAGTCGTCGCCGCCGCCCAGCGCCAGCGTGGGATCGTCTCCGACGACTGCCCGGTAAGCGGGCGAAAGCGGCAGCGCTTTCACCTCGATTTCCGCGCCGACGCCGCTTTGCTCCAGGATGTGGCCTAAATCCTGCCAGAGACCGTCGCTGAGATCGATTGCCGCCGGCAGCGGCCGCATTTTTGCCAACTGCCGGCCGGCGCGCAGGCGCGCTGTGGGATTAAGGAAACGACCGATGAGAAAGTGGCGCGCCGCTCCCCGGGCCGCAAGCTTGCCTTCCAGCAGGCGCAGGCCCGCTGCCGCGTCGCCTACCGTGCCGGTCACGAAGATGTCGTAACCGACCCGCGCCGCGTCGCGGCGCAACGCCGCCTGCGGGCTTAGGCCGAGCAGCGCGATGGTTATCTCGAGGGCGGGCGTTCGGGTGATGTTGCCGCCGACGATGGCTACCGAGGTCTCTCGCGCCATCGCGCCCAGCCCCCGGTAAAGACGGATGAAAAACGCGCTGCCCAACCCTTCGCGCACGCCGAGGTTCACCACGCAGGCCGCCGGCACGCCTCCCATCGCGGCAACGTCGCTCAGGTTTACGGTGAGCGCCCTTCTGCCGAGCTGCTCGGGGGTGAACCAGGAAAGCTTGAAGTGCACCTTTTCGACCATCGAATCGACGGTCAGCAACTGGCGGCCTGAAGCAAGCTTAACGATGGCGCAGTCATCGCCGGGGCCCAGGACCGTTGCCGGCGAGGGCCGCAAGCCGCGCACAATCGCTTTGACGAGGTCGAATTCGCCGTTTGGCTTCTTCACGGAGGAGCAGGAACGCCCGGGCTCGCCGCGCAGAGACTGGCGCGGCGAGCGCCTGGTCGGGCGCCGTCATCAGGGGGTTTCTCTGGGCGGCACGCGATCCACGCTAGAGCATTCGGCGCGGCCGCGCAACAACAGCGCGACAGGCCGCCGGCTGGGGCACCGCGCGGCGGGCGCAGAAGCAGGTCCGAGGACGCAACCGCCGACCGTCTCAGCGCGGCCGGCCGGCGCCCGGCGGGCGCCGCCGCCGGTCAAAACGGGCCGACTCTTCGGCGAGCTTTGCGCTGCGGCGGCGCGGGGCGCCGGGCGCCAGCCGGCGCGCCTGCAGCCTGGGCCCGCGCTCGGCCTCGCGCGCCACCTCCGCCAGCGAGGCGACGGTCATCGCTGCCTGGAGAACCGGCCGAAGGCTGCGCCATAGCGGGTGCAGGACGCACGGGCGGCGCTCCGAGCAGCCCTCGCCGCCAAAGACGCACCGTTCGAAAAAGCCGGGGCCTTCAATCGCCTCGATGATCTCCCGCACGCTAAGCTTGCGCGGCGCCCTGGCCAGGACGTAGCCGCGATCGCTGCCTCCCTTGAGTGAACGCAGTACGCCGTGGCGGACTAGTTTGCCGAGAATTTTGGACAAAAAGGCGGGCGGCAAGCCCAGCGCTCGCGCAAGCTGGGCGGCCTGCAGCCTGGCTCCGGCAGGTTTGCTGGCCAGTTCGCCCAGGGCCGCCATCGCGTACTGGCTCTCACGCGATAGTCTCACCGCAGGCAGCTTGTAGAGCGCTCACGCAAGCCGGCGCCACCCTGGCGGTCGCAGCGACGGCCGCTCGCCCTCCTCAGCGTCGTTTCGAATTCGATACGCATAGTGCGCCGGGGTTTGCGCCCCAACGACTCCGCTCTACCCTAGTGCACGGGCCAAAGATAGAGCAGCGACCCCATGTTGGCAACCAGCACGCCGATGAAGAAAAGCAAGAACACCGAAACCAGCACCACCGTGCCGGGAATGTGCAGCCTCGCCTCGGCGCCGGTCGGTTCCTCCGCCTGCTGCTCCATTACCGGCCCCGCCCCGGCCGGTATGCGCTCTCCCCAGATAAGCGTGCTAACGGCGATGCCAATATAGAGGGCTCCTCCGACCAGCGCCAGCACCGCTCCCACACCTGCCAGGTTCAGCGCGCGATAGGCCGCGGCTGGAAAGTGTACCGGGAACGGTGCGCCCTGATAGGCGATGCTCACCACCCGGCGAGGCACCCCGAACTGAGCGCCGGCGTTCATCAGCGCAACCGCAAGCAGCGCCACACCCAGGGCGAAGATGTAGGGCTGAACCTGGGCCAGCCGCCAGCCTACCACCTTGCGCCGGCAGACCAACGGCAGCACATAGTAGGTGACCCCCATGAAGGCCAGCGTTGTCCCCAGGACGACGGTGGCATGGAAGTGACCGGGAATCGCGATCGTGTTGTGATGCAGAATGCTTGTCGGACCGTGGCCGAAGGCGACTCCGGTGGTTCCCCCGATGAAGCCGAAGCCAAGCAGCGAGAGCGCCGCACCGGCAAACGCCGGGTTTCCCCAGGGAGCTTTCCTCAGCCACTCGAACAGACCGCGCGTGTAGCCCTTGGCACGCTGTGCCACCTCGACCGCGGCGGGAATCGAGAAGGCGTGGATCATGCTTCCCAGCACCGCGGCGTACATCGCATAGCTCGTGTTCCAATACTTGAAAGAGCGTGAAAGTCCCGGGTCAACCAGAAGGTGATGGACCGAGCCAAGATTGATGAAGAGGATGTACAAGACAAAAGCTAACCGGCTGAGCTTCTCGCTTACCGGCTGCGCCCCCACCGCAAGGTAGGCGACCAAGTACCACACGCTGACCATCGCCGCCAGGTTAATCTGCTGAGTGCCGTGCCCGAGCAGCCAGATCGTGAGGCGGTACGCTTCGGGGTCCTCGTGCATCAGGCCGAGCGACCAGAAAAACGCCGGAACGAAGGTGAAAACCCCGCCCAAAAGCGTCACGACGGCGATAATCGCCGCCGTGGCAAACCCATAGGTCACCAGCGGTAGCGATCCGCGGTAGCGCCCTTCCACCTTCGCCACGATCACCGTCGCGAAGAAGACATAGCAAGCAACCAGCGCCCCAGCGGCGAAAATAATGTAGCTCAGGAAAAACGCCGGCGGCGTCTCCAGCGGAACATAGGCGTCCCACATCACGTCGGCGCGCCCCGACAACACCGTGGCGTTCCCCAAGAGCGCCCCGGCCAGCATCAGCGCGTAACCCAGCCAGGCAAGCCAGGGCGTCACCAGCCGGGCGTTCAGCGGTACCGCGCCTCCGAAGTAGAGCCCCGCCACCTCGAAAAAGATGATCCAGTAGACCAGCATGTTCATGCCGTGAGCGGTCAAGAACCGGTAGAAGAGCTCAGGGTTGCCCGACAGCAGACCCACCGCCGGCCATCGCGTCATCGACACAAACAGCGCCATCACGCCCCCGACGAGCAGGAACACCACGGCGGTGACCGCATTGACGGTGATCAGCCGCTCGGCGGCCCAATCAACGCGCAGCCCCGTTACCTGGCATACCCGCGAGCGAAAACCGAGTCGCTGCCCAAGTTCCAGAACCCCCGCTTCGCTGGCCATCGGCATTACTCCGTTACGATGAGACGGCCCGACATCAGATGATGCGCGAGCCCGCAGTATTGATTGCAGATGATCTCGAACTCACCGGTGCTGGCCGGGGTGACGGTGAGAACGTTGATGTAGCCGGGCACGACCTGGAAGTTCATCGAGAACTCCCCCTGGAAGACGCCGAGCAGCGAGAGCCCGTGGTTCACGTCGAGCGAGGAGGCGTAGATGTGATAGGTCTTGCCCTTCTTGAGCTTGAGGATCGGCGTCCACTGAAAGCGGCTCGCCATCAGGTAGGCCACGCCTCCTTCCGGCGGACGGACCACCGCAACGCCGTGCTCGCTGCCCACTCGGTATTGCGCGATAAAGGCCTGGGCGGCGGCGCGAAATTGCTCGGGTGCCACCTTGTACGAGGTCCCAGGATTGTCAACCGGCAAGTAGGCGTGCCAGACCACCATGCTGGCGGAGAGCAAAAGCAGGAAGCCCGCGCTGACCAGCAGCCAGGTGCGCTCGACCAGGTGAAGCGGCTTCCACCACACGACTTCGGGGACCCGCAAAGCCATCTTCTTCTCCTCCCTTACGCCGGCGCTTACTTGACGGCGACCCCGGGCTTCGCGGCCGCCGACGATGAGACCTCGAGGATTCCATACATCCCGGCCAAGGCATGGCCCGGGACGCCGCAGATGAGAAGGTAGCGGCCCGGCTTGCCGGCAGTGAAACGGGCCGTTGCCGACTGTCCGGGAGCGGTCCCGGCCACCGGGTCCGGCGTCTGGGCGCCGGCAAACGCCGGCGGCCCCGCGGCGGCAACCGGCGGCGTTTGCGCGTAGGGAATTACTTGGAGGCTGTGCGGGATGGCGCCCTTGTTGACCATGGTCAGGGCCACGTTGCTGCCCGCGGCAACCGTTACGACGAGTCGGCCCTTGTCGACCCCGTTGAAGTTGAGGCCGCCGTTTTCATCTCCCTGGGCGGCCACCACGGTGAGCGCAACTTCGCCCGGCTTGTCGCCCTGCGTCGCGCGCTGGCCGGCGGCCGGCATCGCAGCAGGCGCAGGGGCCTGGGTCGCAGCCAGGGCAACGGCATGCGGGGAAAAATTGGGCGTGCCGCCGATGCTGAGCAGGCCCCACACGATATAGAAGCCGAGGGGAAAAAGGATGCCCAGGCCGAGCAATAGGATGATGTCGTCGAAAAAGAGCTGTCCCCAGGATATCGGTCCAGCTCCGGCCCGCTGCTCGCCGCCGTTGGCTTTGGTCATAAGGCGCTCCTCACGATAGGAGTAAAAAGACCTAACAGGTCTGTTTGCTGCATTTCTAGCCGCGCGCCGGGGAGCTTGTCAAGGGCAGCCCGGGCCGGCGCCGGCCGGGCCTTCCCCTAAGAGCCTTCCGAACCCACGGGGGTGGGGAACGCCGGGAGGCGCGCGGGCGGCGGGCGCGGGTTGAAAGCCGGTGTGGGCGGTGCGAAAGTAAAGTCAGGACCCGGGAGGCGGCTTGCAGCGCGGCTGCCTGCTTTAGCCCGGCGCCGGGTGCCGAGCGGGGCCGCTAAGCGCGCCGCCAAGTCTGCGGGGAGCTGACTTAAGTGGCCTTTAGCCCCGCGGCGGCATTAATGTGGCGGCTCCTGGCCGGCCCAAGCGGCTGCGGGCGGGCACGCAGCCTGCTCGTCGCCTGGCGCGGCTGGGAGCGCTGCTCGCTGGTGTTGTGGCCAACGCAGCCGATCGCCGGCGCGCGCCATGGCGTGCTGACGATTCGTCCCGTTCCTTACCGCGGTCCGGCGCTCGAACTGGCCGACGGGAGCGTGGTGCGGCCCGGCGACTGCGTGCTCGAGCTCCACTGTGATAACCGAAGAGTCGCCGAGGTGGTGGCGCGCGGCGGTGAGAACCCGTTTCGGGTCTGCCGCGAGGACTTGCAGAGCCTGGCCGTCTGGCTCAAGACGGCGCGCCTTGAGCGTTTGCCCAAGGCGCTTTACGGATGCACGATTCTGACGCGCCCGGCGCGCCGGCTGGGCTTTAGCGTGACGGACCGCGCCTGCGGCGCCGGCGATCTCTTTCAGCGCATCTATATGGCCGGGCTGCTCGCGATCTATCATCGTGAAGGCGGTCAGCGCTTGCGCCGCGGTCGCAAGCCTCTGCCTTACCCGCGCCAGGTGTGGATGTCGTGCCGGGAGCTTTTCAGGCGCTATGGACCGGCTGCCTGGAGCGCAACGCCGGGGCGCGTAGCTAGAAAAGCGGAACTCTAAGGCCGGCGGTCACCAAAACGCCGATGAATACGCCGGCCAGCGCCTCGCCGGCCACCAGGCCCGCGGCAAGGAGCAGACCGCGTGGGCGGGCATCCTCGGGCGCGCCTGCCAGCCCCAGGAGCGCGCCGGTGAAGATCGCCGTGCTCACCCCCAGCGGCAGGTAAAGCCCGAGCGCAACCGGCATCACGGCTATCCGCCACGACCATCCCCGCCGGCGCAAGAGTTCATCGCCCGCGGCCAGCGCCAGTGCCAGCAGGACTCCCGCGCCGATTGTCTTTAGCGGCAGGTCTCCGACGAAGACACCCTCGACCACCTTGGCCATCAGGAAAGCCTGCGGGGCGGCTAGGGCCCCGGCTTTGGCGCTGGCCGTGCCGGCGATTCCGTAGGCCTGAATCAGCAGGTTCAAGACGGGTGCCATCACCAGGGCCGAGACCAGCGCTCCCAGGGTGACGGCGGTCTCGAGGGCGCGCGGCGTGGCGCGCAGGTGAAAGCCGGTGGCCAGGTCATGCAGCGAGTCGCCCGCCATCGCCGCCGCGGTGCAGATAACGCTGGCTGCCAGCAGCGAAAGCCGCGCGCCCAGCGCGCTGGGCGCCCCCAGCCAGCGCAGGGCTGCCGCCACCAGCAGAAGGACGATTACCGTGACCCCGGAAACCGGGCTGTTGGAAGAGCCGACGATGCCGGTGAGGTAGCCGGCCACCGCGGCTGCGAAAAAGCCCACCACCACCAGCATCAGCGCAAGTCCCGCGCTCAGCGCCCAGCCGGCTCCCAGTAGCAGGCAGACCGCAAAGGCCAGCACCCCGCCGAGCAGCACGCCCCAGGCAACCACGATCGGCGCAATGTCGGTCTCCTCGCGCGGCTGGTGGCGTGCGGCGACCCGGCCGGCGCGCGCCAGCGCGACGCTGGAACGCAGGGCCCGGCCGATCGGCCCCGCAAGCTGCCAGAGGGTCACCACGCCGCCCACCAGCATCGCGCCCACTCCCATGTAGCGGATATCGCCGCTCCAGAGCGCTGCTGCGGCTTCTGCCGCAGGCAGGGCTGCGGAGGTGCGGCGGTAGAGCGAAAGCGTCGGGATGCCGATCCACCAGCCGATCGCGCCGCCCAGGAAAACCAGCGACGCAATGCGGATTCCCACGATATAGCCGACGCCGAAAAGCGCCGGCGAAAGGTTCATCGAGCCCGCCAGGACGGCTTTGCCGATCCTGCCTGCGGCGGCGAATTGCGCGGCCGGCATGTCGAGCAGACCTTGTCCCGCCTTGACCAGCGCGCCGCCGAGGCCGCCCCAAAAGAGCGGCCGTGCCTGTTCGCGCCTCGCCTCGCCCGCGCGCAGCACCTCCGCGCAGGCGCGCCCCTCGGGAAACGGCAGCCTCTCCTCCACGACGTAGGGCCGGCGCAGGAAAATGACGAGCAGGCTTCCGAGCAGCGAGCCGACGGCGCACAAGAGCGTCACTTCAACGTAGGGAAGGCGCGTCATCCCACCCAGGATAATCAGCGCCGGAAAAGTGAAGATGGCCCCCGCCGCAACCGCCTCACCCGCCGACGCAATCGTCTGCACGACGTTGTTCTCCAGGGCGCTGGCCTCGCCAAAGGCGCCCAGGACAGCCATCGCGACCACCGCCGCCGGGATGCTGGCCGACACGGTGAGCCCGCCGTAAAGGCCAAGGTAGGCGTTGGCGGCACCGAGAACGAGCGCCAGCGCAATGCCGAGGAGCGCCCCTCTTAGGGTGAATTCCCGTGGCGTACCGACCGCCTGCAACGGCGTCGGCCCTTCAGCCTGGTCGGTGCCGTGTCGGTTCAAAGGCGGTACTTAGGGGCAGGTGAGCGCGTTAAGCGAGGGCAGAGCTGTCGGCTCAGTGCTCTCGGGAGGCGCGCTCACGGAGCTTGCAAGCGTGATCGGCGGCCCGAACTGCGCGTCGGAAAAACCGCCGCCGGAATGAATCGACGCGACGATATCGTACAATGACACGGTGGTTCCGTCGGCCAGCGTGGCGCCCAGGTATGGAACGTCCAGCGTGAAGTCTGCGCTCGTCTGCTGGCCTTGGGGGATGACGACCGTCGTTGCGTTGACCGATTGCGCGGGGATGCTGCCGTGGAGCTCGGCCGTCACGGTGACGTAGAGCATCGAGGTGGCGGCCGACGACAGCGTCAACTGGCCGCTAAAGCTGCCGCGCCCTAAGCTTACGCTGGCGGCCGAGCAGCCGCTGGTGGTGCAGTTCACCGCCTGGGTCTTGGCGGCGTAGCCGGGCGCCGTCACCCTGAGCGTGTAGGTGCCGACCGGCAGCCGGCCAAACGGGGTCGGCGCGTAGTTGCGCCCGGGCATCGGGTAGCGTCCCTGGTCGTCGGTGCCGCTGGCGGCAACCACGACGCATCCGGTTGGCGTCGGTAACGTCGCGCAGCTCACGCCTGGGTAATTCTGGCCGGGTTGCAACACCTCGACCGTCGCGCCGGGAAGCGGCGTGCCGCTCTCCTTGTCGCTGATCGAGCCGCTGAGCGCAGCGTGCGAGCTTGTGGTCGGGGTGAAGCTCGTGTTGGAGTTGGTAAGCTGCTGCCCTGGGAAGGCGACAAGGTTGCCGGCCAGGCCGGAGGTGAGGCCCAGGCCTTGAACCACAAGGTCGTACGCGGTCCCGGCCGAAACGGCCGGAAGAAAAAGGCTGTAGCTGCAGGTTTGGGGGTTCGTGGTTTTGCCCGTTGGGCATTGCGCCGTTTGCGTCGTGGCCGTCTTTCCCGTGCCGCTGGGCTCGGCGCTGACCAGGATCGCGTTGCCCGAGGCGGGCGGCGGGCCGGTGATCGTTCCGCTTATCGAGCCCATGTATGGCGACGTGTCGCCGATTGGCGTGATCGACGGGGCAATCGTACAGGTGTTCGGACTGGTTGTGCAGCTGACCGGATTAAGATTGACCTGGAGCAGCAGCACCTGGAAGGGCGTGCTGGCGACCGCAAAGCCCGGGCTGGGATAGGTGGCGCGCAGCGGCCCCTTCGGCTGCAAGACCGCCTGGTAGAGCGGACAGCCGCTGCACTGGTTGCCGCAGGATGGGTCGAGCACGATATGGCCCGGATCGGTCGGGTCAAGAATCAGCTCCGCCTGGGAGTAAGTCGTTGCAGGCACGGGGAAGGCTGAGAAAAGCCGCGCCTGCCCCTGCAGGGCCGGGTCAGCCAGATCAATCTGCTCGACCCCGGGAGAAGTGCCGCCGATGGAGGGCGCCGGCCCGACACCGAAAAAGAGCAGCGCAAAGAAATTCTGGGTGGAGACGGGCGGAAAACCCTCCTGCCCGGAAAGATTGTTCCCAATTCCCGGCGGCACGGGGATCACCTGCCAGTTGGGGTCCGAGTCGCTTACGCTTGCGTCGGCGCCGGGATCGCAGGGCACGGTCGAGCAGGGATAAATCCTGGCTTCGATGGGATTGAGGTAGACTCGGGCGCCGCTGGGCAGGCCGGTGCCGGTAAGCGGCGCCGCAGTCAGCGCCACCTGCACCACGCTCTGCCCGGAGGGAACGGGTGTTGCCGCCGCGGCGCTGGGCGTCTGGGGCGCATGTCGCCCCGGTTGCCATGAGAGGAGCAGCCCGGCGGCGGCGAGCGTTGCAAAAGCCAGGAGGAGGCTTATACGCAAAAGACGAGAGTGTTGCACCGTTTGGGGACTCGCATTGGCGCGCCGTCTATGGCAACCCGATAACTGACTGGGGCGCGAAAGGCAAGGGCGAAGCACAGAGCCCTGAGGCCAAGGGCCTGGCGCAGCTCTGCCTGGGTGCCTGGCAGCCGCCACGCGCGTACGGTTGCGCGGGCGTTAAGCAATCGCAAGGCGCAAGCCGGCGGCGGGATCGCCGGTGCGGCTGGGATCGGCAGGCGTCTTTTTTTCTCAGGCCCTTGACTGTGAGGGCCGGCGATTCGGAGAATCACGATGGTTCCTGCGTATGGAGCGCGTTGAGACAAGCAGGCTTGCGCCGTGGCCTTTGCTCCCGCTGCTGGCGGTCATCGGCCTTTTGATTGCGGCGCCCGCCTGGCCGGCCCTTCAGGTCTTACCCGGAAACCCCGGGCTTCAGAACTTTGCCGGCAACGGCACCGTCCAGCTCGATTTTGGCGTCACCGGGTTCAACGGTACGCCGCTTGCGTCGCTCAGGCCCGACCAGGTGAAAATCCTGGAGAACGGCAAGCCGGCCAGGATAGTTGACTTTCGCGGCCTGAGCCAGGGCCGCCCGGTCGATATCGTCTTCGTCATGGACGTGACCGAGTCGATGCAGCCTTACATCGACGCGGTCAAGCAGAACGTGATCGCTTTCGTCCGCGACCTGGCCGCGCACAAGCGCGACTATCGGCTGGGGCTGGTGACCTTCGAAGATTACGTGGTGTCGAAGTACGCCGACTGCAACTGCGCTTACCGCAACCGGATGACCTCGGACGTGAACGAATTCATCGGCTGGGTCGGCTCGCTGCACGCCAGCGGAGGGGGAGACATCCCGGAGGACCAGCTCGACGCGCTGGCTTACGCGGCGGCTTTTCCGTTTCGGCCCAACGCGCAGGGCATTCTCATCCTGATCACCGACGCGCCGTGCCACTACGCCGGGGACGGCTCGGCCTTCTCGGCGCACGATGCGGCCTTCTGGGCGCACCATCAGCGAGGCGAGCAGGTGACCGCGCTCACAGGGCGCGAGGTTGCGGCGACGCTTAAGCGCGACGGTCTCACGCTCTACGCGGTGGCGCCGCCGCCGTTTATTGCGCCGCAGTACGCCGAGATCGTGGGCGCCACGCGTGGCCGGCTCTACAACATCGTTACCCATGAGTCGCGCTTTCCGGACCTGGTGCGCGAGATCGGCCACTCGATCGCCACTCAGTATTCGCTCGCTTACCAGAGTCCATGCCCGGTCGAGGACGGCACCGAGCGGACGGTGGTGCTCAAGGTGAATTACGAGGGGCAGGCAGGGGAGGCCGAGACCTCGTACCAGATGCCGGGGGTGGGAGGCGCTGCAAGCTGTGTTGAGGCCGCCGGCAGCGGCGCGGGAGGAGGACAGCTTTCGCTTCGCTGGTGGAACGGTGCCGTGCCGCTGGCGGCGGCGCTGGGCCTTTTGCTTCTGTCGCGGCTTAAGCTGGGGGTTCCCAGGCAGGAGCTGGAAGCGGTCGCGATGGAGCGGGAGCGGCCGGGGCCGTCGCCCTCGGCCCGCAGCGCAGCGCCACGCCCGCCGGCAGCGGCGGCCAGCGCGTCTTCGCCGGCGGTTGCGGACGCGGCGAGGCCTGCGGCCCGGTTGATGACGGTCGAGCCGCGCGGCGCACTGGCCGCCGAATACAGCCTGCTCAAGGAGGAGGCCACGCTGGGGCGCGGGACGGAAAACGATCTCGTCATCGCGCACGTTAGCGTTTCCCGAGTCCATGCGCGCCTCACCCGCCGCAGCGGCTTCTACGAGATAACCGACCTCAACTCGACCAACGGCACCTTTGTGGACGGAGAGCCGGTGCATGTCAGCGCCGTGGTCCGCGACCGGAGCGAAGTCCGCCTGGGCGAGGCGCGTTTCATACTGCGTCTGTGAGAGCCGTCCGGAGCTTTGTCGGGAGTGCGCAAAGCCCGCTGGCTAATTGCGCCGCGCCGCGCTAAACTTAACGCTAATCGTCGAAATGTTACGGCCAGCGCCATCCCGGCACGGCAGGGCGCGTGAACTTGCGGTGGCCGCGCCAAAGAGCCGGGCTCGCGGGCGGCCTAACTGTGGATGCGCCGGGATCGCTAACAGCGGGCAGATGCGATGAAAAAGCTCACCGGGGCGCAAATCGTTATTGAAAGCCTTATCGCCGAGGGCGTCACGGTGGTCTTCGGTCACCCCGGCGGAGCGATCCTGCCGACTTACGACGCGCTGCTTGACTCCAAGATAAAGCATGTGCTGGTCCGCC
Organism: Deltaproteobacteria bacterium; assembly: GCA_021794015.1. Classification (GTDB taxonomy): domain Bacteria; phylum Desulfobacterota; class Binatia; order Binatales; family Binataceae; genus JAJYRQ01. The sequence goes on along the minus strand of JAJYRQ010000019.1, from coordinate 58,064 downwards.
ATGAGCAGGGAGCGACCCACATGGCCGAGGGCTACGCTCGCGCAAGCGGGCGGCCCGGCGTGGTGCTGGTGACCTCGGGGCCGGGCGCCACCAATGCGGTGACCGGGATTGCCGACGCTTACATGGACTCGACGCCGATAATCGTCATCTCCGGCCAAGTGCCGACCACGCTTATCGGCAACGACGCCTTCCAGGAAGCGGATATTGTCGGCATCACGCGTCCCTGCACCAAGCACAACTACCTGGTGAAGGACGTCAAGGACCTGGCTCGCATCTTCAAAGAGGCCTTTTACGTGGCGACGACCGGGCGGCCGGGTCCGGTGCTGATCGATCTGCCCAAGGACGTGCAGCAGCAGGAACACGCCTTCAAGTACCCCGACAAGGTGGAGATACGCGGCTTTAAGCCGACCCTTAAGGGCAATCCGCGTCAGATCGAGCTGGCGGTTGCCGCCATCGAGCGCAGCGATCGGCCGCTCTTTTACGTCGGGGGTGGAGTCCAATGGTCGGGTGCGGCGGCAGAGCTGACCGAACTGGCGCGCGGCCTGGGCGTTCCGGTATGCGAGACGCTGATGGGTCTCGGCTCGCTTCCGGCCTCCGACCCGTTATGCCTGGGAATGCTCGGGATGCACGGTTCCTACGCCACCAACACCGCGGTCTGCAACACCGACTGTCTGGTGGCGGTGGGCGCGCGCTTTGACGACCGGGTAACCGGCCGGCTGTCCGATTTCGCGCCCAAGGCGAACTGCATCATACATATTGACGTTGACCCGTCGTCCATCTCCAAGAATGTCGAGGTGGATATCCCGATCGTCGGTGACATCAAGCTGGTCCTGAAGGAAATACTGGCCGCAGTCAGAGGGCGGGAGAGTTTGGGCGCACGCCGCCCGGCCTGGACCAGGTGGCACCAGCAGATTCTCCAGTGGGCCAAGCAGAGGCCGCTTTACGCCAACGGCAGGCGTGACGGTCAGGTCTCTCCGGTGGCCGTCATCGAGCAGCTTCACAAGCTGACCGGCGGCGAGTGCGTCGTTGCCACCGACGTTGGCCAGCATCAGATGTGGGTCGCCCAGCTCTTTCCTTTCGAGCGTCCCCGCTCGCTGCTCACCTCGGGGGGCCTGGGCACAATGGGTTACGGTCTGCCGGCCGGCATCGGCGCCAAGTTCGCCGCCCCCGACCGCCAGGTGGTGGTCGTTTCCGGCGACGGGTCCATCCAGATGAACCTCCAGGAGCTCGGTACCGTTGCGGAGCAGCGTATCGACATCAAGGTGTTGGTGCTCAACAACTACTTCCTCGGCATGGTGCGGCAGTGGCAGGAAAGGTTCTACAACGAGCGCTACTCCTATTCCGCGATGTCCGTGCCCAACTTCGTCAAGATCGCCGAGGCTTACGGAATCCGGGGCTTTAGGATCGAGAAGGCTGAGGAACTTGCGCCGGTTATGAAGGAAGCCTTCCAGACGCCGGGGCCGGTGCTGGTCGATATCGTGATTCCGCGCGATGAGGCGGTGATGCCGATGATTCCGCCGGGCGGCGCGATGTCGGAGATGCTCTTCGCCTAGGACCGGAGTGCGCCCGGCCGCAAGGTGGGCGCCAAGCCGCCTCGCCGGCCTGGCGCCGGCTGCTGTGCGACCTGCGAGTCAAGGGCCGGTCAAGCTGCGAGTACGCGGCTCTAGCGCGGGACAGACCGCTTGTGGTGGTTTGCGACGACCGAGCGAACCGGGTTGCGTTCCTTCGGGGCGTCCAGCTCTTCAATCGCGGTAAATTCTTTGAGTCGCACGAGGTGTGGGAGGCGCTTTGGCGGCAAAGCACCGGTCTTGAGCGGGAGCTGCTGCAAGGGCTCATTCAGGCCGCGGCCGCCCTTATCCAGCTAGAGCGCGGCAAGCTGGCCGGGGCGCGTTCGCTGATGCGGCGGGCAAGGCAAAGGCTGGGTGGGCTTCCGGCCGGTTACGGCCGGGTCGCCATCGCGGAGTTCTGCGCGGCGCTTGAGGCGCACCTCATTGCTGTGCTTGTGGGGCAGCCGTCCTTACTGCCTCAACTCGTTAGGCGAAAACCAGGGGCCGGGCTGACCCGTTTGCGGGTCGGCAAAACCGCACAACTGCGGGGGAAGCCGGCGTCTGGCGGCGAGCCATGAGGTGGTGGGCCTGGGTGGAACTGCCGGAGGAGCCAGCTAGAAGGGGATGTCTTCGTCTTCCAGGGGAGGGGTGGTCTCGGCGGCCAATTCCTCGGGCTCTTCGGCGCCGGCGGAAGGTTTGCCGCCGAGGAATTGGACGCGCAGCGCGACGATCTCGGTCCGCGACCGTTTGCCGCTGCCGTCCTTGGCTTCCCACTGCCGCGTCGAAAGGCGGCCTTCGACGTAGACTTGCCGGCCTTTCTTGAGATACTGGGCGCAGGTTTCGGCCTGTTTGCCGTAGACCACCACGGAGTGCCACTCGGTGGCTTCCCTGGGTTGGCCGTCGCGGCCTTTGAAGCGCTCGGTGGTCGCAACCGAGAAGGATGCGACCACCTGGCCCGACGGTAGGTGGCGGACCTCGGGGTCTCGCCCGAGGTTGCCGACGATAATCGCCTTGTTTACTGACATGGCCCTTTACCCTTGCGCACCGTAGCGCGGGCCATGGCCAAAAAGCAAGCGCCCGCCAAGGCGTGTGGTAATGGGCCGTCGCGCCCCCGGCCGCGGCTATCCTGGCAGCATGCTGGCGCGGCCTTAGGACGCACTACCGTGGCCCTGTTCATCGGGCCTTGCGGGCTGAGGTATAATGGCCGGCGAGGTGGTAAGGAGGCGGCGTTGGGGTCTGCTCGCCAACGGCATTGCGGAAGGTCAAAATTGCCCACAGCGCTCAGCGCCGGCGCAGGGGTCCCAGGGGCGGATGAGGGCGAGAAAAGCCGGCCGTTGTCAACTCGCGGCACACCGGCGGGCCGCGCCAACGGCTTAAGCCACTTTGGCTTTCGGGCGGCTGCGAGATAACAGGGGCCGGGGCTTCGTTTGCTGCTTGTCCTGAGCTGTCCGCGACGGCGCTGGACGTTTTGGGCGAGTTCTAGCAGGGTGTTGAGAAACCCCTCAAGCTCGCTATCAGGCGTGGTTCCATTCTCAACACTCTGCGTAAGAGATGGCTTCTTTCCTACACCTTCTCTCCCTCTGGGAGAGATAAGAGTGAGGGAGCAGGATGTTGAAAGGACTTTTTCAACATCCTGCTAGAGGAGGCGTGAGCCACAAGCTCGGTGAGTCGTTGCCGCAGGAGCCGACCATGACGCCGGTCCTGCTCACTGATGTGGTGCCGGCGCGTGAGCCGTCGTGGAAAGCGCGGGCGGCGCGAGAGACCGCTGCCCTGGCGCTTTGGTCTGCGGCCATTTTCGGGTTGTTGTGTGCCGGGGCCGACCAGTTCGGCTGGCCGGTTGGGCTGGGCGGGCCGGTCGGCACGTCGGTGGCCGAGCATCTGATTGTGCTTGCGGGGTGGGGCGTCTTTGGTCTGTTCCCGCTTGTTGGATGGTTGGCTCTGCGGCTGTGGCAGGGTGAGAGTTGGCGGCAGCTGTTGGCGGGCGGCGCGGGCGGCTTGGCGGCTTTGGCCGCGTTGGCGGCGCTGGCCGGCTTTTTCGGCGGTCAATCGGCCGGCGGCTTGGTGGGCGGGGGGCTCGCCGATCTCCTGGAGCGCTACCTTAGCGGCGTTGGGGCGCTGCTCACCGCGGCAATTGTGCTGCTTGCGGGCCTGGTTCCGCTGCTGAAGCTTACTCCGGCAGAGATTCTCCGAGGCGTGTTTCGGGTACCGAAAAGTCTGCGGCGGCGCCTGCAGGCTGACGCGCCGGCCGGAGACCCCGCTCAGATGGTTGTCCCGCTCGAGGAAGATGAGCATACCCTCGAGCCTGCCGCTTCAGCGACCGCAGCACTGCCCTTGGCGGCAGCGGGTGCGGCGAAAAGTCTGGAAGTTGCGCCGTGGCGGGCGGCAAATGAAAACTCGCTGCCGGCGACCAGACCCGCGCCGAGCCCTGGCCGGCGCCGCGGCGGCACGAGCTGGCCTTTGCCGCTCTCGATGCTCGACGCGCCGCCGCCCGAGCGTCGCGACTGCGACCCGGCGCTGCTCGAGCGCAGCGCCCGGCTGCTCGAGCAGAAGCTGCTTGATTTCGCGGTTGAAGGCCGCGTCGTCGAGGTACAGCCGGGGCCGGTGGTCACGATGTACAAGTTTGTGCCGGGCGTAGGCGTGAAAGTGGGCCAGATTGTCAGCTTGGCCGACGATCTCTCGATGGCGCTGGCGGCTCCGGTCCGTATCCAGGCCCCGATTCCCGGCGAAGCGGCGGTCGGAATCGAGGTGCCCAATCGGCGCCGGGAGAAGGTCTACTTGAGGGAGATTATCGAAGCTCCCGAGTTCGCCGCGGCACAAAACCGGCTGGCGATTGCCCTGGGCAAGGATATTGCGGGGCAGCCGGTGGTGGCCGATTTGGCCGCCATGCCCCATCTGCTGATCGCCGGCGCCACCGGCACCGGCAAGTCGGTGGCGATCCATGCGATGCTGGCCTCGATCCTGTTGAACGCCGGCCCGGAGGCGGCACGCTTCATCCTTATCGACCCGAAGATGCTCGAATTGTCGGCTTATGACGGTATCCCGCACCTCCTGGTGCCGGTGGTGTGCGAGGTGAAAAAAGCGGCCGCCGCGCTTCTCTGGGCCACGCAGGAGATGGAACAGCGCTACCGGCTGATGCATGACCTTAAGGCGCGCAACCTCGACGCTTACAACCGCGCCTTGGCGGCCGGGGCCGGACGGCGGGCGGTGCCGCCTCCCGGCGGCGAGGCGCAGGGCGGCGGCGGCTCGGGAGGCGAGCCCCTGGTTCACCGCCCGCTGCCTAGCATTGTGCTCGTGATTGACGAGCTGGCCGACCTGCTGCTTCTTGAAGGGAAGTCGGTTGAGCGCGACATAACTCGTCTGGCGCAAAAGGCGCGCGCCGCCGGCATTCACCTGATCCTGAGCACTCAGCGACCTTCGGTCGACGTCATCACCGGAGTCATCAAGGCGAACCTGCCGGCGCGCATCTCGTTTCAGGTGGCCTCGCGCGTCGATTCGCGCACGATCCTGGACGTCGGCGGCGCCGAGCGGCTGCTCGGCGCGGGTGATATGCTCTACATGCCGCCCGGCAGTCTGACGCCGCGCCGGCTTCACGGGCCTTTTGTTTCCGAGCGCGAGATTGCGCGGTTGACGGAATTTCTGCGCGGCCAAGGCGCGCCCGAGTATCGCATGGAGATTCTCGACACACGGACCGCCGACGAGGCCGAGGGCGACGGCGCTGACGGCGGGCGCGACGACATGTACGACGAGGCGGTAAGAATCGTGCTCGAGAGCAACCAAGTCTCGGTCTCGATGCTCCAGCGCCGGCTCCGGGTCGGATACAACCGGGCGGCCCGAATCGTCGAGCAAATGGAGCAGGAAGGGCTGGTCGGCCCTTCCGACGGAGTGAGGCCACGCGAAGTTCGCCTGGCGCGGCGCTCCTCTTGGCAAAGCTAGCCCGGCCTGCTCGATGAGCTGCGCGGTTGAAAGGGGGCGCCGGGCTTGCGGCTGGGCGGCGCCGGGGCGAGGCCCGGCGGCATTTTGGGCGGGGCGCGCCCTCCTGCCAGCGGGCGTTTTAGCCCTGGGCCTGTTCTTGCCGCTGCTATGGATAACCCCGGCTTCGGCGCAGGCGGCGCCGGCCGCAGCCGGCGCGGGCAACCGAGGCGAAGCCGGCGGCAGCGGCCGTGCAGAAGCCCTCGCTCTGGCGAATCGCGTCGAGCAAAGCTTCAGCCGTGTCTCCTCGTTTAAGGCGCGCTTCACGGAAGCCACCGTCAGCGTGGGCGGCTTGAGCCGCCGCCGCCGCGGGACCGTCTATTACGCCAGACCGGGCCGGATGCGCTGGGAGTTTGCTGCACCTGACGGACAAACCATCGTCAGCGACGGAAAGCTTATTTACAGCTATGACCCCGACCTTCGCGAGGTGGCTGAGATGCCGCTTGGCCGGGCGCTCAAGTCAAACGTTGCCGCCTTTTTGCTGGGATTGCAGGGCCTGCGTGCCTCTTTTGATTGCAGCATCCCGCAAGCGCCGGCGCATGACGGTCTGGTCCACCTTCGACTGGTCCCCAAGGAAGGCGGCGAGCCGGTGAAGGTGGGGTTCAACCCCCGGACCTATCTGCCGATGTCCGTTGCGATGCGCGACGCCCTGGGGGACTCAACCGAGGTGCGGTTCGAGGGTGTGCAAGTGAACCTCGCGCTCGATCCGTCGTTGTTTGTCTTCGATGCGCCGGCGGGAGCCGACGTGGTACGGCTTCCCGACCTGCCTTGAAGGCGCGGCGTAGGTGAGCTTTTGCCGGCGCGTCCGATGGTAGTTGCGAAAGCCCTGTCTGCAGGATAAACATATACGACCTCGACGATCTCGCCCCTCACAGAGGCGAGGGCGCGCAAGCCGCTGGTCGGCCCGGCGTGCCGGCTCAAGTCGCCATGGAGAAGGTACATCTGGTAAGCCTGGGTTGCCCGAAGAACCTCGTTGACAGCGGGCTTTTGCTGGGCGCGCTCAAAAACGCCGGTTTCGAGCCGACGCTCGATCCCCGGGAAGCGCAAGTGCTGGTGGTCAACACCTGCGCCTTCGTCGAGGAGGCCAAGAAAGAGTCGATCGAGGCAGTCCTGGAGGCGGCTGAGCTAAAGAAAGGACGCGCCGGCCGCCAGCTCGTGGTCGCCGGATGTCTGGCCCAGCGCTACGGAGCCGAATTGCTCGAGGCGCTGCCCGAGGTGGACGTGTTCGTCGGCACCGGCAATTTCGTCGATCTGCCGGGACTTTTGCGCAAGGCCCGCCTACAGGGAGTCCGCCCGGTGCCTTACCCCGGGGCGGCGCATCTGCTGCCCGCCGCCGAAGCGCCGGCGCTCCCGGTGACGCCGTCTTTCAGCGCCTACCTCAAGGTATCGGAGGGTTGCAATCACCGCTGCGCGTTTTGCATCATCCCGAAGATTCGCGGCCGGCATGAAAGCCGGCCGATCGATGACGTAGTCGCCGAGGCGCGCCGGCTGGCGGCCGGCGGTGCCCGGGAGCTTAACCTGATCGCGCAGGACTTGACCGCCTACGGGCGCGACCTGCAGCCGCCGACTTCGCTGGCAAAGCTGCTCGAGCGGCTGGCGGCAATCGAGGGCGTGCGCTGGATACGGCTGCTCTACTGTTATCCCAATTTCGTGAGCGACGAGCTCTTGCGGGCGGTCGCCGATCTGCCGCAGGTGGTTAAGTACCTTGATATGCCGCTGCAGCATGCGGCCGACGAAGTGCTGCGCGCCATGCGCCGGGAACGCGCCGGCGCCGCTTTGCGCCGGCTCCTGGACCGGGTGCGGGAAAAGGTGCCCGGCGTGGTGCTCCGGACCTCGTTCGTGGTGGGATTTCCCGGCGAGACGGAGCGGGCCTTCGCGCAACTGAGGCGGTTCGTCGAGGAGCAGCAGTTCGACCGGGTCGGCGTTTTTACTTACTCGCGCGAGGAGAACACCGCCGCCTACAACCTGCCGGACCAGGTTCCCGAAGCGCTCAAGCGCGCGCGCAGAGCGCGCTTGCTCGAGGCCCAGGCGGCCATCTCGGCCCGCAAGAATGCGGCCCTGGTCGGCACGGAGGTCGAAGTCCTGGTCGAGCGCCCCGCCGCGCAAGCCGGCCGCTCGGGACAGGGACGGCTCGCCGGACAAGCCCCCGAGATCGACGGTGCGGTCTTTGTGCGCGGCACGGCGGCGGCCGGCGAATTCGTCCGCGCGCGCGTGGACAAGGCCCGCACCTACGACCTCGAAGGTCATATCGTCGGCGCTTGCCTTTAGCCAAGGGTGAAACTTTATGGAGAAAAAAACCGGCCCTCAGAGACGCAAGAAGTTTCTGGACAAAATGCGCGCCGAACTGCTCGAAATGAAAAGCCGCCACTTGGTCGAGATGAACTCGGAGCTGCGCGCCGGTCGCGAGGCGGGCAAAGACGAAGGCATGGACACTTACGACCTCGCTTCTGAAGAGCGCGACCGTGAGATAAACTTCATCCTGTCGGCCCGTGACCATCTCAAGATCAAGCAGATCGACGATGCACTCGAACGAATCCAGGAGGGCAACTACGGCATTTGCGATTCCTGCGGCATGGAAATTGCCGAGGAGCGCCTGCGCACCCTGCCATTTACCCGGCTGTGCAGGGACTGCCAGCAGGAGCAGGAGCGCGAGGCCAAGGCGCGCCGCCGCTACGACGAAGGTCCCACCGTTTACCGCAGACTGGGCCCCTCGGACAACGACGACGAGGAAACATGAAACACGCCCCGGTGGCCGCGACCGCCGCAGCCTGCGCGAGACTGGGCCCGGACCGGCGGCGCGCTGCTCGGCCTCGACACCAGGGCGCGGCTGCAGACCTCGTCGCGGCCCCTTCCCGGCAGTACAACCCTGTCGCGGTTCCGTGATGGGCGATGACTGACAGAGCGCCTGACGGCTCCAACCGCGAACCGGTGCCGGCAGCAGACGCCACGCACCAGTTCGCATCCCCGGCCCCCGCTACCGGGCTGCAGGGCGTGCGCGCGGTGCTGCTGGTCGGCGCGGTCAAGGGCGGCGTCGGCAAGAGCACACTGGCTGTCAACCTAGCCGCAGCGGCGGCGCTTAAGGGGCTTAGGGTCGGGCTTATCGACGCCAACCCGGGGTGCGAGGACGTGGCCCGGCTGCTCGGAGTTAAACCGCCCCGCTGGTGGTACGACCAGAACGGGCGAGTTGAGCCCCTGGCCGGTCCCTTGGGGCTTCGCTTGGCCGCCTGCGTGCCGGAAGGCGGCGGGCCTCTGCGAGAGGCTGGCCTGGCGTCAGTCGGCGAGCAGTGGCCGCCGGGCGAGGATGCCGGAAACGAGGGCGCCTGGGAGCCGGTTGCGGCGCTGCGCCGGCTCTTCGAATCGGCGGCCCTGGGTCCGCTGGACCTTGTGGTTGTAGACCTGGCCAGGGGCTTTCGCCAGCTTACGGTGCTGGCCGGCTGCGCCGCGCAAGTCGGCATTCTCCTGGTGAGCCAGGGAACTGCTCTGTGCGTGTCGGCCCTCAGGAATGCCGTGACCGGATTGAAACGAGGAGACGGGCGGCTGCTCGGAATCGTGGAGACCATGGCCGGCTTCAGTTGCGAGGCCTGTCACACGGTCAAGCCGTTGTTCCCCGACGGTCATCTTGCAGGTCTTGGTCGAGAGATGGCCCTGTCGGTGCTTGCCAGGCTGCCCTTTGACCCGCGCTTTGCGGAGTCCTCCGACCGCGGGCTTCTGTTCATCCGGCAGTACCCTGATACGCCGCTGGCGAAGCAGCTCGTTGCTTTGAGCGAGGGGCTTTGCCGGGCGCTTGGCCTTGAGGGCGCTCAGGGCCCTGGGCTGAGCGCGAGCCGGTAGGTCTTTCGGCGGTCCTTTTCTTTGGGTTTCTCGGGTAGCCTTGCCGAGGTTTCGCCGCGCTTGCGGCTGGGGGGGCGCCTCTTGAGCGAGGCAGGGCGAATTGTCGGCGCTGCGGCTTTAATCGGGGCGAACCAACAGCGAGCGGATAAAGCGAGGGTCCGGCAGCGCTTTGGGGCTTAGTTCGGCCAGGTCCTCTTCCAGGAGGCTTAGGCAGGAGTCAACGAACTGCCGGCTCCGACTCAGGCTGTCGCAATCAAGGGCGGCGCCCAGCCGCTCTTCAACGCGCGCAACAAACCGCGCGTCAAGGCGCGCCGGCGGGCCGCCCGCGCGCATTACCGCCGCGTAGACTTTGCCGAGTTGCCCGGCTGCCAGCGGCGCGGGCTCCAGTCGGCCGTCCACCTCAGCGCGCGCCAGCGCTGTCAGCAGCAACTGGCTCAGAGTTACGGCGCGGCCGGCAACGCCCGCCCGGAAGGAGGGACCGGCAACGTCGATACCCAACAGCCTCTTGAACAGGGCAGGTATCGCCTCCACCTGATCGAGCGCGCGGTGCGCCAGGTGAAGATCGCGCACGGCCTCGAAATCGCGGCTTTCGATCGAGCCGCGTGCGCCTTCAAGGCCGCAGAAAAAGCGCGGCCGCCGTTCAAGAAAACCGGCCAGAGCTTCGCGGTAAGGCGAGTCGAGGTAGGGCACTGCAAGTCCCGCTCGCGGCTCCAGCCCGAGCGCCGACACCACGGCTTGCGCCCGCGTGCGCAGGTCGACCGTAAGGCTCAGGCCGAGCCGGAAAAGCAGCTTGAGATGGGTGCGGCGCAGATGTTCCACTGCTTCTTCCAGGCTCCCGGCGGCAAGATGCTCGAGGCCCAGGTTCAAGTAATTATGCGTGAGCTGAGCGGTCTCCTTGATGGCTTCGGGATCGCCCAAGTCTACCGCGCGCGCAACCAGCACCTGGTTGGCCACCAGGGCCATTTCGATGCGCAGTTCGCGCTGCGCCTCCTGGTCGAAACCCGCGTTCAGGGCAAGATTGAAAAACGACGACCGGTCGCCGGCCGGAGTCAAAGCAAGGGCTGGAGTCGCCAGGCCGTTGCTCCCGAAAACGTCCGCCCGGATCGGACGCACGTGGGTGGCTCGAATCCTCTCAAATTCAGCCGGATTCAGGTAGGCAAACACGCTCTGCGCCTCGAAAAAATCGGGGAAACCCCGGTCGGCGAGCCGCGTACCCCTAAGTGCGTAGGCGCGTTCCTCCAACTCCGCCTCCAGCCCCCAGTACGTCTCCTCCATGAGACCGGTGAAATAGGTGTAATCGCGCTGAAAGGCTTCCTCGACGAATTCCAGCAGATGCGCCGCCACCGGGTCGTCCCGGATTAGTTCAATCAGGTAGTGATCGTCGAAGTGGATGAAGCGTTCCGAGGTGACCTCTCCCAGACCCTGCGGATCGTCGACCCGGTACACCCTGACGTACGCTCGCAACCACAGCGCCACCAGCTCCTGGTCGAGCTCCATCAGGGCGTCCATGAGTTGTTGCCGCCCCGATTCTGCCAGCGCCTCGATCCATTCGGCCATCCGCTTGAGGTCGACCCGGTCGCGCTGCCAGCAGTCGAGGTCAACCAGCCATTTCACCTGCTCCGGATGCGCCAGCCCGAGCAGGTCGCCGGCGTCGGCGATGCCGATTTCCTTGAGCGTGTAGAACAAAGTCTCAGGCGAAAACGAGCGAACCAGCCGCTGCGCCTCGGGCGCCGACAGGATCAGGTCTCGGCGCTGGCGCGCCGAGAGCCCGTGAAGAAACTCAAGTTTCTGTCGGAACGGAAGATTCAGAAATTCCTGTTCCTGCGTGTTCACCGCTGATCGTTGCTCGGCCTTTCATCGAGCGGCGCCCTTAAAGGCCCGCTTAATCCTTTGACTATCATTTCGGCTTACTCCACAACAAGCCGGTTTCGCCGAAAGCTCCATGTCGGGCAGGCGCGCTCGGTGGCCTGGGGCGAGGTTGTGCGCCGGGAGCAAGGCGGCCGGGACTTGACCGCGACAGGCTGGCAGGCAATGAGTTGTCTGAGGCCAGGGTGGTTCCGGTTGCGCTTACGATTGCGGGCAGCGATCCCAGCGGCGGCGCGGGCGTACAGGCCGACCTGCGGACCTTTGCCGCGCTCGGCGTCTACGGCTTGTGCGCGGTGAGCGCGCTGATTGCGGAGAACAGCCGCGAGGTGAGGCTCGTTGAGCCGGTCGGGGCTGCGATGGTCAGGGCTCAGATCGACGCGGCCGTGGCAGAGCGGCGGCCGCGCGCGCTCAAGACAGGCGTTCTGGGCAGCGCGCAGGCTATCGAGGCGGTCGCCCGGGCGGTGCGCGTGCTGCGTTTGCCGGCCCCGGTGGTTGACCCGGTGCTGTTCGCATCGGGCGGCGCTGCGCTGCTGCCGGGCGATGCCGTCGCGCTGCTGGCCAGGCGGCTGATACCGCTGGCGGCGCTGGTTACGCCCAATGCCGACGAGGCGCGCACGCTCAGCGCAGTCGAAGGCTCAAGCCTGCAGGCGATGCGCCGGGCGGCGCGGGAGATCGTCAGGATGGGCGCGCGGGCGGTGGTCGTCAAGGGCGGTCACTTCGCGGCCGGGCGCGAGGTCGTGGACCTGTTCTATGACGGCAGCGATTTCGTCGAATTCCGGCACGCCCGGGTACCCGGCCACGGCGCGCACGGCACAGGATGCGCCTTTTCGGCGGCGGTGGCCGCCCTGCTGGCGCGCGGCGTCGAGCTCCGCCCGGCGGTGGCGAAGGCGGGCCGTTTCGTGCAGAAGTGGCTGGCGCGAAGTTTTCGTCCGGGCAACGGCCGCCCGCTGATGGGCCATCTCGCTCCCGCCGGACGGGTTCGATAAACGCCCGGACGGATGGGGGCAAAGCTCGCGATTCGCGCCGGGCGCGGCGCACACAGGTCGAGCCTCTCCCCGGGGACGCCGGCTGCCGTCGCCCCGCCGTCGCGGCCGAGGTGCCGGCAGGAGACACGACCAGGGCTAAAGCCTGCAAAGGCGCGGGGGTTTTGCTAGCGCTTGCTGATGTCGGGAAGCCTGATGCCGGGAAGCGGGAATGGTTATGTGCCAGAGGGGGCCGGGCCAGCCGCAGACCGGTATCGCAGCCTTGCTTGCTCGAGGGCTAAGCAAGCGGGAAGGAGGAATTTCATATGCGTCAGATAGGTCTTGGACGATGGCGGTTGGGCATGGCGATTGCCCTTGTGCTGGCCTTGGGGCTAAGTTCAAGAGCGCTCGCAGCTTCGCCCGAAGGGATGCGCCTGTACGTTTTTACCTCGCATTGGCTTGGCCCGTTTGCCAAGGCGGCGCTGCAGACCGGGGCGCCCAACGTCCCCGTTACGATCCCGGTGGCCTTCTTCGTCATCAAGCACCCCAAGGGCAACGTCATGTTCGACACCGGGGTCAACGACAAGGTCATCAAGGATCCGAACTATTGGGGCCCGCTATTCCAGGTTTACAAACCCGACCAGAAGCCGAGCCTCGCGATGCTGACCCAGTTGCGCAAGATCGGCATGACCCCGAGGGACATCAAGTACGTGGTCCTCGGCCACATGCATCTCGATCACGCCGGCAACGTAGGGTTGTTCCCCAATGCCACGGTAGTTTTCCAGACCTCGGAGGTTGAGGCCGCTTTCTGGCCGCCTCCGGGCGCCGCCTCGCCATACATCACGGCTGACTTTGCGATGCTGCGTGCGGGCATCGGCAACCCGCTGCCGAACGCCCAGAAGGTGATCCAGCTAAACGGTGACCTCGATCTCTTTGGCGACGGCAGTATTTACATCCATCGCTCGGTGAGCCATACGCCGGGAAGCGAGATAATGGTCGTGCGCCTGCCGCACACCGGCACTGTCGTGCTGACCAGCGACGCCTGCTACCTCCAGGAAAACCTCGACAAGGACATTCTTCCCAGCATCGGTCTGGTTTACAGCCCAGCCGGCACGCTTGAGGGGTATCAGTGGATTAAGCGAGTACGCGACGCGGAGAACGGCGACGTAATTTTCGCGCACGACCCGGACGTCTTTAAGGCCCACAAGCACGCGCCGGAGTATTACGACTGAAGCCGTTGAGGGTTTAGGCCCGGGGCGCGCGCCCGGAGCCCAGCCGCCAGGAAAGCTCGAAACACGCGGCCTCGCTGCAATTGGGCGGGGCCGCGCGGGCGAATCCGGAGTTTGTCTCTCCTCAGGCAAGCTGGCGCCAGCCGCAGGATGGGTGCATCAATGGACGCTCCCGGCCCAGACCGGTCCGGCCAAGCAGTCCGCGCGCCGGCAATCGTTGTCGACAACCTGACCAAGTGGTACGGCCCGCGCCGGGCGCTCAAGGACCTTTCCTTTTCGGTCCAGCCGGGCGAAGTTGTGGGGCTTTTGGGCCCCAATGGCTCGGGCAAGACCACCACCCTGCGCATCCTTACCGGTTACCTGAGGCCTACCAGCGGCAAAGCCCTGGTGGGTGGCGTTGACGCGCTCGAAGACCCCGTCCGGCTGCGGTCGCAAATCGGCTACGTGCCCGAGGAAATCCCGCTTTACAACCATATGCGGGTGGTCGAGTTCCTGACCTTCATGGCCGAGCTTAAGGGACTTGCGCCCGCGCGGGCCCCGGCGCCGCTGCGGCAGGCGTCGCGCCGGCGCCTGGTCCGCGCACTCTGGCGGTGGCGGCAAGCGGGCCATGGCCTGGCGCTGGCGCCGGCGCTCCACGGTTCAGGCTGATCGTCGTTGGCGACAGCGATTTCGCCACCAACGCCTACTTCCCCGCGGACTCAAACGGCGTGCTGGCGGTGCCGATGATACGCTGGCTGGCGGGCGACCAGTCGGGGCCGGCGGCGAGGCCCCGGACGTATGCCGAGCCTCAGGTGGTGCTGACCAACTACCAGATGAAGGTAATCTTCGCGGTGGTCGAGGTGGTGCTAATCAACATCTTCGACCGAACCAACCTCATCAGGCCGCCGACCGGGATCGGCGTTTTTCAATCCGCCTACGGTCCCCGCTTGGCGGTTTACAACGGACTGACCGTGCCGTTGCGCCCCTTCTGAGGACCGCCGGATATTGGGTTCGCCGCAAACCTTCCCCCGGGCGGCCGGTTTGCCGCCGTGGGTGCCGACCGACGGCGTCAGGCGGCGGGTAGGGTAATCTCCCAGGAGTTGGTCCCGGTTTCAACCATGCGCGTGCCGTGGCCCTTGCCGATTGCAACAAACTTTGCCGACAACCGGGTGGGTGCGTTGAGGAACAACGCCCGCAGACCGGGCCTCCCCGCCCGCCTTGCCGCATCTTCGATCAGCGCGAGCAGCTCGTCGATGAACGAAGGTGTAACGGCGTCCACCTCCGCGAAGTCAACGACCAACTCGCAGTCAGCCCCAACGGCCGAGTCTAGCGCTTGGCGCAACGTGGCGGCGGACTCGCGGGTGATAAGCGCTCGGCGCCGCAGCAGGTCGTACAGCCTGATCGTCCCCACGGGCACTCCCTGATTAAGCCTACGTCGGGATAGAGGCCGATGCGAGCGTTTGTACTCGTTGAGTGCAGGGGTGACACTTTTGGGGTAATGAACTTATGGCACGCCGCGGGCCGGTCGCCGCGCAGCGCCGAGGCCCCTTTTCCTGAGACACGTTATGCCCGTTGGACCAGCGTGGGCGGTGAGTCTGGGCCCTCGCAGCCGGAGCTATGCTGGCATCCGACAAGCCAACTACGTGCTTCTGGGTTTCGATGTGGCGTGGGGGCCCAGAAGCTCGGCCAGCGCCGCCGCAAAATTGCGGCGCGGCTCGCGCCCTCCACCCAGCTTGGCCAGGGCGTAGCGCTCATCGGGGTCGAGCCGGTCCCACAGTGCCTGGGTAAGCGAGAAGCCCAAAGCGCCGGCGCGCTCGGCAAGGATTGGCGGCGGCGGCGAAACCTCGCTCGCCGCCCCCTGTTGGTTGTCAAGGAGCTGGAGCTTTTCGTCGCTGGTCCGGCGCACCGCTTCGCCCAGGAAAAGCCGCAGCGCGTCCAGCTCTTCGGCCGTGTCGCACGGTAGATGGCAAAGCGCAAGCCGTTCTCCCGGTCCGAGGGCACGCCATTGTGCCAGGCTGAGCTTGACGCCGGCGCGGTCGAGCTTGCGGCGCACCGCGAGCGGAACGAACTCAAGCTTCTCCCAGACCTCGGCTTCAAAAGCAAAGCGCCTTACCATGCCGCCTCTCAGGGCATATGTTAGGATGAAGCAAGAAGCGATGCCACCGCGGAGTCAGCAACAGGCGGAACAATCGGCGCCGCCGCTCGCATCCGGCGAAAAGGCGCTGCCCGGGCCTGCGCCGGCAGCCTGCGAGCCGGCGTCAGACGATTTGCCGCAGGCCGTCAGAGCGTGGAGCTCGCGGCGCTGGCGCTCGGGAGTCGTGCGCGAAGAAAACGACTCCCTGGCGGTCGAGGAGCCGCTCGAGATTCGTCTGGGCGGAAAAAGATTCACCGTTACGATGCGGACGCCGGGGCACGACGAAGAGTTGGCCGCCGGCTTTCTCCTGGCCGAAGGGTTCGTCGAGACCGGCAGGGAGATTGCCGAGA
Source organism: Deltaproteobacteria bacterium (assembly GCA_021794015.1). GTDB lineage: Bacteria > Desulfobacterota > Binatia > Binatales > Binataceae > JAJYRQ01. Next base: position 42,197 of record JAJYRQ010000019.1, on the reverse strand, counting down.
TCCGCCGAGTCCGCAGCCGAGGCGGCGCTCTGGAGCCTAACCTGCTCGACGTTGTCCTCGGCGTGCCGGCCGACAGCCTGCGCCAGCGCCTCAAGCGCAACTTCGTCATGTCGTCGAGTTGCGGGCTGTGCGGCAAGACCAGCATCGAGTCGCTCTGCCGCCGGCTCGCGCCGTTGTCGGACCCAAGCACGGTGTCGGCCGCTGAGCTGCTTAAGCTGGCTCCGGCGATGCGCCGGGCGCAGCGGGGCTTTTCCGCAACCGGAGGCCTGCACGCTGCGGCGCTGTTTGTCGCCTCGCCCGCTCCGGCCAAAGGGGTGGCGCACGGCGGCGAGCCTCGGATGGCAGGCGGGACCGAATCGGCCGCACCCAGGCCACTCGTGATTCGCGAGGACGTCGGCCGCCATAACGCCGTAGACAAGGTGCTCGGATACGCGCTGCTCAATGCAATGGTGCCTGCAACGGGGATGGTGCTCGTGGTCAGCGGGCGCTTAAGCTTCGAGATCGTGCAAAAAGCCGCTGCCGCCCGCGCGCCCATCGTGGCCGCGGTCTCGGCGCCGACCTCGCTGGCGGTGGAGCTGGCCAGCGAGGTGGGGATCACTCTGGTCGGGTTTTTGCGCGAGGCCGGTTTCAACACCTACTCCCGCCCCGAGCGCATCCGCTTCTGAGCCGCCGGCCGGCGGGTTACAATTGCCGCAGGTAACGGGAGCCGCAAAGCGTTGAGATACGGGGTCGGCTTGCGCGCAGCGCGCCGGCTAGGCGGCGCTGCTCTGCCGGGGCGGCGCGTGCCCACAAGGTGGTCGAGCGGAGTTGATGTTTACACTTCGTAAGCGGGCGCTGGAGCGCCGGGCACGGGAGAAAGTCCTCTACCAGCGCCGACCCGGCGGCGATATCGCGCTCTGCCTGGTCTACCCCAACGTTTACCGGCTGGGGATGGGCAATCTCGGCTTTCAGGCCGTCTACAGCATCTTCGAGGCCGACGCGCGCGTGGCAGCCGACCGGGCGTTTTTGCCCGACGCCGATGAGCGGCCGCTGGTGTGGTCCGGGCGGGAACGTCTGCTTTCGTTCGAACGCGGGATGCCGCTTAGTGAGTTCGAGATTATTGCATTCTCGGTCTCGTTTGAGACCGACTACCTGAATGTCCTTGCGATTTTGCGTATGGCAGGGATTCCGCTGCGCAGCGGCGAGCGCGCCGCCGGCGGTTATCCGCTCATCGTTGCGGGTGGCTCGGCGGTTTTCCTTAATCCCGAGCCGCTGGCCGATTTCGTCGATCTGTTCCTGGTGGGCGAAGGCGAGGAGATGGTGCCCGAGTTCCTGGCGCGTTACCGGGAAAATCGCGCCTTTGACTGGGCCGCGCTGCTTGACCGGCTCGCCGAGATCGAGGGCGCCTACCAGCCAAGTCGCTGGCTGCCGAGCTACGATTCGACGGGCCGGCTCGCGGCGCTGGCCTACGACGGAGTCGGCAAGCCGCGGGTGCGCCGGCGGCTGGTCTCGGACCTCGGACGGTTCACCACCAGCTCCCTCATCCTTACCGAAGAGTCGGTCTTTCCCGATATGTACCTGGTCGAGGCGAGCCGCGGCTGCCAATGGGGCTGTCGTTTCTGCGCCGCCGGGTTCATGTACCGCCCCATCCGCTACCGCCCGGCCGAGGTCCTGATAGGCGAGGCGAGCCGCGGATTGTCCGAGCGCAAAGTGATCGGCCTGGTGGGCGCCGAGATGGCCAGCGTGCCGGGCGTGGCGAGCGTGGCCGGCCACGTTGCCGACCTGGGCGGCCGTCTCTCGCCCTCTTCGCTCAAGGCGGACTGCGTGTCGCCCGACTTGGCGGCCGCGCTGGCAAGAAGCGGCAACCGCAGCGTAACGCTGGCGCCCGAGGCGGGCAGCGAGCGGATGCGCAAGGTGATCAACAAGAATCTCACCGAGGCTCAGATACTGCACGCAGCCCGGACGCTCATCGGCGAGGGAATTGAAAGCCTCAAGTTGTATTTCATGGTGGGCCTGCCGGAGGAGCGCGAGGAGGACCTCGGCGCGATCGTCGAGTTGACCGGCAAAATCCTCGAGGCGGCCAAAGCCGGGCGCCAGCGAATCGGCCGGATTGCACTTTCGGTCAACCCGTTCGTGCCCAAACCCTGGACGCCGTTTCAGTGGGACCCGATGGAGGAGCTGCCGGCGCTTAAGCGCAAACTGCGGCTTTTGCGCGACGGCCTAAGGCGTCTGGGCGGGGTGGAACTCGACGCTGAGTCGCCGCGCGAGGCCTACTTCCAGACCCTGGTGTCGCGCGGCGACCGGCGCATTGGCGGTATCCTGGAGCGGCTGGCCAGGGAGCAGTGCGACGAGCCGGGGCAAATCTGGCGCGGCTTGCAGCTAATTCGCCGTGAGATCGCCGAAGGCAACGGCAACGGCTACCCGGCCCCGGACTTTTTTGTGACTCGTCGCTACGACCCGGAGGAGCTGCTGCCGTGGGATTTCATCGACCATCACGTGCACAAATGGTTCTTGCTGTCCGAGCGCAAAAAGGCGCATTACGAGCATCAAAGCAAACCCTGCGACGTGACCCGCTGTACCGTATGCGGCGCATGCTGAGAGGAGTCGCGGCTGCGCCCGGCAGCCCGCGCGGCGGGGATTTCTCCCGGCTCGACAACGCCAACCGACGGCGCCGCGCGGCGCTTCGCGTCGGCGCGGCGCTACTGGCCACAGTGATGAGCGCCGGCGGCTGGGCGTGGGCTGCCCTGCCTGGCGGGGAAGCCGAGACGGCAGCCGGCAGGCCGGGGCTGTCGTTTGAGTGTGTCCCGGCGGTCGAACCCTGCTTGGGCGGCGCATGGCCGCAAGCTGCGGCTGTTCGGAGCGCGCAGGCAACTGAAACCTCTCCCGCAGCCGAGCCGGGCCGGCCCGAGGCGCCCCCACCCGAAGCGTCGGAGCCGAACGCGCCGGCCGGCGCTGCGCAGGCCGAGCAACCCCACGGCCGCACGCTGGCCGCCCCCGCCAGCGCGCCGAGCGGCGCGAAGCCGCCGGCGCCGTCGCGCGGCAAGGCCTCCGCGCCTCACCGCGCGCCACGTGTTGAGTCGGCCAAGGGCCGGCTGCGCGTGGCACACGACTCCTGGGTCTACGCAAAGCCAGCGCGCAAAGGCGCGCACCTGGCCCGGCTGCCGGCCGGACGCTACGTGGTCGTTACCGGTTCCACCCCAAGCTACGTGCGGATACGGACGCGCGACGGCGCAAGCGGCTTCGTCCCGATGTCAGCGCTGGCGCTTACGGCGCCGGCGGACAAGGTCTTTGTGCTGACCCGCAATTCGCCCGTGCTCGCCGCTCCCAACCACTTGAGCCGGCGGCTTGCCCGGGTTCACAAGGGGCACCTGGTACACGTCGTTGGGATATCGCTGGGCTACATCAAAATCCGCATGCGCAGCGGACTTGAAGGCTTCATCCCGGCGCGCGCCCTGGAGTAGAGCCGCAGGGAGGCGTCCATGACAGTTGCCCTTGAGGTGGTCGAAGTTGAGAAACCGGCCGACGTGAACGTCATCATCGGGCAGGCCCACTTCATCAAGACGGTGGAGGACCTGTACGAGGCGCTTTTCCAGGCCGTTGCGGGGATCAAGTTCGGCCTGGCCTTCTGCGAAGCGTCCGGTCCCTGCCTGGTCCGGCGCGCCGGCACCGACCCGGAGTTGGAAGCCCACGCGGTCAAGGCTGCCCAGAAGATCGGGGCCGGGCACGTTTTCGTTGTGATGCTGGGCAATGCTTTCCCGGTGAACGTGCTCAACCAGGTCAAGTCGGTCGCCGAGGTCTGCAGCGTTTTCTGCGCCAGCGCCAACCCGATCGGGGTGCTGGTGGCCGCCCATGGCGGCGCGCGGGGCGTACTTGGGGTGATCGACGGGAGTTCGCCCAAAGGCGTTGAGAGCGACGCCGACCAGCAAGCACGCAGGGCGCTACTCCGCCGTTTCGGCTACAAGCAGTAAGCGCGTCCAGGAGCGCCGGCCAGGCGTGTACCAATTGCCCCCGGGGGCACCCGTTTGCGGCCGGGCCGGGGGAATCCACCGGCCGAAACCGGCCGCCGGCAGGCCCGCCCCTTAACCGGGCGAAAGGGCCGCGCAGGCGCATGGCGGCACGACGGTGCGCCGCGCAACCGGGCGAATCCTCGAGCTGTAGCCGTCAAAGTCGAGTAGCCGGGAGCCGGCCGGAGCATCCGGCCCGCGCTCCAACGCTAGAAGCTTGAGCGCCTCGGCGCACGCGACCATCGAGGCAAAATCGGCAAGCGCCGAGCTTGCCGCCGGGCCGGCTGCAACCCGCTCCCCGATACAGCGCAGGCAGGGCGGGCGCGTTGGCAGCATGGCGAGGCGCGGCTTGCCGTCGAGCCAGACCGCCAAAAAAGGCTCGGCGCGCGCGGCAAGCCGCGTCTCGGCTGCCAAGGCCTGCGCTGCGCTCGCGATGAAAGCCAGCGTAAGGTCGCTTGCCGGCAGCGGCGCTCCGGCCGCCAAGGGCAAAATCGCCGAATCGGCGTTCGCCTCGTGCAATTGGGAGAGCAGCCCCGGAGCGTCAAACGCCGCGTCCCATCCGGTAAGATAAACCGTGCCGACTCCGGCGCCGCTCAGGTAGGCAAGCGGGCCGGCCGGCACAGGAGTGCCGGCCACTAAAAGCCGCGCCTTTAGCAGCCGCTCCTGGCCGCGGCCGCCAAAGCCGGCGACGATAATCTGCCTGCTGTAACGCTCGATCTGGTTGTCGCTCAGCATGGCCGGCCTACCCGCAGCGCGGCGCCGGAGGCCGGGGCGGTCCCCAAAGGCGGTGCTCCGGCCGGCGCGGCCCGGTCATTCGATCACGTTTTTTTCGATCCGCTCGACGATCACTCCGGATTCGCGCAGCCACTTGATGGCGCGTTCGATCTGGCTCGGGCTGCCTTCAAACTCAAGCGCGACCAGGCCGATTTCCTCGGAGACGCTGGCGCCCCGAATGTTGAACATCAGGTCAAATTTCTTGACCAGATGGTAAAGCAGCGGCTCCCGGATAAGCGTCCGGGGATAGGTCAGGTAGTAGCGTTCGCGCGTCCGGTCCATTTGTCCAGCCGCCTGGCGAAATCCTCGCGCCGCCAGCGCTGCCATCCCACCCAAAGATTGGTGGAAAGGTAGCGGTCGCCGAAGTCCGGAAAAAGCGTGACCACGAATCCTTGCTTGAGCTGGCGCGCCACGCGCAGCGCCGCAACCATCGCCGCACCCGATGACTGGCCCACCAGCAGGCCCTCGATCTGGCCCAGCGCGTAGACCATTTCGTAGGCGTCCTCGGTGCTTACCGGCAGCTTGTCGTCGAGTTCCTCTTCGTGGTAGATGCCGGGCACGATGGAGGAGGCCATGTGTTTTAGCCCCTCCAGCCCGTGCATCGGGTCGTCCGGCTCGACTGCGATGACGCGAATCTCCGGCCGGCGCGACTTGAGGTAGCGTCCGGTGCCCATGACCGTTCCGCCGGTGCCGATGCCGGCGACGAAGTGGGTCACCTGGCCTGCGCTCTGGCGCCAGATTTCAGGCCCGGTGGTTTCGAAATGGGCCAGCGGGTTGGCCTCGTTGTTGTACTGATCGGGCTTGAAGTAGCGCTCGGGAGCGCGCGCGATCATTTGCCGGCAGAGCATCATCGCTCCGTCCGATCCCTCGAGCGGATCGGAGAAGTTCACCTTGGCGCCGAAGGCGGCCAGAATCTGCTTGCGCTCCCGGCTGGCGTTGGCGGCCATCGCCAGTTCCACCTGGTAGCCGAGTGCGGCGCCGACCATCGCCAGCGCAATTCCGGTGTTGCCCGAGGTGGAGTCGATTATCACCTTGCCCGGCTTAAGTTCGCCCCGCGCCAGCCCGATTTCGATCATTTTGGCCGCCGCCCGGTCCTTGACCGAGCCGCCGGGGTTGAAGCCCTCCAGCTTGGCGAAGACCCTGACGCCGGGCCGCAGCAACCCAGCGGCGATCTTCCTAATCTCGAGCAGCGGCGTGTCGCCGATAAGCTCGAGCACGCTGCGGGCGCGGGCGGCCGGGACAGGCTGCCGCTCAGCGCCCGCCGGCGATTGCCGGGACGATTGAGATATCGTCGCCATCCTTGACCGTTGAGTTGAGGTCGTTGAGAAAGCGGATGTCGTTGCCGTTGAGGTAAACGTTGACAAACCGCCTGAGGTCGCCTTTTTGGTCAAGCAGCCGCTCGCGCACGCCCGGATGGCGCTCTTCAAGGTTGTCGATTACGGCGCGCACCGAGGCGCCCTCGACGCTTACTTCGTCGCTGCCGCCGGTGAGTTTGCGCAGCGGGGTTGGTATCCGTACTCGGACAGTCATGGCTGAAGGTTAGCCTCCTCCGTTTCTTTGGCCGGCATTCTGTCGGACACGCCGGCCGCGTCTTTGTTTTGCCGGCGCCGGCGCGCTCCGGGCCGCATGCTAGGGCGCGGTCTAGCAGGGTGTTGAGAAACCCCTCAAGCTCGCTATCAGGCGTAGTTCCATTCTCAACACCCTGGGTAAAAGATGGCTTCTTTCCCACACCTTCTCTCCCTCTGGGAGAGATAAGAGTGAGGGAGCAGGATGTTGAAAGGACTTTTTCAACATCCTGCTAGGCCACGCCGGCAAACGGGTGCCGGTCCTGTTTGAGCTGTTCAAAGAGCGCGTCGAACTCCTTAAGCCGCGCGCTTATGACCAGGGGCTGCGCGACGCTGCCGGCGGCGGCTTCAAGGGTTTTGTAGCCGTTGCCGGTGATCGACACAACTACCGTCTGGTCGGGGCGGATGCGCTTTTGGGCGAGCAGCTTTAAGGTGACCGCCAGGGTGGTGCCTCCGGCCGGCTCGGCGAAGACGCCTTCGGTGCGCGCCAGCAGCTTCATGGCCTCGACGATTTCCGCGTCGCTGGCGGACTCGCCCCAGCCGCCGCTTTCGCGCACCGCGCCCAGGACGTAGTAGCCGTCGGCCGGGTTGCCGATCGCGATCGACTTGGCGATCGTTTCAGGTTTTACCGGGGTGATAAGGTCGGTGCCCTTGTGCAGCGCGCTGACCACGGGCGCTGAGCCTGCGGCCTGGGCGCAGTGGATTCGGCAGGGCGCCGGCGCCAGCAGCCCCACCTCGACCAGCTCGTGAAAGCCCTTGGCGACTTTGGGCAGCAGCGTCCCGCCCGCCGTGGGCAGCACGATGTGGTCCGGCAGACGCCAGCCGAGCTGTTCGGCCACTTCGAAGCCGAAGGTCTTGGCGCCTTCGGTGTAGTAGGGGCGCAGGTTGATGTTCACAAAGGCCCAGCCGTACTTGTCGGCGATCTCGGTGCAGAGCCGGTTTACGTCGTCGTAGTTGCCGCGCACGATGATGACCCGGGCTCCGTAGACGGCCGAGCCGACGATCTTGCCGGCCTCCACGCCTTCCGGCATGAAGATGCAGCAATCGAGCCCGGCTCGCGCGGCGTGCGCGGCAACCGCGGTTGCCAGGTTGCCCGTGGAAGCGCACGAGACCGTGGTAAAGCCGAACTCGCGAGCCTTGGCCATCGCCACCGACACCACCCGGTCCTTGTAGGACAACGTCGGGTGGTTGACGGTATCGTCTTTCAAATAGAGCCGCTTAACTCCCAGTTCGGCGCCCAGGCGCGTGGCATGCAGCAAAGGGGTAAAGCCCGAGTCGCTGCCGGTTACGGGGTCGCCGTTGACCGGGAGCAGCTCGCGGTAGCGCCAAAGATTGTGCGGGCGGCGCGCTATCACCTCGCGCGAGAGCCTTTCCCGGATCGCCTGGTAGTCGTAAGCGACTTCGAGCGGACCGAAGCAGGTCTCGCAAACATGCAGTGGTTCAACCGGGTAGTGCTCGCCGCACTCCCGGCATTTAAGGCTGGCGACAAAGTTCATGGTCTTCGCTCATTTGCGCGCGCTGCGCCGCCCCGCACGGGCATCCCGGCCGCGCGCGCACGTCGATTACCCGCGTTCGAGCAACGTTGGCCGCCTCCAATGTCAGAAGCCGTCCCTCAAGCGCCGGCGGCTCGCCGTGAAGCCAGCGTATCGCCTCGTCGGCCTGCACAATCCCCACGGCTGCAGCCACTGGCCCCACGATGCCGGCCTGGCGGCAACTGGCGGCCTCGCCCGCTTGCGGCGGCTCCTCGAAAAGACATCGCAGACAGGCGCTGCGGCCCGGAACCACGGTCATCGCCTGCCCGGAAAACCCCAGCACGCCCCCGTAGACGAACGGTTTTTGCAGCGCGACGCATCGATCGTTGATGAGAAACTTGGCAGCCGGACTGTCGGTGGCGTCGATGACAAAGCCGAACCGGCGCACCACCGAATCGGCGTTGTCGGGCCCAAGCGCCCAGGGTAGACAATCGATCTCCAGGCCGGGGAACCTGCGCTTTAGCTGCTCCCGCGCGGCCACTGCCTTGGGCAACCCGACGTGAGCGGCGGAAAAGATAACCTGGCGCGGAAGATTCGAGAGTTCGACCCGGTCCGGGTCCATGAGCGCTATCCGCCCGGCACCCCGCTTTGCCAGGGTCAGCGCCGCGGGCACCCCCAACCCTCCAACGCCCACGATAAGTATCGGCCTGCCATCCATTCCGGATGCCCCTGCTGTGCCTTGCAGCGGTCAACCTGTATCTGATGGCGCCAGCCCCGGGGCGACAGGGCGAGAACTTCTCGCCTTATCTCCCAAGACTCCCGACCGGGAATCCTGCAGGACTTAGCACCAGCGCCCGTGGCCGGGCCGGTTGCTGCGGCATCCTCGGGCCAGTCCCTCCGCCGCTCTCGATAAGGCTGCCTGTGACAACAGCGATAACAGAATGGCATCGCAAACCGCGTAAGTCAAGCGCCCGACCTTTCGGTCAGGTCGGTCGAGGGGGGGCAGTCCCGTTCTGGAAACGACAAGTCCGAAGCGTTAGTGTTGGCTTTGGCGCGACGGCGCAGGGCCGCGCCCCGTTAGCGAAAGTGGTGCGGGACAGCCCCGACCGACATGAAGGCTGGCGGCAGCGGGTTCTTCCAAGTGAGGCGAGCGTGAGAATCAAAGCCGCCGTGATCGGCGCAACGGGCATCGCCGGCCAGCAGGTGTTGGCCGCCTTGGACGGCCATCCCGACTTCGAGATTGCCGCGTTGGCGGCTTCCGAGCGGTCGGCGGGCAAGACGTTTGCCGAGGCGATAAGCGACCCGGCCAGCGGCGCCCGCCGCTGGTACGTGGCCGGCGGGGAGCCGCCGCAAGCGGCCCTTTCGCTGCCGGTGCAAGACGCGCTTTCGGTCGACCTGAACGGGATTGGGATCGTCTTTGCCGCGGTCGAGTCGGAAGCGGCGCGCGAACTCGAGCCAATCTACGCCAGCCGGGTGCCTACGGTCAGCACGGCGCGCCCTTACCGGATGGAAGCCGATATTCCGCTGGTCATCCCCGGGGTCAACCATGACCATGTTGAGCTTATCGGGGAGCAGCGGCAAAGGCGCGGCTGGCGCGGCTTTCTGGTGACTTTGCCGAACTGCACGGCGACCGGCCTGGCGATCACGCTGAAGCCGCTGGCAGAGCGTTTTGGCGTGCAGGCGGCGGTGGTCACCACGATGCAGGGCATTTCAGGCGCCGGGCGCGACCTAGCGGCGCTCGACATCGTCGAGAACGTGATTCCGTTCATCCCGCGCGAAGAGGAAAGGGTGCGGATCGAAACCGCCAAGGTTCTGGGCAAGGTGTCCGCTACCGGGATTGTAGGGCATCCTCTGGCGCTCAGCGCAACCTGCACGCGGGTGCCGGTCCTGGCCGGGCACACCGAGTCGGTGAGCGTGGCGCTTGCAAGGCGGGCTACGTTGGACGAGGTGAGGGTGGCGCTGGAGGAATTCGGGCGCGAGTTCGCCGCGCTTGGACTTTTCAGCGCCCCCCGCCAGATGATCACGGTGCACCGCGATCCGCTGCGGCCGCAGCCGCGCCTTGACCGCGACGCCGAGCGCGGAATGACCACCTCGGTCGGCCGGATTCGCGCCGACGAGGTGCTGCCCAACGGCGTCAAGTACCTGCTGGTCAGCCACAACGCCGCCATGGGCGCCGGCCGCGGCGCCGTGCTCATGGCGGAGTTTCTGCGTCACGCCGGCTACCTCGGTTGAGCCGTCCAGTCGAGTTGGCGGCGCTTGGCAGAGCGTATTGGCTCCGGCTTGCAGCCCCGGCGCGGCGGGCTGCGCCGGGGTGAGCTTTACCGTGCCGCGCACCGTGGTGATGGGAGAGCCGACCTATTTCTCCGTCATCGGAGGCGCCAATCCGCACACTCGCAACTTTTTGGGCCTGAGGAAGCGGGTCGATGCCGCACGCGCCCGCGCGCAGTGGCATGCATTGGCCGCCACGCTGGTCGCGCACGGTTGCGAGGTGTGCGTAATAGAAGCGCATCGCGGGCTTAGCGGGCTGGTCTATCCCGCCAACGCCGGCTTCCTGGCGCCGGCGCCCGAGGCCGGGGCCAGCGCCGGCGGGCGCATCTTTTACCTTTCCAACCTGATTGATACGCGGGCGGCGGAGCGGCCGGTCTACCAGGAATTTCTCTCCCGGATGGGCTACGCGACGCGCGCCGTCGAGGCGCGTTTCGAAGGCGAGGCGGACTTTTTTCCGGCGGGGCCCCGGATGGTCTTTTGCTGGGGGCCGATCGAGCGCCAGCGTTTCGTGCCGCGCCTCGGTCTGCCGCCTTGGCGCCGGGTCTACGGGTTTCGTTCCGACCGGTCGGCGCTTAAGGAGCTTGCGGCCGCTGTGGCGCCTCGGCCGGTGATCGAGCTTGAGTTGCGGCTGGAGGCGCATTACCACGGCGACACGGTTTTGTGTTCGTTCGGTCCCAATCGGGAATTTCTGCTCGCCTACATGGCCGGGCTGACGCCGGCCTCGCGCGAGCGGCTTGGCGACGCCTACAAAGACAACCTGATCGCGTTGTCCGAGAGCGACGGCCGGCTTTACGCGGCCAACGCCCTCCAGACCGATTTTGACGGCCGGCTCTTCCTGATACTCCCGCGGGGAGTGAGCGGCGCGCTGCTCGGTGCCGTCCGGGAGCGGGGCGTTGAGCCGGTGACCGTTGACGTGAGCGAGTTTCTGGCCAAGGGCGGCGGTTCGGTCAAGTGCATGGTGCTCGACCTGGGTGCGCGCGCCGAGCAGCCGGCGGCCGGGACGCAGTTTCGCGCCGCGCGCAGCTATACGAGCTTGTTCAGGGCGCGTCCGAGCGTTGGTTGAGTAAAGGCGACCGCTGGTGCTGCTCGACAGCGTTAGTCGTTTTTGCCGTTGGCCGGACCCGGGGTTCGCGATAGATTGAAAGCGTAGCTCAGGGACGCCGCGGTATAGCGGTTTGCTGCCGTTTCAGGCAGGGAGGGAGCTGCGGGAGTTCGAAGGGCAACCTGGCGCCCGGTCCGGAGTTGACGGCTATCGGGCTGCTTTCTGCCGGCGCTCGGGCCGGCGCTTGCGGCTCGCTTGGGCGCCGGGCCCGCCTGCGGGCCCGGCGGAGGAAAGTCGTATGCGCTCGACCATGATGGACTACCCTTTGACCTTGGTGCGGTTTCTGGAGCGGGCGGGCCGGTATTTCCCCGATACGGAGATCGTCTCACGGATGCCCGACAAGTCGCTCCACCGCGAGAGCTACGGCGACTTTTACCGGCGGGCCCGGGCGCTGGCTGCGGCCCTGACCCGGGCCGGGCTCAAGAAGGGCGACCGGGTGGCGACGCTCATGTGGAACCATTACGCGCACCTCGAAGCCTATTTCGGCGTTCCGGTCTCGGCCGGCGTGCTCCACACGCTCAATCTGCGGCTTCATCCCCAGGAGATCGCCTACATCGTCAACCACGCCGAGGACCGCTTCCTGATTGTCGATGACATTCTGCTGCCCTTGTACGAGCAGTTTCGCTCCCAGGTCAATTTCGAGCGCGTGATCGTCGTGCGCTTGACCGGCAACCCGACTCCGGACGGCTTTGACGACTACGAAAAGTTTATCGCCCCGGGCGGCGACGCGTTCACCTATCCCACGATCGACGAGAAGGACCCGCTCGGGATGTGCTACACCTCGGGCACCACGGGCAAGCCGCTCGGCGTGGTCTATTCGCATCGTTCGACCGTGCTGCACGCGATGAATGTCGGGCTGGCCGACGCCATCGGCACGCCTTCCGGAACGACCTACTTGACGCTGGTGCCGATGTTCCACGTCAACGCGTGGGGCGCTCCGTATATCAATACTGCGCTGGGAATAAAGCAGGTCTTCCCCGGACCTTACTACGACGCCGAGAGCATCCTCGACCTGATGGAGCGGGAACAGGTCGGCCTGGCCGCCGGCGTGCCCACCCTTTGGATGGGCGTGCTGCAGGCGCTCGAGCGAGAGCCCAAGCGCTGGCGACTGTTGCCGGGGCTGACCCTGGTCGTCGGAGGGTCGGCGGCGCCCGAGGCGATGATGCGCGCTTTCGACCGCCTCGGAATAACGCTGCTGCACGCCTGGGGCATGACCGAAACCTCGCCGATGGGTACCGTCTCGCGCCTTAAGCCGAAGCTGGAGAAGCTCGGCGAAGACCAGCGCTACGCCATCCGGGTAAAACAGGGCTTGCCCGCCCTGCTGGTCGAGCTCCGGGTGATGGCCAACGACAAGGAAGTGCCGCCCGACGACCAGACGATGGGCGAAATCGAGGTGCGCGGCCCGTTCATTAGCGGAGGCTACTACAAAACGGCGCCCAGCCCCGAGAAGTTCAGCCCCGACGGATGGCTGCGTACCGGCGATATCGCCGTCGTCGACGCCGAAGGCTACGTCAAGATAGTCGACCGCAGCAAGGACGTCATCAAGTCGGGCGGCGAATGGATAAGCTCGTTGGACCTGGAAAACTTCCTGATGGGACATCCGGCGGTGGCCGAGGCGGCGGTAATTGCCGTGCCGCATCCCAAATGGGACGAGCGGCCGCTGGCGGTGATTGTGCTCAAGCCGGGCCAGAGCGCAACGCCCGAGCAGTTGGCCGAATTCCTGAGGCCCAAGGTGCCCAAGTGGTGGCTGCCCGATGCTTACGTTTTTACCGACGCGATCCCCCGCGGCTCGACCGGCAAATTCCTTAAGAGCCGCTTGCGCGATCTTTACGGTAAAGGGGCGCCTTCGGCAGCCGGGAAGGCCGGCTAAAGCATGGCTGCGCCGTTCGCGCTCAGCGGGGCGCGCTCTTTCGGCGGCGCTGAAGCGTTGTCGAGGCGTGCGCCGAGCGCCAAGGCGAGCGTGAGCGAACGGAACTGACCCGCCGGGCAGAGCCGCTTTCGCCCCGACGGCGCGCGCGGCCGGCCGGGTGCTGACTGGCGCGTACCAACGTTATAAGCTCAAGCATCCAGCGATGGCTTCGCGGCGGCTCATAGTGGGAATCACCGGGGCAAGCGGCGTCATTTACGGCGTCCGCTTCCTCGAACGGCTGCGCCAGCGAGGCGATACGGAAATTCACCTCGTGATGACCGACGCGGCCAAGGTGACGCTGGCGCACGAGGTGGGCGCGACGCCGCAGTCGCTGGCCGGCGCCGCCACGGTGCTTCATTCGGTCGAGAACATGGCCGCATCGATAGCCAGCGGCTCGTTTCGTACCGCCGGCATGGTGGTGATTCCCTGCTCGATGAAGACGCTGTCGGCCGTGGCCCACTGCCAGGGAGACAACCTGCTCGTTCGCGCCGCCGACGTATGCTTAAAGGAGCGGCGTCCGCTGGTCTTGGTGCCGCGCGAGACCCCGCTTCATTTGGGGCATCTGCGGGCCATGGCCGCCGCCGCCGAGATAGGCGCGCTGATTGTGCCTCCGATGCCCGGCTTTTACTTCCGACCCAAGACGATCGACGACCTGATCGACCATACGATCGGCAAGATTTTCGACCTCCTAGGATTCGACCACCAGCTTTTCGAGCGCTGGGGCGAGGGCCGCGCGGCGCGCCGGCCGCAAGGCGGCGATTGAGTAGGCCCGGCGCGCAACGAGGGCGTGTTAATGGCGCGCTTGCTGGGAGATACGCTGCCGCCTGAGTTTGTGTCAGCCTTCGACGGGACCAACCTGGAGGCGAAGCTCGGCCTCATCTGCCTGGGCGTCAGCGTTGACCCCGACGGTTGCCCCCGAGCGTTCATGCTAAGCGCCGGCGAAGTGCTGGTCGTGGGGCCGCGCGCGGTAAGACTTGCCCTTTGGCCGAAAAGCCGGACGGCAGACAACCTGGGCGCCGGCGGCGCGGTTTTGCTCGGCTTCATGGCACCGCGCACGGTGCTCTACGCGAAGGGGACGGTCCGCCGGCTTGGGATGGCGGCGGCCGGCGCGGACGTGGAATGCTTCGAGATCGAGGTCAACCGCGTCGAATCCGACCTTCACGAAGGATTTCCGCTAGTCCAGGGGCCGCGCTACGCCTGCGAGGATGCCGACCCGGCCGAGGTTGTGCGCGGCTGGCAGAAGACGCTTACCGCCCTGCGCCGCCTCCCCTGACCGCGCCGCAGTCACGCCGCCACGCTTGCTCGCTCCGGTGCCCGGCGCGATATCCGAGTCCCACGAGAATGTCCGTTATCGCTAACTGCCGCTCGGGTGCCCCGAAGGAGGCGCGTCCGCCGGCCGAGTCGCCTGCTTGCCGCGCCGCGCGCGGCGCCGGCAGGCAGCATCTCGCGCCAGACTGACAGAGGCGGCGCGTTCTGTCGGCCGCATGGCCCCCCCTCACCCTTCGACTCCGCTTGCGCTCCGCTCAGGGCGGCGCCTTGATCCTCTTCCCCGGCGGGGGAGAGGAATGGGAAAAGAAGTGGCGCTGTGCTTTTTCTGCTTCCCCGGCGGCGAAGATGCTGGACGGAGGCTGGCTTCCTTTTCTTCTTACCCACGGGAGAACATCCAGTAGGAAAGGAAAGAGGAGAGCGCTCCGTGCCACCAACAAGCCCCCGCCAGGCTCTGTTTTTGTTATCCCTCTCCCCCTGGGGGGAGAGGTCGCGCCGCAGGCGCGGGTGAGGGGGGTTGTCGGCAGACGCAGAGATTCCTTGCTTCGCGCTATCCTCGACCAACGGGAGCGCAACGCCAGGATGCGTGACACGCTTCGTTGCGGCCGGGCGGTTGCTGAGCGGAGCCGAAGGGACGGCGGCTTCGACGTGTCACTGGTCGCCTTTCGGGAGAACGAGGACAAGGAATGGGATGTCCGCGAGATCGTGCAGCGAATGGCCTGTTTCTTGCGCGATCGATGGAGGACGGTTCAGCCGACGCAGATGTACCGTTCCAAGGGCAAAGCCCTCGACCTTTTTACGAGCGAGGAGTTCCGGGAAGAGTTCCGCAAACTCCACAGCGTTGCGGTTGACGTCATTACCTTGCCGGAGTTCATACAGGCGGAGTTCAGCCGCGGCGATACAGTTAAGGGAAAGCGCTTCGGAGGTCTTCGAGCCGTCAAGTCACTCCGAGGACCCTATGTGCGACCCGGCACCACCTACGAGACCGGGCATCAGATGGATTTGGCGGCCTCACTTCCTCTCGCCGCCGCGTTTCGGGAACTACTCGAGCTGCGCGGGGATTGCTACCGGTGGAAGCTCGATCCCAAAGAGGTATTCAGCCGCTGTGCCGAGGACCTCTACAAGACCCTTGCCGCGAAAAGCAGAGTAGCTCGTGGCGTCAACGAGCTGGGTCACGACACTGAGTACTGGACTCAAGCAGCGAATATTGTCCTCCGCGCAAAGGATGAGCTGTTAGCGGAGCGTTTGCAACGCCAAGCCTGAGGGCGCTGGCCAGAGGGCCGTGGTGAGGCCTCGGCCCTCCCTCTTTCTCCTGGGGCCGCGTGTGTGACTACGACGCAATATCGGGCCGCGCGCGACACTTTCCGAGCCGCCTGAACAAGAGCCCAAGAGAGGTGCGCACGCGGTGGACCCGGGCCAAGCCGCGCTGATTGCCAAGCCTGCCGGCGAGACGGTTGCCAATCTCTCACCAGCGGCTCGGAACTACCTTGGGGGCGCTGGGCGCGGCAGGACTCGATTCTGAGGCTGACGCCGCGGCCTTGATTTGGCTGCACGCGCTGGCCATCGGCTATTCGCCCCGGTATCTCAACGAGAATCGAGATGGAGTCCGCAGCGATTGGCCGCGGATCCCACTGCCCGCGACCAAGGACACGCTGGTCGAGTCGGCCTCGCTCGGACGCAGAATCGCCTCCTTGCTCGATACGGAACATGGCGTCGAGGGCGTCACAACAGGCACCATCCGTCCTGAACTCCGGATCATCGCGGGAATTGAGCGCGAGGGCGGTTTGCCGCTCAACCCGACCACTGGCGACTTCGATCTCACCGCCGGTTGGGGCCGCGCCGGCGACGCCGGCGCGGTGATGCCGGGCAAAGGCCGCGTGGTCGAGCGCGACTACACCTCGAATGAAACTGCCGGCCTGGCCGCGGGCGCTTGCGCGCTGGGGCTCTCGCGCGAGCGCTCAATTAGCTGTCTCGGCGCGCGCACCGATGACATCTACCTCAACGACTTCGTGTGCTGGAAGAACATCCCGTCTCGCGTTTGGGACTACCGGATCGGCGGCTACCAGGTGGCCAAGAAGTGGCTCAGCTACCGCGAGCGCGAGATTCTGGGGCGCAAACTTACGCTCGATGAGGTCACCGAGGTGAGGCAGACGGCCCGGCGCATTGCGGCGATTCTTCTCCTTGAGCCGGCGCTCGACGCCAATTACGAAGCAGTAATCCGATCGGCCTACCAATGGCCCGGCGCGGGCGGCGTATCATAGCGACCGCTCGGTGCTCCCCGGAGTGCCTCGGTGTGCCGTTCTCGCCCGTGCTCTCTTGCGACCGTGGTCTTGCTGCCGCGCGAAGGAATCCCGATCTTTTCGCGTTGTCGGGGCACCGCAATCCGGGATTCCCCTCGGCAGGGCTCGGGGCAGGCCTCGCGCGCGCCAGGCCATTGCATGGCGGCAGGGATGGAGACGGCCTTCGCCGTGGCATTGCGCTCCCGTTGGCCTGCCTGCGTCGCGCCCGGCCTGTTCGCGTGTGGGCACGCACAGGCAGGCGCGGCAGGCAGGTCGGGCAAGCTGCCGTGCGGCGAGCACCGCGCGCGGGAATGACAAAGAGAGTGCGCCGCGAGCAGGACCGTGTAATTATATTGTGCAGGTATCAATAAGGAAATCCAGGATCACGTCGACAATTCAGGAGTGCTCTCTCTTTCCGAGGCTTGGGACAACATCCTCATGTGGTCGCATTATGCGGACGGCCATCGGGGAATTTGTCTCAAGCTGCGGCGTCGCTCCCTCCGGTACGGCAGTCAGGACCCGGGGAGGGTGAAGTACTCGGAGGAGTACCCGTCGGCTGACGTCTTTTTTAGCTCGCAGCCGCATGAGATGTTTGCGAAGTGGCTGATGACTAAATCCAGCGATTGGAGCTACGAGCGGGAGTGGCGGGTCATATTGCAGCCGGAATGGTACACTCCCGAGGAGAGGCAAGGCTGGTCTCCGCTACCGCCGGGCTCGAAGCGGGAGGTGATGCATCGCTGGCATCCCCTGCCGCAGGACGCGCTAGCCGGAGTTATCCTCGGCTGCGAGATTAGCTCGCCAGATGAGCAGTTGGTCCGAGAGTGGCTCGCGATGGGCAGTTGTACGGTTCCTCTGTTTCGCGCCAAAAAGAAGCCCGGCCACTTCGCGCTTGACAAGGAAAAGATCGGCTGAAGCGCCACCGCGAGCGCGCCCTTGCGCGGCTGCGGCGGGCGGGCCGAGGTCAGGGGCGCGGTCGATGGCGTTGACCTTGGGGGCGCGCCGGCCGGGCAGGGGCAGCCCAACGGGTCTGTCGGCGGGGCGCGGCGAGGCGGTGCAGGAGCGCGCGGGCGCGCCGTCGCGCACGCAGAAAAACCGCCGCTTGGGCCGAGGCGGCCGGCGCCGGCATCGCCACGAAGGCGGCCAGCGCGGCGCGGTGCCGCTTTAGCGCGCGCGCCTCGGCGGCGGCGTCAGGCGGCTTGTTGCCTTGGAGCTTGCGCGGCCCTTCATGGCCGCCCTCCGAGAAGTACCAGTCCTTGAAGTCGCCGCGAAACCCTGCCTGGAGCATCAGCGCGCCCAGGTGGCTCGCAGGCGGCGGAATGCCGGCGTTCAGTTCTTCGAAGGTCTGCTCTTGGCCGGGACTTTCATAATCGACCATGAGATGTCCGCCGGGAGGAACGATCTGAGCAAGGGCCTCGATAAGCGTCTGCTCCAATCGCAGTTTGCGGGCGTCAAGGGTTGTTCCGTCCTGTGCCGCCGGGCGGGCGAAAATCCGGCATTCAACCCATGGTTTGACGCCACGACCGCCCAGGCTGAGGATGCCTTCCATCAGGGGTGTGTAAAGCGTTTCGCGGCCGGCTTTTCTTTTGACCGCCCCGATCGCAACGCGAAACCATCCCGCGCGCGAGCTAAGAGCGCGAAGGTCGGCCACCCGTAGCCTAACCCCCCGGGTGGCCAGGTTTTTCAGCGGCGCCAGCAGCGCTCGCGCCTGAGGTTCAAGCGCTTTCATTGAGGTTTGCGTATCCGCCCAATCCTGGCATACCATAGCGGTCGCGGGCGCAGAGATGAACGATGGTTTCGACGGCGAGTCGTCGTTCCCGATGGCAGACTGCCCGGTTTGCGGCCGGCGAGTGCTGACCCATCTTAGCTTCGAGCAGGGGGGCGAAGTCCGCCTTTGCGTGAGGTGCGACACGCCGGTTGCAGGCGACCTTGAATGGGTTAGCGCTCGGCGGCTCGAAGCCGAAGGCTACTACGTTGCCGGCGGTCGGACAGCGCATGGGGGGACCAACTGTGCAGGGGCGGGATGCGCCGGCTGCTGCGGCCGGGAGGGCTCTGCGCTCGTTCCCAAGGGGCGCCGGACAGCCCCGACAGGCTAGGCGAGAACGAGCCGCGCCGAGCGCTTGGTTGCCCGCGCGGCAAGCACCTGCCGGCTCTGCGCAGCCAGTGCGCGTCGGGGAGCGCCGGTGCAGGGTGCTAACTGCGTAATGACGTCGGAGGTTTGACGCAATGAGGACCACGCTTACGGTTATCAAGGCTGACATCGGGTCGATCGGAGGCCATATCAAGCCGAGCGGCAAGCTCAGGCAAACGGTCGAGCAGTTTCTTAAGGAGCGCGGCAAGACGCTCTTGACCGACTGGTACGTGAGCTCGACCGGCGACGATATCGCGCTTTTGATGTCGCATTGCCACGGCCGCGACAACGCCGACATACACAAGCTTGCGTGGGACGCCTTCGTCGCGGGAACGCAGGTGGCCAAGGAGCAGGGTCTTTACGGTGCCGGGCAGGACCTGCTGAAGGATGCCTTTTCCGGCAACGTAAGGGGGCTTGGCCCGGCCTCGTGCGAACTGGAGTTTGACGAGCGGCCCGCCGAGCCGTTTCTCTTTTTTGCCGCCGACAAGACCGATCCCGGCGCCTACAATCTGCCGCTTTACCTGTCGTTTGCGGACCCGATGCATTGCGCCGGTCTGCTGTTGTCGCCGCGTCTGGCCAAGGGCTTTACTTTCACCATCATGGACGTGAGCCACACCCACGGCGACCGGGTAATCGAGCTTAACACTCCCGAGGAGCTCTACGATATCGCCTGCCTGCTGCGCGACAACCAGCGCTTTGTGATCGAGTCGGTACGCGCCAGGGCTGGCGGCGAGATCGCGGCGGCGGTCTCGACCTCGCGGCTGCACAACATCGCGGGCACCTACACCGGCAAGGACGATCCGGTGGCGCTGGTGAGAACGCAGGGCAGTTTCCCGGCCACCGGGGAGGTGCTGTCGCCCTACCGGATCGGCCATTACGTGGCGGGGACGATGCGAGGCAGCCATAACGGGCCGTTGATGCCGTCGCGGCTTAACGCAACCATCTCCTTTTTCGACGGGCCGCCGGTGGTTACCGGCGCGGCCTTTTGCGTGCATGAAGGGCGGTTCACCGAGGCGGTCGACGTTTTCGATCATCCCTTCTGGGACTGGGTGAGGCTCAAGGTTTCCGAGAAGGCGGCCGAAATCCGGCGCCAGGGCTTTTCCGGGCCGGCGATGCTGCCTTACTCCGAGCTCGAGTACGGCGGCGTGGTCGAGAAGATGAAAGAGCTCGACCGCAAGTTCGTCGTGCGGCCCGAATCCGGCGCGCCGGCGGCCAAGCGGGCAAGGGCCTCGCGCTAGGTCGAGACCGCGCCTGGCATCGCCGCCGGGGCCGAAGCCAAGTGCGGTGAGAGGCGCAAGCGCCGGGCCCTCAGCGGGTGCTAGGGTGCCAAGCCGCCGCTGCCGAAGAGGAAAGTGTGCATCCAGGCCGCGCTGCGGCTTTGGCGAAAGTAGCGGCGCGCCTCCCAAAGGTGTTCGTAGGCGTCGTGGTAGCGATGGGCGTCATAGTCGGCGAGGCCGGTCTGGTACTCCTTCAGCCCCTTGGGATAAGGGTCGAGCGACCCGTCGAGGCGGGCGATACGCTCCTGGCGCGCGACTTCACGGGTTAGCTCCTCGACCTGTCCCTGCGTGGGGTGGGTCGGGATCGTCGCGCAGCCCGAAAGCAGCATCAGCGCTAACGCCGGGCCCATCAGACGGCCGCACATCATCGTCTTCCACCCGGCAGAGCGCTGCTGCTTGCGCGCCGGGCCGCCCTGGGAGACCTTGTTCATGGGGCACCAGCACCTGAAAGCTTATATTCCGTTTCCCGCGCCGGAGCAAAGCGGGGCTGACAAGCAAGCCGCTGGCGGCCCCTCCTGCGCCCCATGGATTATACGATGTCCGGCGGTAGGCGACCGCAGGGGCTGTCGGTTGCATCGCGCGGGGCGGCGCGCAAGGCCATCGTTACTCGCGGGGGCCGTTGGCGTGGGATTAACCGGGAGGAAGGAGGTTTCGGTCTATGAAACGCTCGAGGCTCGGCGGATGGGGCGTCTTGCTGTCGGCTGCGGTTGTGGCCGCCGCCGTGGGCGGCTGGATGGCGGAGACCGGCGCGCGGGCGCAAAGCAAGGGGCCGGTGAGAATCGGGGCACTTGGCACATTTGCCCACGTTGACGGCATCGCGATCATCAATGCGGCCACGCTGGCGGTGGACGAAATCAACGCTGCCGGCGGGATCGACGGCCGGCCGGTGGTGCTTTTCAAGTACGACGACCACGCTTCGGCAGCCGAGGCGGTGCGCGCTTTCCAGCGCGCAGTGGAGCGGGACCGCGTCGATGCCGTGATCGGGACCTTCATCAGCGAGGTGACGCTGCCGCTGGAGCCCTGGGCGGCGCGGCTCCATCGCCCGTTCATCGTGACCGGCTCGGCCAGCAACGACATCACCAAGCTGATTCACGACGACTACGCCCGTTACCGTTTTGTCTTCCATCAATGGCTCAACTCGGAATTTATCGGGCGCGCTGTTTGCGACTTCGCCCGTGACGTCCTGGTGCGCAAGCTCGGCTACTCGCGCGCCTTTGTCATGAGCGAGGACGCGGCGTGGACCATGCCGCTTGACGATTCCTATCTGCGCTGTCTGCCCGCGGCGGGGCTCAAGGTGACGGGCCACATCCGCTTCTCCCCCGACACGACCGACTTCACGCCGATCTACAACAAGATCGAAGCGACCCATCCCAATGTGATCATCGCCGGCTGGTCGCATACGGGCCTCAAGCCCACGCTGCAGTGGCACAACCTGCAGGTGCCGGCGCTGCTTGCCGGCGTGAGCGCTCAGGCGGGCGACGGCACCTTCTGGAAGTCGACCAACGGCGCCACTGAGACGGTGGTCACGCAGACCGCCTGCGGCCCGGGCGCGGCGCTCAGCCCGAAAAGCATTCCGTTTAGCGACGCCTACATCAAGCGCTTCGGGTCGGCGCCGCCTTACGACGCCTACACGACCTACGATGCGGTCTATGTCCTCAAGCAGGCCGTGCAGCGGGCCCGTTCGACCGACCCCGATCCCCTGGTTGGCGCCCTTGAAAAGACCGATTATGTCGGGACGATCGGGCGGGTCGAGTTCTACGGCCGCGATTCACAGTTCACCCACGGGCTTAAGTACGGCAAAGGCTACTTCACCGGGGTGATGATCCAGTGGCAGAACGGCCGCCAGATGACAATCTGGCCGGCGCAAACGGCCAATGCCAAGCCGGTCGTGCCGGCCTTTGTGAAGTGATGCGGA
The DNA here is from genome assembly GCA_021794015.1 of Deltaproteobacteria bacterium. Lineage (GTDB taxonomy): Bacteria > Desulfobacterota > Binatia > Binatales > Binataceae > JAJYRQ01. The sequence goes on along the minus strand of JAJYRQ010000019.1, from coordinate 20,259 downwards.
GAGCGCGGCCGCTTGGCTCGGGCATCGGCCCCGGCGCGGTCAGCGGGCCGCTGCCGGGCAGGTGCGGACGCGATAACCCCGTTTTCCCGCGCCGGCCGAAAATGGTATCGTTGCCGGCGGCGGGCGCAGCGCGCCGGCGCTGAGGCTCAACGAGGCCAGGGGTGAAGAAAGTCGCGACCATAAAGGAGCTGAGAGAGGTCGGCCGCTACGCCGTCGGCATTCAATGGTCGGACGGCCATGACAGCATCTATCCGCTGCAGAGCTTGCGGCGGCGCTGCCCGTGCCGGAGTTGCCTCGGCGCGGCCAAGGGTGTTCCCGGGGCGCAAGCTCAGCGGCTGGTGCAGTTTTGCCGGCTGGGCGAGAAGGGCGTCTTCGCGGCGTGGGCGGACGGCCACGAAACGCTTTTCACGGTGGCGCAATTGCGCGCGCTTTGCGGCTGCGCCCTTTGTACTCCGGAGCCGGAGCGCCCGCTGACGCAGGGTTGAGGAAGGACCCCAGCCGCCCGGCAATTGTAAGTGCTGCGTCAAGGGGGATAGAATAACAACGCGCCCTGAATATGCCGACGTGCCGTTACACAACGCGCATGGCGCCGCGTGGACGGTCGAAGAAGCCTAAATGCCGCGCGACGGCTTTGGCCGCGAAATCAATTACCTGCGCATCTCGGTTACCGACCGATGCAACCTGAGGTGCGTCTACTGCATGCCCCTTAACGGGCTGCGGTTTCTGCCCGGCCCCGAGCTGCTCACCGCGGTCGAGATCGAGCAGTTGGTCCGCGTTGCCGTCAGCATCGGCTTCGCAAAGTTCCGCCTGACCGGGGGCGAGCCCACCCTTAGGGCCGACCTGCTCGAGATCGTCGCGCGACTCGCCGCAATCGACGGCGTGGGAGACTTGGCGCTGACCACCAACGCGCTGCTGCTGCCGCGGCTCGCACAGCCGCTCAAGCGGGCCGGGCTTAAACGGGTGAACATTCACCTTGACAGTCTCAACCCGGCAACGCTCGAACGGCAGATGCGCTGGGGAAATTTTGCCGCGGTATGGGACGGTATCATGGCGGCCGAAGCGGCCGGCCTGGTCCCGATTAAGCTCAACGTGGTGGTGGCCGCCGGCTACAACGAGGAGGAAGCCGTGGAGCTGGCGCGGCTTACGCTTGAGCGCGACTGGCAGGTGCGCTTTATCGAGCTGATGCCGCTTGGAGGCGGCGAGTGCGCGTCGCTGTCGATCCAGCGCTACGTGTCGAACATCGAAACGCGCCGGCGCATCGAAACGGCCCTGGGAGCGCTGACCGCGCTGGAACAGGGCGATCTTTCCGACGAGGCGCGCAATTACCGGCTGCCGGGCGCGCGCGGCGTGGTCGGCTTCATCAGCCCGGTCAGCGAGCCCTACTGCGGGACCTGCAACCGGATGCGGCTAACGGCCGACGGCAAGTTCCACCTCTGCTTGCTTAACGACGACGAGCTGGACGTTCGCAAGGCGCTGCGCTCCGACCAGGGGACGCAGGCCTTGGCCCGCATCCTGCGCCGTGCCGTCGAGTTGAAGCCCACCGGCCATCATTTGCTCGAAGGCCGCTCAACGCAGGTCCGCTCGATGTACCAGATCGGCGGCTGACGCCTGTCGGCCTTTGCGCGCGCCGGCGACCTCCGGCCCTTGAGCGTGTGGGCGCCTTGGCGTGTGGGTTCTGGGCTACGGGACGTTGGCGGCCGAAGGGGCGGGGCTTTTCACCAGCGCCTCGCCCATCGATTGAGAATGGAAGAAGTCCCAAAGGCTTGGACGCGCCGGCTCGCTGACGGTGCCCAGGTCGAGTGAAGATTTGTCGCAGGCGATGCCGGTGAGCAGCGGCCGGCCTTGGCTGTTGCGTAAGTAGTAAGTCCCGGGCGGAAGTTGCGCGGCGAAAACGCCGTCACGCCGGGTCTTCACCAGGTAGATGTCGCCGCTTACGCGATTTTCGAAGCGCAGCACCTGGTCGGGGTCGGGCCGCCCGCGCTTGTCGACCAGAACGCCCCGCACGGTGCCGGCAAAGACTGGAGAGGCCGCCAGCAGCAGCACCAGCGCAAGACCGGCACCCCGGCGCGCCGGCAGGTGGAAAGACCACCGGTTTGCCCCGCAGCCGACTCCTGGCCGGCCCCGGCAGACCCCTAACGTTGGGGAAGACACACCGACCTTCGCGCGCGGCTGAGCCTGATACGGGCCGGCCGGCGGCTGTGAGAACCGGCCTTGGCGGATGCCATGGTCAAGCGCTTTTTCTTACCCGGCCGCTTCGGATGCATCGGGTGCACACGGTTAGCCGTTTGACCGAGCCGGCGACTTTGGCCCGGACGCGCTGCAAGTTGGGCAGCCACCGTCGCTTGGTCCGGTTGTTGGCGTGGCTGACGTTGTTGCCCACCGAGGGCTTCTTGCCGCAAATGGCGCACTGTCTCATCCGACATTCTCCAGCCTGGCCTGGCGCCTGGGTCCCAGGCGCACCAGTAGTCTACGCGATCGACGGTCCTCTAAAAAGAGCCGGCCGGCGCCGGGACGGCGGCGCCGGCCGGCGGGCTTGAGTCCTCGACCGGAACATACGATGGTCTAAGGTTGGGGCGCGAGCGCAGAGGCCCTTGCGATGGCGGGACGGCTCATACAGGTGCTGCCGGACAACGTTGCCAGCCAGATTGCGGCCGGCGAGGTCGTCGAGCGCCCTGCCTCGGTGCTCAAGGAGCTGCTCGAGAACGCCTTTGACGCCGGCGCCAGCCTGGTCGAGGTCGAGATTGAAGGGGCAGGGATAACTCGCTTAGGCGTGGCCGATAACGGCGCCGGCATGGAGGAAGAGGACGCGGCGCTGTCGTTCGGCAGGCATGCGACGTCGAAAATCCGCGACATTGCCGACTTGAACCGGATTCGCACCTTCGGCTTTCGCGGCGAGGCGCTGGCCGCGATCTCGAGCGTGGCGCGAGTCGTACTGCGCACGCGCAGCCGGAGCGCCGCCCATGGCGTGGAGCTTAAGCTTGAAGGGGCAAAGCCGGTTGCCGTGCAGGCTTGCGCGATGGCGCCCGGCACGCGCCTTGAAGTGCGCGATCTTTTTTTCAACACCCCGGCGCGGCTTGCCTTCCTCAAGACGCGCTCGACCGAGCAGAGCGCCTGCGTGGAGGTCGTGCAGCGGCTGGCGCTCGGCAATTTCACGACCGCCTTCAGGCTGCGGGTTGACGGGCGCGAGGTGTTGGACCTGGCGCCTGCGGCCGCGCTGGCTGAGCGCTTTCGGGCCCTTTACGGGCGCAGGCTTGCCGAGGCGATGCTGTCGTTCGAGGCCGGCCGGCCGGCTCTGCGCGTTTTCGGCCTCGCCTCGCAGGCGCATCAGTCGTTCCCGACCTCCCGGATGACGCTCGCCTACGTCAACGGCCGCCTGGTGCGCGACCGCATGATCGCGCAAGCCGTGGCGCAGGCGTACCAGACGCTTTTGCCCCGCGGGCGCCATCCGGCGGTGGTCCTCATGATCGAGCTGGAACCGACCGAGGTCGACGTCAACGTTCACCCCACCAAGAGCGAAGTACGTTTTCGCCGGGCGGGCTCCGTCTTCGAGGCGGTCTATCACGCTCTGCGGGAGCGGCTGGCTTCTTCCGGCGCCGGCGCAGCCGCCTCCAGCGGCCTGCCGCCGGGGCGGCCGGAGGAAACCGCCGACGCGCCGCAGGCGCAAGACGTACCGGCCTGGCAGGCCGCCGCAGGCCGGGAAACGACCGCCTCGGTGCAAGGAGCGGCAGCGCCCGAAACTGCTCCGGCCAATGCCGCGCCGCTGGCCTCGCCCAGCCCGGTGTTGCGCGGCGCGGAGCCCGGCTCGGGTCCGCTTCGGCTGGTGCCGTTCACGGCTCAGCCGGCCGCGCTGCAGCAGCCGCTTAAGCTGGGCTTTGGCCGCCCGGTGGCCGGCCAGCAACGAGGCTCAGCGGCGGGGACGAGCGATGAAGGTCCCGGGCCCAACCTGGAGGGTTTGCCTGAGGCGGCGGTTTTGTCGGCCGGTGCAGCGCGGCCGCGCAGTGCTGCAGGCGCCTCTCCCGCCTATTGCGCGCTGCGGCTGGTAGGACAGCTCTTCGCCGGGTATATCGTTCTGGAGGAAGCGGATGGCTTTGTCCTGGTCGATCAGCATGCCGCCCACGAGCGGGTTACCTTCGAGCGGTTGAGCGACCAGATGAAGGCCGAGGGCGTTAAGGTGCAGCGGCTTCTGGCGCCCGAAACCATTGAGCTTAATCCGGCGCGGGCGGCTGTTGTGCAGGCCAGTTTGCCGGTTTTTCGACTTCTGGGTTTCGAGGTCGAGCCGTTCGGCGGCGGCGCGCTGGTGCTCAAGGGGGCGCCCGCCCTGTTCGAGGCGGCCCGCGCCTGCGAGTTGCTGAAGGACCTGATCGACAGCGCGGGTGGGGTCGGGTTCAGCAGGCGGGGCGAGGCCTTTGTGGCCGAGGACTGGCTTAAGCAGTTGGCCTGTCACGGCGCGATCCGCGTTGGCCGGATTCTTGGCGCGGCCGAGATGCGCGAGCTTTTGGCCGATTTGGAGGCCACGCGGTTCAATACCAACTGTCCCCACGGCCGTCCGGTCTTTGTCCGGTTCGCGCGCGCGCAGGTCGAGCGGCTTTTTCGCAGATGAACGGGAGCCAGGCGCCTAAGCAGGCGCGTAATCAGGAACCCGGGCCGCGCATCAGGGTCGGGTTTGTTGTCGGTCCCACCGGGGTGGGCAAGAGCGCGTTCGCCCTTGAGCTGGCCGAGCGGCTTAACTGTGAGATCGTCGCCGGAGATTCGCGCCAACTCTACCGCGGCATGACCATCGGCACGGCGCAGCCCGACGCCCGGGCGCGCCGGCGCGTTCGCCATCACCTGTTCGGCGCCTGTTGGCCCGACGAGCCTTTGGACGCCGCCGGTTTCGTGGCTCTGGCCCGGCGGACGATCGACGAGATGGCGCGGCGCGGCGCTCGGCCGTTGGTCGTCGGCGGAAGCGGGCTCTACCTGCGGGCGCTGCGCGACGGCCTGTTCGCCGGTCCCGGCGCGTCGGCCGACCTGCGCCAGGAGCTCATCGAGCTGGCACGGGAAAGAGGACAAGCCTACCTGCATGCGAGGCTGGCCGAGGTGGACGGCGCGGCGGCGCAGAGGATCGCGCCGGCTGACCTGAAGAGAACCGTCCGGGCGCTCGAGGTCTACCGCCTGACCGGCACGCCGATAAGCGCTTATCACGCCCGACACGGCTTCAAGAGCCCGGCCTATCTAAGCCTGAGCGTGGGGCTCAACCTCGAGCGGCCCGTGCTCTACGCGATGATCGACCGGCGGCTGGAGGCGATGCTTGCGGCAGGTTTGCTCGAGGAGGTGAAAAGCTTGGCGGGCGCCGCAGAGCGTTGCCCGGCGCTTGTTCTGAACACGATCGGCTACCGGGAAGTTGCGGCGCACCTTAGGGGCGAGCTGACCATCGCGCAGGCGCAGGCGCTGGCCGCCCGGCGCACCCGGCAGCTTGCCAAGCGCCAGTTGACCTGGTTTCGCCAAGACGCAACGATTGTCTGGCTCGATCCGCGACGCGACCTGGATCGGGCAGTGGCGCTCTTTGCGCGGTTCTTTTCGGCAGGCCGGGGCTGCGAGCCGGGGGGAAACCGCGACACGGCGAGCGCCGTCTCGGAGCGCTGAATAATGGCGGCTGGCGCGAAGCGGAGCGCGCAGAGTACGGGCGATGCCTGGGAGCGGGTCAAGCTGGCTCGCGATCCGGCCCGCCCGCAGACCCTCGATTACATCAACGGGCTTTGCCAGGGCTTCTTCGAGCTGCATGGCGACCGATGTTTTCGCGACGATCCGGCGATCGTGGCGGGGCTGGGCTATTTCGGCAGGCAGCCGGTTGCGCTGGTCGGCCATCAGCGCGGCCATTCCACGGCCGAGCGGCTCAAACGCAATTTTGGCCGGCCCCATCCGGAGGGCTACCGCAAGGCGGCTCGGCTGTTCGAGCTGGCCGAGCGCTTCGGCCTGCCGGTGATCACCTTCATTGACACCCAGGGCGCGGAGCCGGGCGTGGGTGCTGAAGAACGAGGACAGGCCGAGGCGATCGCGCGCTGTCTGGTGCTGATGGCGCGGCTCGAGGTGCCGGTGGTGAGTTGCGTGGTTGGCGAGGGCGGCTCGGGCGGGGCGCTGGCCTTGGGCGTCGCCAACGCCATCCTGATGCTGGAAAACGCCTGTTACTCGGTGATCACGCCCGAGGGTTGCGCGGCGATTCTGTGGCGGGAGAGCACGCCCGAAAACGTGGCGCGCGCGGCCGGGATGCTCGGTCTTTGCGCTCCCGAGTTGCTGCGGCTCGCCGTCGTGGACGAGATCGTGCCGGAGCCCGGCGGCGGCGCACAGGCGGACCCCGAGGCGGCCGTCCGGCTGCTTGGCGTCGTGCTGCGCCGGCATCTGGCGCGCCTTGCCCGGCTGGGTCCGCAAAAGCTACGGCGGGCGCGCCAGCGCAAATTTGCTGCGATGGGTGTGCCTTTTCTCTTGCCTGGAGCGGTTGCAAACTCCGGCCCGAGCGGGTAGCCATTGGCAAGTCGTGGAAACCTCCGCGCCCAACCGCAACCCGACCGCCGAGCAGACCATAAGGCGGCTTAGGGAGCAGATCAACGCAGTCGACGCTGCGCTCAAGCGGCTGCTGGCGCGCCGCGCGCGGCTGGCCGGCCGGATCGGCCGGACCAAACGGCGCAACGGGGTTGCCGTTTACCAGCCGGCGCGCGAGTTGGCGGTCTTGGAACGGGCCACCGCCGACAACCCCGGGCCGCTTTCCGACGAGCAGTTGCGGCGCATCTTCAGCGAGATAATTTCCGCCTGCCGCGCTCTGGAGCAGCCGCCCAGGGTTGCCTACCTCGGGCCGGAGCACACCTACTCGCACGAGGCGGCGCTGCGCCGCTTCGGCCGCAGCTCGGTCTTCATCGCGCAAAGTTCGATTGCCGAGGTTTTCTCGGCGATCGAAGGCGGGGGCGCCGATGCCGGCGTGGTGCCGGTGGAGAATTCCACCGAAGGCTCGGTGGCACTCACCCTGGACCAGCTCATTGACACGCAACTGGTGATCGCCGGAGAGCTGTTGCTGCCGATTCGCCATGTACTGATGTCGCGCGATGGGGACGCCGCTAGGGTGCGCCGCCTGGTCTCTCACCAGCAGTCGCTGGCCCAGTGCCGCAACTACATCAAGGCGCATTTTGCGGGCTGCGAGACCGAGGCGGTGGTCTCCAACGCGGTGGCCGCGCTGCGGGCCGTAGAGGAGCCCGGATGCGCCGCGATCGGGTCCGAAGCCGCGGCCGAGGCCTACGGGCTCAAGGTCGTGGCGGCCAACATCCAGGACTTCGCGCACAATACGACCCGCTTCTTGGTGCTCGGTCGGCGGGAGGTGCCGCCCACCGGGCGCGACAAGACGACGGTGCTGTTTACCGTGCCGGACCAGGCGGGCGCGCTCAATCGCGTGCTTGCGGTGCTGGCGCGCAACCGGGTCAACGTCTCGAAGCTGGAATCGCGTCCGCTGCGCGGGCGCCCGTGGGAGTATCTTTTCTTTGCCGACCTTGCCGGCCATCGGCAGGATACAAGGCTCAAGCGGGCGCTCGGCGCGATGGCGGCGCGCGCCCTTTTTTTGAAGGTTCTCGGATCGTATCCTGAAGCCAGGTGGACCGGTGGATAAGCGTGCTGGGCCGTCAACCGTGTTGACTGCCGACGAGTTGGTTCTGCCGTCAGTTGCCGCGATTCGGCCGTACGAGCCGGGCAAGCCTATCGAAGAGGTCGAGCGCGAGCTGGGGGTCAGTTCGGCGGTCAAGTTGGCGTCGAACGAAAACCCGGTTGGCCCCTCGCCGCTGGCGCTCGAGGCGATCCGGCGCGAGCTGGCCTCGCTAAACCGTTATCCGGACGGCGGCTCCTACTTTTTGAGGAACAAGGTGGCGGCCCGCCACGGGCTTAGCCCGCAGCATATTTTTCTGGGTTCCGGATCGTGCGAGATCATCAACCTTTTGGCGCTGCTGTTCCTGAGGCCGGGACTTAACGCGCTTGCCGCCGACCACAGTTTCGTCATTTACCGTTTGGCGGCGGCCGCGGTGGGGGCGGCGCTCAAGTCGGTGGCGCTGCGCGAGGACTTTTCGCACGACCTCGAGGCGATCGCCGCGGCGATCGACGCACAGACCGCGCTGGTATTTCTCGACAACCCGGACAATCCGACGGGCACCTTTTACCGGCGCGGGCAGTGGCGCGAGTTCCTTAAGCGGGTGCCGCAGCGGGTGGTGATCGTGGCCGACGAGGCGTATTTCGACTTCGTGCGCGACCCGGACTATCCCGATTCGCTCGAGGACCACGACGGGGCGCGGATGCTGGTGACGCTGCGCACTTTCTCCAAGATTTTCGGGCTGGCCGGCCTGCGCGTCGGCTACGCGGTGGCCCGGCCCGATATCGTGCGCCTGCTCGACAAGGTGCGCCAGCCGTTCAACCTCACCTCGCTGGCGCAGGCCGCGGCCCTGGCCGGGATGGACGACCGCGAGCATGTCGAAAAAACGCTTAAGGTCAACCGCGAGGGGATCGCCTTTCTCGAGCGCGAGTTAAGGCGCCTCGGGCTCGGCTTCGTTCCCACGCAGGCTAATTTCATTCTGGTCGAGGTGGGCGACGGCCGCGCGGTCTTTGAACGGCTGATGCGCCGGGGCGTGATCGTGCGGCCGATGGACGGCTACGGGTTCCCGCGCCACGTGCGGATAAGCGTCGGCCTCGAGGAAGAGAACCGCCGCCTCATCGAGGCGCTGAGCCGGGTGTTGTAGGGAACCGGCTTCGAGGCCCCACGGTCCGGACGGCAGGGCCGCGGGCGCCTGCGTGTGCGCGCCTTCGGCAGGAAACGGCGGCCGCGCGGAGTCATCGGGTGAGCGCACTTTTCAGGCGTATGCTGGTTTGCGGTGTGGGCCTCATCGGGGGTTCGCTGGCCCTTGAGCTGCGCGGTCGGGGGCTGGTCGAGCGGGTGGCCGGTTGGGGTCGCTCGGCGGGAAACCTGGATGTTGCGCTTGGGCGCGGGATCGTCGACGAGGCGGCGCTTGACCCGGCCGAGGCGGCGCGCGGCGCCGACCTCTGCGTGCTGGCGGTGCCGGTAGGCGCGATGGCCGATACGCTTAGGCTCATGGCGGCGCACCTGGCGCCGGCAGCGGTCGTCACCGACGTCGGCAGCGTGAAGGGCCGGGTCATCGCGCAGCTCGAGCCGCTGTTGGGACCCGCCATGGCGCTGGTCGCGGCGCATCCGGTGGCCGGCCGCGAGCAAAGCGGCGCGGCGGCGGCACGCAAAGGACTGTTCGCCGGCCGGCGCGTGATCGTCACGCCTTCGGCGCGCAGCAGCGCCGACGCCCTGGAGCGGGTCGAGACGCTTTGGCGCTCCTTAGGCGCGCGGGTCGAACGGATGGATGCCGAGCGCCACGACCGGCTTCTGGCCTGGGCAAGCCATCTGCCGCAGCTCGCCTCGACGGCGCTGGCGGGCCTGCTCAACGACCGCCAGGTCGACGGGGTATGGGCGGCCGGCTACGGGGCGGGCGGGCTGGGCGACATGACCCGGCTGGCGCTGTCCCCGGCCGCGATGTGGCGCGACATATGCCTTGCCAATCGCGATGCGATCGCCGAGACGCTGGCGGCTTACCGGGTCGCGCTGGGGGAACTGGAAGACGCGGTACGCGGCGGCCGGCCGGAGCGGCTTGAGGCGCTTTTCGAGCAGGGCCGCGCAATGCGCCAGCGCCTGGAAGCCGGCGCCGGCCGCAAAGGCCCGGTGATTACCATCGACGGCCCGGTTGCCGCGGGCAAGACCAGCGTGGCAACGAAGCTGGCCGAGGTGCTGGGCGTGGGCCTGCTAACTACGGGCGCGATGTACCGGGCGGCGGCGCTGGCCGCCGCCCAGCACGGCGTGGCGGCCGACGACCCCGACTGCGAGCGGCGCATGGGCGAGCTGCTTGACGCAGCCGCGCTTGAGTTTCGCGCCGGGCGCTGCCTGCTCGACGGCCGGGACGTGACGCAGGAGCTGGCAAGGCCGGAGATCGGCGAGCTGGCCTCGCGCCTCTCCGTGCTGGGGGTGGTAAGAGCGCGGATGCGCCGGCTACAGCGCCAGGCGGTGGACGAAAAAGGGGCCGTGGCCGAAGGGCGCGACATGGGAAGCGTCGTGTTTCCCGACGCGGACTGGAAGTTTTTCCTGGATGCGGACGTGCAAACCCGCGCCGAGCGCCGTTACCGCGAGCTTGCGGCACAAGGCGTTAAGACCACGTGCGAGGAGGTCCTGGCAGGGTTGGTCGAACGCGACCGGCGCGACTCCGGACGAGAGCTGGCGCCTCTTAGGACGCCCGACGGCGCAATCGTCATCGATTCCACAAACCTCGCCCTGGAGGAGGTGGTCGAGCGGATGCGCCAATGGGTTGAAGAGGGAGGGCCAATCGTGCCAGACTAGAAAGCCTCGTAGCACGGTTGTGCGCCCGGCGAAACCGTGAATCCCCCGGGAAGGTTCCATATTGATGGAGAGAGTTGCGCCTGAACAGACGGTCGGAGGAAGCAATGATTTCGAGTCGCTGATGGGGCAGAGCCTGCGGGCGCCGCGCCCGGGTGACGTACTGACCGGTACGGTCCTGGCCATCGACCGGGACCGGGTAATCATCGACATCAGCTACAAGTGCGAGGGAGAGGTTGCGCTGGCCGAATTCCTCGACCGCGAGGGGAAACCCGCGGTCAAGGAAGGCGACACGGTTGACGTCTACTTCGAGGGGGTCGAGACCGACAACGGCACCGTCACCCTCTCGCACGCCAAGGCCGAAAAGTTCAAGGTCTGGCGCGAACTGGAAAAGGCGCACCAGACCGAGGCCCCGGTGGAAGGCGTTATCACCGGCAAGGTCAAGGGCGGCCTGCAGGTGGATATCGGAGTGCCCGCCTTTCTGCCCGGCTCGCACGTTGACCTGCGGCCGGCGCGCAACCTCGACCGTTACATCGGACAGCGCGGCCGTTTTCAGATTCTGAAGTTCAGCCGCGCCCGCGCCAACGTTGTGGTGTCGCGCCGCGTGGTGCTCGAGCGGGAGCGCGCCTCGCTGCGCGAGCAGACGCTTAAGGTCCTGGAAGAGGGCGTGATTCTCGAAGGCGTGGTGAAGAACATCACCGACTACGGGGCCTTCATCGACCTCGGTGGGCTCGACGGCCTGCTGCACATCACCGACATCTCGTGGGGCCGGCTGCAGCATCCCTCGGAGGTGCTGCGCGTGAGCGACCGGGTGAAGGTGGTTGTTCTGCGCTACGACCCCCAGCGCGAGCGCGTCTCGCTCGGCATGAAGCAGATCATGCCCGACCCTTGGTCGAAGGCGGCCGAGAGCTATCCCGCGGGAAGCCGGCTCAAGGGCAAGGTAGTGAGCGTCACCGACTACGGCGCCTTCGTCGAGCTGGAAAAAGGGGTCGAGGGGTTGGTGCACGTCTCCGAGATGAGCTGGAGCAAGCGCAACGTCCATCCTTCCAAGGTGGTCAGTCCGGGCGACCTGGTCGAGGTGCAGGTGCTGGGGGTGGACGAGGCGAACCGGCGCATCTCCCTGGGCCTCAAGCAAACCGAGCCCAATCCGTGGGAAGAACTGGCGCAGCGCTATCCGACCGGGAGCCGGCTCAAGGGCAAGGTCAAGTCGGTGGCCGATTTCGGCATCTTCGTTGAGATTCAGCCGGGAATCGACGGGCTCGTCCACCAGTCGGATTTTTCCTGGAGCAAGCGGCCCAAGGCGCCGGCTGAGTTGTTCCGCAAGGGCGAAGAGGTCGAGGTCGTCGTGCTCGGGGTTGACCCGGGCCAGGAGCGAATCAGCCTCGGCATTAAGCAGCTTCGCTCCGACCCGTGGCTGTCCGTGGCCGAGCGCTACCCGGTCAACACCAAGGCTTCGGGCCGGGTGAGCTCGCTGGCGGACTTTGGCGTCTTCGTCGAACTTGAGGAGGGGATCGAAGGGCTAATCCACGTCTCGCAGCTAAGCACCGAGCGGGTGGACAAGCCGGCAGCGCTGTTCAAGGTCGGCGACCAGGTCGAGGCGCTGGTGGCGCAGGTCGATCTCAAGGAGCGGCGCATCGGCCTCTCGATCCGCGCGCTCAAGACGGTGGAAGAGCGCGAAGAGGTGCAGGCCTACCTCAAGCGCGAACAGGACGCGGCGCGGGTGTCGCTGGACGAAATTCTCCAGGAAGAGCTGCGGCTGGACCGCGAGGAAAACGAAAAGCGCCCCGTACGCGAGGCGAAAGAACCGCAGCGCTGAAGACCGCCGCCCGGCCTTCGCGTGCGCAACCGGCCGATGACCAAACGGGAGATCATCGAGGGGGTTGCCGCGTGCAGCCCCGAGCTCTCGCACGCCGCGTGCGCGGCGCTGGTCGCCCGGGTCTTCGTGGCGCTGACGGCGGCGTTGGCCGGCGGCGGGCGGGTCGAAATCCGCCGTTTCGGCAGTTTCGGCGTGAGAGAGCGGAGCGCGCGGCCGGGACGCAACCCCAGGACCGGCGCGGCGCTCGTCGTGGACGCAAGAAAGGTGCCGTTCTTTCGCGCGGCCAAGGAGTTGAAAACTGAACTGAACGGCCGCGACCATGGCGAAGCGCTCGGCTGAGAAGACAGCGGGGACAGGCCCGGCCAGGCTTTGGGCCCCGTGGCGCGCCGCCTATGTCCGGGCCGGACGCCGCGGCAGGCGGCCGTGCATCTTCTGCTTCGGCCGGCTCAGTGAGAAGACGCAGCGCGCCCGGCTGGTGCTTTGGGCGGATTCGGCTGCGTCGGTCATGTTGAATCGCTACCCTTATAACAACGGCCACCTGATGATTGCGCCGCGCCGCCACCTGGCCTCGCCCGAGCTTCTGCGCCGCGAGGAGCGCCAAGCGCTGGCCGAGCTGGTCGCCCTGGCGGTCAAGCGGCTCGGCCAAGCGCTGTTGCCCGACGGGTTTAACGTGGGCGCCAACATCGGAGCGGTTGCCGGCGCGGGCTTTGCGGGCCATTTTCACTGGCACGTGGTCCCGCGCTGGGAGGGCGATACGAACTTTATGCCGGTGGTGAGCGCGACCAAGGTGCTGTCGCAACAGCTCGGGGAGAGTTTTGCCCTGCTGGCGCCGCTTTTCCGCGCGCCGGGCGCCGGTGAGCCGCCTGCTTTGCAGTGACAGGTGTTGGGTGTGACGGATCGCGAGCTGCTCAGGATAACCACCTTCGGCGAACTCAAGCGCGCCGGGGTCGAGGTGATGCCGGTGCGGATGGAGCTGCGCAAGAACGTGTTGGCGCGGCTCAAGCAGGGTCGTTCCATCCTGCCTGGAATTGTCGGCTACGACGAGACGGTGGTGCCCGAGATCGAAAACGCGCTGCTTGCCGGCCATCACATGATCTTTCTCGGCGAGCGCGGACAGGCCAAGTCCCGAATCATCAGGCTGCTTGCCGAGCTGCTCGACGAGTTCGTGCCGGTGGTCAAGGGCTGCGAAATCAACGACCATCCCTGGGCGCCGATCTGTCCGACCTGCCGCCGGCGCCTGGCAAACCTGGGCGACCGGCTGGAAGTGGCCTGGCTCTCGCGCGCCGATCGCTTTACGGAAAAGCTGGCCACGCCCGATGTCTCGATTGGGGACCTAATCGGCGAGATCGATCCGGTCAAGGTGGCCGAGGGGCGCTACCTTGCCGACCAGGAGACGATTCACTACGGGCTGATTCCCCGCACCAACCGCGGCATCTTTGCCATCAACGAACTGCCCGACCTGACCGAGAAGGTGCAGGTGGGGCTTTTCAACCTGATGGAGGAGCGCGACGTCCAGATAAAAGGCTACAAGGTGAGGCTGCCCCTGGACCTGGTCTTCGTGGCCAGCGCCAACCCCGAGGACTACACCTCGCGCGGGCGGATCATCACCCCGCTTAAGGACCGCTTCGACGTCCAGATTCGCACCCACTATCCCCGCCGCCTCGAGGACGAAATCGCCATCATGGAGCAGGAGTGCGCTTACCCGGCGGCGCTGGACCGGGCGCTTAAGCTGCCGCGCTTTATCAAGGAACTGCTTGCCCAGATCACCTTCGAGGCGCGCGGCTCGGGCGAGATCAACCAAAGCTCGGGCGTCTCCGTGCGGGTGACGATCAACAACTGCGAGGCGGTGATCGGCAACGCCGAGAAGCGCGCCGTCATCAACGGCGAGAGCGAGGTCGTCCCCCGGCTTTGCGATTTCCATGCGCTTTACGCCTCGACCGCAGGCAAGCTCGAGCTGGAATACACCGGCGACGACCGCCGGGGAGAGGAGCTGCTGGGCCGGCTGCTCGACCGGGCGGTGCAGAAGGTCTTTGACCGCCACTTCAAGCTGGACGAGCTTAAGCCGGTGGTGGCCTACTTTGAGAACGGGCAAGCGGTGGAGGTTTCCGACCGCACCGCCGCGCGCGAGTGCCTCGAGCGGCTCAGCGCGGTGACCGGGCTTAGCGAGGCTGTGGCGCGCCTGGAGAGGGATGAGAGCCCGGGTGTTTGCGCCGCCGGCGCCGAGCTCCTGCTCGAGGGCCTTTACCTGCATCATAAGCTGCGCAAAGAACAGCGCGGCGGTCGCCTTGCCTATCATGGTTGAGCCGCCGGGCGCGGTACGGGTTCGCTACAGTTACCCCGACGGCTCGGCAGGGCCGCCGGTGCGAGCCGATACCCTGTTCGAAGGGCTGGCCGACCTTTTGGCGCGTGCGGACGACGTTGAAGAGGTGCTCCAGGCGCTCAAGCGTAGCGGAACCCGGCTCGAGGACGGAGAGGTGAAGGGGCTGGAGAGCCTGGCCGAGAAGGCGCGTGAACGAATCCGCCAACGTTGCCAGGAGTTTAACCTGCGCCGCTCGCTCGACGAGATCGAAGAAAAACTGCAGGAGCTGCTTAAGCGCGCGCGCCGAATGATGCCGGCGGGCTCAGGCGAAGCCACCAGCGCCGAAAAGCCCGCCCAAGGCCGGCCGGAGCGGCTCTCCCAGCGCCTGGCCGAAGCGCTTAGCCGGCTGGGCGAGCAAAGCTTGGGAGACGGAGAGGCGGAGGCCCTGCGCGAGCTTCTGGCCCGGGAGCGCAACAACGTGCGCGACCTCGAGACCTTTCGCGAGCGCCACGGCGACCTGTTCCGCGGACCCACCGACGCCGACTACCGCAAGGCGCTTGAACTCATGCGCGAAGTGCAGGCGCTGAAGGCGCTGGAGCAGGCCCTGGCCTCGGGCGAGATGGAGCGGATATCGGCCGACCAGGTCGAGAAGCTGCTCGGCCCGGAGGCCCGGCGCGCCCTCGAGCGCCTGGAGGAGGCGCTCAAGGCGCTCGACGAGGGCGGCTACCTGACGCGCCAGGGCGCGGGCGTGAGGCTTTCGCCCAAGGCGGTGCGGCGGCTGGGAGAGCTTGCCCTGCGCGACATCTTTCAGGGCCTGCTGCGGGGACGGCCGGGTGCTCATTGCACGGCCGAGCGCGGGGCCGGCGAGCTGCGGTTCGACGCGAGCCGGGACTACGTTTATGGAGAGGCGTGGAACCTTGACCTGGTAGCCACGCTCAAACGCGCGCTGAGCCGCCGGCCGGGCGTTCCGGTCGGCCTGGCGCCGCAGGACTTTGCGGTTTACGAAAGCGACTACGGCACCTCGACCTCGACCGTTTTGTGCCTGGATATGTCGTGGTCGATGAGCTGGGAGGGCCGCTTCGGCGCGGCCAAGCGGGTGGCGCTGGCGCTGGAAACGCTGATTCGGACCCGCTTCCCGCGCGACTTCTTCTCGGTGGTGGGCTTTTTTACCCGGGCGGTCGAGTTGCGGCTTAGCGATTTGCCGCACGCTTCGTGGAACGTGGGCGATCCTTTCACCAATTTGCAGGAGGGGCTAAAGCTGGCCAGCCGGATTCTTCGCCGCCAGCGCGCGCGCAACCAGCACATCATCGTTGTGACCGACGGGCAGCCGACCGCCTACCTGCGCGACAACCGGGTGCACTGCGAATGGCCGCTTTCGCTGGGCGGGATCAGCCCGCGCGCCGCCGAGGAGACGCTCAAAGAAGTTGAACGAGTCACGCGCCAGGGAATTATCATCAACACCTTCATGCTGGACGATTCCTCGGAGTTGCGCGCCTTCGTCGAGAAGATGACCCGGCTAAACCGCGGCCGCGCCCTCTACACGCGGCCGGAAAACCTGGGCCAATACCTGCTGGTCGACTACGTGGCGCGCCGCCAGGGCCGCATCTAGTCCGGCCGGCCCAAACGCGGCGGGCGGCGCGCTTTTCGCCCCGCTCAGTCGGCCGGCTTGCGTGCCGACGCAACCGACGACGTGAAGGGCGGAAATGGGAGCCTTGAGAGCGTCGGCGCGGCGAAGCCGGCCCGCGCCAGCCACGCGGTCACTTCTTTGAAGCTGTAGTCGCGCCCGCGCGTGGTCAGCAGAAGCTGCAGCGAGAAAAGCGCGCCGGCAACCGGCTCGGTCAGGGCCTCGTTCATGATGTGGTCCTTGATTAGAAAAAGGCCGCCGGGGTTGAGCGCGCGAAAGCACTTCTGCGCGAGCAGGGCACAGGTCTGCTCATCCTCGAGATGGATTACATTGGAGAGCAGGATCGCGTCGGCCGGCTCGGGGATTTCCTGCGTGTGGTAGTCGAACTCGCGAAGCGCCAGGCGCTCAAGAGCCCACGGCGCGTTGCGCTTTAGAATGGCGCGTGAGACCTCAAGCGTGCCGGGCAGGTCGTAGACAACCGCACGCATCCCGGGCCAGCGGCGCAAAAACTCCACGACGTAGGTCCCCGGCCCGCCGCCAATGTCGGCGAGCAGGCCCACGGCGCCGAGGTCCAGCCGCTCGGCAAGAAAGCGGGCGTCGCCGCGCGCTCTGACCAGGTCGTCCATCGCCGCGATAAACAGCTCTGTTTCGCCGCGTTCTCCCTGGAAGCTGTCGGCGGTCCGGGCCGGTCGGCCGCTCCTGACCGACGCTTCCAGGCGCGCCCACAGCGCAAAGAGCCGCTCCTCGAAAAGCACCATCGCACCAAAATAATCAGCAGCGGAACCCACCAGGAAGCGGCGCGCAACCGGCGCCAGCGCGTAGCGATCGTCTCTCTTTTCGAGCAGCTCCAAGGCAACCAGCGCGTTCGCCAAGAGCGCGAGCGCACGCGGCTCGCAGGAAAGCCTCTGGGCCAGGGCTGCCGCCGTCGCTTCGGCCTCGGCGAGCTTATCGAAAAGGCCGAGTTTTACCGCGGTCTGGAGGGCCCGCGCGGCTACATGACCGCTGCTAAGTGCCGCTAATTCATGAAATTCCACGCCTACTCTCCTGCAAAATGCCCGTCGCCGCTTATCCTGAGCGGCCTTTCAGTTCATCAATTCTTAATCTTCGATTCATTCTGCCCTAACGACGAGTGATCAAGCTGGTCCTAGGAAGCTCAAGGCGGGCTCGCTTGTAGGGCACCGCAGCGCAAGGAGGATTGTATGGAAAAGGAAGGCATGACCCCAGTCCGGACCGAGGCGGCAAAGCGCGGCAAGGCGGCGCCGGCCGGATGGCGCAAAGGCGGCTTGGCGCTGGCAGCCGTGGCGGCCCTGATGCTCGCCGGGTCGGCGGCTTGGGCCGGCAACTCCAGCACGAGTGCCGGGCGCGGCACTGACGGTGTGAAGGACGAGCCGCCGCCCCGAGTGCAGGATTGCGCGATTGTCACGCTTTCGACGCCGGTGCTTTACGCCTGCCGTGGAAAGACCTACACCGAGTACGAGTTGTCTTACCTGAGGCAGCAGTACGAGCAGAGGCATCAGTCGGCCCGGCAGTGAGCCGTAGCCCGCAGTCATTGCTCCGGGCGCGGGGCTGTGTGACCGGCGGTTGGTCCGGGACGGCAGCGCGCTTCGGGCAAAGATAAAAAGCGCCCCGTCCGAGGGGGCATCCTCGGACGGGGCATGAACCCACGCGGACCGTGCCGCGAGCAGGCTCGCAACTGCAAGCGTAGCACATCCCGCGTGGTCAGGGAGGCCATGGGGATGGTGCGTCGGGAGGAGTGCGTAAGCCGCAAGGCTGCGCGGTTCCTGGTCTGGTTGGCGGCGTCTTTTCTTTCAGGGCTGGTCTTAATTGAGATGAACGCTGCGCCGGTCCGGGCGCAGAGCGCCGGCTCGCCCGGCATCTCGGTAAGCGCCGGCACCGGCGCTGGCGCGACGGCGGCCTCGGCCCCGGCTCCTGCGCTCGCGCTCCGCTTATGGACCGATCCCACCACGGGGCAGGTCTTCACCCGCCCGGGGCCGGGGCGGGTTCCGTTGCAATTGCCGTTTGCCACGCAGCAGAGCCAGCAGGCGGTTGTCCAGCAGGTGCAACAGCAGGTGCAGCAAACGCAGGCCCAAACCGCCGACTTAAGCAAGCAGGTCCAAGAGATCAAGCCGGCCTGGGAGGACTATGTCCGCAATTTCAAGAATAAGGTCGCCGTGGGCGGGCAGTTCTGGGCCGATTATGCCTACTACCCGCGAACGAGTTACGCGCCCCAACTGCTGACGCTCATCAACCCCCCCGGTCCGGGCAACGACAACTACAACACGGTCGACATCACCCGCGCTTACATCAACGTCTTCTGGTTTCCCACGCCCGACTGGACGCTGCGGATCACGCCCAACATTTTCCGGGCCTTAGGTCCTACGGCGAACCAAAGCATGGGCGCCGCCGGCGCCATGGGGAACACGAACGTTGGCGACATGTCTTACCGCCTGAAATACGGCTACGTCATCGGCAAGCTGTTTGCCGACAACCCCAATATCGGCGACGACGTCCTGGTGATCGGGCAGCAGCCGGAGCCGCTGGTGCCGTGGGAAGAAGACCTCTACGGCTACCGCTTCGTGAACCTGGTCACCTGGAACATGAGCATCGCCTCGACCTTTCCCGGCATCTCGTTCCAGGGACCGATCCGGTGGGGGCCGCAGCACCTGCAGTACATCGACTACAATATCGGCTTCTTCGATGAGGGCAGCTTTCATGCCATTAACTATGGTCCCGTGTCGCAAGAGGGCATGGCGCGCGTCACGTTTTATCCCTTCGGGGCGCGCTGGCGCTTCGACGGTCTGGGAGTGACGACCTTCTACGATTTCGGCTACGGCGACACAACGCCTGATCTGTTCAACGCGCCCGCCCTGCTCAAGGGTGGGAACGCCGAGATCGAGCGGTTCGCCGAGATACTGCATTACGACACCGAGACCTGGGGCCTGGCGTTTGAGTTCGACTGGGGGCGCAATGCCTGGAGCACCGGCAACGCCTTTTCCGGCACCGGGCCGGCCGAGTCCTTTGGGCTTACGCCCACCAACCTGCCTCCGTCGCTCATCGAGCAGCAGCTCAACACCTCGACGCTGTACGCGGCGCTTTTGAACAACGGCCGGGCCTACCAGGAAGGCTACAATATGTTCGGCCATTACCACATCGCGAACACGCCGTTCACGCTGTTCGGCTGGGTCGAGGATTGGCAGCCGAACTACAAGGTCCCGGTCAACCCGCTTGACTTCATCCGACTGATTGCCGGGATCGGCTATCAATACAACGAGTACCTGCGCTTTGCGCTCGATTACCAGACGATCATGTACTACCACAAGCAGTTCAACTTCCCGGTCACGGAGGCGCAGAAATTCAACTACGTCGCGCCGAAGGGCTTCACCGGGAGCAGCATCCCGAACGTGGTCATGCCCAACATGCAGACCGTTATGCTAAACGTCGAGTACGCGTTCTAGGCGAGGGCGAGGAGGCGAGTTGATGAAGCCAGTCTATCGGGGCATGGGACAATTGGGCAGCGGACACCGGAGTGGGAGGGCGGCGAGGCGTGCGGCCGGGGCCTTAGCCGCCGCGCTGGCGGCGGGGACGCTGCTTGGCGGATGCGCCCAGTTGATGGCGCCCTCCGAGCCTCAGCCAAGCCAGCAGACCGAACAGCATGTGGCGCATGAATGGATCGGCAAAAGGCTCAAGGACGTGACTTCGGTGCTCGGGCCGCCCACCACGGTCCAGATGATACAGGAAACCGGCGGCCAGCTCATCATTTACGCCCATCCGGGACAGAAGCACTACGTCTTCGAGACCGGGCCGAGCGGAGAGATCGTAAGCGCCACCGAAACGACGCCGTAGCGCGGCCCGGCCGCTGTCGTCCACAACATCGCAGTCGCGCCCGCGGCTGCGCCCGTGCTGCGAGGGGCCTCGGCCTACTGGCCTTGGCGAATATAGTTACACGGGCTGGACCCGCTCGCGCGCACTTCTCTCACCCCCCGCGCGCGCTGCTCGTTCTTGTCTCCCTCTCCCCTTGGGGGGAGAGGGGAGGGTGAGGGGGGACGCTGGCGCCACCTCGAGCCTCTGAGTGCGTCCCCGCTCTTCCTTCGACTGCGCTTGGGCGGCGCGTCCCCCCTCTCCTTGATCCT
>JAJYRQ010000053.1 GCA_021794015.1 Deltaproteobacteria bacterium | reverse complement strand
ACGAACAGCGCGCGCGAGGATGACAGAAGCGGAGGCACCGCGCGGGGGAATGACGGCAGTGGGGCGTCCGCCTCCTGCTTGTCACCCCCGCGCGTGGCCATTGCATGGCGGCAGGGACGCGCGTCGCGCATCCCCTTTTCCTGATTCCTCTCCCCCGCCGGGGGAGAGGATCAAGGAGAGGGGGGACGCACCGCGCAAGCGGAGTCGAAGGCAGAGGGGGGACGCACCCAGAGGCTCGAGGTGGCGCCAGCGGCCCCCCTCACCCTCCCCTCTCCCCCCAAGGGGAGAGGGAAAGAAGAACGCGCATCGCGCGGGAATGACGGCAGTGCGCCCGAGCGGATCCAGCCTGTGTAACTATAGTCTGCAGGATTCAGTAGTTCCGCGCCGGGCGTTGTCACCAGCAATGAGGGGAATCCGCGAGCCAAGTCTCAGGCACAAAGCCGGCGCTTGGCGCGTCTCTTTGGCCGACCTTATACTGGCTAAAGCCCATTTCACGCGCATTGAGGAGCCACGGAGGGCACCTTGGTTACACTCCAGTTCATAGGTTCGGGAGATGCGTTCGGCAGCGGCGGCCGCTTCCAGACTTGCATTCTTCTGCGCGGCGCAGGCTCCCCGGTTCTGATCGATTGCGGCGCGTCCTCGCTGATCGCCATGAAGCGCCTGGGGGTCGAGCCATTGGACGTTTCCGCGATCGTCCTTACGCACCTGCACGGCGACCACTACGCGGGCATTCCGTTCCTCATCCTGGATGGGCAGTTCAGGCACAGGGCCACGCCGCTCACCATCGCCGGCCCGCCGGGTTCGCGCGAACGGATCAACGCCGCGATGGAAGTGATGTTCCCCGGCGCCAGCCAAGTTGCGCGCCGCTTTGCGGTGGACTTTGTCGACCTCGTCGAGGGCGAGGCGGTTGCGGCCGGCCCGGCTAAGGTAACCGGTTTTCAAGTGGCGCACGCAAGCGGTGCTCCTGCGTTCGCGGTTCGGCTTGAATACGAAGGGAAGATCGTCGCCTACTCCGGCGACACGCAGTGGACCGATGCGCTGCTTCAGGCGGCCAACGGGGCCGACCTTTTCGTCGCCGAGGCCTATTTCTTCGACAAGCCGATCAAATTTCACCTGGATTTCCGGACGCTGGAATTTCACCGGCCGCAGCTTGGGTGCCGCCGGCTCGTGCTGACGCATATGTCCGAAGAGATGCTGCGTCGCCGCGCCGACGTTCCCGTCCCGTGCGCCGATGACGGCACGATCATCCCGCTCTGAAGGGGGAGCCGGCGGGCGGCGCTTGCGTCACCGCAACGCAGTCGCCGATCGCCAGGCGGAAAATCCGGCGGGCGTAAATTCGGGGCCGCGGACCGCCTGGCCCCGATACGCCGGCAAGCCGCAGAGCAAGCTAAAACCCGAGCAGGCGGGTCAAAGCCGAAAAAAAGCCGTTGGTCGCGGACCGCGGCGCAACCTCAGCAGTGCCCACCGCGGGCGCTGCGCCTCGAGGCGTCCCTGCTATGGCGCGCGCCGCCACGGTCCCGCCATGCAGCGGACAAACCACGGTTGGCGCCGTGCCGGCCAGAAAAGGCAGCCGCACCACTCGCGGACAGCTCGCCGTGGCCAGACCCCCGCTTTGCGGGTCTATGGCAACTATCACGACTCCGGGCGGGCGCGCGAAGGAAGGCGAGTCGGGCCCCGTCACCGCCCGCATGAAACCCGCCCAAACAGGCAGACCCGCTTGCGCGCCGGTTAGCCCAAGGCTTCGCGGACGGTCAAAACCAACCCACACGGCACAAACCAAGTTCGGCGTATAGCCGACGAAGTAGGCGTCATGGTAGCGTTCCGTGGTTCCGGTCTTTCCGGCGGCCGGGAAGCTTATGCCCATTTGACCGGCCGCCGCCGCGGTCCCAAAACGCATCACCTGCTCCAGGGCGCCGGTAACGAGGTAGGCCACCGCCGGGCTCATCCGCTGCTCGCCGGGCAGATTATGCTGATAGAGCAGCCGCCCGCCCGCATCGGTTACCGCCTCGACGCCGTAAGGCGCGTGCGCCAAGCCGCCGTTGGCAAGAACCTGGTAGACGCCGGCCAACTCGAGCAGACTTACCTCTCCCGCACCCAGCGCCAGCGGCAAAACCGCCGGCAGCGGTCTTACCACGCCCAACTCCCGAGCCATCCGGACGATCCGCTCCGGCCCCAAGAGGCTTCCCACGTAAGCGGTCGGCACGTTGAGCGAGTGCGCTAGCGCGTCGACCACGGTCACCTGGCCGGCGTAAGTGTGTTCGTAATTGACCGGCCGCCATCCGTTGAAGGACATCGGCCGGTCGGGCAAAAGCGTGGCCAGCGTCAGCGGATGCCGAAGCGGCGTGCGCGCCGGGTCGAGCGCTGCGGCATAAACCACCGGCTTGAAGGTGGAACCGGGCTGGCGCAGCGCCAGGACGGCGCGGTTGAATTGGCTTTGGCCGTAATCGCGCCCGCCGACCATCGCCCGGATCGCGCCGGTGGACGGCTCGACCGCCAGCAGCGCTCCTTCGAGCTGCCGGCCTGTCTCGGCGACGCGCAGCCTCGGATGGCGCTCTTCGAGCCTGCGCAGGGATGAGTCCATGGCCTGCTGGCCCAGGCTGTTCCATTCGGGGTAAAGGGTGGTGTAGACCTTGATTCCCCGGCCCAGCATGCGGTCACCGAGCGCCCGGCGCACCTCTCTGGCCACGTAGTCAGTGAAGTAAGGGGCGCGGCGCAGACGCGGGACCTGCGCCAGCAAGAGCCCGGCGGCAAGCGCCTGCCGATAGGTGCTCTCGTCGATCTCCCCTTGGCGCAGCATCAGGCCGAGCACCTGGTCGCGCCGGCTAAGCGCTGCTTTCGGGTGGCGGCGCGGATCGTAAAGCGTCGGCGCGCGAATCATGCCGATGAGCGTGGCCGCCTGCGCCGGCGACACCTCGCGCAGATCCTGGTTGAAAAAGTAGCGCGCGGCGGCCTGCAGGCCGTAGATCGGCGTACCGTCGTACTCGCCCATCGGGACGTCGTTGATATAACGTTCGAGAATCCTGTCCTTGCTAAGCCTAAGCTCGAGCGTCAGGGAAACCGCCAGCTCCTCCAGCTTGCGGCCCATGCTGCGGGTCCGATTCTTGAGCAGAGTGCGGGCAAGCTGCTGCGTGATGGTGCTCGCGCCCTGGCTCGCCCGGCCCGCCCGCAGGTCAACCAGCGCCGCTTCGATTATCCGCACCGGGTCGAAACCCGGATGGTAGTAGAAGTAGCGGTCCTCGACCGCCAGCAGGCCGCGCAGCACGTAGGGCTTAAGATCGCTCAGCGCCACTTCGCTGCGCTCGACCGGCGCGTCCGGCAAGAGTCGGCCGATAACCTCGGGCTCGAGCGCGACCGCCCCAAGTGGCAGGCCAAAGCCGTCGGCCGCTCCCAGGACGCGCGAACCGGACAGCGTCAGGTAAACGCGCGCAGGAGGAAACCACCGGGCGCCCCAGCGAAACCCCCGCTTGTAGATTTCGATCTCACCCGGCAAGAGCGCATATTCGCCAGCGGCCGCCGGCCTTTGCCCAACCCGGACGTAACCCGAATTTGCCAGCCGCTCCAGCAGCCGAAGCGCGACAATGTCCTGGCCGGAACTGACGAAAAGCGGAGCCGAAAACACCGCCGAAGCAAGCGCCTGCTCGCGCTCGGCGATTAGCCTAACAGTGCGCCGATAAAGCCGGCCCGTCCACAGCCCGGCAATCAGAACCCCGAGCAGCACTGCGCCCAGCAGCAGACGGCGCCACCCCAGGCGCGCGATCCGGCTCACTGGCGCCTGCAACCGCCCCCGCTTGCGGCCCCCTATACCTGCCCGCCGCCTCGCCATCGCCAGGCCACAAGCCTAACAAGCCGCGCAAGAGTTGGCGCCAAGCTCGCACCTGGAGCGTTCGCGTTCAGATACCCTCCTCGGAGCGAAACAGGTCGGTCGTCAGGTAGCGCCCTCCGGCGTCGCAGAAAATGGTCGCCACCACTTTGCCGCGCCCGAGCCGGCGCGCCACCGCCAGCGCGGCGCAGCAGGCGGCGCCCGAGGAGATGCCCAGCAGCAGTCCCTCTTCGCGCGCAAGGCGGCGCGTGTAATGGGCCGCTTCCTGGTCGCTCACCGTGATGACTTCGTCGTAAACCGCCGGGTCGAGGTTCTCCGGGCGCAGGCCGGCGCCAATCCCTTGTATCCCGTGAAACCCGGGCTCGCCGCCCGAGAGCACCGGGGAGCTGGTCGGCTCGACCGCTACGATAAGCGGAGGCGGCGCCAGATGCTCGCGCAGGTAGCGGCCCACACCGGTGATCGTCCCTCCGGTTCCGACCCCGGCGACAAAGGCGTCGATCCGGTCGAGCTGGCCGGCCAGTTCGGGACCCGTGGTCGCGTAGTGGCTGGCCGGATTGGCCGGATTCTTGAACTGTTGCGGCATGAAGTAGCCCGGCCGCTCGGCCGCCAGCGCTTCGGCCTTGGTGATAGCCGCATGCATCCCGCGCGAGTCGGGCGTGAGCAAGACCTCGGCGCCATAGGCAGCCAGCAGCGAGCGCCGCTCCTCGCTCATCGTTTCGGGCATCGTCAGCACAAGCCGGTAGCCCTTGACCGCGGCAACCAGCGCCAGTCCGATCCCCGTATTACCCGAGGTCGGCTCGATGATCGTATCGCCGGGCCTGAGCCGCCCGTCCCTCTCCGCCTGTTCGACCATCGCCAGGCAGATGCGATCCTTGACGCTTCCTCCGGGATTCAGGTTTTCGAGTTTGGCCCACACTTCAGCGCCGTCGGGCCCCGCAACCCGATTCAGCCGGATAACGGGCGTGTGCCCGATAAGCTCGAGCGGCGAACTGGCCAAACTAACCGGCATCGTTAAGATTGTAGTCTGGCATGCCATCCTTTGGCGACAGCGGTAACCCGCAACAACGGTCGAGGGCTGGCGCCCGGTTATCTCCACCGACTCCACCGACTGCCAAACCGATACGCCGCGCCATGGCCCGCGCCCGCCATCAGGACGACGCGGCAGGAAGCGCGCAGAGCGCCGCAGGCACCGGCCTGGTGATTTTCCCGGGAGCGCTCGGCGACCTTATCTGCTTCGCGCCGGCCTTGCGCGCGGTCGCCCGGCGCCACAATCTGCGCCGGGTCGATCTGGTTGCGCGAAGCGATTTGGCCGTATTCGCTTGCGGCCGCCTCGGCGTTGCCCGGGGCTACGGGATCGAGCGGCGTGAATTGGCGCGGCTTTTTGCAAGTGACACGCAACAGTCCGAGCTGGATGAGTTTTTTGGTCGCTATGTGGCGATTTATTCATTTTTTGCCAGTGACAATCATCAATTTCGCCGTAATTTAACCCGGGTTTCGCGCGGCCGCGCCCGTTTTTTCCCGTTTCACCCGCCGGGGACGGGCCATAGAGCCGGACGTTACCTGAAGCTCATTGGCGAAAGACGGCTCGACCGAGCGGTCCAACTTTCGCTGCAGCCGGAAGATTTCGCTTCGGCTGCAGGGGAGCTTTCCAAGGGAGGTATTTCACCAGGCGGGTATCTCCTCTTGCTGCCGGGGAGCGGGTCGGGCCGCAAGAACTGGCCGCTGGAGAACTTTTTTGCCCTTGCGTTGGAGCAGACCAGCCTGCAGCCGGCGGCGCTCCTTGGACCTGCCGAGGCGGGGCTTGAAGCGGCCTTCGCCCAGCGCAATATCTCGGTGTTCGCCAACTTGGATGTTGCTACGGCGGCGGCGCTGGCGCGGCTTGGCGCTGCCTTTGTGGGCAATGATTCCGGCCTTTCGCATCTGGCAGCAGCCGCCGGCGCGCCGGGCGTTGTGCTGTTCGGCCCGACCGATCCCGATGAGTGGCGCCCGCTGGGCAAGGTGGTCGTCCTACGCCGAGAACCGCTGGATAGGCTTTCTCCGGTTGAAGTCGCGGACGCCCTGGCCTGCCTGCTCAAGGGAGCCGGCAAGGCCACCTCGAAAGGACGAACGGCGGGACTGGAGCGCTACCGCCAACCCCGCTGAATGGTTATGCTTTGCATGAGAGGTTGTAACCCGGCCAAATGGGCTGTTGCGGGCGGCCGGAAGGGCGCTGGCAGGTATGAACGCAGTTAAGACCACCTTTCTTTTGGGGCTTCTTACGGGGCTCGTGATGCTCGTCGGGGCGGCGCTTGGCGGACGCCACGGGGCGGCGCTGGCGTTTGTCTTTGCGGCGGCGGTCAACTTCGCAAGCTACTGGTTTTCCGACAAGATGGTGCTGGCCGCATACAGGGCGAAGCCGCTTGACCCGGGCCAGGCGCCCGAGCTTTGGTCGATCATCCAGGAGCTTGCCACCGAGGCGCACATCCCGCTGCCGCGGCTCTACCTTATCGACGCCGACACACCCAACGCCTTTGCCACCGGCCGCAGCCCCAATCACGCGGCCGTCGCGGTCACCCGCGGGATCATGCAACTGTGCAGCCGCGAAGAACTCAAGGGCGTCATCGGGCATGAGCTTTCACACGTCGTAAACCGCGACATCCTGACCAGCTCGATTGCAGCGACGCTGGCCGGTGCGGTCATGATGCTGGCGAGCTGGGCCAGGTGGGCGGCCATCTTCGGCATGGGCGAGGACGAAGAGCGGCGCGACGGGATGATTGGTTTTTTGGTGATGGCGTTTCTGGCGCCGCTGGCGGCAACCCTGATTCAGCTTGCCATCTCCCGCACGCGGGAGTATCAGGCGGACGCCGGGGGCGCGCGCCTGACGCATAATCCGCTTTACCTTGCCAACGCGCTGCGCAAACTGGAGTTTGCCAACCAGCAGCTCCCGCTTAACGCGGGCCCTGCCACCGCCCACCTGTTCATCGTCAACCCGCTCACCGGGGGCGGCGTGATGCGGCTTTTCTCGACCCATCCGCCGATCGAGGAGCGGATACGGCGGCTGGAGCAGATGGCCGGGAAAGTTTAAGGCCGCACAGGGGTGGTATGGTGGACGACTCCGGAGAAAAACAGGGCCGGGGATTCAAGGTCGAAGACCGGCGGCGCTTTTCGCCTGAAGGAGAACTCAAGCCGGAGTATCGCCGGGAAGACAAGAGCACTGCGGGCACCGGCCCGGCCGAGGAAAAACGAGAACCGCAGCGGCAGACACAACAGGGCTCTCCCGGCCGGGTGGCACCCCTGGAAATCACCTTCGGCACCTTTGTCGTAAGCCTGTCCACCCAGGCGTTGATCAGCCTGGGCGAAATCGCCGACCCGAACGGCGGGCGCACCGAAACCGACCTTGCCGCCGCCGAGCAGCTTATCGACATCATCGGGATGCTTCAGCAGAAGACACGCGGCAACCTCGACGCCGACGAGGAAAAGCTGCTAACCGCCGTGCTCTTCGACCTGCGGCTTAAGTATGTCGAGCGGGCCCGACAGCAGGCATCGCCGTAGGCTGCAACGGGACCCTTCGGCCTGAGCGGCAACGCCGCGGTCCGAGCCTTCTCGGCTGCGCGGCCGGCACCGGCGAGGTCGGCTTTACAGCCTTGGTCTGCGATGGCCAACAGGCCGCGTTGCGCGGCTGGTTGGACCAGGGGCGCGGGCGGCTTGTAGGATGCCCGTGCAAGGGGCCTTCGGCCCTGCGATCAAAGACCCTGGCGAGCCGATGGCCTCGACCCTCGGCAAACCCGGCGCGGGCAAGAGCTGCTGACCGGGCAGGCATCCAGTGACGCGGTTGATCAAAATTGCGCTTTTCGCCTTTCTCGCGCTACTGCTGTTTGTCATCCCGCCGGCGGTCTACTGGGGCGTTACCTTGTACCGCAGCCTCGAGGCCGAGGTGGCTCAGCGCTTTTCGGGCAGGCGCTGGAATGTTCCGTCGCGCATCTACTCCGATTCGCTGATGGTCTATCCGGGGCAGAGTCTGGAGGACCTGGGCTTCATGCAGCGGCTAGCCCGGCTGAACTATCACCGGGTACCCGCCGGACAGGTCGCATCGCGCGGCGAGTACAGCTTCGACTCGGGGCGCGGCGAGATGGTGCTGTTTCTGCACAGTTTCGCTTATCCCTATCGGCGGTTTTCCGGTGCCCTGGTAGTCGCGCGGCTCGGGCGTCGCCAGGCGGTGCTGTCGCTGCGCGACGGGGTGAGCGGGGCGCCGCTTTACGCTTTCCGGCTCGAGCCGGAGCTTTTGGGGGCTATTTTCCACGGCAATTGGCAGCAGCGCCGGATTGTCCCGCTCAACCATCTTCCGCCCGCGCTGATAGACGCCGTGCTGGCCGCCGAGGACCATCGCTTCTTCGAGCATCACGGGCTTGACCCGGTGCGGATCGCCAAGGCCGCATGGGTGGACCTGACCAGCCACAGCCTGCGCCAGGGCGGCTCGACGCTGACCCAGCAACTGGTGAAGAATTTCTTTCTCACCCATCAACGGACCTGGCGGCGCAAGCTCAAGGAGGCGGCGATGGCCTACATCGCCGAGCGGCTCTACCCCAAGGAGGTGATCCTGGAAAATTACGTCAACGACATCTACCTCGGACAGCACGGCCAGGAGGGCATCTACGGCGTCTGGGAAGCCGCGCAGTACTATTTTTCCAAGGAGCCGGCCGACCTGACCATCGGCGAGATGGCCACGCTGGCGGGCATCATAAGATCGCCCAACCGCTTCAACCCGCTGCGCCATCCCGAGCGCGCCCTGGCGCGGCGCAACGAGGTGCTCGACCTGATGCTGCGCGACGGCTACCTGAACAAGGCCGCCTGCGACCAAGCCCGCGCCGAGCCGCTCAGGACGCGCGAGCCGCACACGGAGGGCAACGACGCTCCTTACTTCCTCGACTTCGTCAAGCAGGAGCTGGCGCAGCGCTACCCGGCCGAGGTGCTGACCGGCGAGGGGCTGCGCATCTTTACCACCCTGGACGTACACACGCAGAAGCTGGCCGAGCACGCGGCGGTGCGCAACCTCGAAGAGCTGGAAACGCGCCATCCGTCGCTTCGCCGCAAGGAACGGCACGACCGGCTCGAGTCGGCGCTGGTCGCAATCGAGCCGCAGACCGGCAAGGTGCGGGCGATGGTCGGCGGCCGCGACTATCGGCAAAGCCAGTTCAACCGCGTCGTCCAGGCGCATCGCCAGCCCGGCTCGGCCTTCAAGCCGGTTACTTACCTTGCCGCGCTCGACGAGACGCTGGACGGTGGTCCTCAGCGCTTCTTACCCACCAGCTATATCGACGACTCTCCCTTCACCTGGGAGTACGGCAATCTTAGCTGGAGCCCGCGCAACTACAAGGACCGATACTTCGGCCGCGTCACGCTGGAGTTCGCCCTGGAGGAATCGCTTAACGCGGCCACCTCGCGTCTGGCCTACGCGGTTGGGCTTGGCCGCGTACGGGCCATGGCGCAAAAGCTGGGCTTCGGCAGCTTGCCGCCCTATCCGTCCATCGTGCTGGGCGGAATCGAAGTGACGCCGATGGAGCTGGCTCGCGCCTACGCCATCGCAGCCAACGGCGGACTCGAGGTCGAGCCGTATTCGGTCGCCGCCGTCACCGACGCCAACGGCAGAGTAATCCAGGGCCACGAGCTCAAGGCACGGCAAGTGCTCTCACCACAGCTCGCTTTTCTCATAGACTTTATGCTCGAACAGGTGGTCGACCACGGCACCGCGCAGGCGGCGCGCCAGTTGGGCTTTAGGCGCGCGGCGGCGGGCAAGACCGGGACCACCAACGATTCCAAGGACGCATGGTTTGCCGGCTTTACGCCCGATCTGCTCGCGGTCGTCTGGACCGGATTCGATCAGAAAGAAACCGTTGGGCTCACCGGCGCGCAGGCTTCGCTCCCGGCGTGGGCCGCCTTTATGGCGGCAGCCACGGCGTCGCGGCCGGCGCTCAAGTTTCTCCCGCCGCCGGGAATCGTGGTGGAAAAAGTCGATCCGCTGACCGGTTATCTGGCCGGTCCCTATTGCCCGGTTGTCGCCGAGGGCGCCTTTCCCAAAGGGATGGAGCCGGTGCAGGTCTGCCCGTTTCACAGCGGCCCGAGCCAGGCCGAGGCGCCAAAGCCGCAGGAATCTCCCACCTCCGACGGCGTACGTGATGAGCCAGTTTCCGCAGCCGCTCCCAGGAACTGACGCGGCGAGCTGCCGGCGCGCTCGCCGCACCCCAAGGTGTCGCAAAGCGCGCGGCGCAACTGTGCTGGCAGCAACTCGGCTTGCGGCGTTGGCGGCGCTGCCGTGGCTTGCCCTACCCTATCCGCCGGCGGCAGCAAAGGAACGCCCCGCGCCGGTCGAGGCCCGGGAGATGACCGTTAGGCCCGCGATGCCCGGCTTGGGATGGGGCGGCGCCAACGCCTGCGCCGGCGCCCTCTCCTGCCGACGGCAACGCTCTGCCGGCAGCATTGCCGCCGACGGCATCGTGCTTGGGCGCCTAATCGAGGAGGATCTGCCGCCGGCCCAGATGCCGTCGGTTACGCCCGAAGCAACGCCTTCGAACGCCCCGGCGCCGCAAACGCAAGGCTCTGCTCCACCGGGCACTCCAACCGAGTCGGCCACACCTTCGCCGGGGTCTGCGCAGGCGGCTTCGCCGATCCCGCCGGCGCCGTCAGCGACTCCCACCCAGGCCGCCGTTGGCGCGCCGGCGGCGCCCAGCGCGCCCGTCACGCCGGCTGTTGTGCCGTCGCCGGGTGCCGTTGCTACGGCGGGGGCCGGCCCTGCGCCGCCAGTTCCGGGCGGCGCAACCGGCGCTCTGCCGGCATCGCCGGGCATCCCTGTCGAGCCTTCCGTCGCCGGCGATCCTCCGCTTGCTCCGCTGATCGCCGTCGCCGAGCCCGGGGCTTTGCAAACCTCACTCGAGCTCACCGCGCGCGCTCGCCAGGCGCTCGAAGACCGTGCCGTCGGCCAGGCTATTCGGACCCTGGGAAGCGCCTTGTCGGTCGACCCGACCGACGCTTACGCCTATTTCTACCTCGGGCGCGCCTACCTGCAGAAGCAGAACTACGCCCAGGCGCTGGTCTTTCTGCGACGAGCCGAACAGGGACTGAGGAGCCGGCTTAACTGGTACGTCCTGGTGAAGGTGCTCGAAGGAGTGTGCTACGAATTCAGCCTGAAAGAGGACACCACCCGCGCGATACGGGCCTACCAGGAAGTGCTGAGCGCAGCACCGGACAACGCCGCGGCAAGGGCCGGGCTCGACCGGCTGACCGGCGCGCCGCCCTCGGCCGCGCCGGCGCAAAGGGGGTTCTTAAGCGCCGCACCCCGCGAGCCGGCGGCGGCCGGTCCTCCGGCTGCTCCCGCCCCCGGCGCTGCTCCTGCCGAGCCGCCGCCTTCCTCGCCTTAGCCTGCCGCATCCGCGCTTGCCAGCGCGCACCCCGCGTTTCTGCCAGCGACGCCCGGAGCGAACCGCCCAGGGCGAGCGTGGCACGCCTCTCGATTCTGGCCTGCCGCGGCGCCCTCCGGCCGGGTCCGGTAGAGGTCGGCCAGCGCTTCGAGCGCGGTAAGCCGCCCCGGTCCGGGGGCCAGGCGCGCCACCTGGCGAGGATTGCCCTCGATTACGATCTCCTCGCGCTCGACGGCCAGGCGGTCGACCACGGAGCCTAAGTTGCGGGCCAGTTCGGTCGCGCTGATCGTTTTCACGGGGTCGCTGTACGTATAATCTGATTCCGTCAGATTATGCGCTTTGAACCTTGTCCCGCAACCGGCCAGACGCGCCTCTACGACCGGCGCAGGGCCCCGCCCGAGGACAGCCCGACGTTTCAGGTGAGGTATTAAAATCATCGGGATGACCGCTGAAGAGAAAATGGTCGTGATCGCCTTTCAGGTCGGCGATCTGTGCGCCAGCATGAAGAAGTTTGCCGAACTGAAGGCGACATTAAGCGATAGCGATATGTGGTTTGTCGGGAAATGGTACACGACGCACGTGTTGATAACGCTGCGGCGGCTCGTGGACGAGCGGCGAGGCAGCATCTCTTTCGTCCGCCTGCTGGACCACCTGGCGCAGAAGACCGAGCTACTGAGCCGGAGTCGATTCGTGGACCTCTTCCTTAAGAACCTCCCATTCCTTAAGAACCTCCCATCAGCACCTGCGCTTTTTGCCCCTGAGGAGCGCATCGTTGAGGATGAGCCGGGGATGTTACACGTTCGCTCTCGGACGCCTGACCTTGCAAGCGCAAAGTCTGCGGCCAACGAAGCGTTCGACGAACTCGCCGGGGTTGACATGGCAAGAGACCCACAATCCGCAATTAAAGCCGACAAAGAGGTGCTATGCGCGGTGTGCAAACGCTTCAAAGAATGGGCGGACCAGCGGGTTGCCCATTTGGGCGATCCCGAAGCGCGCGCGCCCGCCCATAAGACCAAACCTTGGAAGTTCCCAGGTTACAAGAGGGTTGAGGAGTGTATTCAGTGCCTGGCGAAGATGACGGATAAATACTACTGGCTACTTGTGGGGCTTCCATTCACAGCCGTCGGATGGCAAAAATCCAAGCCGATCGACTGACAAAAAGGCAAGACAGGGAAGGCGCGGCGGCCGAGGCCCCTACAAGCGAAGCCAACCGTCCTGTGCGGATGCCGGCCATGCTGGATCGCACGGGATGCGCCGGATGATCTCGGCTTGTGGCGGGACGCAAGGAAGCTCCCACTTGCCGCCAGCAACTTCCTTTCTGAGTGACCCAGGCCAGATCTCCAGGCCGCATCGCTTGCACCGCTGTACGTCCATTCCGCTGCCGCCTTCGTGTTTACCCTTCACCTCGAAGTTGTGCTCGGCCATTTTGTGCTTCCTCCGAACCGGGCCATTGGTATGTGGATTCGGTGATCGTATCGTAGTTGGCGTCGAGCTTGGGTTTCAAGAGGAGAATCGCGGCGATACGCCGCGCAATTGCGGTCACCGCGTGGACCTCGTCGATCGTCAGGCCGCGTCTGAGAATGTCGCGCTCGCGGTAGCTGAGCCACTTCTTGATCACCTGGTAACCGCCGATGGTGTGCTCCCAGAGGCGGGTCGGAATGTTTTTCCAGTACGCGATATTGTTCAGGTACACGTCGAGCGTGCGGGCACCCAAGAGATTCAGGGTCTGCTCGACCGAGAGTCCAAGAGCCGCGGCGCCCTCCTCAATGCGCCGCCGCTCCTCGCTCGAATAATCGCGCTCGACGATTTTCCCTTTGCCGGGCATCACGGCGCCGCCATTTCCGCTGTGCCCCCATCCGGCAGTGAGATCGAGCTCTCCCGCATCGGGATTGAGCGAGCCGCCGCCCTCGCGCGAAGCTACCGCAATCCCGGCCAGCTCGGGCCGGATTTTGCCGCGCGTACCGCCGGTTACGGCAATGTCAACATCCAGCAGCGCCGTGATTTCGCGGCCGAGTTCAGCCGACTGAACGAGCACCGCCTTAGAGGTGGGAAGCGGAATCCGCGGCCAATCGATTCTGAGCGCGCCAGCGTTCTCGTCTCGGTAAGACGGCGCATGAAGTACGGCCGCGCAGTGCATGAAGAAATCCGAGGGGTTTGCCTTCAGGGACTCCAGGTACGTTCCAAGACACTTGCTCACATTCGGCGTCGCTGCGGATTGA
The DNA here is from genome assembly GCA_021794015.1 of Deltaproteobacteria bacterium. Taxonomy (GTDB): domain Bacteria; phylum Desulfobacterota; class Binatia; order Binatales; family Binataceae; genus JAJYRQ01. Next base: position 4,023 of record JAJYRQ010000053.1, on the reverse strand, counting down.
ACGCTCGGTTTCGTAAAAAGCGTCTCAGTCGTGCTCTCCGTCTTGAGATAGAGCGGAAAGAAGTTGGAGAGCCCGTTGCCCAAGTTGTCAGCCAGTACCCTGACAACGTAGCCGCGATCAAAACGCTCCATCGGTTGTCGTTGGCGCGCTTCGATCCAAATGTTTCCCTCAAATATGTGAGAGAAGTATTCTTCCCGTGGGCGATCTAGCAACGATGCCTCTGGTTCCCAATAAAGCCAGCGATGATCGAAAGGCCTATAACAAAATCGGACGACTCGGTTTGGCTGGAAGCCGCGCGCGAGCAAATAGCGCCGCGCCTTTCGTGCGTCGAACCCCGCTGCGTCCGTCATCGCGGTTGGCATGATTGCCCTAATGTCTGCGTCGCTGATCTCGGGATCAAAATATTGCTTCATGCGGTTAATCAGACGCTCCCGATCGATGTCCACCACCACATCATCGCGGCTGGTCTTCACGCCCGGAAATGAGACCGGGAAAAGTTCCGGCAAAAGCGGCCACGACAGGTAGCCGCTCGAGACGACCGAAGGTCGGAAGGGCAGGCCCAGTTCAAGAGGGGACCGCAACTCCTGATATTCGGGCCTTGAGCCGCGGTCCGCTTCTTCGAGGAGCTGAGATCGCTTGGCTTTTCCCCACAGATCGCGGTAGCCCGCGGAGTCGGTGCCGCCTGATCTCGCTCGGCGGACCAGGAGCGTTATGGCCGTGCCGACCTGAATGCCCTCGCGGTTGAATTCCGTCGAGAAAATACTCGGATCCGGCTCGCCCTCGGGCGTCAGTTTGCCGGTTTTGTATTTGTCGCCGTTGAGGCAGTCGACCCAGACGCGGTCGAACTGCTCAAGGTAGCGCTCGCGCATCCCGGTGAACGAAAGGCCGTCGAGCCAAGAATAGTTCGAGATGAAGCACACGATTCCCCTGCCGGTCTTCTCCACGATGCGCCGCTCGGCCATCCGGTAGAATCGGATGTACAAATCGTTTAGTCCCTGGCCCTGCGGCTTCGGCGCACGCTTTGTGGTCCGATAGGCCTGCGAGAGGTCGCGCTCCTCAGCGACGGCCACGCCGGCAAAGCCGTTGTATGGCGGATTCCCCAGTATCACGAGAATGGGCGTCGTTTGCTTTACCCGCTCGGCGGCGTCGCGCTCCTGGAGAAGTTCGGGAAACGCGAGCAGCATCTGGGGTTTTGATCCGTCAGGCGGCTCCCATCCGGTGAGCGCGTTCGTGAGATAGACGGCTGCACGCTCCTTCCCGGTTTCCGAAAACGGCGCGCCCAGCGACTGAAGCAGCAGGCTGATCTGCAAATGCGTCACGACGAAAGGCGCGGGGAGAATCTCAAAGCCGAAAACCCGCCCCATCACCACCCGCTTGATTTCCTGCGCCGTGAGCGCATCGCCGCCCTTGGCGCGGAGCGTTGCCGCGATCCGATCGAGCGCCTCGATCAGATAGGAGCCGGTGCCGCAACAGGGATCGAGAATGTAAACGTTCGGGTCCGCCAGTCCGTCGGGCAGATTGAGTTCCTCGCGGAGGACCAGATCGACGCGCGCGACCATGTAGCGAACCACCTCGCGGGGCGTGTACCAGACGCCAAGCTGCTTGCGGAGTTCCGGGTCGAAGGCTTCGAGGAACGGTTCGTAGAAGTACTGTACCGCGTGATGCTCCTGAAAGGCGCTGAAGAACGCCGCCCGATCGACGCGGTTGAGCACCGTGCCGGTCCAGTCGAGTACCTCGGGCAGTTCCAGCCCCGCGAGCGAGGCGGGATTGCTCGTCTGATGGAACAATTCTGCCAGCACCGGAACGCGGAGGTAGTAACCCGCGGTACGCCAGTCGAAACGTTCTTTGCTGGTCGGGGGATGGTCGCGCGTCCACAGCACCCACGCTGAAAACACTCCGTAAAAGAGCGTCTGCACCAGCGTCGAGCGAAAGAAATGATCGCCTTTCTTGTCCTTGAACTCGATTCCCAGCACCTCTTCGAGCGCGCCGCGAATGGCGGCCAGCGCCGGCACATCGCTCTTCTTTTCCATGCGCCTGAGGGCCTCGCGCGCATACGAGGCCATGAACCACGCCACGTCCTTGGCTTCCGCCAGCGGCGCGCCGTGAAGCATTACGCGCCTGAGGAAGTCGCCAAACGCTTCACCGTGTTCCGTAGCGAGGCTCCGTGGATGGCTGGCGGCGGCCCAGAAGGAGGGTTCATCAGTGGCGAGCCGATAACCCTCCAATTTCGCCGGCTTCCCTTCGTGGTCGGTGCCGAGCAGGAGAAAATCGCGATAGTTGGTGACCAGCACCTGGCGGTACCTGCCCCAGTACTTCGATACCTGCTTGCTGTCCGCCGTAATAAAGGCGTCGTCGCCGGTCGGCTTGGCCTCGATCACTCCGCGCGCCGGGATCGTTCCGGGAATCGGCTCGGGATTCTTCTGAAACTGGTCGGGAGTGAACAAGCCTCCATCGGGAATTCCTGCCCCGTGGCTTACGTGAACGATGCACTTGACCTTCGGCTTGAGCCCGGCGCCGACCTCGTTCATCAAATCGCGCAACGCGGGATAGTACGAGGTTTCGGGGACCCACGAGCCTGAACCGCGGATGCTGCGAAGCTCGCGCAGGTACTTTTCAAGCGGATCCAACGCCACTCTTGCTCCCCCTTCGCTCACAATCGCCGCACCTTCAGCCCCGGTATCTTCGCAAAGCTCCGCCCGTCGCGCGTGGCGATGGCGTAATCCTTTGCGATTGCGGTGGCGGCAATCATCAGGTCACGCTCGCCTACCGCAACGCCGCGCTTGGCCAGATCGGCCCATAGCGAGGCGTGCACACGCGCCACGGTGAGATCGAAAGCAATGACAGGAAGCTGTGCCACCAAGCCCTCGACAAAGGCCTGGCGCCGATGGCGCTGCGCCGCCGTCCTCGCGCGGGGAACGCCGTGCAAGAGCTCCGAAGCGGTTATCGCCGATATGGCCACGTCCTCTTCAGCGTAATGCGCCGAGAGGTCGCCGAAATCGAGTTGGCCTCGTTCGGCGGCGATCAAGACGCTCGAATCGATCAGCGTTGCCATCCCGACTCGGCGACCGTGGGCTGCTTCGCGATCAGCTCTTCCACAACGGCGAGATATTCCTCGTCCGGCTTGGGCAGCGCGCGCAGGAGGTTTGCGAGTTCGGCGCCGCTGAACTTCGCCGGCCTGGCGGGCAGAATTTCGCAGATCGGTTTGCCGCCGCGTTCGACGACAAAACTCTCGCCCCGGTAGCGAACCCGGTTCATGAGTTCGGAAAAGCCGCGCGCTGCTGCGGTCGCTGAAATGCGTGATTTCGTAGAATCAGATTCGCATATGACGCGATCAAAGTCTATCATCCCGTGCGGGCCCGAGGATGAACCTGGGGAACAAAAGTGGAGCGAGGCTGTTGGCCCTCGTCTTGTTCGCTGTCCTGCCGGTCAGCGCGCCCGCGCGCGCCGCAGAAATCCAGGCTTGCTTCTCGGCGCTTCCCGGCGGCTGCGATCCACTGGCCACGGTAGTCGAGGCGATCGACGCTGCCCGCAAGACGGTTCTCGTCCAGATGTACGCGTCACGTCCCGGCAGATCGTGAACGCAAAGCGTCAGCTGCCTGCACCCCAACGTAGGGCCAGTCATGAGCGCCAGGCCGCGCGGAGCCCTTACTGACTCCTGCAGAATATAGTTACACAGGCCGGACCCGCTCGGGCGCGCTGCTGTCATTCCCGCGCGGTGCTCGCCGTAGGGCAGCCCTCCTCGTGCTAGAAGCAGCCTGACAGGTGACCGTCGACCGCGGATGTCATTCTGAGCGCAGTCTGCGGAGCGAAGAATCTACGCGCAGCGACCTGCCTGCCGCGTCGGCGCAGGCAGGTGGGTTCGCCACGCCGCCGGAGGACAAATCGCTTCGCGCAGACCCTTCGCTTCGCTCAGGGTGACAGGGAGAAGGGAGCGCCGGGGTGACAAGCAGGAGCCGGACGCCCCACTGCCGTCATTCCCGCGCGCGGTGCTCGTTCTTGTCTCCCTCTCCCCTTGGGGGGAGA
>JAJYRQ010000052.1 GCA_021794015.1 Deltaproteobacteria bacterium | reverse complement strand
CCCTCACCCTCCCCTCTCCCCCCAAGGGGAGAGGGAAAGAAGAACGCGCATCGCGCGCAAGAATGGCAGAAGCGCAGCCATCGCGCGCGGGAATGACAAAGGTGCCGCACGCACCTCCTTTTCCTGATTCCTCTCCCCCGGCGGGGGAGAGGAAAAAAAAAGGAACGCGCTCCGGCGAGGCCGCCGGCCGGGCGCTCGCTGCCCGCCCGATAGACGCGCGAAGGACAAAGGGGAAGCGCGCTCCGGCGGGGAGCATCGGCGCAAAGCGCGCCGCGCCGGCCAGGCCGGGGCGGCTGGGGCGCAAGGACTACCCGCGGCTCACTTGATCGCGACAGCGTTGGGCGGCGAGGCAATCCCACCCCGCAGGTAGAGCGGCGCCGATACGAACATAAAGGGGTAGGCGCCGTCCGCCGCGCAGTCGGCGGCTAGCTCCTCCAAGTCGAACTGCTCGCCCAGCGGAAGGCCCAAAAGCGCCAGCGCCCGATAATGCAGCGCGCCTTCGTCGGCAAAGTCCCACGGCCAGGGTTCCACCGACGGGCCGTCGCTGGCAATCGCCGCCACGCGGTTGTCCCACAGCCATTCCATCAGACGGCTGCTCGGCTCGATTCCGCAAGCGCGCAGCCCGTGGAGCGGGGCGAGCGCGGCCTTCTTCTCCGGCGGTGCCGCCAGGTAGGCCTGCATCCATCCGGTGCGCATGAGCAGGACCGTTCCGGGCGTGATCTCCCCGGCCTGCTCCGCGAGCGCCGCGGTCAGCTCATCGAAGCCGTAACGCTCGTCGCTTAAGGGGTCAATCGGCGCCCCGCGCCGGATGCGGTGAGCGAAAAGATCGACCAGGAGACCCTTGCCGACGACCCGGTTGGCCCATTGGTCGATCCCTACGCGAGCGCGGCCGGACTTGACCTCGTCCATGGGAACTCCGTTGTAAAACCGCTGCAGGCGGGGATGCCCCATGTGTCCGAGCGAGTCCCATTGGCTTCCCTGCTGAGTATTATAGTCGTCGAGCTTGTCATCGCAGCCGCAGACGCCGTATTTCTCGAAACTGATAATGGTATGCTTGGCGGGGGCCCGGGCGAACAGCGGCGGCTCGGCATAATTGATGGGAGTATCGAGCCGGAAAACCTTGCCTTTTTTGACGAGCCGGGCCGCCTCGACCACGCCGCCGGGGGTAAGGAAGTTAAGGCATCCGACGCCGTCGGCTTCGCCAAAAAGGCCCCAGGAGGACTGGCCGGGCGCATCCGGCTTTATCGGCAACTCGGAGAACTTGGGCAGCTTGTCAAGCTCGACCGCCATCTGTGCTACCTCCCCGCCGGCTCTGGCCTGCGGTATCGTTAAAGGGCGCGACCCGAGGCCGTCGCGCGCAATTGAGCCGCGCGCTTGTGGGCCGCGCGACTTTCTTGCCATCACGTTTGCCGTGAAGCGAGCGCAGGTGTCAAGCGCCGGCGGCACCGGTTGGCGGCGGGAAACGTTAAGCGCGCAGGAGTCGGCAGGCCCGGCGGCGGCTTGCGACGGCCTTGGCCTGGGGGCCTAAGCTGCCCGGGGCGGGTTGACCGTATGAAACAACGAGCCTGGACCGCGGTGGTGGCGGGCCTGATGCTGCTTTCGCTGCTGGCGGCCAAGGGCGGATGCGGCTCGGGCTTTGGCTCGGGCAACTCGCCCACGCCGACGCCGACGGGCACGGGGTCGGCCTCATCCTTCCTCTACGTCACCAACTTCGGAGACGGAACCGTCTCGATGCTCAGCCGCAACCCGTCCAGCGGCGCGCTCGCCTTTCTGAGCAACGCCAAAGCGGGAGCCGCGCTTGGCCCTTCCGGACTGGCGGTGCATCCGAACAACAGCCTGGTCTACGTCGCCAACCAGGCCGACGGCAACGTCTACGGCTTTAGCGTCAATACGTCGGCCGGCACGCTCACGGCGACCGCCCAGGTTTCGGTAAACGACGGCACGAACAGCCAGCCGCAGCAGCTTGCCTTCGGCGCCGACGGCAGCTTTCTCTACGTCGCCAACCGGGGAGTGCTGGGCGTGTTGGCCGGCTCGATAAGCGAGTACGCGGTTGACGCGGCTAGCGGAAAGCTCACCTCGTTGGGAACCGTCACCACGGGGCTCATTTCCCCGGTGTCGATTGCGGCAAACCCGGCGCAGACGATGGTCTACGTCTGCGATAACGGGCTGGGAATCGTGACAGCCTTCTCGGTGGGCAGCTCGGGCTCCTTGACGAAAGCGGCAAGCGCGCTCAGCCTTGGCGTGGCGACCGGGCAGCCCAACGCGGTTGCAGTCGATCCGTCGGGCAAGTTCGTTTACGTGGCGGACGCCACGACCGGGCAGGTGGCGGCATTCAACGCCGCGCCTTCGTCGGGAGCGCTTGCGTTTCTGGCGTCGTATCCCACGGCGGTGCCGCCGCTCCCGCCCGACTCGCACGTTATAGTGCCGGCACAGGTTGGCAGCAGCGATTTCGTTTATCTGTCGGACAATCTTGGCGGTATGGTCTGGTTCTCTCCCCAAACCGGGAACAGCGGCGACCCGCTAAGCTTGTTCACTGCCACTTCCGTGGGACTGGTCGCGCCGATGGGCCTGGCGGTCGATTCGACCGGCGGCTTTCTCTACGCGGCGAACAACGCCGGCGGCTCGATTACGGTCTTCTCGCTCAGCAGCAGCAACGGCGTGCCGACCTACTCGGCGACCTACGCCACGGAGAGCACGCTCAACGTCAACGCCGCGCCTGTGTGGATTGCGCTTTCGCACTGAGCGCGCCGGCCGCCGCCGGCTTATGCCGAGCGCCGGGCGGCTTGCGGGTGAAACTTCTCTGAGATGCGCGACAGCAACTCGCGCATCTTGTCCGGGTTGATCGGCTTTTTGAAGATTGCGCCTTCGAGCCCCTGCATCCGACAGCGCTTGATTATGTGGTCGCGGTCGTAGTGGTAGCCGGTCATCAAAACGATCGGCAGGCAGGGAAACTCCTGCCTGACGCGAAGGTAAAATTCGTAGCCGTCCATCTCGGGCATCACGACGTCCGAGATGACCACGTCAACCGCAACGCTGCGCAAAAGGGCAAGCGCCTGAGAGGCGCGCGGCGTGGCGTGGACCGTCAGCCCCTCGGCCCTGAGCAGTTCGGCCAGCGAGTCGAGGACCGCCACGTCGTCGTCAACGACAAGCGCGGTCATCCGGCTGAACCGTTTGGCCAAGGCTCTCGCGGGCTTGGCCGGCTCTGCGGCGGCGGGCGCGTTGGCGTCGTTTCGCAGGACAGCAAGCGGCGCGGCAGCCTCGGCCGGACCGGGCGGCAGCGCGCAGCTTGGCGGCGGCGCAAGGTCGGCCATGCGTCGATCGCCGAGGTAGCCGCGGGTCTGGTAGACGCCCTTGCGAGAGACCTCGTCGAGCCGCTCCACGATGGCGCGCACGCGTTCGAGCGCCGCCCGCGCCCGCTCAAGCCGACGCGTCTCGCTTTGCTTGGCCGCCGCAGTCAGGCGGCGCCCGAGAGCCCGGCCGAGCATCTCCAGACTGTTGGTGATCGTTTCCAGCGGATTGTTGATCTCGTGGGCAAGACTCACCGCAATATCGCAGGCGGTGGCAAGCTGCTCCTGGCGGCGCATCCGGGAGATGTCGCGGGCAAAGCCAATCGAGCCCACGACCGTCCGGTCGCGGTCGTAAATGAGCGAGCCGGAGATTACCACCGGGATCAACTGGCCGTCCTTGCGCCGAAAAGTCGTCTCGAAGTCCGAGATGCGGCCTGCATTCCCGGCATCGCGCATGGCCTGCATCACCGCACGCGCCGCCTCGAGCGAGGGATAGACCATGGTGACCTTTTGGCCGATGATCTCATCGGGCGCGTAGCCCAGGTTCTCGCGCGCCCCGTCGTTGTAAAAAATTATTGTCCCGCTTCGGTCTACGGCGATTACGATGTCCGGTGAGCTTTCGACGAGTTGTCGAAGGTGGCTTTCCGCGAGTGCCAGCATTGGCTCCTGCCCCCGGCCAACCCTGCCCGGGTCAGCCCCTGAACCTCCGAGGATAGCGCCGCGCCGCCGACCGGGCCGGTGGCGCGTTGGGCGCAATATCCCGTAAAGTAATCTTAACGGTTATTGAGCTTAAGCCCAGCCCACAAGGGAACGCAACCGGGCGATTGCCGCCCTCCGGGCGGCCCTTGGGGCTTGCGGCCGTGCGAGGGGCGGACGCGCTGAGCGGCGCCTGGCCGCTGCCGGCCAATGCCGGGCCGGTTGCCACAGCCTCGCACTTCAACCTAGAATTGACCAGGAGGCCGTGCAATGGCTGAGCCGCTTAGTTTTTCCGCTCTGGTGAGCCGACAGTATGTCCCGTCCTCGGCGGAGAATTTCGTCTTGTACGTGTTGCTCGAGGCAGTGGCCCGTGCCGACGGCCAGACGGGGCAGAGGCTGCCCCTTAACCTGGGAGTCGTCCTGGACCGCTCGGGCTCGATGTACGACGAGCACCGGCTCGACTACGTGGTCGAGGCGGTCAAGTTCCTGGTCGAAAACCTGGCGCCCGAGGACAAGGTTACAATCGTTGCCTTCGCCGACACCGCCCGGGTGATTGTCGGCCCCGACCAGTGCCACGACAAGAGCTTCGTCGACCGGGCGCTGCAGGATGTCGACCTTCTGGAGATTGGCGGCGGGACCCAGATGGCGCTCGGCATGCGGGCGGCAATCGATGAAGTCCGCAAAAGCCTGGGCGCCGAGCGTCTCAACCGGGTGCTGGTGCTGACCGACGGCCAGACATACGAGGAGACGGCCTGCCTCGACCTGGTGCGTCAGAACGCCGGGCAGTTGTCTTTCTCGGCGATGGGTGTGGGGGCGGAATTCAACGAGAAGCTGCTGATGCGAATCGCCGAAGACTCGCACGGCAAGTATCATTTTATCGGAGAGTCGTCCCAGATTCCGGGAATCTTCGAGGACGAGCTGGAAGGTCTGCGGGCCGTTACCGTGCGCAACGGCCGAATCGAAATCAACCTTTCTCAGGGCGTGCAGGTCCGCGAGGCTTTTCGCGCCAGCCCGGAGATTTACTCCCTGGGCACCCCGCTGGTTGACGAGCAGCGGCGGATTATCTACGAAATAGGCGACCTGGAAGGCGGCGTGCCCGGCTCGGTGCTGCTCACCCTGGTGCTGCCGCCCCGGCGTCCGGGCAGCGTGCGGGTGGGCGCGGCGACCTTCCGGTTCGACGTGCCGGCCGTGGGCGAGCGCACGGTGCAGTCCGACGTGACGGTTGAGTACACGCTCGACCGCAGCCTCAGCAGCCGGGTCAGCCCGCGGGTGATGAACCTGGTCGACCAGGTTTCGATCGCCAAGGCACAAGCCAAGGCGGAGGAAGAACTGCGACAGGGTAACGTCGAACGCGCCACCCGCTTGCTGAACAACGCCATCCAGGGCACCCAGCGGATGGGCAATGTCAAAGCCACGCAGGCGCTGACCGGCCTTATCGAGCAGGTCAAGAAGACCCAGACCTTGCAGACCACCGCGGCCAAGACTACGCTGCTCCAGGCACAGGCGGTGGTGCGCAAGACCCAGATGCTCGACCCGGAGGCGCTCAAGCGCCTCACCTCGGATGAATAGACAACTGCAGCAGCCGCAAGCACGCGGCCCGTCAAACTACCAGCGGCGTCCAAGGGGGCTACGATAATCATGGTTAAATGCAGCGAGTGCGGCTACGAAAATATCGAAGGACTCGATTACTGCGATAGCTGCGGTGCAAAACTGGAGAGCGACGGCGCAACGGCCGCCCCCCACGAACACCAGGCCGAAGCGCCCGCCGAGCATCCGCAGGAGGCAGCGCAACCTGCGCCGCCGCCCGCGGCGCCCGCACAGCCCGTCGCCGCGCCCGAACCGGCCACATCAACCGAGGCTGCGCAGCCGCAAGCGGCGGCCGCGGAGCCTGCCCCCGCGGCGGCGCCGGCGGCGATCCGACCGAAACTGACGATCACCCGGGGCGGCCGCAAAGGCCAGGAATTCCCGCTTGAGAACGGCAATAACCTGGTCGGTCGATGGGACCCCGAAACAGGCGCCTTTCCCGAGGTGGACTTGGACCAGGACGACCCGGAAGCCAAGATTTCGCGCAAGCATGCGCTCATCCGCGTCGAAGGCGGCAAGATAACGATCGAGGACATCGGAAGCTTGAACGGCACCTTCGTTAACCGGCAGCCCAGACTGCAGCCCGGCAGCCCGGTGGAGCTTAAGTCGGGCGACGAGGTTATCGTAGGCAAGACCTTTCTTCGGCTGACGATCGAGCCGGCGTCCTGAGACGCCGCGCCGCCCCAGCCTCGCCGCTTGCGTCGCTGAATCACGCCCACCCAGTACCGGGCGGCAGAGTTGTTTTTTTGGTGGCGCGATGCTAACCGACGAGCCGCTTCGCCTCGGCTACACGCTGGACCGCCGCTACCGCATCAGCAAGGTCCTGGGCCAGGGCGGGATGGGCCGGGTTTACCTGGCCAACGACACCCGCTTAGCCGACCGGCCGGTAGCCGTTAAGGAGATGATCGTAGGCGACGGCCTGCACGAGCAGAAAGCGATCGAGGATTTTCTTCGCGAGCGTGAGGTTCTGGCTCGCCTGTCCCATCCCGGGATTCCGAGCCTGTACGATTACCTGGCAGACAACGGCCGCCACTACCTGGTCATGGAGTTCGTACCCGGGGGCGATTTGCAGCAGCTCCTGGACAAGCTTGGGCCGGGCCGGCGACTGCCTGAGGCCAGCGTGGTCCGCTGGTCGCGCGATATCCTGGAGGTGCTGAGCTTCCTTCACAATCAGACGCCGCCGATCGTGTACCGCGACCTTAAACCGGGCAACATCATGATTCATCAGGACGGACGCGCGATGCTCATCGACTTTGGCATCGCCCGCTTCCTGCCGCCGGGCGGCCGCGGCACGCAGATCGGCTCGGTGGGCTACGCCCCGCCGGAACAGTACGCGGGCAAGGTCGGACCGCGCTCGGACCTGTATTCGCTGGCGGCGACGATACATCATCTGTTGACGGGGCGCGACCCGCAGCTCGAGCCGCCCTTCAGCTTTCCCCCGGTACGGGCGCTTGCGCCCGAGGTCTCGGCGGAAACCGAGCGCGTGCTTGCCCGGGCGCTCGAGCGCGACCCCGACAAACGCTTCACCTCCGCGCGCGAGATGTTGAGAGCGCTGCCGTATGCGCAAACGGGCGAGGCCGAAGCAAGCGCCACGGCGCCCACAGCAGCAGGGATTGTTCCGACCCGTGACGCGCCTGCCGTCTCCACTGCGTCTCGCAGCGGCCGCGTAACCGGCGAGGCCGTCGCTTCCGCCGGGCGGCCAGCCGCATACTCGCCGGCGGCCCCGGCCGAGGCGGGCGAAAGCGCGGCCTCGTCGCAGCCGAACCAGACCGTGGCGCGCCCCCCCGGCGCTCGAGCGCCCGACGGCCGGGCGGCCGGCGCGGCTTCCGGCGCCCGCGACGTGTCCGCTACCGCGAAAACCCAGGACCTTAAGCGGCCGCCGGCCAGAGGTTCTTACCCCGGCAAAGCCCGGCCGGCCGGCGCGCCGCCGGCGCCGAACTTTGCCGCAGGCCGGGCCGGGACCGACCAGCCGAGCTCCCCTAAGATGCCCCACGCCCTGCTGGCGGCTGTCGGCGAGCGGCAGCGCTTTACGCTCAGCGCCGAGCGCGTCGTAATGGGCCGTTCGGGAACGGTGGGCGCCGGCGAGGTCTATCTCGACCTGAGCGTGCTGGGCAGCGCCGCCAACCTGGTCTCGCGCCGCCATGCCGAAGTCATAAGGCTGGGCGCCGACTATTTCATTCGCGACCTGGGCAGCCTAAACGGGACTTATATCGGGGGCCATGGCCGCCTTTCGCGCGACCAACTCTACAAACTGCGCCACCAGGATGAAATCGTCCTGGGAGGACTCAAACTGCGCTTTCAAACGGAAGGTTAACCGCGATGCCTGTTTGTCCAGACTGCGGGCTCTCTGCTGACGAAGGGACACGGTTTTGCGCGCGCTGCGGGCGCCAACTAGGCGACGCGCAGAGCCCGGCCGGTTTCTTAACGCCGCTGCCCGCGGGAACCGTGCTCAGCGACCGACTCGAAATCGTCGCCTTGCTCGAACCACGCATCGAGGAAAACCGTTACCGGGCCCGGCGCCGGCGCGATGACGTGACGGAAACCTACCTGCTGCGCGAGCGCGTCGCCGGCGAGATAAACGACGCGGGAGCCGCGGCCAAAGGCACACTCGGAACAAGTCGGCAGGCCACGCCGGCCGAGGCAGACGACCCGGCGGGGCCGCGGGCCAAAACCGCGGAACTCACTCTGTCTTCCGCCGCGCGCCAGGCCCGGGAAGAAACAGCACCGGCCGAGACAAAAGCCCCGACCGAACAAGCTGGCGAAGAGATGGCTCAAGCGACGCCCGGCGAGCAAGACGCCAAGGTCGAGGCGCAAGACGAGCCGGATACCGCCAGCGCAGTCGATGATGCCGGTGCGGCGGGTCCTCCGGTCAGCGTCGGCGAAAATGCCGCCTCAGCCGAGGCCAGCCAAGCGCAAGGGCCGCCGGGCAACCAAGCAGCGCAAGCGACCGGCTCTCGAAGCGCTGCGGCCGGGCAGGAGGTCGCGCCGCTCGACGAGGGCCGCCAAGCCGACGATAGCGCACACCAGAGGCCGCCCGAGGAGTTGGGCGAACTCTTCGCGCGGGTGCTTGCGCTCTCTCGCTCGCTCAACCACCCCGCCTTCGTCAAGCCGATCGACGGTATGAGCGCAGGCGGGCGCGCCTACCTCGTCTACCCCGAACAGATGCTCACGCCGCTGGCCGAGCGCAAGGAAGGCTTGGCGATGCGCGAGGCGGACGCCCTGGCGCTGGCGCTTCAGGTATGCCAGGCGGTTTCGTTTCTTCACCGCCGCGGTCTAAGACTCAACGACATCTGCCCGGCCTCGGTTGCGCTCACCGCGGACGGGCGGGTCAGGCTAACCGGCCTTGACCATGTGACAAACGATCTCGAGCAGGAAGCGCTGCCGCTGCTCAACGACGGCTATACCGCGCCGGAGATTTACCGGGGCCGCCCGATCGACAAGCGCGCCGACATCTTTTCGGTCGGCGCGCTTGTCTATAGCTGTCTGACCGGCCGGCGGCTGGAATGCGAAAGCTGGCGGGAAGAGGGAGAGCCGATCGTGTTTTACCCGCCGGCAGTCGTGACGCCCGCCCTGGAGCAAGTCGTCAGACGGGCGCTGGCCTTCGATCCGCATGCGCGCTGGGCCACGATTGACGAATTCAAGCTCGAGCTCGTCAAACTCAACACGGTGGATCGCGTGCGGACCTGTGCGCTCACCGACGTCGGAAAGGTCCGGGAGTTGAACGAGGACTCGCTGGCGGCAGTAGAATCGGTGATCGACTCCCTGGTTCGGCCCCGGGCGCAGTACCTTTACGTTGTGGCCGATGGGATGGGAGGCGCCGCGGCGGGAGAAGTGGCCAGCGCGATTGCGGTCGATACGATCGCCGGCGAGGTCAACCAGGCCTTGGCCGCCGGCGCGGCATCGGACCTCGTCCAAGTCCTGGTCGGCGCCCTTGAAGCGGCCAACCGCGCCGTGCTCGACTACCAGGCCGACCACCCCGAGGCACGCGGCATGGGATCAACCGCGGTGGCGGCGCTGATACGCCCGCCTGAGGCCGCGATCTCCTGGGTGGGCGACAGCCGCGCCTACCTGCTTGAAGGCCAGGCGCTGCGCCAGCTCAGCAAGGACCACTCACTGGTGCAGCGGCTGGTCGACATCGGGCAGATAACGCCGGAGGAGGCGCGACACCACGAGCACAAGAACGTGATCACCCGCTCGCTCGGGGCACGCCGCCAGGGGCCAGCGGGCGCAGAGGGCCTGGCGCTCCGGCTCAAGCGGGGCGACCGCATGCTGCTTTGCAGCGATGGCTTGGTGGTCCACGTTGACGATTCAGAGATTGGCCGGATAATGGAACGCTACAACGATCCCCGCCAAGCGGCGCGCGAGCTTATCGCCGCGGCCAACGCCGGCGGAGGCACCGATAACATCTCCGTGATCGTCGTTTTCGCCGACTGAACGCCATGGCCGGCTCGGGAAGCTCGGAAGCAACGCCCACGGCGCCGCTGTCGTCCGGCATCGTACTGGAGGGGCGCTACGTCATTGAGCGGCTGTTGGGCGGCGGCGGCATGGGCCGAGTCTACCTTGGGCGCGACCGGCGGCTGGCCAACCGGCTCTGCGCGCTCAAGGAAATGGTCGATCACTTCATCGATCCCAAGCAGCGGCTTGAGGCCAACGACTACTTCAAGCGCGAGGCCGACACGCTGGCGCAACTGCGCCATCCGGGAATTCCGCAGATAATCGACCGGTTCGACGACCACAACCGGCACTACCTGGTGATGGAGTATGTCGAGGGTCGCAATCTCGAGGAAGAGCTGGCGCGGAACAACGGCCCGTTGAACGAGGGGCTGGTCATCGATGTTGCGCGCCAGCTCTGCGAGGTATTGTCCTACCTGCATAGCCGCAACCCGCCGATCATCTACCGCGATCTTAAGCCGTCCAACGTGATGCTGACGCCGGCGGGTCGCGTGGTGCTGATCGATTTTGGCATCGCCCGCTTGTTTCGCCAGGCACGCAAAGGCACCAATATCGGGACGCTGGGGTTTGCGCCGCCCGAGCAGTACCAGGGGATGCTCGACCCGCGCAGCGACATTTACGCGTTGGGAGCAACGCTGCACTATCTGCTCACCGGACGTGACCCGGAACAGAGCCCGCCGTTCAGTTTTCCGCCGGTGGCGCAGTTGCGGGCCGGTCTTTCGCCCAACCTGGCGCGCGCGATCGACGCGGCGCTCAGCTATGAGATCGACCGCCGGCCGCCCACGGTGCGCGACTTTCTCGATCTGACGCTCTACGGACGGGCCGGCACCGCCGCCGAGGCCCAGACTGGCGGGAGCGGCGCCGGTCCCCAAGGGGGCACCAAGCCGCTGGCGCGTGCAGCGCGGCCCGCCGCGGCGGGCCGCACCCGGCCACGGGGGAGCCGGATCGGCATGGCGCTCAAGCTCCTGGTGTTGATGCTTCTTCTCTCGGGGGTGGCCTTCGCCGCAACCTACGTCTACTTCAACCCTCAGCTTCAGGACAACCTTGGCATCAGGTCCTGGGTCGAAAATCTGCCTTGGAAGCGGCGCGAGCGGCTGGCCCGTGCCGAGCTGCGCCCGCTGTTGCTTGACAACCTGAGCCTGGCGCTTTCAACGCGCGAGGGCGTGCTGCTTTCCGCACCGGCCAGAACTTTTCTTGACACGGAGCTGGCGCGTCGGCACTACCTGCTGTGGTCGGCGAGCTTTCGCAACGAGTTTGCCGACCTGGCGGCCCGGACCGAGACGGTTGAGGCGCGCTTTTTCAGCCCGTCAGGTTTGCAGATGGCTTCGAGCGCAGCCACCGAGTTCATCCCCGCTTCGCAGAAAGAAGCCGAATTCCGTGCCGTAGCCCTGATGCCGGGCCTCGGCGACCTGGTCCCCGGCCAGTACCAGGTCGTCCTTTACGCCGGCGACCAGATCGTTGGCAAGCAGAACTTTACCGTGACCGCGGACGTCGCCGCGGAACGCTCGGCGGCTGAAAAAGCGGCGGCCGAGGCGGCCGCCAAAGCGCAGGCGCTGGCCGCAGCCAAAGCGGCTGAAGAAAAGAAAAAGGGCGAAACCGTGCGGCTTGCCATGATCGAGGAGGCCAGGCGCCATCCGCTGCACCTGCTCAGCATCAGGTTCGAGAACAGCACCAAATCGGGCACGCTGCTGTCGGGTGCCGCCACGCGATTCGACGCGAATACGGTCCTGTTCGTCAACTGGGAGGTAAGCTTCGAGAACCGGCTCTACAATCTGGCAAGCGGGGAATATCGCGTGGACGCCGCCTACGTCGGGCCCGGCGGCCAGACGCTGGGCAGTGTGGACGACGTACAGATAGCCCCCGCTTCGGCAAGGACCGTGACTTTCAGAGGCCGCGTGGGCAACTCGGCGGGAGGCGCTTTTTTGCCCGGGCGCTACACGGTCAATTTTTACTTAAACGGCCAGTTCCTGGTGCGCCGGACATTCGAGGTGGTCGCGGCCAACGCGCCGGCGTACAATCCCGGTTTTTCTCCGGCAACCGGTGCAGCTGCCTACGGCCCGCGCCTGTCGCTCAGCCGCCCCAGTGTCGTAACCGGCAAAATCAACGGGCTGGGCAGCCGCAGCTCCACTCCCATGGAGATCAGGCTCAAGCCGGAGGCCAACGGCTTCCTCCACGGTGAGCTGGTGATTCACGCAGCCGGCTACGGACCCACACCTTTGGAGGGCTTTGTCCGGGGCGACAGCGTGCAGTTCACCGTCCCTTACGGCGACAAGACCCTGTTCTTCGAAGGCCACAGGGTGGAAAATCGGCTAACCGGCACATTCGAGGCAACTCCCTCGGGCGACCGGGGTAGCTGGGAGACCCATACGGATTAGCGCGTCGCCCGTGGCGAGCCGGCACCACAGCCGGGCTGGTTGGGTGGGCGCGACGGAGGCCGGTTTCCAGACGCTGCGCTACGGAACTGGCTTGGAACAGAGGCGGGCTTCGCAGAGATGAGGTTTTCGCGGGAGCGTCTTCTCTTTTATTCGGCGGCCGGCGCGTTGGGCGGGCTGGCCGCCTGGGGTCTTGAAGAGTCGGTCGCCGGCATCCACAGCTACTGGCTGCGCGCCGCTTTGCTCGGTCTGGCGATTGGGCTTTGCATCGGCGGCTTCCTTGCCGCCATCGACCGCCTCTCCTTCGGTCAGTGGCGGCTGGCAGGTCGCAGCGCGCTGGGCGGTCTCGGCTTCGGAGCCCTGGGCGGGGCGGCCGGTCTGCTGCTGGGCGAGCTGCTGTTCGATTTGCTTCACGGGATGACGGGCCGCGTTGTCGGATGGGCTGTGCTTGGCGTTCTGGTGGGATTGAGCACCGGATGGGCCTCGGGATCGAAGCTGCGCTGGCGCAACGGCGCGTTGGGCGGTCTCCTGGGCGGCGGCGTTGGCGGCTTCTTTTACCAGCTACTGACCAGCCTTTTCCCGCAGGCCCTGGGCCGGGCCGTGGCAATCGTCGTGCTCGGGGCGCTCATCGGCCTGTTCATCAGCCTGGTCGGCGAACTCCTGAAGCGCGGATGGCTGATGGTAGTTCGCAGCCAAAGCCGCAATGCCCGCGAGGGGCGCGAGTATGACCTCGTCAAAACGGTAACCACAATTGGGCGCGCCGAGGAAAGCGACGTCGGCCTGTTCGGCGATCCCGCCGTCAATACCCGCCACGCCATAATTAGGCGCGAAGGATCGGCCTTCTACCTGATGCCTACCGCCGGCTCCCAGGTAGCGCTCAACCGCCAGCCGGTCAGCGGCCGCCGGCGCCTGGAGAGCGGAGACCGCCTCGAAGTGGGGGGAACGCTCTTCGTTTTCCGAGAGCGCGCGCAGAAGACAGAAGGCTAGCCACCCGATGCAGCCAGCTTCGATGGTCAAGCCTGCCAGGCTAGCCGCCCTGGCGCTGGCGACAGCCGTCGGGCTTAGCGGCTGCGCCTCGGCGCAAGGGCAACGCAGCCAGACCCTGGCGCCGGCGGTCGAGAAAATCACCTACTATCCATCGTTCGTCAAGGGCTATCAGGGAACCTATCCCAAACGCCGGGTGCTGGTACTGACGCCTATAGAGGCGCGCCCGCCCGAGACCGGCGAAGGCAACGGCAGGCCCCCGCAGGGAGCACCCAGCCAGGTCGGTGTTGTCCTTGGCCGACTCGGCCAGGTGCGCCAGCGTCTCTACAGCAAGCCGCTGGTATCGATCGTTGAGGCCGCGCTCGTCCAGGCCGCCGAGGAGGCAGGTCTCGCCGCGCAGGCCTCCACGGAGTCCCTTTCCACGGCGCTCCAAAAGACCGACCAGGACTACCTGCTTGTCAGCCGGATCACGCGTTGCTGGGTGGTGCGGCGGCCCAACCCCGACCCGTATGGCGGAGCACCATGGCTAACCAAGGCAACGTTCGCCCTCGACGTTGACCTTTACAAGCCGCCGTTCAAGGTGGCCTTCTGGCAGGGCACCGCGACCAACACTTATCGAGACCCGGCGCAGAGCTACCCCTTTCTCGGGGCGAGCACCGAAGTCTCAATCTACGACGACCCGGCGCAGGTGATGTCGGTGGCGCTGACACGAGCCGTGGCCGGCGTTTTCAGCCGACCGGCTCTGCAGGCACTCATCACCCAGGATAAAGCCGTGCGCCGCTGACCGGATGCCGGCCGCAGCGCGATCCCCTCGACCAACGGAACCGCGACGGCAGTGCTTTCTGCCAAGGGGCGGCCAAGCCTGGCCCGGGCCTCTCCTCGACACGACGAGGCCCGACTCTTCGACCTCAGCGAGACACGGCCCGAGCACCGGCCGAGCCACGCTTCTTAGTGGCTGGCGCCGGACGGAGCAGCGGAGGGCTGCGCCGCGGGTTTTTTCTGCTGAGCTTTCTTGCGGGCTATTTTGCGGCAGCGGTAAACGCTGGAGCGGGAGATTTTCAGGTCCTTGGCAACTTCCTTAGGCTTTTTGCCGGCCTGGAGTTCCTTCATGACGGCGTCGCAATCGACTCGCTTGCGCGCGGCGAAAGCCGGCGAGGCCAGGCTCGTCAGGCCAGTAGCAAGGGCAAGGCTTAGAGCAAGAACCGCTGCACTGAGACGTTTCATTTGACTCCTCTCATCCTCCCCGTGAGAAATGGAGAACCGGAACTTATCCGGCAGTATTTCAGAAAAGCGCCCGCCTGAAAAGACCCGAAGCGACATGCGCCACGGAAGGCTCGCGGCTTGACGAGCCCGCCACGACCCGGAAGCAAGCGGCCGGGAGGGGGAGCCCCTGCGAAGCTCCGCTCCCGGCCGCCCAGATGCCGCAGGCGTTCTCTCAGTACGTCACCAGGCTTAGGAAATTGTCCTGCTGCAAGACGTTATCCAGCCCGTTGTAGGTCGCCTGTCGCTGGTTATAAGTGTAGCCGATGTAGAGATTGGTAGAACCCCCGGCGCCAGCGGTGGTGCCTGCGATGGGGCCGCGGGCCGCTGCCCCGATATAGTCGCCAAAGAAGGAGTCGCCGAGCACAATGTCTGCCGCCGGCTCGTCGAGAAGGCTGTTAATGAAGCCGACGGGCGACTGGGCGGTTGCGCCGGGAGTTAGCTGGAACACGAAGGGCTCGAGCCTGTGACGCAACGGGATAGTATCGTTCGTATCCGCGTAAATAGCGCAGTCAATCATATTCTGGTTCAGGTCCTGAGTGCACCAAGGCATGAACAGGTCGCCTATGGTGGTTCCCTGAAACGCCGAGAACTGCGACCAACTGGGGCTACTCGTGAGCGCTCGAAAACCGGAGGCGGTCGTCGCGGAGTAGCCGTTCAGGGTTACGTTGGGGCAAACGGTCTCGCCGGCAGGCGCCACAACACAGTCGGCCCATACCACGTAAGTTTCCACCGCTCCGCCGTTCAACAGCGAGGCGTGACTCGGGATGCTGTTGACGCGAAAGTCGTTGGCAGCCATCGGCCCGTTCTGCGGCAGGATATTGGCGTCGGTGTTAACCGTTACCGGCGGATTGCACGACGGATTCATCGGCGCACCTGCCGCCGCGCATCCCACATACCTGATTTCGCCGCCCGTAAGGACGCCGGAGCCGTTGAAGGTGTAATTTACGTAGACGACCGTGATATTCCCGTAGGGGTCGACCTTGACGTCGGAGGCTTGGGAGTTCGGGTCGTCGCTAATGTAGACCGGGTCGGAACAGGCGGAGAGGTTTGACGTACACGCTACGAGAAAGATGCTGGAGAACTTGTCGACAAGGTCGAAGAGCGTTCCGGTCACGTAGACGTCACCCGCGCCCGTGCCGCTTCCGCGTTGGTCCACCGCCATCGCGGGCTTGTCTATTTCCAGGGGTCCTTGCAGGCCGCCCGGCAGGGCATTGACGAGGATTCCAGCCGAGCCGTTAGCCGAAGTGTTCCAGCAGGTGGCCGATTGGGAAGCCGTGTGCGTTGTACCGGCTGGCGGACAGTTGCTGGGATTCGTGAGATTGGCCTCAGTGCTGTAGAAAAGCCCCACGGCGGTGGTCGTGCTTTTGACGCTGGCCGAAAGAGTGCTGAACGCCAGGGTCGAGTAGTAGACGTTGTTGCTGGTCTGGTTGGTTGCGACCATCGGGTCGCCCTGCATCGGCACCGACTCGCCGAAAATGCCGGTGAGCGGCGGCAGCGCGCCTTCCATCACTGGTGAGCAGGCAGACCCTACGTAGTAGGCGGAGACGCCGGCAAATGTGGGGATACCACTATTCAGAAAATCGGACACGCCGCGGAAGTCGTTAGCGCCCTCAACGATCAGGTCTCCGCCCGAGATTCCGAACACGGAAACACCGGAAGTTCCGGGCAGAAAATCAACAGTCACCTCGTTTTGCGGCTGGGCGTTCGTGGCAGGCTCGAGATTGAACACCGCCGCCGCGGGACTGCCGTAGGAGCTGCTTCCGCACCCGGAAGAAACCGTCGCCGAACGCTGGACCGAGGTGGCCGAGGAGGAAGTGGTTCCGGCCGGAACGCCGAGCCTAGGCGCCGAGGCGATTTCGCGCGGGCCGGTCAGCATCTCCATCCCCCACCTGACCGCCGGACCGCCCGAGAACGACGACCCGGACGGCGCCGTGCCGCTACGAACGCCAATTATGTTGCGGCCGATCGGCGGTGCCATCGGCGAGTAGCCGCCGGAGCCTCTGGAGGTCGAAGACGGGCCCTGAACGTTGAAAGCCAGCTTTCCCGTCGGGCTCAGCATCACGCGGGGCATCCCAAGGAGTGGCGCGCCCATATTTCGGTAGCCTGGGGGATTATGCGGCGAGCGCACGACCGAGGCGTTTTGAGCGCCGACAATTCTTGCGTAAACGATAGCGGCGAGGATCGCCGCCACAGCCACGAAACCCATCGTTAACTTTCTAAGCATTTGCAATCCCCCATAGGACGGCCAAAGCCGGCTGGAACGCTCCAGGCACCTTAATTAGTCGTTCCTGGCGGCGTTGTCAAGGGAAAATGGGTCTTCTGCCGCATTCCCCCTCTTGGCCTGCGTGAATGCGAAAGGCGCCCGCCCTGGGGCCGGAAGAGGGTGGCGGCTGGGCGGTCCCCCCTCACCCTAACCCTCGCCCCCGCTGGGGGCGAGGAAACCAGAAAGGAACAGACAAGAGCGCTCGGAGTTCGTTCCTCAGCCGGAGCGCGCACGTGAGGGGTCCAGCAGCTCCAACCCGGCAAAATAGCGGCGGTAAAAGCCCCGGTCGCGGTTCAGCAGGCGAGTGGCCGCGACCATTGCGTGTGCGCCGATTAGGAAATCCCCGGCGATTCGGGTGCGCCCGCCGCCGCAGGCGCGAAACTCGCGCCAAGCTTCGGCCGCCTTGAGCACTGCCTCCTTAATGGCCGGGCGGCGCGCCCGCCCGCGCTTCCCGTCATCCTGAGCCGCCGCTTCGGCGCCCTGAGCGAAGCGAGAGGGGCCTCCGAGGCCCGCCCGGGCACCCCCTCCGTCATCCTGAGCGAGGCCCGTCCACGGGCGCCCCACCTCCGTCATCCTGAGCGAGGCCCGGTCTCGGGCCGAGTCGAAGGACCTCGCGCGGTCCGCCGCGCGTAATCAGCCATTTCGGGATTCTGCGCATGAATCAGCGCAAGCTTCTTCCTCCTCG
>JAJYRQ010000051.1 GCA_021794015.1 Deltaproteobacteria bacterium | reverse complement strand
CCGCAATCAACGACACCCCCATCGCCATCACTACAAATAAAATCGAACGCCGCATGACTGCCGCCCAGCTTAAAGCGCTGCAATCCGGTCGAGGGTCGCTCAAACGCCGGGCCGCATCCTTCGGCCGGCGAATTGCACTCCTTGCCCGCGCTCCGGAAGATAGCGCCCCCGCGCGCAGTAGCGCAAAATACATGCCGGTTAACCGATAGCTGCGGCTGTCGAAAAAGCGGCGCAAGGCGTAGCTTAAAAGGAGGCTGCGTAAGCCGGCACGGGTCCGGCCATGAAGCGGCGCGCTCAGAGCCTGCGGCTGGAGGGGGCGCTGTTCTATCGCTGGAACGATGGACGGTAGAGGTTGGTCCCGAAACCGGGACATCAGGCGTGCACTGCCGTGGATGACTCAGAATCCGGTGCGTTCGGCTTCGCGCGAGTCTGAGAAAACGGTTCAAACGGGGCCTTCCCTCAAAGCGAGCGGCTTGAGTTGACGCTGTCGGCAGGCTGACAAGAGGGGGTTCCGCTCCGCCCAAGAAGATGGAAAAACTTTCCCTCGTCCCGGTTTTTTTCTGCTATTTGGCGTCCGCTTGGTGCTTCGCGTTGGAGCGGCGAAAGGGAGAGAGCCGCGCTCTGGCAGTCAGGCCGCAGACGTGGCTGGCTGCGGGCGTGGCGCTGCATGCCGCCGGCCTGGCCCTTATGGGCTGGAGAGCCGGGAATGTGCCGGTAACCGATTTCGCCCAGTCGCTCTCGTTTTTGGCCTGGCTGATCGCGGTTTCGACGCTTATCTTGGTACGTCGCGCGGGGATGGCGGTGATCGGCACGTTTGCCGCGCCTGCGGCGGTGTTGCTGACGGTGCTGGCGCTGTTACTCAACGTCCGGGCGGCCAGCACGCTTCCGGCAGCGCTGCGCAGTCTTTGGCTTCCGATCCATGTTACGATGGCCTTTTTGGGGGACGCGCTTTTCGCGCTGGGCGCGGCGGTCAGCTTCCTCTATCTCGCCCACGAGTCGCGGCTCAAGGCCAAGCGTCCCATTCTCGCGCTGGGAGGGCAGCCGAGTCTCGAACGCCTCGACAGGCTCAACTATCGATTGCTCGGACTCGGCTTCCTGATGTTGACCCTGGCAATCACAAGCGGCGCGCTGTGGGCCGGTGCGACCTGGGGACGCTACTGGTCGTGGGAGCCGCAGGAGCTCTGGTCGCTGGTCACCTGGGTGCTTTACGGTGCGCTGCTGGAAGCGCGGCTGGCCGCGGGATGGCGCGGCCGGCGCGCTGCCACGCTCACCATCGCTGCTTTCGTCGTGCTGGCCGGTTCGTTTGTGGGCGTGAGCCTTGCTTTTCCGGGCAGGCATGGGGGCAGTTTCGGATAGATGGAACAAACACTTCTGATCGTCGGGCTCAACCACAGCAGCGCGCCGGTGGAGGTGCGCGAGCCACTGGCTTTTGCGGACGAGGAAGTTCCCGACGCCCTCGGCCAGCTTCTGCGCGTTGCCCCGGCGGTGTCGGAGGCGGCTTTGCTCTGCACCTGTAACCGGGTCGAGCTCGTAGCGGCCGCGCCCGCACCCGAGCCGGCATTTGGCGAGCTGGCCCGCTTTCTTAGCCAGGCGCGTCCTGTCGATTCCGCGACGGTCGGCCGGGCGCTCTACCGGCTCGAGGGACGCGAGGCGATACGGCACCTCTTTCTTGTCAGCACCAGCCTTGATTCGATGATGGTCGGCGAGCCCCAGATTCTCGGACAGGTCAAGGCCGCCTACGCCCGCGCGGTTGCCGCCGGCACGGTGGGGCTCATACTGCATCGCGCCTTCCATCACGCCTTCGCCGTGGCCAAGCGGGTGCGAACCGCAACGCTCATCGGACACGGGCCCGTCTCGAGCGCCACCGCGGCGGTCAGCCTGGCCGCTCAGATTTTCGAAAGCCTCAATGACAAGACGGTACTGCTCATCGGCGCCGGCCAGATGGGCGAGCTGACCGCCCGCCAACTTGCGCGCCAGGGCGTACAGACCCTGTTTGTCACCAGCCGAACGTTCGACCGCGCGCTTGCCCTGGCCCGCAGGCTAGGCGGCACGGCTGTCCCCTATGAGAACTACAAAACGTACCTTAAGCTCGCAGACATCGTGGTGGGATCAGCCGCGGCGAGAACCTTCATCCTGGGTCCGCGGGAGGTCGCGGCCGCGATGCAGGAGCGGAGCCGCAGGCCGATGTTTTTCGTCGACCTGGGGGTGCCGCGCAACTTCGCGCCGGAGTTGAACGCTCTGGAAAGCGTCTACCTCTACGACATCGACGACCTCGGCAACGTCGTGACGCGGGCGGTTGACGAACGCGAGCGCGAGGCCGAAAAAGCTCGCGAAATGGTCGAGCTCGAAACCGAGGCATTCCTGGAATGGATGGAGCGCCTGCACCTCGTTCCAACCATCAAGCAGATATGCTCGAGCCTGGAGGAAATCCGACAGGCCGAGCTCGGCCGCAGCCGCGGTTGGCTGGCTGCCATGCCCGCGCCGGACCGCGAACGCGTGTACGCGCTCACCCAGAGCTTGGTCAATAAGCTGCTGCACCGCGTGCTCGCCGGGCTGCGTGACGGAGGTGCCGCAGCCGACAAGGTGTATACCGACGCGATTCGCCGGCTGTTCTGCGAGGCTCCGGCGCCCGGCTCGACGGGCGGCGCCCGCAAAAACACGGAGGACGACGCCGCCGACGCCTAAGGGAGCAGGCGCAAAAGGGGCCCGGGGCCGAGCCTGCGCGCAGCGCCGGCCCGTACGTACGATGACTCTCACGCTCAGGATCGGCACCCGGCCAAGCAGGCTGGCTATCGCCCAGGCCACCCTGGTCAGGAACCTGCTGGCGCAACGCCTTAAAGGTGCGGAAGTCGAGCTGATACCGATACGGACGGCCGGCGACGCGACGAGCCGAGGTCTGCCGGCGGCCGGCGGGGTCAAGGGGCTGTTCGTCAAAGAGCTGGAGCAGGCGCTGCACGATCGCGCCATCGATCTCGCCGTGCATTCGATGAAGGACCTGCCGGCAGCGCTGTACCAGGAGTTCCGCGTCGTGGCAGTGCCCGCGCGCGAGGACGCGCGCGACACGCTAGTCCTGGGGCGCGCCACGAGCCTGGAGGGGTTGCCGGCGGGCGCCCGCGTCGGCACGGCGTCGCCACGCCGGCGGCTGGCGCTTTTACGGTTGCGGCCTGACCTGGACGTTTCTGAAGTCCGCGGCAATGTCGATACGCGTCTGGCGCGTCTTGCCGCGGGCGAGTTTGACGCGCTCGCCCTGGCGCTGGCCGGGCTCAAACGGCTCGGCCTCGCCCGAGGGCTACGACTTAACCCGCTTGACCCGCAGGAGGTTGTCCCGTGCGGCGGCCAGGGGGCGCTCGCGATCGAGGCGCTGGCCCGGCAGCCGGTGGCTGGCTCGACTGCGGTCGAAGAGGCGGTAGCCGGACTCGCCGATCCTGGCGCCGTGCTGGAGACCGGCGCGGAGCGCTCGCTGCTTGCCGCGCTAGGGGCTGGCTGCACGACCCCGCTCGGCGTCTACGCGCGGTTCGACGGCCGCACGCTGGCGATGCGCGCGATGCTGTTCAGCCTTGACGGCCGGCAGACCCTCGCCGACCGGCTCGACGAGCCGGCTCTGCAGCCGTCGCTTGCGCCGGCCGGCAATTTCGCCGAAGCTGCAGGACGCCGGCTTGCCCAGCGCATGCTTGCCCGCGGCGCGGCCGCCCTCATGGAGCCGGCGTGAAGTGGAGTCCAGGGTGCATATTGTAACGGTTAGCCCGGGCCCGGCCGACCTCTTGAGCCTGCGCGCTGCTTACCTGCTGCGCCGCGCGCAGCTTGTCGTCTATGAGCCGGAGGTCCCGGTTGGAGTGCTGGCGCTGGCTGGCGAGCAGGCCGAGCTGCTGGCGCTTGCCCAGCCGCAAGCCGATGCGGCCAAGTCGGGGTTAGCGAAGATCGCTGACGCAGAGACCGCGCGCTTGCGGGTCATCATTGAGACGCTCGGTCGGTTGGTCAACCGAGAGCCGGCGCCCGCTGCCCTAGCCATGAAACCCGTCGTCCTGCTGTTGTGCGGCGGCTCCGAAGAGTTCTGCCGGCGACTGCGGGGGGAGATGGCGTCCTTGGCTGGCGCGGGGGCGGCAATCGAGATGCTGAGCGCCGCCAGCGCGGCTTCAGGTCAAATCGATTTTCTGGGTCCGCCGCCGCCGCTGGCCGGCCGGCGCATCGTGGTCACCCGCACGGCGGCGGCCGCAAGCCTGCTCGCGGCTTCGCTTCGCGACCTGGGCGCCGAGCCGGTGGAATTTCCCACCATTCGGATCGAGCCGCCCGACAGCTACCAGGTGCTGGACGGCGCACTTGCCCGCGCCAGCGAATTCGACTGGGTAATCTTCACCAGTGCCGCCGGCGTACGAAGCTTTATCGGCCGCCTCGGCGCGCTCGGCCGCGACGTGCGTGCGCTGGCCGGCGCTTGCTTGGCCGCCATCGGGCCGGCCACGGCCACCGAGCTGCGCAGCCATGCCCTCGGCGTCGAGGTGGTGCCGGCGGTCTACCGCGCCGAAGCGCTTATTGACGCGATTGGAGCGGCGCGGATCAAAGGCGCGCGCCTGCTGATTGCCAGGGCGCAGACCGCACGCGAGGTGCTGCCCGAGCAACTGGCGGCCCTCGGCGCCCGCGAGGTCTGCGTCGCTGCGGCCTACAAGACCGTGAAGGCGGGCGGCGCGGGCGCCGCCCGGATTCGGACTCTGCTCGAACGCGGCGAGATCGACCTGGTGACTTTTACCAGCCCGAGCACGGTTGCCAATTTCGACGAACTGGTCGCGCCGCCGCCGCAAAGCGTCAAAGCAGCCGTCATCGGGCCCATCACTGAAGCCCGGGCGCGCTCGCTTGGCTACACCATCGCCGCGACCGCCGAAGCGTACACTGCGGCGGGCCTGACCGCGGCAATTGTCGCCTGCCTCGCTACGCCGGGCCGCAGCGCGGAGCCGAGGCTTTGCCGGCCAACCGGCCGAGCAATATAATACGCATGGCTGGTGGCCGGACCCGACCGCGGCCGGCCGCAGCCCAGGGAGGGTCGTGCAACAATGGGCTTTCCCGTGAACCGGCCGCGCCGGCTTAGGCGCACCGAAACGCTGCGGCGGATGGTGCGCGAGACGCGCCTTACCCCCGACGACCTGATCCTGCCGCTGTTCGTCTGTCCCGGACGCGAGGTGCGCAGGGCGGTTGCCTCGATGCCCGGGGTGGCGCAGCTCTCCGTCGATCAGGCGGTGCGCGAGGCGGGCCAAGCCTTCGGCGCGGGCGTCCCGGCCGTAATCCTGTTCGGCATTCCGCAGCGCAAAGACGCCCGCGGCAGCGAAGCCTGGAACGACTCGGGAGAAGTGCAGCGCACCATCCGCGAGATCAAGGAGAAAACACCCGAACTCGTCGTGATCACCGACGTGTGCCTCTGCGAGTACACCGACCACGGCCACTGCGGCGTGCTGACCGGCCAGGAGGTCGACAACGACGCCACCCTGGAATTGCTCGCGCGCCAAGCCCTGTCCCACGCCCGCGC
Organism: Deltaproteobacteria bacterium; assembly: GCA_021794015.1. Classification (GTDB taxonomy): domain Bacteria; phylum Desulfobacterota; class Binatia; order Binatales; family Binataceae; genus JAJYRQ01. The sequence goes on along the minus strand of JAJYRQ010000051.1, from coordinate 12,716 downwards.
CGGCGCCGACCTCGTCGCGCCCTCCGACATGATGGACGGCAGAGTGGGCGCCATCCGGGAAGCGCTCGACCGCGACGGCCTCAGCCGGGTGGCGATCATGGCTTATGCCGCCAAGTTCGCTTCCGCCTTCTATGGCCCTTTCCGCGAGGCGGCCGAGTCGGCGCCACGCTTCGGCGACCGCCGCTCCTATCAGATGGACCCGCCCAACGGCAACGAGGCGATGCGCGAGGTGGCCCTCGATCTCGCCGAGGGGGCCGATATCGTGATGATCAAGCCGGCGCTGGCTTACCTGGACCTGGTATGGCGCGTCAAGCAGCGCTTCGATTGCCCGGTTGCCGCCTACAACGTCTCGGGTGAGTACGCGATGCTCAAGGCGGCCGCCCTTAACGGCTGGCTCGACGAGGAGCGGGCCGTTTTCGAGATGCTCACTTCGATAAAGCGCGCCGGCGCCGACCTGATACTTACCTACTTTGCGACCGAGGCGGCGCGCAAGCTTGCCGGCTGAGCCGTCACGGCCTCGCCGGCGGTCAAGCGCTCACGCCGCCAAGATAATCGCGAATCGTGCTCAGGGTGCGCTGCTGATGGTAGGCAAGCTCTTCGGCCGAGTAGCGATGCTCCGGCCCCAGCACGCAGGCGATCCGTGCATGGCATCCGACATTGCAGGCCCCTTCCGGCGCGACGCGAAAGCGCGAACATAACCCGACATTCCAGCCCTCGGGATGGCTCACCGCGCCCGCCGGGCAAGCCGGGATGCAACTGCGCGAAGCACAGCCGGGACATGGGTCAAAGCCCGGCGCCGGGCCGGCGGCGTCCGCTTCAGCCGCCAGCAGGAAGGCGGCGCGAAAGGCGATCCAGGGGCCGAATACCGGATGCACGAGAACCCCGAGCAGGCTTGGCCCCGCCAGGCCCGCAGCCCGAGCCAGTTCCATGAAGTCCAGACGCACCGGGCTGGTCGAAAACGGGTAGACCACGGCGGCACCCGCGCCTGCGAGCATCGGCAAGAACTCGGCCTCGACCACTCGCCGTATGAAGTCATCCAGCGGATGGGCACGCTGCCACCATCCCGGCTGCTTGCGAGCATGCTCGACCAGCGCCTGCCATAAGCCACGTCCTCCGTTGCCCACCAGTACGACCGAACGCGCCCGCGAGGCCTGCGTCGAAACTCTAAGCTCGGGCCGCACCCGCCGGTCGTAGCGCTCGGCGGGCACCGCCACGACCAGATTGAGGCCGTAGGGTGCGGCCATGGTTCGAAGCGAATCGATCGACGACATCGGCTGTTTGCCGGGCCAGACCGGCGGCGAAGCGAGCGCCCCGGCCCGGTCTTCTGCAACCTCAGCTCACCCGGTAGGTCAGCAGCGCCTGGGCGATCAGTTTGCCTTCCCGATCTCGCGCCTCGGCGTCAAGGCTAACCACGCGGCGCCCGCGCCGGCGAATCCGGGCGTGGGCGACCAGTTCCGTATTGAGCGCCGGCTCGGTGAAGTTAACCGCCAGGGAGATTGTCGCGCTGAGCTTAACGCCGGGCAGCGTGGCCACCGCGCAGGCGGCCGCGTAGTCCATGAGCGAGGTCATGACACCGCCGTGAGCAACCTCGTGCACGTTGGCAAAGTTGTTCTTCCACGGAGCACGCGCGACAACTTCACCTTCGCCCACCGACTCGATGACGAACCCCATCCACCGGTTGAAGGGCGCAGCCGTAACCTTGCTCAGGAAATCCGTCAAGGGCACCCCAACCTGTGGGCCGGGGGACCGGCCGGCGTCAGCATTTTCGGCCGCCCGGCCCCTAACCGTCTCGGCTTCAGGCGCCTGGGACGGCTTTGCCGCGCCCGCAGGCAGAGTCGCGGCGCTCTTAGCGGTCGGGGCGCCGGCTGCGCTCAAGGCCTGAATCACCGCGCCGGCGGCGGTTTCGGCGTGACGTAGGCCGGTAAGTTCGCGCCAGGCGCTGAGTGCGACCACCGGGCGTCCGAGCTTGAGGGCGTGGCCAATTTCGGCCAACGTGCCGGCGCCGCCCTCCAGCGCCACCACCGCGTCGGCGCTGGCGACGACGATTGCGTTTCGCGCCTCTCCCATGCCGCTGGCCACCACGTACTGGACATATTGGTTGGCGGCGCCGGGTCGGTTGCCCGGGAGGATGCCCAAGGTCGCTCCGCCCAGCTCGCGCGCCCCGCAAGCCGCCGCCTCCATGACACCGCCCAATCCTCCGCAGACCAGCACCGCGCCGGCGCGCGCGACCTCGCGTCCCACCTCGACCGCCTGTTGGCGCAGCTCAGCGCCGGCGTCCCCGGCGCCGACAACCGCGATTGCCGGCCCTCGGGTCACGCCGGACATCCCAGAAGCTCCGCCAGCGCCGCCAAGTCGGCCACGACCAAGTCCGGTTTGGGCAGCCCTTGCGGAAACGGCTCATCTCGACAATTGACCCACGCGCAAGGCATCATGACTCCCTTTGCCCCCGCGACGTCTTCAGCCGGCGTGTCGCCGACGAACAGCACCGACGCCGCCTCCAGGCCCAAGCGTTCAAGCATCAGCCGGAAGATCGCAGGATTTGGCTTGCGTAGTCCCACCTCGGCCGAGATTACCACCTGAGCGAAAAGATCGGCCACCCCCGTGTCGGCCACAACCAGGCGCCCTGTTTCGGCGTCGTCGAAGTTCGACAGTAGCCCCAGTCGATAGCGGCTCGCCAAAGCACGCACGGCTGACGCCCAGGTGGGCGGAGCATAAGTGACCGCTCGCACCTGGGCCATGTGTACCTTTGTCAGAGAAACCGCCAGCCGGCGCGCCGCTTCTCCGGCGGGTTTAAGCGCGCAGCGGGTCACCGCGCGCTCAAACCGCTCACAGCACAGCACCTCGATACCGTGGCTCGCGCGCTCGGCCTGGATTTCTGCCATCACGGCATGGTAAACGGCGACGAAACGATCGCGGTCGAAAGCGGCGCCCAACTGCCCTTGCAGGTAAGCGAGCACCGGGGGCAGTGTGCTGCGATACCGGCGGCCGTTTACCTCCAGCAGGGGCAGACGCTCCGGCTCCCACCTAACGAGCGTGTTGAAGAGGTCGAAGACGACTGCTTTGACAGGCGTCCTAACCACGGCGCGCCAGCGCCCCCGCGCTGGCCGCCAGCGCCAGCAAATCGAGCAGCAGCACGGACCCGTTTAGCGCCACCGAAAGCCGGTGCAGGCGGGCAAAAGCCTGCTTGGTCTGGGTCGCAGCCGAGATAGCGCCGCCGGTCGCCCCGCGCAGCTCCTCGATGCGCGGCCGCAGCGAAAGGCCGGCGTACAGCGTAACCGCCAGCGCCGCGGCCAGCGCTGCGACGGCCGCCCACCACAACGTTTGCGCCGGGGTCAGACGTCTCCAGGCAAAGGCGATTGCCAGTGCCAGCGAGCCTGCTCCGCATACGTAGCCGATGACGTAGTAGCGCGGGAAGAGCATCGCCACCACTAGGCCGGCTTCCCTTACCTCCAGACGGGCGAAAAGCGCCGGCGCCGTGAAAAACGAAAAGAAAACCATCGCGCCCAGCCAGCCGCCCAGCAAAAGCAAATAGACGAACAGTGCTATGCCCACGCGCGCGAGACCTCGAACCGTTCCTCCAAGCGGCGCTGCCTTAGCCGCTCAGTTCAGCAGCGGCTTGGCCGCGCCCGGCAGCGGCTGCCGCCCGGCGAAGCCGGCCTCCAGGCTATGCCACGCCAGCACATGTGGTTCTCCCGATTGCCAGCACAAAAAGGCCACCTTGCCGCCAATCCGGGCGGGGAAATCGACCAAGCCCCGGTCCACGTCCTTGAGCAGGCAGCCAAACGCTTCGAGCTCCTCGATAACCGACGCCAGGGCTGCCGCCTGAACGCGCAGCGCGGGTTCCCGCTCGACCACTTCACGCAGACTCAACCCGGCCAGAGCGGCGTTACTCGCCACCAGGTTTTCCAGCCCTGTTCTCAGGCCGCGCGCCTGACGCTGAATTGCTTTCAGCATGACCTCGAGTCGAGGCACAAGCTGGTCTGCCTCCTGGCGGGTAAACAGCCGCCCGAACGAACGCGACGCCACTTAAGACGCTCCGCTGCGCCAAGCGCGGACCGTGGTTAGATTGAGCGTTGAAAACGGCATCCCTTGTCTGGTCCACCACCGTATTATACGGTTAGCAACGGACGATGTGGCCGTGCAAGTCCGGCTTGGCGGACGGGCGGAAGCGGGGACTTATGGCAAACAAACCCTCCGAGGAAAAGAGCTTCGAGGCCGAGGACCTGAGTCGGCTCGAGATTCCGGAAACACTGCCGATCCTGCCGCTGCGCGGGCTGGTGGTTTTTCCCCATCAAGTGCATCCGTTCCTGGTCTCGCGCCGCTCTTCACTGACGCTTATCGAAGAGCTCGAGACGCCGGCCCGCATAATCGGGCTGTGCGCTCAAAAGAACGCCGAGGATGAAGACCCGCGCCCCGAGGGGCTCTACCATCGCGGCACCGCGGCCCGGGTCCTCAAGATGCTGCGTTACCCGGACCAGAGCGTGCGCGTGCTGGTTCAGGGCGTGGCGCGGATCGACGTTCTCAACTTCCTGCGCCTGGAGCCGTTCTTTACCGCCCAGGTGTCGCGCCGGCGCGATACGCTGCGCGCCACCAAGGAAGTCGAGGCTCTGCAGGCGCACCTGGTCAACCAATTTTCCAAGTTTGTATCGCTGGTGCCCTACCTGCCCGACGAGCTGCAGGTAATGGCGATGCAGATCAAGGAGCCCGGACGGCTGACCGACTTGGCCGCCTCCTACCTCAAAATCTCGCTGGAGGAGTCCCAGGACCTGTTGGCGACGCTCGACGTAAGCGCCCGGCTGGAAAAACTAATCGCCATCTTAAGCCGCGAAATCGAGCTGCTCGAACTGGGTCACAAGATACAGTCTCAGGTACAAACCGAACTTAACAAGAACCAGCGCGAGTACTACCTGCGCCAGCAACTGCGCGCCATCCAAAAGGAACTCGGCGAAGGCGACGCGCGCTCGACCGAGATCGAGGAACTCCAGACCAAGATCGAAAAGGCCAAGATGCCCGAGGAAGCGCGCAAGACCGCCGACAAGGAACTCGACCGGCTCAAGATGATCCCCCCAGAGTCGGCCGAACACACCGTGGTGCGCACCTACCTCGACTGGCTGGTGAGCCTCCCCTGGAGCGCGGCGACCGAGGACAACCTCGACATCGGGCATGCGCGCGCGGTGCTTGACGAAGACCATTACGACCTCGAGAAGGTCAAGGAGCGAATCCTGGAATTCCTGGCGGTCCGCAAGCTCAAGCAGGACACCAAGGGGCCCATCCTCTGCTTCGTGGGGCCGCCCGGCACCGGCAAGACCTCGCTCGGCCGCTCGATCGCCCGGGCGCTGGGGCGGAAATTCGTGCGCCTCTCTCTGGGCGGCATCCGAGACGAGGCGGAAATCCGAGGCCACCGCCGCACCTATATAGGCTCGCTGCCCGGCAGGGTCATCCAGGGGCTCAGGAACGCCGGCTCGAACAACCCCCTGTTTATTCTCGACGAGGTGGACAAGTTGGGGATGGACTTTCGCGGCGACCCGGCCGCCGCCCTGCTCGAGGTGCTCGACCCCGAGCAGAACTACTCCTTCGTCGACCACTACCTGGACGTTCCGTTCGACCTTTCCAAGGTGTTGTTCGTCACCACGGCCAACGTGCTCGATCCGGTGCCGCCGGCCTTGCGCGACCGGATGGAGGTGCTTGAACTGCCGGGCTATACCGAGGAGGAGAAGCTCGAGATCGCGCGCCGCCATCTTATTCCCAAGCAGCGCAGCGAGAACGGGCTGGCCGAGGTTAAGCTCGAGTTCACCGACCAGGCCGTTGCGGAAGTGATCCGCAGCTACACGCGGGAAGCCGGACTACGCAACCTCGAGCGCGAAATCGGCCGCATCTGCCGCAAGGTGGCAAGGTCCATCACTGAAGGCGAAGCGCCGGCCGACAAGATTGACCTCGAGGCGCTGCAGCGCTTTCTCGGAGCGCCTAAGTTCTTCTCGGAGGTGGCCGAACGCACCCAGGAACCGGGCGTGGCCACCGGGCTGGCCTGGACGCAGAATGGGGGCGACATCCTGTTCATCGAGAGCACCAGGATGAGCGGCCAGAAGGGGCTCACGCTTACCGGCTCGCTCGGCGACGTGATGAAAGAATCCGCGCAGGCGGCGCTTTCGTTCTTACGGTCGCGTCCCGAGCGGCTGGGAATCGCACCCGATTTCTTCGAAAAGTCCGACATCCACGTGCACGTTCCGGCAGGGGCAATTCCCAAGGACGGCCCCTCGGCCGGGATAACGATCGCCTCATCGCTCGCCTCGCTGCTGAGCGGGCGCCCGGTCAGGCCTGACCTTGCCATGACGGGAGAAATTACGCTGCGCGGCAAGGTCCTGCCCGTCGGCGGGGTCAAGGAAAAGGTCCTCGCCGCTCGCCGGGCAGGGATAAAGAACGTCATCCTGCCGCGGCGCAACGAACATGATCTCGACGACCTGCCGGCCGAGGTGCGGGGCGAGCTCAACTTTATTTTCGTCGAGACCGTGGACGAAGTGCTGAGCTTCGCGCTCTGTGACCGCGCCGCCGGCCAGGTCTCCTCACAGCCGGCGGCTGCGCCCCAGCAAACGATGCTCAATTAGAGGCTTGCGCCGCGCCGGGCCGCCCCGGACGGGTCAGCGCAAGACCCGGTAAGGCAACCATGCCCGCCGGCAAAGAAATACCCTGGGTCATCTACGCCGACGGGTCGTGCATCGTAAACCCAGGACCCGGCGGCTGGGCCGCGATCATCGACGGACCCCAGGGACGATGCGAACTCTGGGGCAGCCATCCAAGCACCACCAACAACCGCATGGAAATAACCGCCGCAATCGAGGCGCTCAAGCGTACCGCGCCGGGCGCTCGCGTGCTCTTGAGAAGCGACAGCCAGTACTTGGTGAAGACTATCAACCTGGCCTGGAAGCGCAGGCAAAACCGCGAGCTCTGGGCCCAGCTTGACGCCGAGCTGGCAGGCCGGCGGGTCACACTTGAATGGGTCCGAGGCCATGCCGGCGACCCGCTCAATAGCAGGGCGGATGAGCTGGCGCGAGCCGCCGCCGCTGGCTCGGCCCATCCGGACAACACCGCCGCGCGAGGCGCTTCAACCCCGCCCGGGCAGCCGCCGAGCACTGGCGCCTCTGCGGCGCAGCTCGCACTGTCGCCCGCCTGCGCGCGACAAGAGAGGCCCGGGCAAACCGAGTGCCAGTGTCAGGGCCCCGCCGGGCCCCAGATCGCGCGCACGCCTGAGGAAACCCGACGGATCGCACGGCTGCAGCCGATGCTCGGGGCGCAAGAAACCGTCGCGCGATGCCTGAGCTGTAAGGAACTCTTCGTTGCCGTCAACGCGGCGACGTACTGCCAGCGTCTTTCCTGCCAGATCCAAGCGCGCCGTACCGGCCGCGGCTGATTTCGCTTCGCAGCGCTCGCGCTTACCACAACACGGGGATCACGCGGTCGGTCCTGGCCAAGTACTGCCGGTACGGCTCACCCAGGCGGTGCAGCATCTGCGCTTCCTCAAGCAGGATGCGCCGGCGAAGCACGAGCGCCCCGACGACCAGCATCGCCAAACCGACAACCCACGCTCCATACTCGAACGCCCATCCCAGCAGGACCAGCAGTTCGCCGAGATGGACAGGATGGCGGATGTAGCGGTAAAAGCCGCTACTAAGAAAGCCGCGGCTCTCTTCGCCCCGGCCGCGGGCCCGCAGGTCACGCTGCATTCTGGCTCCCAGGACAAGCCAAAGGCCGAAAAGTTCGATCAGGCAGCCGAGCGCGCCCAGCCACGGCGACGGTTCGCCGCCGTAAAAATAGCTCTTTTCAAGCGGCACCGCGCCGAAAAACAGCAGCACCAGAAGTTGCTCGGGCGCCGCAAGCCGTTCGAGCCCACGCTCGGAGTCCGCCGTTCGCGCCAGCGTGCCGATCAGCAGGTTGGCCGCGCAGAAGCCGGCGTAGGCGAGAAGGTAGGCGAGCACAAACGGATGGTCGAGAAAGTAGTCGCTGATGCCCAGGCCGAGCGCCACCGCGCCGACCAGAGCCGCCAGCCATATCGCCAGCGCTCCCCACTGCGAGCCGGCGCCATAAGCGCGGCCCGCCTCCCTTTCCGACAAGGCCAGCGGGCCGGTCCCGCCTCCAAGCCGGGTGGTGGGCCTGGCCTGCGTCGTACCGGCTGCGCTGTCGGCCATCGCCGCTCGGCTCCGGCCGGCCGAGCCCGACCCTTCGGCCTCCTGAGACGGCCCCTCGGACAGGCCGTAAGCCGGCCCTGCCGACGTGCCAACTCCGCGCACAGGTCGAACTCCCCGCTGAGCCGCGGCTTTCAGGCCGCACCGGCGTGCGCGTGCTGCCTGGCCTCAAGCCAGCGCTCGGCGTCGATCGCCGCCATGCAGCCGGTGCCGGCGGCGGTTACCGCCTGGCGGTAGACACGGTCGGTCACGTCGCCGGCGGCGAAGACCCCCTCGACGCTGGTGCGCGTCGAGCCGGGAGCCACCTTGATGTACCCGAGCTCGTCCATCTCGAGCTGGCCGCGAAAGGCTTCGGAGTTGGGCTGGTGTCCGATCGCGACGAAAACCGCGTCGATGCGCAGCTCGGTGGTGGCGCCGCTACGCACGTTCTTAAGCGTGACGCCGCTCACCCCCGACTTCGGTTCGCCGTGAATCTCTTCGATGACGCTGTCCCATATGAAGGAAACCTTGGAGTTGCGCCGCGCTCGCTCCTGCATGATCTTCGAGGCCCGCAACTCGCTGCGCCGGTGCACAATCATAACCCGCGCGCAAAACCGAGTCAGGAAAATAGCCTCCTCCAGAGCGGTGTCGCCGCCGCCGACCACCACCGCCTCGCGATCCTTGAAGAAGGCGCCGTCACAGGTGGCGCAGGCGCTGACGCCGTAACCCATGAGCCGTTTTTCCGAGGCAAGGCCGAGCAGCTTGGCCGAGGCGCCGGTAGCCACGATGAGCGCTTGAGCCTTCAGCGAACTCCCATCCACGTCGACCTCGAAGGGCCATTTGCGCAGGTTGACGGCCCGCGCTTCGCCGGCCGTCAGCCGGGCGCCGAAGCGCGCCGCCTGGCGGCGGAAGACCTCCATCATTTCCGGGCCCTGGATCCCGTTTTCAAAGCCGGGATAATTCTCCACCTCGGTGGTGATGGTAAGCTGCCCTCCGGGCGCCAGCCCTTCGACCACCAGCGGTGAGAGATTTGCCCGGGCGGCGTACAATGCGGCGGTATACCCTGCCGGCCCGGAGCCCAGAATTACGATCTGATTTAACTCTTCCGGCATCGTCCTACCTGCGGCCATTGATGATTCGGTTCGCACGCTCGCCCGAGGCGCGATTTGCGTGCTTCCGGGCCGCGACTCAAGATTAGTATGCGTGCCTCTTTATTGTAAGGGCGGGCCGGCCGGAATAAGCTCAGCGCCGGAACATTCGACCGATGGCAACCGCGAGCAAAGATGGCGCCTCTAGGCCCTCCCGCGCCGGCGTTCGCCGCAGCGTTACCCACCTTGACGCCCAAGGGCGGCTGCGCATGGTCGATGTCGGCGCCAAGCCTGTTACGCACCGCCAAGCCGTGGCCCGCGCCGCGGTCGCCATGCAGCCGGCCACTCTGGAAGCGATTCTCGCCGGTCGCCTGGCCAAAGGCGAGGCCCTGGCGGCCGCCCGGCTTGCCGGTATCATGGCCGCCAAGCGGACCCACGAGCTGGTTCCGCTCTGCCACCAGCTTGCGCTCGACGCGGTGAACGTTGAGTTTCGGCGCGACCCGCGCCGCGCGGTGCTCGAAATCCAGACACGCGCCGCAACCCGCGCCCGCACCGGCGCCGAGATGGAGGCGCTGGTGGCCGCGGCCGCCGCCGCGCTGACGATTTACGATATGGCCAAGGCGCTCGACCGCGCCATGGTGATCGGCGACATCCGGCTGGTCAGGAAAAGCGGCGGGCGAAGCGGGCGCTTCCTACGCCCGGGCGAGACCGCGTGGCCCAGCGCTCAAGGAGATGGACGCAAACCGCGCCGACGCTGACCGGCGCCGGCCCGCCGCCGGGGCCGCCAGCGTCCACTCAAAGCCGACCGTCGCGGGCCGCGTGCGCCTCCTGCCGGGCCGAGAGAGACCCCTTCGCGCCGGCAATCCGTGGCTTTTCTCCCAGGCGATCGCGGCAGTCGAACCTCCCGGCCTTGCCGCCGGCGATCTGGTCGAGGTGAGCGACGCCGCCGGCCTCTTGCTCGGCTTCGGCCACTACAACCCCACCACCACCATTGCGGTACGGCTCTTTTGTCGCTCCGGCAACCCGGCCAATTTCGCCGAGCTGGTGGAGGACCGGCTGGCCCGCGCGCTGGCGGCCCGGCGCGCCCTGGTTCGAGACGATACCGACTGCTACCGGCTGGTCAACGCGGAAGCCGACGGCCTTGCCGGCGTTATCGTCGACCGCTACGCCGACGTGGCGGTGGTCCAGTTCCTTACCGCAGGCGCCGACCGGATGCGCGAGCTGGTGGTCAACGCGCTTACTCGCCTGATCGCGCCGCGCGCCGTGCTCGAACGCAGCCGCGGAGCGGTGCGCCGCGAGGAAGGCCTGGACGATCGCCAGGCGCTGCTCGCCGGGGAAGAGCTCGAGGAGGTCGTGGTCCGTGAAAACGGCCTGACGCTTTGCGTCGCCGTACGGCGGGGACAGAAAACCGGCTACTTTCTCGACCAGCGCGAGAACCGCGCGCTTTTCGCCGGGCTGGCGCGCAACGCCCGGGTGCTCGACTGCTTTTGCTACGCCGGCGGCTTTACCCTGGCCGCCCTGGCCGGCGGCGCGCGCAGCGTAACCGCCGTTGACAGCTCGGCGCTGGCGCTCTCCTGGGCGCAGCGCAACCTTGCGCTGAACGCCTATTCTGCGCAGGCGGCCACGCTGGTCAGGGCGCGGGCCGAGCGCTTTCTTGCCGAAAGCGGCGAGTCCTTCGAGTTGGTCGTCCTCGATCCGCCGCCTCTGGCGCGCTCTCGCTCCGCACGGCGCAGCGCGGCGCGTCTTTACACCGAGTTGAACCGGCTCGCGCTGGCGCGGCTTGCCCCCTACGGCCTGCTCATGACGTTCAGTTGCTCGACGCACGTTGCCGGCGACGACTTCGTCCACGCCGTCGCCGAAGCCCAGGCGCAGTCGGGGCGCTACGCCAGGCTCCTGCGCCGCCTGGGTCCCGCCCCGGACCATCCGGTGCTGCTAGGCCATCCCGAGGGACAATACCTGACCGGGCTGCTGTTAGCTGCCACCGACTAGCAGGATGTTGAGAATGGAACCACGCCTGATAGCGAGGTTGAGGGGTTTCTCAACACCCTGCTAGGGCGACGACTGCTGGCCCCACGCCGCGGTTTTGAACTCGACATGGACGCCGCCAACGTAGCGCGGCTGGTTGGCGTCCCCGCTGCAGGCTCTGGCCTGCTTCGGGACCGCGCAGCGCGGCGCCAAGCGTGCTTCTCGGTCTGTTGAGTCGGCCCGATCGGCAGAAGCGAGACCGAGCGTCTCGCAGAGACGGTCCTGGCGTTTCAGGCACCCGGCCGCGCTCCCGGCCGGGGACGTCTGCAGCGCCGCTGGCCTACCGCAAACCGGGGCAGCGCCGGCCTTCGGCTAAATGTCTCCGCCCCCGCCGGAGGAATCGTCCCATCCGCCGTCGCCCCCGCCGGCACCGAAGTCGCCATCCGCGCCGGCGTCTTGCGGCTCTTCCCATCCGCCGGAGCTCGAATCACCGGGGCGCACCCCGAAGTCACCCGCGCCGGGGTTTCCCTCGTCTTGAGGCAACGGAGCCGCCTCGGCCGCACCGCCCTGCCCGGACGAACCGCCTCCCAGCATCTTGTCAACCGCGTACTCACCCGCCGCAATTCCGGCACCAAAGCCAAGACCGGTGAGAATCGAACGGAAGAAACCGCCGCCGCCACCGAAACCTCCCGGAACCGGCGCCTGCCCCGGCACTCCCACCGGGCCGGCTGCTGCACCGGGATAGCCCTGCGAAGCTCCCGTGCTAGGCACCGGCCTGGGCATAAACAGCCGCGCTAAGATAACCACCGCCGCCACCGCCAGCACCACCCAGAACCACGCCGGGACGCCCCGACTCGGCGGCTGTGCCGCAGGGCGAGGGGCGCCAACCGCTATTGCCCGCTCGAGCTCGGCCACCGACCGGGGATCGGCAAACGGCAAGCCGGGTGCCAGCGCCTGTGCTTGCGACAGCTCATGCTGTGCCGGCGAGAGCCTCGCTTGCGCGGCCAGTACCTTGGCGTAGACAAAATGCGCCCGCGCGCTCCGCGGATGGGCCTTAAGCACCTCTTGCATCATCGCGTCCGCGCGCGCGAGGTCACCCGAGCGGGCGGCGCGCGACACTTCTGTTAGAGTCGGCACCGCCAGCGCCGTTTGAGCGCCCGCCACGACCAGGGGCATTGCCAACAGCACTGCTGCCCAGGCAGATGTCGGATGTAATCGTTTCATTTGAACCTCCGCGGCCTTGGCGGCCGGGCCTGCTCAGTTCTGATTCTTGCTTACCGGCACGGTTGAAGCCAAGCCTCGGCGCGCCCCACAGCCGACCCCGCGTCGGAGGGCCTCGATCCTTTGTCGCCAAGCCGCGGCCCGTCAGTTAATGTGGTTGCCATGCCAACCCGGTGGTGTCTGTCAAGTGGTGGAAAAGTGGTTAGCATCGGCAATCCGGCGGCGAGCAGTTGAATCATCAAGTTGCTATTAGGCCGCCTCCGGTTGTTCACTAATAGCGGTTAAG
>JAJYRQ010000050.1 GCA_021794015.1 Deltaproteobacteria bacterium | reverse complement strand
GGGCGATTAAATCTGAAGAGAGCAGAGACGCTCGCGCGTAGGCGCGGGCGGCGAGTTTCCGGAAAGGAGCCGCGCCGCGGCAGCGATTGCAACGCCGGCGGGCCTCGCCCACCAAGCGGCTGCCGTGGCCGGCATCGGGCCGAACCCATCGACGCCGGCCGACGCGCTGCGCCCGGCCAGAGACGCGGGCGCGGCTTGGCAGGGAAGCGGACAGAACAACTGAGCAGCCGGCCTGCAACAGCGTCTCCCCTGGCTGCCCGGAGCCGCCGGGCAGCCTCCCATCGCGCAGGCACTCCCCGTGCCCTGAAGCAGGAAGGCGAGAGCCAAGGCTAAGGCGACGCGAGCGATCACAAGGCCGATGCTACTGTAGGCCGGCGCCGCTCGCAAGGGCGAAAAACAGCGAACCGCACCGGCCCGCGGCTTTCGCCTCCTGCCGCCCGCGCAGGCGCCTGCCCCGACTGTCGTCGACTGCGCTCCTCCCTGTTTATTCGCCCGCCGCTCTCGATTATCACTAATAGCTGCGGGCCGCGCCGTTGCTTGCCAGGGGCCGCGCGCAGTTTTACGGCCCCGGCCTTATGCTTCGGATGGGGCAGCCCATGCCGGGGGCGGCCGCCGGGGCTCTGCAATGCGTTGCTTTAGGTGAGGGAAGCCGCATGTGTCCTGGTGCGCCGACTGAGGCGGTAGACTACGCCGACGACGCCGAGTACGGCGAAGTCAGGAACGAAGAAGACTTCGACCGCGAGGCGCTGCTGCGTTTTCTCGGCGGGCGGCTTGCCGGCGCCGATGCACCGATGGAAGTGAAACAGTTTCGCGGCGGCCATTCCAATCTTACCTACCTGCTGCGCTTCGGGGAGACGGAATGGGTGATGCGCCGGCCGCCGCTGGGTCCGCTTCCGCCGACCGCGCACGACATGGGACGCGAGTACCGGATTCTGTCCCGGCTCTGGCAGGCTTTCCGCTACGCTCCGCGGGCGATTCTGTACTGTGAGGATCGGTCGATAATCGGCGCGCCTTTTTTCGTGATGGAGCGGATGAAGGGGCTGGTCATCAAGAACCGCCGGCCGCTGCCCGCCGAGCTGCACGACAACGCCGAAGCTTGCGCGCGCGTCGGGGAGGGTCTTGTCGACACGCTGGCGGCGCTGCACGGCGTAGACTACGCGGCACTGGAGCTGGCCGGGCTCGGGCGTCCCGAGGGTTTTCTCGAGCGTCAGATTCGCGGCTGGATGGAGCGCTGGGAGCGCGCCAAGACGCGCGAGTTGGCGCTGATGAACCGGCTAGGAGCGTGGTTTATCGATCATATGCCGCCGCCGCAGCCGCCGGCCTTGCTCCACAACGACTTCTTTCTGCACAACCTTATCGTGGAGCCGGGCGCCTCGGGCCGTCCGGTCGGCGTCCTGGACTGGGAAATGGCCACCTTGGGCGACCCGATGGTGGATTTGGGTATCACGCTCGGCTACTGGCGCGACCCGGGCGATAACCCGGAGCTTATCGCGCTCAGCGAGGGGCATTGCCACACGATAATGCCCGGCTTTCCGCGCCGCCAACAATTGGCCGAGCGCTACGCTGAGCACACCGGGCGGGACCTAAGCCATGTCGAGTACTACCGCGCCTGGGCCCATTGGAAGACGGCCACGGTGGTTGAGCAGATTTACGCGCGCTACCGGCGCGGACAAACCCACGACGAGCGCTTCGCGGCGTTGGGCTGCCACGCGCCGGTCCTGGCGCGCGAGGCGGCCGCCATCCTTGCACCGCTGGGATTTGATCCCTCCTGAGCCGGGCCGCGCCGGTCTGCGCCCGGGGCCAGGATTGCCCTTTCAGGCGGGATGGTTACGGCGCTCCACAAGGCGCCGCCAGAGCATCCTACGGCAAAACCCTAAACCGCGGGCTCTGGCCGGCGAAGGATTGAATGCATGGATAATCCGAGTTAAACCATTCTGTTTGTGGACAAGAGGTGTTGCAACTTCCTCAAAGATTCGTAAAATAATTGTGCTGGCCGGGGTTGCCCCCCTTTCCCGGTTGGCCCGAGGGCCGGGCGGCCTACCCCGCTCGGCCCTTTTTTATCGCCGCGGGAGCGCGCCGCGCCTTGCGCGCCCGAGCTAAGCGTATGATCTAGCGGCGTGCCGCGCGCCGGCGGGAACGAAGCACGGACCGGAGTGCGCGCTTTCCCGCGCGCCCGGCCCGAAACGAAGGCGTCAGTTTAGCTGGCGCCGTGGTGCCGGCTAACGCTGGTCGCGCCCGCCGCCGGAGCGTGATTGCTCCGGTGCCCCGGCAGTGCGCGCCTGGGCTTCGTTGACGCGGATGGGTCGGCCCTTTAGGTCGCGCCCGTTGAGCTTTTTGATGGCGGCCTCGGCGGCCTCATCGGTGGCCATTTCGACGAAGCCGAACCCTCGCGAGCGCTTGGTCGCGCGGTCAACAATAACCTGCGAACTGCCGACCTTGCCGGCCTCGGAAAAGACGTCGAGCAGGTCCTGATCCGTGACAGTCCACGCGAGATTACCAACGTACAATCTACGGCCCATGCAACTCTCCCCGGCTTACCGAAAGCTCGCGGACCGCCCAAGCCGCCGCGGCGAGCGAAGCGCTGCGGTTGTCTTGCGTCGGCCAGGTGCGAAAGATTCGGCTGCCACCTCCTGGTAAAAACTGCACTTTCTTATAGCATCAGCCACGCCGTAAACATAGCCTATCAACCAGGAGATGCAAGGGGCGCAGAAATCCTCTCCCCGAGCGGCGGGCACGCCTCGCCTGCCGGAGCAGCGCCGATTCGGGACGCGGTCGGGCCCGCGGGCGGGCGTGCACGGTTCATCGTGCCAGACGGACCGCCCAGGCCGACCGGGTTGAATCGTTGCCGTCTAATTTCGTGGCTGGCTTCGTATAATCCGCGACTTGCTCCGCCAATTCATATCGTGTAAGTTCTGCGGGTAGTCATACAGTTTCCGGACAACTAACAACGCAAGGAGTATTCTCCCCATGGCACGTGGCAGACCGCGTGGTGAAACCGCCTCAGCAATTCGTCAGGTCCAGCAACAGGCCCGGGCCCTACTTGCCAGCCTCCGCAAGGAGATCCGCTCAAAGGAAAGCGAACTGCGCCGGCTCAAAAGCGAAGAAACAAGTCTCGGCCGGTTTACCGGGTTCCAGCGTGTTATCCCCGCTGCCCCCACGGGCGGCAGCACCCGGATCAACTGGCGCTCCGTTCTGCACCGCCTACCCAGGCAGTTCAAGGCGGCTGACGTTCGGCGCAACCGCGGCCTCAGGGAAAAGCGCCCCTCGGAGATTTTCGCCGCCATCACCCGCTGGATCAAGGCGGGACTGGTAAAGCGCAAGTCGCGCGGTCTGTACGAACGCGCATAGCGCCTTGCCGCGCTCTAGCGCCGCTCGCGCCGGGGCGCGCTCTGCGGCATCATCGGGTCACGACCGCACACGCCCCGAGCTAACCTCGGCCGCCGGCGCAAGGCGTGGGCCTTGTGCCCGCCCCCGGCCCATGAACCGGCAAGCGAGCGCCCGGCCCGGCCACGGCCCGCAGGACAGCCCATGGTGAGAACTATCGAATGGCGCGCCGACCGCGTTCGCATGATCGACCAGCGGCTCTTGCCCGCAGCCGAGGTGGTGCGCGTCTATCACGACTACCGGCAGATCTCCCGCGCCATCAAGGAGATGGTGATTCGCGGCGCGCCGGCGATCGGGGTTGCCGCGGCAATGGGCGCGGCGCTGGGAATACGCGGGTACCACGGCAGGCGCGCGCTGGCGCGCTTCGCCGCGGTGAGCGCGGCGCTCAAGGCCACCCGGCCGACGGCCGTCAACCTGTCCTGGGCGTTGGCGCGAATGGAGCGGGTGCTGAGTGAGAATGTCGGCCTTGACGCCGAGCGCCTGTTTCGCCGGATGCGCGCCGAGGCGCTCAGCATCTGCCGCGAGGACATCGCCGCCAACCGCGCCCTGGGCCGTCACGGCGCGTCGCTGTTGGGAGACCGTGTCACGGTTATGACCCACTGCAACGCGGGCGCGCTCGCCACCGCCGGCTACGGCACCGCGCTGGGCGTGGTGCGGGCCGCGCGCGAGGCCGGCAAGACGGTACGAGTCATCGTCGGCGAGACGCGGCCCTTCCTGCAGGGCTCGCGCCTGACCGCCTGGGAGATGCGCAAGGAGCGGATCGCGGTCACGATTATCGCCGACGGCGCGGCCGGATACGTGCTCAAGCGGGGCGGCGTTGACTGCGTTATCGTGGGCGCCGACCGGATTGCGGCCAACGGGGACGTCGCCAACAAGATTGGCACTTACAGCTTGGCGCTGCTGGCCCGTCATCACGGGGTGCCGTTTTACGTGGCGGCGCCCTTTTCGTCGGTCGATTTTAGCTGTCCCGGCGGCGAGCGGATTCCGATCGAAGAGCGGCCCGCCGCCGAACTGACCCGGCTGGGCGCCCGCCCAAGCGCGCCGCATGGCGCGGCGGTTTACAACCCGGCCTTCGACGTGACACCCGCCGAGCTGGTCACTGCGGTCATCACCGAGCGCGGCGTCGCCTACCCGCCTTTTGCCCGCAGCCTGGCAGCGCTTGCCGAGGCTCTGCCGCCCCTGCCGCCAACGCAGCACTCCTAGTCCGAGCGCAGGCCGAAGCGGCGAGCCAGGCCGTCGCCCAGCAGATTGAATCCCAGCACCGACAGGCCGATGGCAAGCGCGGGCGCCGTGCTCAGGCGCGGCGCCACCAACAAAAAGGCGCGCCCGCTGTCGAGCAAGCTACCCCAGCTCGGGGCCGGCGGCGGCACGCCGAGACCGAGAAAGGAAAGCCCGGCCTCAGCCACGATGATCCCGCCAAAGCCAAACGACGCCTGGACCATTAAAGGCCCCAGCAGCGCCGGCAGCAGGTGCACAAACAGCAAACGTCCGGTGCGCGCCCCCAGCGCGCGCGCGGCAACGACGTACTCCCGCTCGCGCAGCGAGAGCAGCTCCCCGCGCACCAGCCGCGCGTAGCCCGTCCATCCCATCGCCGTGAGCGCCACCACGAGCTGCGGCAGACCTGGCCCGAGCACCGCAACCAACCCCAGCGCCAGCAAGAAACCCGGAAAGGCCAGCAGCACGTCGACCAGCCGCATTATCGCCGCGTCGGCCGCCGCGCCCAGAACCCCGGCCAGACCCCCGGCAATGCTGCCAAAGAGCAGCGAAAAGCCGACCACGGCCGTTGCCACCCCAAGCGACAGACGCGCGCCCGCCACCAGCCGCGCCAGCAGGTCCCGGCCCAACACGTCGCATCCCAGCCAGTGGCCCGGCGCGGGCGCCGCCAGCGAGCGCGCCAAGTCCATCCTGAAGGGATCGCCGCCGACGAGCCCGGGACCCAGCACGGCGGCCAGGGCCACCAGAACGACCAGGAGTCCGCCCGCCAGCAATGACGCGTTTCTCCGCTCCATCCGCGTCACCCGTGCCGCACCCGCGGATCGATAAGTGGGTAAAGCAGGTCGGTTGCAAGGTTAATCAGGACGTAGCTGAGCGCAAAGACCAGCACACATCCCTCAACCAGCGGATAGTCGCGCGCCTGGATCGCGCCGATCATTAGCCGCCCCAGGCCGGGCCAGGAGAAAATCACCTCGGTGATGATCGCTCCGGTGAGCAGCGCTCCCGTCTCGAGGCCCAATATGCTGACCACGGGGGTGAGCGCGTTGCGCAGCCCGTGGCGCAAGAGCGCTCCTGTGGCGCCCAGCCCCTTGGCGCGCGCCGTGCGCAGGTAGTCCGCGCTGCCGACCCGCGCCAGGCTCTGGCGCAGCATCCGCGCCACCACCGCCGCCAGCGCGGTGCCCAGGGTAACGGCCGGCAGCACCAGGTGCGCCAGCCCGCCCCGCCCGGTAAGCGGCAGCCACCCCAGCTCCAGCGAGAAGACCAGCATCAGCAGCGGTCCCAGACAAACATGCGGCACCGAGACCCCGAGCACGGCAAAGCTCATCGCGCAAAGGTCCGCCGCCCCACCCGGCCGGACACCGGCCACGACCCCGAGCGGGAACGCAATCACGATCGCCACCGCCAGCGCCGCCGCCGCCAACTCGGCGGTGGCCGGGTAGCGCTCGGCGATTAGGCGAGCCACCGGTTGGCGCAGCGCAATCGAATACCCCAAATCCCCGTGCAGCAGGCCGGCGACAAAGCGCGCGTACTGGCTTGCCAACGGCCGGTCCAGCCCCAGCGCGTGGCGCATCTGGAGCAAGTCCACCGGCTGCGCATTCTCCCCCAGCATCGCCACCACCGGATCGCCCGGCACCAGGTGTACCAACAGGAAGGTAAGCGTCACCACGCCCAACGCCACGGGCACCAGCGAGAGCAGCCGACGAACTGCAAGCCTAATCATCGCCGTCCTGCGCGGATTAACGGCCGCCTGCCGGATCGCCGCCGGCAGACCTTTTCGCCGCCGCCGAAGACGCTGCCGGATGGAAGAGCTCTGCCCGGCTTTCCAAGGTGACGGCGGCCAGCGAGCGCAGGCTGCCGTTCGGGTACGGCTTGAAGCCTTCGACTCGCCGCTTCATCACGACGACATTGTCGGACCACCATAACGAGACGTAAGGGAGGTCTGCCGCGGCCAGCTTTTGCACTGCCGCGTAAATTCTGCGCCGCTTTTGCGGCTCCAAAGCCACTTCGCCCGCCTCGACCAGCCGGTCCATCTCGGGATTGCCGTAAGCACCGCGGTTGAGCCCTCTGGGCGGGGTCATCCTCGAGTCGAAAATCATGTAGTAGTGATGCGGATCGTTGACCCCGACCCATTGGAGAGCGGCCAGGTCGAAGTTGCCGCGCTGGATATCGGCGTAAAACGTCGCCCACTCGTTGACCCGCACGCGAAGCCTGACCCCAACCGCCTTGAGCATCCCCTGGAAGACCTCGCCGAGCCAGCGGCCCTCCGGCGTAGTCTTGAAGACCAACTCAAGCCGGCGCATTCCGGCGGAGTCGGCCGGATAACCCGCCTCGTCAAGCAGCCGGCGCGCGCGCTCAGGCCGGTAGTCGTACCTGGCAACGTCCGGCTCCCAGGCCCAATTTTCCGGCGCAAGCATCCCGGAGGCCAGGCGGGCGGTATCGTGCAGCAGGAAGCGCACGATCGATTCCCGGTCCAGGGCATAGGCGATCGCCCGGCGCACTCTGAGATCGGCCAGCCGCCGGTCGCGGAAGTTGAACGCCAGGTAGGCGTAGCTGGTCCCCGGCGCGCGCTCAAGACGCAGCGCCGGACGTCTTTCAAGGTAAGGCAGCAGAGCGCTTTCGATGTTGTTCTCGGCGAAATCGCAGCTCCCCTTGGCCAGCGCCAGGACCCGCACCGTCGGGTCGGGCACGATCCTAAAGATGACCCGGCGGGGCGCCCCGACCGGCGCCGGCCGAAAACGGTTGCGGGCAAGCTCGACCCGGTCGTCGCGCACGAAGCGCACCAGCCGCAGCGGCCCGCTTCCGACCACCGCGCGCGGGCCGGCCTTCGGCCGCGCGGGCGTCCCGTAGGGAACGACGCCGAGCAGCGCCATCTCGAGCGCCGGGGCGTAGACCCGCTTAAGCCGCATCACGACCGTGCGCCGATCGAGCGCCAGCACCTCGGCAAGCGGCTCGAGGCCGGCCCGTTTGGGCGACAGGGTCGCTGGGTCGCGCACCGAATCGTAGCTATACTTTACGTCGCGCGCCGTGAGCGGCCGGCCGTCGGTGAAGCGCGCGCCGGGACGCAGGTGGAAAACCAGCGTCAAAGGCGCCGGACTTTCAACGCTCTCGGCAAGGTTGCCCTTGAAGCGCCCGGCCGCGTCGACACGCAGGAGCGCGTCGAACAGCAGTTCGCCGACGCGCGAGGAAACGGCGTCGGTGGCAAAACGCGGATCAAACGAGAGCGGCGAGCTCTCGACCTCGACGCATAGCGCAGTCGGCGCCGCCGCCTTCGGCCGGGCACAGCCCAAAACAAGAACCAGGGCGACCAGCGCCAGGCCAAGCCCGCCTTCGCGCACAGCACCGTGGAGCGCTCTCCCGGATGCAAGGCATGGTCGGCGGCTCGGCATCTAGCGCTCGGCGCGCGCGCGGCCGACACCGGTTAAGGCGCGCCGGGCAACGACTCGGCCTTGGAGGCTGCCATGGAAGATGACTGGCGCTCCAGGATAGTCCTTCGCCGGGGCGACATCGCCGACGCCCGCGCCGACGCCATCGTCAACGCGGCCAACAACGATCTCGTGCTGGGCGCGGGCGTGGCGGGAGCGATACGGCGCAAAGGGGGTCCGTCGATTCAGCAGGAATGCGACCGGCATGGCCCGATTCGTGTTGGCGAGGCGGCCATCACGGGTGCCGGCGCGCTGGCGGCACGCTACGTGATTCATGCCGCCAGCATGCGGCTTGGCGGGCGCACGACTGCGGCGAGCCTGAGCGCCTCGGTACGCGACACGCTTAGGCTGGCCGGCGAGCACGGTCTCCAATCGATCGCCTTTCCCGCGATCGGCACCGGGGTGGCCGGCTTCCCGGTTGGCGAATGCGCCCGGATCATGCTTGATGAGGTCCGCCGCCATCTCCGCGCCGGCTCGCCCCTCAAACGGGTCGAGTTTGTGCTGTTCGACGCCGAGACGCTGGCCGTCTTTGAAAAGCGGCTTGCGGCGCTGGACGGCTGAGTCGGCGCCGGGGCCGACCGGCCATCGTGGCAAGGCAGCAAGCGGCCCCTCCCGGCGCGGCATCTCCCGATGAGCCGAGCCGAAAGCGCCGTGCGCCGCACCCGGCGCGCCGGCCAAAGGCGCCGAACTTAAGCTCACACCGCTAACGCTTGTCGGATCGCGCCGGCGACTGCAACCGGTCGGTATTCCCCGCTTAAAGCGGCCCAGCAAGAGTATGCCGGCCCGAGCCATCCAAAACCCGCCGCCTCCCAACTGCCTACACGGTCATGCTGCGCCGGGGCCTAAGCCAGCCGAGCAGGGCGAGAACCGCCGCGCCGACAAGACAAGCCTCCGCAAACAGGTCGCCAACCAAGGTGTGAAAGGTGGCGGCGCGCGCCAAGGCGACGGTTTCCACCTCCGTACCGCGGCTGAAAAGCGGCGTTTGCGCCGTTGTCTCTCCGGTCGGCTGAATGACCGCGCTTATCCCGGTGTTGGCTACGCGCACCATCGGCAGCCGCGTCTCCACCGACCGCACCGCCGCCATCGCCAAAAGCTGGTAAGGCGCCGAGCTTCGGCCGTACCATGAGTCATTGGTGATGTTGACCAGGAGATCGGCGTGCTTGAGCGCCGCGGCACGCGCGAGTTCGGGAAAGATGCTTTCGTAGCAAATCAACACCGCCAGCCGCGCCCCGCCCACGGCAAAGATTGTCTGTCGCTTGCCTGCCCGCAAATCGCCGAAGCCATGCACCAGGCGCTTGACGAAAGTGCCGAGCAGCGGCGCCAGCGGCACGTACTCGCCAAACGGGACGAGCTGCATCTTATCGTAGTAGCTCACCACCGTGCCGGCTGCCGAAACCAGGTAGGCGCGGTTATAGAACCCGGCCTCGCTGTCGTCCGCCTTGGCCAGCGCGGGAGCGCCGAAAAGGATCGGCGCCCGTGCCTCCCGAGCCAAAGCAAGCAGCCGAGCCCGGTAGACGGCGTCCAGCGCCAGCCCCGCCGGATAGCGGTCGGAAGCCTGGAAGAGAAAGGCCGCCGCC
The DNA here is from genome assembly GCA_021794015.1 of Deltaproteobacteria bacterium. Classification (GTDB taxonomy): domain Bacteria; phylum Desulfobacterota; class Binatia; order Binatales; family Binataceae; genus JAJYRQ01. Next base: position 9,051 of record JAJYRQ010000050.1, on the reverse strand, counting down.
GTCTCCGGCCAGATGACCAACTGCGCGCCCGCGCGCGCGGCAAAGCGTGTCTGCTCGGCGTAGACCTCAAAACTTGAGGCCAGAAAGCCCGGGTCCCACTTAAGACCCTGCGGGATGTTTCCCTGGACCATCCCCACCTTGAGCGAACCCGCCGAAGTCATGGCCCGCAGCTCGCGAAGACGCGCCGCTCCGAAAAAGACCACAGCCACCATCACAAAGGTCAACGTCCCAAGCGCCAGCGTCTGCTCCCGGCGCGTCTGGCGGCGAAACACGACCATCCACAACACGCAGTTGAAAAAGACAATCAGCGCCGACACGCCGTAGATGCCCGTCAGCTCGGCAACCTGTATCACCTCCAGATTGCGATAGGCGCTGTAGCCGAGCAGGTTCCACGGAAACCCGATCGGAAAGTAGGTGCGAAGCCACTCGGCTGCAGTCCAGGCCAGCGGCCAAGTGAACCCGATCGACAAGGAAAGCCGGCGCGCCGTAAATTCCGCCGCCCAGGTCGCCAGCGCGGTGTACAATGCGAGCAGCGCGGCCAACAGCACAAGCGGTATCACAGCAAAGATTGGCTTGAGTCCGGCAAACCGATCGAGCGTGATCACAATCCAGTAGAGCGAGGCCAGGTTGAAAACGAAGCCCTGAAGCCAGCCCAGCCGAAAGACCCGGCCCAGCGGGGCCGCACTGCAAGCCTCCACCAGCGGCACCAGCCCGACCCACGCCAGCAGTCCGACCTCCGCCTTGGGAAAAGACAAGGCCAGCAAAAGCCCGCTTAGAACGCCAAGCGCCGAGCGGCCCGGGTTAAGCGCCAGCTTTTCTACGGCGCTGAAAATATTCCCCTTAATGGTATCACTCCGGCGCACGGCGGCTGGCCGTCAAAACGTTCGTACACCTCGTCCGCGTCGCGCCAACTCTCGACCAGGACAACGGTTTGCGAGGGACACAGCACGAGGTCGCCCGGCAGGCGCCACTCGCGCTCAAACGTCCAATCTACTCCGGGCCGGCGCGCAAGGTCGAGACTCACCGCGCGCCACAACTCCTGCGCCGCCAGCAGCCGCTGCGCCTCGCCCGCCGGCAGATAGATCACCGGCCGCGCCCCGCGCATAAAGGCGTAGCGCCGATCGATGGCCAGGCCGCAAGGCTGGTAGCGGCGCCGATTGGCCGGCTTAAGCAGCTCCTTAAGCTCCTCCAGCCTGAGATCGAACAGGCAAACCACCGAAGTCCCACCGCGCACCATCCTGCGGCTGGCCCGAATCACCTGTCCGCGCAGGATCGCAGCCAAACTGTCGAGCGCGCTCGCTCCGGCCCGCGAGCGGGTGAAATGAGTCAACGCGCCGCCCGGAAGTTGGAGCGCCTTCACGGCCCCTTAACGGCGCGCCGCCCGCTTGGGCGAAACCGCCAGGCGCACCCGAGCGCGAGGGCGCCGGCGCGCCGCCAGCGCAGCGAGAAGCTCGCGCTCGCGCCGATACATCCGCCGCGCTCCGGCCGGCGACCCTTCGTGGTCGTAGCCCAAGAGATGGAGTAAGCCGTGGATCACCAGCCGGCGAAGCCGCTCGAAGGGGCGGACCCCGAGATGGCGCGCCTGGCGGCACGCCGTCTCCAGCGAAATCACGATGTCTCCCAAGACCGTGGGCGGGCCGCCCGGGTCGCGGCTTTGCCTGAGGGGCAGAGCGCCCGCCTCGCCCTGTGACTGGCCGAACGAAAGAACATCGGTGGCGCGGTCCTTGCCGCGAAAGCGGGCGTTCAGGCACCGCATCGCCGAATCGTCGATGAGCGCCAGCGAAAGCTCGCAGCCGCCCAGGCCGCACTGCCTGAGCAGCGCCTGCGCTGCGGCGCGCAGTTTTGCAGCCAGCGCCCGGCCGCCGGCCGCCTCGCATCGCACTGCCACCGCCACGGCCTAGTTCGAATCGCCCTGGGCGCCGCCGCCGGCTGCTCCGGTCTCGCCCTGCGCGGCCCGCTCGTAGGCCGCGATCACCGCCTGGACCAGGCGATGGCGCACAACGTCGCGCTCGTTGAAGTAGACGAACTTGATCCCGGGCGTCTCTGCAAGCACCATGCGCGCTTCCTTCAGCCCCGAAAGCTTGCCGCTCGGAAGATCAATCTGGGTTATGTCTCCCGTGATCACCGCCTTGGAGTTGTAGCCGAGCCGGGTGAGAAACATCTTCATCTGCTCCGAGGTGGTGTTCTGCGCCTCGTCCAGAATGACGAACGAATCGTTGAGCGTGCGGCCGCGCATGAAGGCCAGCGGCGCCACCTCGATGGTCCCGCGCTCGACCATCCGCCGCGCCCGGTCGAACTCGACCATGTCGTGCAGCGCGTCGTAAAGCGGGCGCAGGTAGGGATTCACCTTCTCGGCGAGGTCGCCGGGAAGAAAGCCGAGTTTCTCGCCCGCCTCGACCGCCGGCCGGCACAGCACCACGCGCGCGAGTTGGTTTTTCATCAAGGCCGAGAGCGCCATCGCCATCGCCAGGTAGGTCTTGCCGGTGCCGGCCGGACCGATGCCGAAGACGATGTCGTACTGGCGGATGGCGTCGATGTAGAGTTTCTGGTTGACGCTCTTGGGTGAGATGACGCGCCGATGGGCCGAGATGAAAACCGTGTCCAGGAAGATTGTCTGGATTTCCGCGTCGTGGTCGGCCGCCAGCATGCGCAGGGCGTGTTCGACGTCGCCGGGGTAGATGGGCCGGCCGCGGCGCAGCACTTCGTAGAGTTCGCTTAGCAGCTTGCCGGCCAGCGCCTGGGCGTTGCTATCGCCGCTTATCCTCAGAGCGGCCCCGTTGACGCCGATAGTCACTCCGAGCGCCTGCTCGATCAGCCGGACGTTGGCGTCGTTGTGGCCGACCAAGGCGCTAAACGAGCGAGGATCGCTGAAATGCAGTTCCAGGGAATCGCCAAACGACGGCTGAGAATTGGCCTTGTCCAACCTTGCCCGCTCTCGGTCTCTGTGCCGCGCCCGCACTCTTGGCCGGCTCTCCGCTCATACCGGAGCCGCCCTTGATTTTATCTGCTCGCGGCGCCGAATCAAAGCTTTGCACTGCCGTCAAGTAAACCCGCAACCAGGTCGCGGACGTGTCCCAGCGCCTTGCCGAGTGCCGCGGTCTTACGGCCTCCGGCCTGCGCAAAATCGCGCCGCCCTCCGCCGGCCCCGTCAATCAGCGGCGCGATCTGCCGCACGATCTCGCCCGCGCTCACCCGCCCAACCAGTTGCTCGGCAACCGCAACCACCAATGCCGCCCGCTCGCCGAGGTCTGAGCCGACGGCGACCACCGCCGGCCGGTACCGCTCCTTGAGCTGGTCGGCGAGCGCTCCCAGGGCGCGCTGCTCGACCCCCTCGACCCGCCGAGTGACCACCCGCACACCTTTGACTTCGCGCACCTCCTCCTCGCCCGCCTGGCCCTGCCGGCCTGCGATGAGCTTTTCTTCCATTGCGCGCATTCGGCGGTTCAGCTCTTTTTCGCGCGCGATGAGCCGGGCCAGGCGGTCGACCGCGTCGGGGCCGCGCGTGCCAAGCTGCTCGCCGATTTCCTCCAGCAGCCGCTCCTGGCGGCGCACCGCCTCGAGCGCCCGCGCGCCGGTAAGCGCTTCGATTCGGCGTACGCCGGCGGCAACTCCCGACTCCGCGAGCAGCTTGAGGAAACCAACCTCGCCGGTGCGCCTTACGTGTGTGCCGCCGCACAGTTCGACGGAGAAGTCGCCAATCTTCACCACGCGCACCACCGCGCCGTACTTGTCGGCGAAAAACGCCAGCGCGCCGGCCCGGATCGCCTCGTCGAACGGCATCTCGACGGTTGTGACTTCACCGTTTTCGCGCAGCCGCGCGTTGATCTCGTCTTCGATTCTCTGCAACTGCTCCTGGGAGACCGGACCCGTGCTGGTGAAATCAAAGCGCAGCCGCTCGGGCGCAACCAGCGAGCCCGCCTGTCGCACCTGCGGGCCGACGATCTCGCGCAGCGCCCAATGAAGCACGTGGGTCGCCGAATGGTTGAGCATCGCCTCGCGCCGCCGCCGCGCGTCGATCCTAAGGCGCGCGCGAGCACCCTTAGCCAACGCGCCGGCCTCGCCCGCCGTGAGCCGACCGATATGGTAAATCGCGCCGTCGGCTTTGCGCGTATCCTCAACGTCGATCACCGCGCCGGACTCGGCCTCGATAATCCCGCGATCTCCGACCTGGCCGCCGCCCTCAGGATAGAATGGCGTCTCGGCGGTCACGACCACGAGCTTTGCGTCTTCTACCGGCGCAACCGCCACGACCTCGGATTCGGCGTCGAGGCGGTCGTAGCCGATAAAACGGGAGGCCACCTTAGCGCCAAGCTTGAGCTCGGGTGCGAGAGCCGCGCCTTTGCGCGCGGCGCGCCCACGCTCCTGCTGCTCGCGCATCAGCCGGTTAAATTCTTCAACGTCTACTTGAAATTCATGTTCGTGTGCGATGTCTTGGGTCAGATCGAGCGGGAAGCCGTAGGTGTCGTAAAGCGTAAAGGCAAAGCCGCCGGAAAGCCGCGTTTCGGTTGTGCCAGCCAGGCGCTTGAGTTCGGCGTCGAGGAGCTCAAGGCCGCGGTCAAGCGTCTCGGCGAACCGCGCCTCCTCGGCAGCGGCCTGCTCCAGTATTCTCACCCGGCGAAGGTAGAGTTCGGGGTACAGTTCGTCCCCAATTGCCATTCGGCTCATCCACTGGATAACTAGCGCGCACAGACCCTCCAGGAAGGGCTCGCGGATGCCCAGCCGGCGGCCGTGAACTGCGGCTCGACGGATCAGCCGACGCAGCACGTAGGCACGCTCCGCATTGCCAGGAACGAGCCCTTCGGCGAGCAAGAACGTTATGGCGCGAGCATGGTCTGCAATCAGCCGGAAGGAAACGTCCGCCTCGCCGCCTTGTCCGTAGCGCTTCTTCTTACCGGCAACGCCAGTGAAGCCCACAATTCCGAGGATAATCTCCTCGAACAGGTCGATTTCGTAATTGCCGAGCAGTTTCCCTGTCTCGAGGCTTTGCAGCACTGCGGCGACCCGCTCAAGTCCGGTTCCCGTATCAACGTGCTTCATCGGCAGCGGTGTCAGCCGGCCCGCGGCGTCGCGGTCGTACTGGATGAAGACCAGATTGGCAAGCTCGATAAACCGGGCGCAGCCGTCAACGTTGACGCCGCATTGGCGGTCCCGATGGGCGCACCAGAGGCGGGATGCCTCTTCGCCGCGGTCGATATGGATTTCCGAGCAGGGGCCGCATGGCCCGGTCTCTCCCATCTGCCAGAAATTGTCTTTTTCGCCGAAGCGGAGCACGCGCTGCGCCGGCAAAAAGCCTTCCTCAAGCCAGCACCGCTCCGCCTCGTCGTCGTCCTGGTAAACCGTGGCCCAGAGCCGATCCTTCGGAATCTCCCAGACGCCCGTCACCAGCTCCCAGTGAAAAGCGATCGCCTCGCGCTTGTAGTAATCCCCGAACGACCAGTTGCCGAGCATCTCGAAGAAGGTGTGATGGTACGAGTCGCGCCCGACGGCGTCGAGATCGTTGTGCTTGCCGGAAATGCGCAGGCATTTCTGGCAATCGGCAATCCGGGACGACGGCGCCTTGCGCACGCCCAGGAAGAAATCCTTGAACGGCACCATTCCGGCATTGGTGAACAGCAACGTCGGATCGTCCTTTGGAATAAGCGGCGCCGAGGGCGCGATAAGATGCCCCCGCTCCCTGAAGAAGTCGAGAAACGACCGGCGGATTTTGTCTACTGTCCAGCGCACTGCAACCCAATTCTAGACCAGCGAAAGCGCAACTTGGAGAGGCGCGAGAGGCTGACGCATGCCGCCCGCATGCAGCCTGGGCCATGCCGGCTCGAGGCGGCCGGTCTGGTGAGGCGCTGCCTAAGCCCTGCCCGCTGACGCCACCTCTCTTAAGGTAGCGTCGGTGGCGCTCTCTTCCGGCAACACCTCAACCTCGACCGTAGTGTCGGCGGTCGCCACGGCGACCGATCCATAGAGCGGTCAGTAACGCTTGTAGGCCTCGACCATTTCGCGCGCCTTGGTCTCGTCGATCCCGGCCATGCGAAAGACTATCCGCGCACGGTCGAGGACCGGCGGCCCGCTGCGTTTGGCCTCCATATCGAAGAGGCTTTCCATCTCAACCTCGACCCGTTGAAGGTCGAGGCCCTCGGCGCAGGCGATCCGCTCCATCATCATGGTTGCGCAGGTGGCAATTCCCATGAGAAACAACTCGGAGGCACCCACCGCCTCGCCCGGGCCGCCGTGGGCCGCTCCGTCGTCGACCACCACGTGGTTGGCGCGGGCGGTGGCGATGTGGCGGCCGGGGATTCCGGTGCTGCGTACCGTTATCTTGGGGCGAATGAACCGCTCACCCATCAGCCTTCCTCCGCTTTGCAGCCGCTCGGCCGTACGCCGCCACCTGCCTGACGCGCCAATTCGCCTAGTTCGCGGTTGAAGCGCTCGGTGGCCTCGATGAACGGCGCGTGGCCGACGCTCTGGTAAAACGATTTTTCGGCGCCGGGAACCAGCCCGACGATATGCTCCGCCATCGCGGGCAACACCACCCTGTCCTGCATTCCCTGAGTCACCAAGACGGGAACCGAAATCTTAGCCAAAACGTCGTCATAATCAAGACGCCGGCGCAAAAGTCCGCGGCGCACGCCGGGCGGCACCACCATGCTGGCCGCGAGCATCGTTTCGAACTCGACGCGCTCCATGGCGCGGGCGGTGCATGCGGCAAGCAGGCCGCGGCTCGCCGCGATGTTGACTTCCAGCTCCTCGGCGACCATCCCCCTGAAATAGGCGGCACCTGCGCCGAGCATTTTGCCGGCCGCCTCGCTGCCGCTCTTGACGGCCGCGCCGACAAAGTTGATCGCGCCGGCGCGGGCCTGGCCGTAAGCGCGCAGGTAGTCGCCAATCACGAAGCCGCCGTAGGACCAGCCGACGAGCACCGGGTGCTTAAGCTTAAGCGTATCGATTATCGCCGCGATGTCGTCGGCCCAAAGCTGCGCGTCGGCGTAGTGTTCCATCGCTTGCGGCTTTTCGGATTCGCCGTGGCCGCGCAGGTCGACGGCAAGCAAACGGAACTCCTCGGCAAGCGAGCCGGCGAATTGCCGCCGCCAGCAAAGACCGCTTTGCGAAAAACCGTGGATGAAGAGAATCGGCTGCCCGGCCAGTTGGCCCGCCTCGCGCACCGCCAGCGCAAGGCCGCCGCCGCCCTTGATCCTGTGTGTTAGGCCCATGCACTCCTGCCCCTCAACGGCGCCTAAACCCGTCTGCCCCGCTTCGGCCCTTTGCCGGCGGCAAACTGCCGCTTGCCGCCCAGGCGCCGCGTTACCAGCCTACAGCGCCGGCGCGGGCGCCGGTAGCCTTGCGGCTGTCAGTCTGCCAAATCTCGGCGTTATTGTGGTTGGTCGTCGCACGCCCATCCTGACCTTGCCCCACCGCTCTGGAAGAAGGAAGGGAAGCGAGCGCCACTGTGAGCCTCGTTGCAGGCCACGCGCGAACGACACGGCAAGGCATTTAGCGACCACGAATTTGTCCCTATGATATACAGACCTCAACGGGGATTGCCGGGAGTCGCCGCGAACTCGGCCGCAGACCCTCGAAGTCGAGGGCTGCATACGCGATTGCGGCTGCTGCCGCAGCGAGCGCCTCAGGCCTCATGAGCGTTGACGTCATTGCCGCAGCCCAGCAAGCAGCCGGCTTAGGCCCGCCCGGCAAGCCGCCGGCCTTGCCGGCGCGCCTGCTTATGCGCCAGCTCCTGCGGGCGTGGGCCGCAAGCGGACGCAAAGCGGAGCGCCTTTCGCGCGCCGTCGAGCGATGGGGGCCGAGGCTTGCCGGCTCGGCGCTGCGCACCCGGCTGCCCAACGGCTGCCTGATCTCTTGCGGCTTGGGGGACCTCGTGGGCCGGCAAATCTATTTCCACGGTGTCTCGGAACCGACCGAATGCTTCCTGTTGAGCCGGCTGCTCAGGCCCGCAATGACTGTAATCGACGGCGGCGCGCACTGGGGCGAGTACACCCTGCTTGCCGCTACCGCCGTTGGTGCCGGCGGTAGCGTGCACAGTTTCGAGCCCGCGCCGGCCAACTTCACGCTGCTTGAGCGCCACGTCGCGATCAATCGGCTCTCGAACGTCAGGCTCAACCGCGCCGCCCTGTGGCATGAGGCCTCCACGCTCGCCCTTGAGCTTCCGCCCGAGGTGCCGGATAACTCGGGCGCCTGGGAGATAGCCGCGCCAGCCGCAGAGGCAGCTTTGGCGGCTACGGCACCGGCCGTCGCGCTCGACCGCTACGTGGAGGAAAAAGGCCTTCAGCGGATCGATTTTGTCAAGCTCGACTTGCAGGGAGCGGAGCCGCAGGCGCTTGCGGGAGCGCGCGGTGCGCTAAGCAGATGGCGCCCGCTTTTGCTGGTGGAGCTGAGCCGGCCGCATCTGGCCCGCTTCGGCGCAACACCCGAGCGGCTCGTTGCGCAACTGGAGAGCGCAGGTTACCAGGGATGGCTTGTCGGCCCCTCGCCGCGCGCAAGCGGACCGCTTACCGACCCCGGGTCGGTCCAGTTCGCCAACGCGTTTTTCTTCCCGGGGGCGCCGCCGCGGCTTTTGTTCGAAGGCTTAAAGCGGCGCACGGCGCGCCGATGGGCTTGCCGCGGATGGTACGGCCGGGGCTGGCTAAGCGCCTTGGCGCGCCGGGCTTGGGCGGCTAAATTGGATCGAGGCGGGAGCCCCGGTAGCAGCATAAGGCGGCAGCATAAGCGATGATCCTTAAGGTGGCTCGGCTCGGCCATCCCGTGCTTAGGGGACGGGCCAAAAGCGTAACTGCGGAGCAGATCGCCAGTCCCGAGTTCCAGAAGCTGCTCGACGACATGGTCGAGACGATGCACGAGTACGACGGCGTCGGCCTGGCCGCGCCGCAGGTCCACGTCGGCTTGGCAGTCGCGGTGCTCGAAGTCGCCGACAACCCGCGCTACCCGCGCGCCGAGGCAGTCCCGCTGACCTTTCTCATCAACCCTAAGCTCACGATGGTCGAGCAGCGCAAGCTCGACGACTGGGAAGGATGCCTGAGTATCCCGGAGTTCCGCGGGAGATCG